>CARUPR010000005.1:0-37770 GCA_949077035.1 uncultured Eubacteriales bacterium
CATTAGTAATTTAAAAAAGGAGATTATTAAATATGGCAGAAGCTTATGTTAGATCTAAGCCACATGTTAACGTAGGAACAATTGGCCACGTTGACCATGGTAAGACAACTCTTACAGCCGCTATTACATTTATGTATGGCACACAAAAAATGAAATATGACGAAATCGATAAAGCCCCAGAAGAAAAGGCTAGAGGTATCACAATTAATACTTCTCACGTTGAATACGAAACTGAAACTCGTCACTATGCACACGTAGACTGCCCAGGACACGCAGACTACGTTAAGAACATGATTACTGGTGCTGCTCAAATGGACGGAGCAATCCTCGTTGTTGCAGCTACTGATGGTCCAATGCCTCAAACTAGAGAGCACATCCTTCTTGCAAGACAAGTTGGCGTTCCATATATCATCGTTTTCATGAACAAAACTGACCAAGTTGATGACCCAGAACTTCTTGAACTCGTTGAAATGGAAATTCGTGACCTTCTCAGTGCTTACGACTTCCCAGGAGATGACACTCCAATTATCAAAGGTTCAGCTCTTAAAGCTCTTGAAGCTGCTCAAGCTGGAAATATGGATGACCCTGCTTGCACTTGCATTAAAGAACTTGCAGCTGCTCTTGACTCTTATATCCCAGAGCCTACAAGAGACACTGACAAACCTTTCCTTATGCCTGTAGAAGACGTTTTCACTATCACTGGTCGTGGAACTGTTGCTACTGGTAGAGTAGAAAGAGGAACTATTAAAGTTGGTGACACTGTAGAACTTGTTGGTCTTGGAGAATCAAGACAAACCGTTGTTACTGGTGTTGAAATGTTCCACAAGTCACTTGATGCAGCTCTTGCTGGTGACAATGCTGGACTTCTTCTCCGTGGCGTTCAAAGAACAGAAATCGAAAGAGGACAAGTTCTTTGCAAACCTGGCACTATTCACCCTCATACAAAATATACTGCTGAAGTATACGTTCTTAAGAAAGAAGAAGGTGGCCGTCATACTCCATTCTTCAATGGTTATAGACCACAATTCTATTTCAGAACTACAGATGTTACTGGCGTAGTTGAACTTGAAAAGGGCGTAGAAATGGTTATGCCTGGTGACCACATCAACATGACTATTACTCTTAACAAGCCAGTTGCTATTGAACAAGGACTTCGTTTCGCTATCCGTGAAGGTGGCAGAACAGTTGGTTCAGGTGTAGTATCTACTGTTATTGAATAATAAACAAATTATTTGACAACTATTTGTCGAGTAAAATAAATAAAAAGATGTCTGCGTTTGTGGACATCTTTTTTGATTTTTATTGATTGAAAATTTTAAAAAGATTTCAGCAAGAAATTAATATTGAATTGATTGCATGAATGAATTTGACTGTGGGAGAGAATGAAAATTGAGTTGATAGCAAGATGAAAGGAATTTGACTGCGTCAGTGAATATAATATTGAATTGATTGCATGAAAAATTGAAATTTTGAATTGAAAAATAAAAACAGATTTTTATTATAGTAAAAAATGAAAATGACTGCAGGGTCAGATTTCATATTTAATAAAAATCGGCTTTACAATGTTGATTTTTGGATATAAATTTGCTAAAATAATTATAAGGAGATTTTAATGAAAGGACAATTTTTGAATGAACAAAAGTATCAAAACGCTAAAAGTAAGATTAGAATAATTGCTTTTGCTATGTTGGCGGTTGGAGCTATACTTTTTGCCGCAGGACTTGCATTGCTTATTGTAGGGATAAGAAACTTAGGGAATAATAAAACTATGTTTGGTGCTTTAGGCGGAATCTTAATGGTTTTTGGCTTTGGAATTATAAGCTTTTCTGGCTTTTTACTTTTCACAGCTCATGCTAGAGAAATTGCATCATTTGGTGCATCAGGGACAGCGCCTGTCGCGGGTGAAACAATAAACTATGTTGCTGATGAGGCTGCTCCAGCGGTAGAAAAAACTGCTGAAGCTATTGCAAATGGGGTGAGAAAATCAAGAAATGCATCTTCAACAGCAAATGCAAATGTGAAATATTGCACAAAATGTGGTGTTAAAAATAAAAAGGATGCAAAATTTTGTATCGATTGCGGAGAAAAATTTTAATAATTTATAGCTTTATTTTTAAATTTAAAACAAGGGATAGTTTTTATTCCTTGTTTTTTAGATTTATATTTGTTTTTAAAGAGATATAAAAATGGATACCTAAGAATAATAAAATAGAGCATAGCAAGAGCGGGCTAATTCATAAGAACTTTTGATGAGAAAATCTATTTTTGCTATTGACTTATATGATTATATGATTATAATTAAGATATGACCGATTTAGTAAGAAGAGCATATATATTTGCTAAAGAAAAACATAAGAATCAATTTATGAAATGCAATCCTAATAGACCATTTTTTGACCATTGCATTAATGTTTATAATCATCTTATGAGAAACATCCCATCAGATTATAAAAACATTGAAATTTTGGGTGCAACCGCTTTGCTTCATGATGTCATTGAAGATACTGATGCAAGTTATGAAGATTTGCAAGGTTTGTTTGGAAAGGAAGTTGCAGATAATGTCATGGCACTTACAAAAGATAAAAGCTTGCCTCGTCATTTGCAGATTGGTGAAAGTATACAAAGGTTATATTCCTCTTCTCGAGATGCAAGACTTGTGAAGCTTGCAGATAGATATATAAATTTACTTGATATTCCACCATTATGGTCAGAACAAAAATGTTTGGATTATATAAAAGACTCAAAGCTTATCAGTGATAGTTTGGGTGAAAATAGCAAGAGATTAAAAACTCTTTTAGATGAAAAGATTGAAAATTATAGAGAAATGGTAGACGATATTTTTGATGAAAGAGCTTTATAAAAAGGTAAAAATAAATTGCAAATAAGATAAATAAAAATCAAAGATGCTTAAATTTTGATATTAATGACATCTTTGATTTTTTTGTTGATAGAAAGATAATTATGCTTTGTTTACATTAAATTTGCATTTTTTATGCTTTTTTCTTTAATTTTACGCTAATTTTTACTTATTTTTGCTAAATTTAATATTTTCTTATTTTATTTTCAATTATTTATTGCAGCCGTTTCCGCAACCACATAAAAGTAAAAGTAAGATTAATGTGCAGCAGTCCATACCGCAGCCATTGCCATTTCCGCAAAGGCATTGTAAAATTATGAGCCATAAAATAAGTGAGCAGCAATCACAGCCGCAACCGCCAAAGCCATTGCCACAACCATTGCCACATGAGTTGTTAAAGAAATTCATTTGTTCCTCCTATAAAATTCCTTATGTATTTGAAAGGGTGTGTGATAGTTTTGTGATTATTCTCGCTTTTATTAAAGCAATTTAAGCATCACTTTTTTTATTATCTTTTTTCCCTTTCACATTAACATACTACTAATAAAATCAAGAAAATGTGCATAACTTTTTTCAAAAACTTTAAATTTTTATTTTTTAATATCCTTATTTTAAATATTTCAAAGATTTTATCTGATTTTTATCTGATTATATTAAATATTTTAAAATATTATTTTTGCTTTTTTATTGCAATTTATATTACATTTATTGGCAATTTTTACTTTGAAAATTTGATATTATTTTTCGACAAAACAAGTGAAAATTTGACAACATAAAAGTTTGTTGCAAGCACAAAATATTTTTGATTTATATAACAATTTTGTTGACTTAATTTTTAAAATGGTTTACAATTAATTGTTAAATAATACATTAATTAATTATGAGGAGATTGGTATGGTTAAACAAAAATCAAAATTTAAGGGATTATTAAAAGGTGTAGCTGTTGGTTTTGCTTTTATTATGTGCAGTGCTTTCTTTCCTGGCAAGGTAATAGCTCAAGCTTTTGATAGTTCTATTGCCGATAAAGTTGGTGTTTTAGCAAACGGAATTAAGGTTAATGGAGAAGGTGCTGAACTTGTTGTAAAAAAAGGCAATTCTGTTCAAATACCTGAAGCTGTTTATGAATATAAGACAGAGTCTGGCAAGGCTGAACATATTATTGGCAAAGAAGATGCAAGTGCTATTGAATCATCTATCGAAGTTTTCTATAAAGACACTAATGATAAGGTCAATGTAGAAGGCAATAGTTTTGTTGCGGACAGAGTAGGTCGCTATACAATTACTTACAATGTAAAAGATGGTGAAAACGTATATTCTTATGACATGACAGTAAAATGTGAAGTTAGTGAAGCTGTATTTGATTTTTCTGCAAACAATGAAAATATTATCCCAAGTGTATACGATGTTGCTCTTACTGACAAGGATATCATTCTTCCTCTTCCTTCTGTCAAAGATTCAAACAGCGAAATTTTGATTTCTGAAAATGATAATGATTATTTCACCAATTTAGGAAAAAATGATTTTGAATTTCCTGCCGATGATACAAAGGCTGGTTTTGTGACTTTAAGTCTTTCAAGCGGAAGCAAGATTGCAATTGACTCAAAAGAGGTTGACGGAAAGACTGTATATTATATTTCAAATAAAAACCTTTTGACAGTAAAAGGACAAGATATTCAAGTATATTATTCTTATTATCAAATAAGCGATAACAATCAACCTGTGTTTGTAGCTTCTACTTCAAAATCTTTCTCTGTAAAAGAAGGTTATTATTTCAAAAACTCTAAAGAGGAAGAAAAAGGGTATGATTTGGAAACAAAATGGTCAACATCAACATCTGATATAACTGCAGTTGTTGGAATTGAAAAAGAACTTCCAAAAATCACAGCCACTACAAAATCAACAAATGCTCCTGCAAATGAAGCGATTGAAGTTTATTATAAAGTAACAGTTCAAAAGAGGGGCAAAAACGGAAGTTATACCGAAGATGTAACTGACAAAGTTATCACCGAAGATGGAAAGTTTAAGGCCAATGATGAAGGTTCTTATATGTTCACATACGAAGTAAAAGACTTCTATGGCAACCCTGTGGATAAGAGCAAAACAAGATTTGAAATTACAAATGTAAAAGATAGCCGTTCTGCAAGCGTATATGTTTACGATGGCGGAAACAAAGATGCTTACAATGAAAAAGACAACAAATATGTAAGTGCACTTAATAAACTTAAAACTCAATCTGGCAACCGCAATGTGATTATGTATGCTGTTGGCGGAACTGACAACTTTGTTGCAAAAGATAAACTCACTCTTAGAAGAACTATCATTGACAACACATCAATGACTATGTTTGATATAAGCGAAAAAGCTTATCATGAATACAACCTTATTTTTGCTCCAGCAAGAGCAACAGGTGCAAGTCAGGAAGCTTCAGTTTATAAACAAATTGTAAGTGACAACTATCATATCCGTTCTCAAATGCTTTTGGAAGGCAAAAAGATTGATGATGACCAAGAAATTAAGAAATTCCTTAAAGATAACAAATATCTTTTAGTTACAACCGAATTCAATAAAGATTTTGATGGTAATGAAATTGTTGCAGGTCTTACAAACAGTGATGACAAAGCAGTTGAAAAAATGATGCTTCTTGATAGTGAAAATGAAGTAGGTTATGCATATATCGAATGTAAAAACACTTCTTTCAAGTCTAAAAAGGTGTTCTCAGACGGAACTTATACATTCATTTATGGTGCAAGTGATAAGATAAATAATGAAACAACTTCAAGAAATTCTGTGACTATTTCTGCAGATTATAATGCTGAAGCGATTCCTACAATTACCTTCTCAACAGCACTTCAAGACACATATCTTCCTTCTGATAAGATTGAATTTGATATTGCGACTGCAACCGTTTCACAAGATTCAAGACTTGATACTGTCACAGCTTATAGATATCTTGATGCAAACAAAGCAGCTATCAGTTCTGAAAAAACATCATCTTTAAAATATTATATCCAAAGAGCAAATTCAAATCTTTCTTCTAAGTGGTATGCTCAAACAGATAAAGTTATTGATGAGAATGTTGAAGAAAATAAAGGTTGGATTCTTGATGAAAAAGAGTCAACTTATAAAATCGACCTTAAGAAAGAAAGACCACAAGGTGCAAAATATCTTGAAATATTGTGCTATGCTATTGATGACTATGGCAATGCAGGTTTCTTTAATAAGGTAATCACCATTGCTGATGCAAATGATACCGAAATGCCTATCTTATTTAAGGTTGACAATTTACCTGTTGATACAAAGATTGTTGCTCCTGATGAAGTTGAGCTTCCTACTCTTTATTTCACAGATGATAATGTTGACTATATGAACGCTGAAGTCAAAGTTTACAGACTTGTAAAAAATGATGACGGAACTGTTGACAAAGTTGTTATGCAATCATCAAATATGAAAACTGATTTTGATTCTATGCGTGAATCATTTACAGTGAAAGGTGGCTCTTTCAGAGCTTCTATCGGCGGCGATTATCAAGTTGCAATAACAGTTAAGGATGCTGGCAACCATTGCTACACAACATATTTCAACTATCATGTTGTTGACAGTGTGGTAAATGATACACCAGAAATTGAAAATATAACTTCAGAAACAATTGATTTGAAGGCTGGTCAAACACATTATTTGGTTCCTCCAACACTTTCACTTGCAACTTCTGATTCATTCGGTTATATTGGCATTAATGAAGAAGACGATGCAAGAACTGCAACTTATTATACAACAACCATCGTATCTGCAACAGATTCTTATACACTTGATAAATACTATTTCACAGGACATAAGAAGGGCACATTTAAACTTCAATATAAAGTATTCCTTATGAGATATTCTAAGGATTCTGCAGTATTTGCTAAATCTGAAAATGAGGCAAATAATGGAATGATTTTCCTTGAAAATGACAAGCTTTGCTATAAATATAATGACGAAAAATATTATGTTTATATTGAAAAGACAACTGATGAGGATGGACTTGAAAGCTATGTTCTTCGTGCAAACAAATCTATTCTTGGACTTGATGCAGATGACAACTTAGATGCAAATGGACTTAAAGCTCTTTCAAAAATTGTTGAAGTTTATGTTCGCGAAAGCAAGATTCAAACTATAAATGTTGGTGGAGTTGAAATTAAGGTTACCTTTGATGAAAATGTTTATCCAGATGCTCTTGAAGACCTTAACAATACAATAAAGATTGCTAAACCAAAGAACATTGAATATAATGGTGATGATTATCAAACAAACCTTAAAGATTCTTATGTGACTATTACAAAAACTTCTGGTAACACAACTGTTACTCTTGCCGAAATCTCTTTTGAAGAATGGGCAAATCAAGAAGATTTGAAAAATAAGGAAAACTTTACTATAAATAATGGTGAAATTTCTCTTAAACTTGTTGATAATGGCAAGTATGTTATCAAATATTCAATTCAAGCTATGGACAAAACAGGTGTAAATGTTGACACAGCTAAGACAGTTGAATATACAATTAAAAATGGTGACGTTGTTGGACCAAAGGTTAAACTTGAAAACAATTTTGTTAAGACAACATATAAGTTGGGCGATACAATGAAACTTAACTTTGCAGGTCTTACAGTTTCTGACAATGTGACTGAAGATGTTGAATGGCTTAAACAGAATATGGAAGTAAGACTTTCAAATCCTGATTCAGGCAGCGGCAACTATATCACTCTTAAAAATGATGAAAATGCAGCACCTGGCGAGTATATTTATACTCATAAGCTTGAAACTGCAGGAACTTATACTCTTACTGTAATTGTAAAAGATAAGGCTGGAAATGAAACAAGTTCAAGCGTGACTTTTGAAGTTTCAACAAAAGAATCAAAAGATATCGATGTCAAGGAAGTTATGGGCGGAGTTCTTATTGGACTTTCTGTAGCAGTGCTTGCCGGAGTTGTAATATACTTTGTTGTAAGCAAGGTAAAACTTGACAAAAAAGAGAAAAAATATAAAGATAAAAACAAATAAGATTGATTGTTTTAAAGAAAAAAGCGGCTTAAAATAGACCGCTTTTTTTGATATTTAATTTGAATTTTTCTTGACAAAGTTGTCCTTATATGGTATTATAGTTGAGTATCCGCATGTGTAGGGTAGATAAGTTTAAACATTGCTTGTTTTATGGCTGCAAATATGAAATTATTTAAAATACCTTTTATAGTTTAGATAATTTCACTTAAATTCATAAAAAGCACAAAACGATTATAAGAGATTATAATAATAGAAAAATGTTTGACACCCGAAATTAAAACAGCGAGTTTGGTTAGAGGAGGTAAAGAAATGTTTGCTATAGTTCAATGTGGTGGAAAGCAATACAAAGTTAGTGAAAATGATATCATTTCAGTTGAAAAAATCACTAATGCTGTTGGTGAAAAAATCAACTTAGATGTAATGCTTTATAGTGACGGAAAAACTGTCGTTGCTGGAAATCCTCTTGTTTCTGGTGCAGTATGTGAAGCAGAAGTTGTTGCTCATGGAAAGGGCGATAAAATTGTTGTTTTCAAATACAAGCCAAAGAAAAACGAGAGAAAGAAGCAAGGTCACAGACAACCATTCACTCAATTAAAAATAACTTCTATTAAAAAGTAAGGTTTATTATGACAAAAATTACTTTTTACAAAAAAAACAATCTATTGATTGGGTTTGAGGTGAAAGGACATACAGGCAAAGATGTTTTTGGCAAAGATTTGCTTTGCGCTCAAATTTCGACAGTTGCGCAGCTTGCAATTGTAGGAATTGAAGAGGTAGGCAAAATCAAAGCATTTCATGAAATTTCTGATGGATATCTTAAAATCATGATTTCTGAAAAGGATGCTTTGGGTCAGGCTCAGTTTTTGTTTAATACCTGTCTGCAATCCTTCAAATCAATTTTGATAGATGAAGAAAAATTCGCAAAATTGGAGGTAAAAAATGTTTAAGTTTAATGCTCAACTTTTTGCTCATAAAAAGGGTGGTGGTTCTACTAAAAACGGCCGTGATTCACAAAGTAAAAGACTTGGTGTGAAAGCTTATGGCGGTGAAAATGTTACTGCAGGGTCAATCATCGTAAGACAAAGAGGCACTAAAATTTATCCTGGTGTTAATGTTGGAATGGGAAAAGATTATACTCTTTTCGCAACAACTGATGGCAAAGTTAAATTTGGTATGTCAAATGGCAAAAAGATTGTATCTATTGAATAATAATAATTAAGAGTTGAAATATTCAACTCTTTTTTTTCGCAAGATATATAGAAACAAAGCGAGTGTTTTTTTTAGGCAGCAAGAGGGAAAATATAGTTTTTTATATTTAAAAAAATATAATAAAAATTTTGTGATTTTGACATTATTTTCAATATATAATTTGTTTTTGACTTGATTTATTGTATAATAGAATTATGAAATACAAAATAGAAAAAGAGCAAATAAAAGTTTTTTGCAAAGATGAGTTTAATCCAGAACATATTTTAGAATGTGGTCAGGTTTTTTGTTTTAAAAAAGATGGTGACATTTATAAAGTTTTTCCTGGCTGCAATTATGCTGAAATTTCTGAAAAAGAAGATTATTATCTGATAAAAACCAAAAATATTGACTATTTCATCGATTTTTTTGATTTAAATGGTGATTATAATAAAATTAAGTCCGACCTATCTAAATTTGACATATTAAAAAAACCTATCGAGTTTGGATATGGAATTAGAATTTTAAATCAAGATTTGTTTGAAACAATGATATCTTTTATTATTTCTGCAAATAATAATATCAAGCGAATAAAGCTTATTTTAAACAATATTCGCAAGAATTTGGGAGAAAAGGTGGAAGAAGATATTTATTCTTTTCCAAGTTATGAAAGTTTATTAAAATGCGATGAGCAGTTTTTTAAAGAAATGGGTGCGGGTTATCGCGCAAGTTATCTTTATAAAGTTTTAAGGCAAATTACACCAGAAAAACTTGAAAATTTTAAATCACTTGAGTTGAATGAATTGAGGACTCAGCTTATTTCTTTGACAGGAATTGGTCCAAAGGTGGCAGATTGTCTGTTGTTGTTTGGGTATCATAAAGGCAAAGTTTTTCCTGTTGATACATGGATTGCTCAGATGTATAACAGTTATTATCAGCCATTAAGCAACAGAGAAACAATAAGGAATAATCTTGTTGAAGAATTTGGAGAGCTGTCGGGGTTTGCTCAGCAATATCTATTTTATTTTCAACGTTCTTCCTACTAAAATAAAATCTAATTTGCTGATTTTTGCAGATAAATAGTATTTACAATTAAAAAAAAGTATGATATAATTGTATAAATGAGAGATTTAAAAGAAATTTTTGCTGTAAAAGGTATTTATAGTTGAAATTTTAAAAAAGGAGGCTTAAATGTCTATTTCTACTTTATTAAAGTTTGGGACTACTGAGATTGTTCTTGTTTCAGTTTTTGGGGCGATATTTTTGGGGTTGTTTACCTACATTTGTTTTGTTCCACTAAAAAACTATTTTACAGCTTTATTTTCAGGGGCTTATATACCTTCATTTAAGCTGATTAGTATCAAAAATCGCAAATTGGTTGTTTCAAACATTGTAAACAGCTATGTTATGGCAAAAAAATCAAAATTAAATATTTCACTTAAAGAGATTGAAAGTCTTTCTTTATCGGGTGGAGATGTTGTTGCGGTGCTTACAGCGCTTAACCTTGCCAAAAATTCGGGAATCAATTTGAGTTTTGAAAGGGCAAGTGCAATCGAGCTTGCTTCTCAAGATGTATTGCAAAATGTAAAAGATAGTATTTCTTCAAAGGTAATCAATGTAGACAACATACGTGCTTTTACACAAGATGGAATTGAAATTATTGTAGAATTGAAATTGTCTATTAAGCTTTGCCTTGAAAGATTTATTAATGGTCTTGGTATTGAAGATTTGAAAAGCACAGCAAGTGCTTGGATGCTTGAAAATATTTCAAAAACAAAAGACCATAAAATTATTTTGAAAGAACCAAATAAAGCATTGCTTTCAAATCTTGACCTGCGTGTTTTAACTCAAAAATCTATGTTTAATGTTTTGGATGTAAATATTTCTAATGTTGAAATTGGTCGAAATTTAAATGCAGAGAAAGAACTTCAGTCTGCAGAGAAAGAAAAAGTTTATGCAAGCATTGAAGCTGAAAGACGTAAAAATGCTGAAGAAATAAAAGAAATTAGAATGAGAGCTAAGACAGAGGAAATGAAGTCGACAGTTCTTGAAGCTGAAGCTGATGTGCCTCGTGCGATTTCTCAGGCGATAAGAGAGGGAAGATTCTCTGTTATGGATTATTATAAGCTTATGAACTTGCAAGCTGATACTGCCATGAGAAGAGCCATCATAAACAACAATAACAACACTTCAGATGACGATGATGATGACGATGAAGGAGATTTCTTCTAATGAATTTTAAAATTTTAATCATTATTGGTGTTGCTGTTTTATTTGTAATTATATCTTTTATACTTTTTTTGACATTATCAAACAAACGCAAATCAAAACAATTGCAAGAAAACCTGAAAAAATATAAACAAGAAAACAAGGATGAGGTTGATAATTCAATTTCAATTTCTAAAGATGATGTTGGAATAAATTTGTCTGAAGAAGAAATCATGAATGATTTGTCATTTGATGAATCTAAAACTGAGGAAGAAGACCTTGATGATATAGATGACCTTGATTTTAATATCGAAGATTTTATGCCAAATTTTGATGTAAATTCTAAGAATAAAGCAAAAACTAGCAATAGTCCTTTAAATAGCGGTGGATATTCACCGAATAAAAAAGCGGCGCAAAATCGTGATGATGATTTTGAAAAATTCTTAGATGAACATTCTTTTACAAGAAGAGTGCTTGATAAATCATTGTTATCTCAAATACAAAAATTACCACCTGAAATTAAAGCGGTAATCATGAGCAATGTTTTTGATAAATTCAATGATGATAAGTAAAAATAAGCATATAATAAATTTGAAGATTTTTATATATTTAATAATTTAATATTTTAATTTAAACACGCATAAACATATTTAAATGGAGGTTGTGCGTGTTTAATTTTTTTGACGAACTTAAAAAAAAGTCGACTAATACAGAAATTCTTTCAAATTTCAATATAGTGAATATGTCAGGCAGATTGATGTATGTTGAGGGACATCAGGGCTTGACTGTTTTGTCGCCTCAAATGATTGCTTTTAAAGTCAAGAAAGGCAGATATGTTGTGGAAGGAGAAGATTTGAAATTGTCTGAACTTACCGACAATACCATGCTTATTCAAGGAAAGATTGTTAAGACGGAGTTGTTTTAATGATTAAAAAGGGCAGAACTTATGTTAAAGTCAAAGGTTTAAATCAAGAACGCACAATAAATAATATCGTCAAAAAAATAAAAATTTATAATTACAATCGTCTTGAGCATAATCTTTGTGAATTTGAAGTTGATTTTTCAAAACATAAGCTTTTGACAAAGATGCTTGGTCAGGCAGGTCTTGAAATAACTGCTATCTCGCATCAAGGTATATCTTCAAATTTTAAGAAATTATTTTGCAGCTATGGAATAATTGCAGCTATTTTGTTTTGCAGTATTTTTTATTGTTTGCAGTATGCCTTTATTCTAAAAATCAATGTTTTTGGGGTGGATAAAAGGGTATCAAAGGAAATTGAAAGTTTTGTAAATGATAGTTTGAATAGTTGGATTAAGGTAAAGATAAACACAAAACAGATTGAATTTAATGTAAAATCAAATTTTGAAGAGGTAAGTTCGATAAGTGTTGCGATAATAGGTCAAAGTTTGATAATCAATGTCAATGAAGCAGTAATTCCTGATGAAATGAAGGAGGGCGAGGCAATTGTAAGCCAATTTGACGGACTTATCACCGATATTAATCTTATACAGGGCACTTTAGCTGTCGATGTGGGAGATATTGTTCAAAAAGGCGATATTCTAGTCTATCCTTATATTATTGATGCGGAGGGAGAACAAAGAATAGTCACTCCAAAGGCTGAAATTTTTGCAGATGTTTGGTTTAGTGGGGTTGAAAATCATTATGAACATTATTTTTCAACAGAAAGAACGGGCAAAAAGTATGTAAAAAGTGAAATATATTTAGGAAGTATTCTTCTATATTCCAATAAAAATCAATTGCCTTTTGAAGAATACCAAGCGGAAGAAAGCATCGTTTGTATGACCAAAAACAATATTTTGCCTTTATATCGAAAAAAGATTGTTTATTATCAGACTCAAACACGAGAGGTTGAAGAAAGTTTTTCGGAAGTGCAAGATGAAATAATTAAAAAAGCTCGTAAAAAAGCCTTGATTTTTTTGAGCGAAAATGAGATAATTAAAGAAGAAAATTATACAATAAGAGAAGAGGATGGTTTTCATCAAGTAGAATTTGTGTTGACTGTCAATAGAAACATAGGAGGATAAATGTATATAAACTTTGAGGGTGTGGGTCATAGATATAGAAAATTGATTGGCAAAATTTACCAAAAGGCTATGGAAGTTACAGAAAATAATATAGAAAATACATGGATAACAATATCTTTTGTGAAGAAAGAACGCATACAAGAGCTGAATAATTTATACAGGAAGGTTGACAAATGCACTGATGTTTTATCTTTTCCGATGCTTGACATAGTTTATCCCCAGAAGTTGAAGGACTTTATTATTGAAAGTTCTCCAGATGGCTCTTTATATATTGGTGATGTTGTTATTTGTCCTAAAATTGCAAAATTGCAGGCAAAAAGTTTTAAACATAGCAAAAAAAGAGAGATTGGATTTTTGGCATTGCATGGATTGTTGCACGTGCTTGGTTATGACCACATTGAGGCTGAAGATGAAAAAGTTATGATGCAGACAAGCAAAAGAATTCTTGATGAACTTGGAGTTAAAAGGAGCAAATAATGTTTTATTCTGGTTATGTGGCACTTATTGGAAAACCAAATGCAGGCAAAAGTAGTCTTGTAAATGCTCTTGTGGGTGAAAAGGTTGCGATAATATCTCGCAAGCCTCAGACAACAAGAGATAATATCTTAGGAATTTACAATAGGGAAGATTGTCAAATTATTTTTGTTGACACACCAGGTGTCCATCATAGCAAAAATTCACTAGATAGGTCTATGATGAAAAATGTCCGTTCTGCAATTGCCGGTGTGGACCTTGTTTTGTATCTTGTTGATGGAACTACAACAATCGATGATGAGGAAAGAGACTATATAAATCATATTTCATCTGATAAACTTGTTGTAAGGACAAAGATAGATATTTCATCTCAAAAGCCTTTTGATAGTGATGTTGAAGTATCTTCAAAGACAGGTGAAAATCTGGACAAACTTATCGGGCTTATCAAAGGTTATTTAGCTGCCCATGATAAACCTTTTTATATTTATCCACCTGATTATTATACCGATAAAAGCATAAAATTTATTATTGCTGAAGAGATTAGAGAAAATGCTTTAAACAATCTTGAAAGAGAGATACCTCATGGTGTTGCGGTGGAAATCATAAGATTTGATGAAAGAGATGATATTGTTTATATCGATGCAGATATTGTTTGTGAGCAAGAAAGTCATAAAGGCATAATAATTGGTAAAGGCGGAAGTCTTCTTAAGAAAATAGGAATGAATGTAAGAGCATTTTCAGAGAAATTGCTTGATAAAAAGGTTATGTTAAAATTGTTTGTTAAGGTTGAAAAAGACTGGAGAAACAAACCTCAAAAAATAAAAAATCTGGGATATTAAACCAGATTTTTTGATTTATAATTTTATTTATTCGATGATTTCCACTTCGCATTTAAGGTCAACATCAAATTTTTCTTTAACCTTTTGTTGACATAGGTTTATCAGAAATTTTATATCAGAAAATGATGCATGACTTTTATTTATGATGAAATTTGCATGAACTGAAGAAATTTCTGCCTCACCAAATTTAAACCCTTTTAGATTACATTCTTCAATTAGCTTTCCTGCAAATTGGAAGGGTGGGTTTTGAAAAACAGAACCGCAAGATAAACCTTTTGGTTGGGCGATATTTCTTTTTATCATACAATTTGAAAATTGATTTTTAATTTGATAATGTTTTTTCTTTGTAAGATTAAATTTAGCTGAAAGAATTATACAATCACTAAGGGCAGTTTTATGATATGAATAATCGATGTTTTCCTTTTTTAAATTTACAACCTTTCCATTTTTAAAAATTGTTATATATTCAAGATGCTTGAAAATGGAGTTTCCAAATGCAGAAGCGTTGTTTTTTAAAGCGCCTCCTAAGCTTGCAGGAATACCTGCCAATTCTTCAAATCCAGATAAGTTGTGTTTATATGTATATTGAAAAATTTTAGGCAAAGGGACAGAGGCTGAAACATAAAGGCTTTCTTTATTGATTTTCATTTGCTGCCTAAGTCGTTTAAGTGACAAGGCATATATTTTAGCTTTGTCACTTATCAGCATATTGCTTCCATTGCCGATGACAATAAATGGCAACTTATATTCTTTGAGAAATGTATAGACA
The DNA here is from genome assembly GCA_949077035.1 of uncultured Eubacteriales bacterium. GTDB lineage: Bacteria > Bacillota > Clostridia > Christensenellales > UBA1242 > Caccovivens. Next base: position 15,413 of record CARUPR010000005.1, read on the forward strand.
TTTTTAAGCTGGTTTTCATTTATAGGATAAAAAGCACCACATATTGCCCCATTTGTTTTTATTGTTGTTAAGTTTGATATCAATTCATCTTTCACAAACTCTGTGTTTAAAATTAATTTTTTGTTCATACAACAAGATATGATTTTTTAATTTGAATTGTTAAGAAAAATTTTTACAATAATCTAATATACTTTTAATTGAATTTATCATATATAATATTATGCTTTCAGACTTTAAATCATTTTATATAATAGGCATTGGCGGAATAAGTATGTCCGCAATCGCCAAAATTTTAAAAAAAGAAAATTTTATTATCTATGGCTCTGACATTGTCAATTCGGAAATTATAGAAAATCTTAAGAAAGAGAATATCGAAGTTGTGATAGGTCAGGCACCAGAGTTTGTTGAGAAATGTGATGCAGTGATAGTTACGGGAGCTATTAGTGACGATAATAGCGATGTTTTGCTTGCTAAATCAAAAAATAAACCTATTTTTAACAGGGCTGAAATATTAGGGGAAATCACAAAAAAATATAAGCTTATTTCTGTCGCGGGCAGTCATGGAAAAACCACAACAACTGGGATGATTGCCTCTATTTTGCTTTATGCCGGAATTGACCCTACCATTCATATTGGTGGTATTTTAAATAATATTGAATCCAATTTATATATAGGAAAAAGCGATGTTTTTTTGACAGAGGCCTGTGAATATAAAGACAGCTTTTTATCACTTAAAAATGATATTTCTATAGTTTTGAATATTCAAGAAGACCATCTTGATTATTTTCAGACATTGGATAATATTTTCAAATCATTCAATAAATATATACAAAATACCTCTAAAAATGGTGTGATTATATATAATTATGATGATTTTGATAGTCGATTGATTATCCCTGAAAATTCAATTTCATTTGGGTTGAAGGAAGGTGCCATTGTTCAAGCCAGAAATATTGAAGAATATCAACCGGGCAAATATTCATTTGATTTATATTTTAAAGAAATAAAACTAGAAAATATAAAATTACCATGCTTTGGCAGACATAATATCTATAATGCTCTTGCAAGTTGTGCCTGTGCTTTGTTTATGGGAATTGAAATAGATAAGATAAAAGATGGATTATTTAAGTTTTCTGGGATAAAGCGAAGAAATGAGCTTATATATGATGTTGATGGACATTTAATTATTCATGATTATGCACATCATCCCACAGAAATTGAAGCGTCTATCAAGGCTTTAAAAGAGATAACTAAAAGTGGAAAACTGGTTGTCATTTTTCAGCCGCATACTTTTACAAGGACTCAATCTTTGTTTGAGCAATTTGTAAAAGCTTTTGATGAGTGCGATGAGGTTTGGCTTTTGCCAATTTATCCCGCAAGAGAAAAATCGATTGAAGGGATAACTTCTTTGATTTTATCAGAAAAAATATGTGAAAATGGCAAAAAAAGCCGATATTTTGATAGTTTTGAATTGTGCAGTCAGGAAATTTTGAATAATATTGATAAGGTTGATGTGTTTGCTATACTTGGTGCAGGTGATATTGAAAAGCTGGCTTATAGTTTAAAAGATATTGATAAGAAATTATAGGTTGCAATTTTTAATGGTTATGCAATTATAAATAATTTATTAAAACTTACGAAAATTTGGATATTTTTTTAAATTTTAACCATATTTTCGTTTTTTTTTGTGCATTTTAATCAAAAAAAATAGCAATTGACTTATATTAACAGATGTGGTATAATTGAGTTGTTAAACGAGGATAAAGATATGGACAAGTATATTGAGAAACTGGATATAAAAACTTTAGTAGGCAAGAAATTTGGAGTTGACAACAAATTTGAGATTGCTGCTGGAAAACTGGAAGGCGAAAAACTTGCAATTATTATTATTGAAAACTATGAAAATTATGACGAAAAACAAAAATTAGCTTTAAAAAATTTAAAATCAGAGCTTAATAATTTAAGTTATGATAATATTTTAAAGATGATTGATGATTGCGACAAAAAAGGTTTTTCTTTGCGTTTGATAAAGATAAAAATTGATAATGTATTTCTAAGAAGCAATAATAAAGATATTTGTTCAATAACCGCAAAAGGTGATGTAATTCAAGATTTGCTTTGGTTGAGGCAAAAAGAATATAAGATTTTATCAAAGAAAGACATTTATAATGAGCTTTATGATGATAATTTTATCAATGATTTGAGAAAGGTTTTCGCTGAAATATTTGGCAAAGATTATAAGCAAGAACTTAAAAATTATTATATAAATTTAGCAAAAACAAATTGTGAAAACCAAAATTCAAAAATTGCTGATGATGAAAATGATAATAAAGAATTGTAATTATAAAAAACCTAATTTATTTTTTGAGGTTTTATCGCAAAATTTAATTTTAAAACAAAAAAAATGATTAAATTATTTAATCATTTTTTCTTTTTTTTATTAATCAATTTTTATTTTTTATTATATCTTCTGCCTCTAGTAACTTTTGAGAGGCAAAATATAATTTAAAATACTAAATATTTTTTATATTATAATGTGTAGAATTTGTTTTGTTTGTTTTGACAAATATTTTTTGTGTTGTCTAATTAGTTTTAATGAAATTCTTTACATTCTCATTTACACTTTTTGTTCAAACATTCTAGTTTTAATAATAAGGTAATCTTAGACACAAAACAATAATAGCACATATTCTTTTCAAAAACAAACAAATAAAAATCAATAAACACTTTATTGAGAGCAAAATTTATTATAAAAGCAAAGAAAAGCCTTTATAGTAAAAAGATAAATTATTTAAAGGAGATGATACAATGATAAATATAAATGAACAAAACCAATACAGAGAAGCAAAAGTTTTTATTTATGATAATGAACGAATGAGAATTCAATATAACCTTTATAATCCATTTGAAGAACGAGTTATGTGAGCATACCCACCACCTAAAATAAGAAACTATAAAAACCCTTATATGACCACTAAACAATATGTAGCAGTTCTTAGAGAAAATAGAAAACAATTATTTAAATTAAAGTTTGATGAAAGCAAGTGTTTATTCGTCACTTTAACAACTAAAGACATTATTAGTTGAGACAGCATAAAAGTAAAATTCCAATCTTTTATGAAATGCGTTAAAAGACATTTTGGCAAATTTCATTATGTGCGTGTTATTGAATCTCATAAAAAAGAAACACACTATCACATACACATAATATTTATGTTTGAAAAAGAAAAGCCCATTGATATGACTGAAGAATGAGTTAACAAGCACTGAAAACACGGAATAAGCGACTATCAATTTGCTACTGAGCCATATGGAGTTTTAGATTATATAACACTATACAAACAATCAAATATAAATCCAGAGAACAAGAATTTTACTAAGTTTCCACAATTCGTAAAACTTTTTACTAGAAGCTTAAAGTTCCCTCAAGCAGAAGAGATTGAAATAGAAACTACTATTGCTGGAGCGAAAGACTTACTAGACGATTTAAACGAGAAGTGCAGAAAGAACACAGGACAAGACCTATATTGCTTTAATGATGGCCATTATTATATAGATTACGAGACTGGCGAATATGCCTATTGCCTAGATAAACAATATTATCACATACCATTTATAAAGGACGAGTAAATATGTTTTTTAGAACACCAAAGTATATGTACTTACAAACTAAAAATATAGAAAAATTAAAGCTTACTAAAGAGATTGTAGAAGCAATGAATAATATTAAAAATCAATTAGAGAGCGACAATTACAAGGCTATAATTATAACAATAATAAAATAAGCAGTCATTAATTAGACTGCTTTCTTTATTTTAATAATAGTGTAATCTTAGACAAGCTCTATTTCAAAAATGTTAATAGTGCTTCCTTTTTTTCTTTTGGCAATGCTTTAATTCTTTCTAAAATTTCCATATCAGTTTCAAAGTTATTAGAATCGTGATAGAAAAACTTTTCAGCAGAATAATTACAAGCTTCTAGGATACTAAAAAATACTTCCATACTAGGAAGAAAATCTTTCTTTGTTTCAAGTCTATTGATATAGCCATCATTTAATTCTATTTTTTGAGATAAAGCTCTTGCAGATAAATTAGCATCTCGTCTTATAGTACCAATTTTAAATATAATCTCATTTCTATCCATAATAGTTCCTCCGCCATTATTATAAATTGGAACTACTATTGCTCTAATCACAATATTGTTGGCAACAAAAAGTCTTTTGCTATAAAATATCGCAATATTTGTGATTTTGACATTATTTTTCATATTTTTATGATTTACACCACGATTTTATAGCCTTATTTGTGTTATTTCCATTTCAAAATGAAATTTATTTTACAAAGTATCGCATTTTATGTTAATATATTTTAAAATATAGAGGTGTAATATGATAGATTTAGATCAACTTTTAGCAGAGTTAGACGAAACAAAAAACATAAACAACGATTATGATAGATTTATAGCAATTAAAGACCATTTATCTATCTCGACTTTGCAAAGAATATTCAATCTTCCATATCTAAAAGCTAAAAAGATTATAGACGATTTAGTTGAGTGTGGAGCTATAGAAAAAGAAACCTACAAATTACTTTCAATCCATAAATACAATGATTACCTAAGACAACATAGCATAGTTAAATATAAATGTATAGACGACTTTACGCCTAATATATTTGATTTTATTAAAAACCATCTTATTAAAGATGTTTGTTATGTGACAAAATTAGATAAGGTCTTTGATACAAATCTTAGTATAATGCCTTTTGAAGATAGAAAAGAGAAAATAGAACTTATGCTTCAAAGTGAAAGTAATACAAATTTGATAAAGTACTTGACTTATAGTTATTTAGCAAAAGTTTATAGAAATAGTGATAACTTATATGAACAAAATAAACTATCACTTATAGATAAAATATTTAAAGATTAAATGAGGTCAATATGATAACAATAAATAGTTTAGAAGAATTAGAAAAGTTTCTTGCTATAAAGAAATTTGACAACGAAGGATTGAAAATTTTATGTTATGATTTTGGAGAAGATGACGTAACTTTTAATATTCCAATAGAGTTTTTAGGCGAAGAATATTGTGTTAATTTTGATATAGTTGGCAATGTAATTTTTAACAAAGATGTTTTTAATATTTCTAATTTAAGAGCAAAAAATATAGAGAGCAAAACAAGTTTGGATATTGATTGTATAGAGTCAGAAACTATTATCGCAAACAAAATTGATTCATCAAAACAAATTCAGTGCAAGTCAATCAAAGCAAAAAAAGTATATGCACAAATTTTATATGTAGATAGAGAGATTGACTGCGAAACACTGCATATAGCACAATCTTTAAGCTTTTTTGGAACTCTTAAATCTAAGAGCCTACTCTTGCAAGATGCTTATTTAGAAAATGTAGTTGCTAATAATAGAAAATAATCCTTGTTTTAATAATAATGTAATCTTAGACATTTTCAATAAACTATGAACATATAGCCAAATATTTTTAATCGCAAGATATTCCCAGAAGTCACCAGATTAACCCCAAGACACGAAAATCAAAAGACTAATAAAATATATTAAAAATAACTTAAAATGTCCAAAATGAATATGGAGTATTGCATGATACCCCATATTTTTTTATTAAATAGTTGTATAAAGTGAAATTTATTTTACAAGATATCGCAATATATGTTATACTTATTATGCTTTAAGGAGGCTTTATGGCAAAAACAGCAGATATAATTAAATACGAGGGAGATAATAAAACTTTTGTATGGAAACATCCTTGTGAAGATTTTAATAATTTGACACAACTTATTGTTCATGAATCACAAGAAGCTATATTTTTTATGAATGGCCAAGCCCTAGATGTTTTCAGTGCTGGCAGATATACTCTTGAGACTGAAAATTTACCTTTATTAGGTAAAATGCTTAATAGAACTACTGGCAAGATATCTCCATTTCATTGTGAAGTTTATTTTATAAACAAGACTATTCAAATGGCTATTAAATGGGGAGTTGGAAATGTAGGCTATATGGAACCTACATATAATTTCCCACTTGTAATTGGTGCAGGTGGAGAACTTATACTTAAAGTTGAGAATGGAAAAAAACTATTGTTAAAACTTGTAGGCACTGAAAATTTGCTTTTACAAGAAAAACTTGTTGCATACTTTCGTGGCATTTTGTCAACCAAAGTTAAGAGTGTTCTAGCTAAAACAATTAAAAAAGAAAAAATAAATATATTTGAGATTGACGAAAATCTTGAAGAACTCTCTGAAAATCTTTTGCCACTTTTAAAACCAGAATTTGAAGAATATGGTTTATCTTTAGAGAGATTTTTAGTTGATAGAATTATTAAACCAGAAGATAATGAAAAATTTCAAAAATTTGAGACTCTGCATTTTAGACAATATGCTGATATAACTGATGCAAAGATTAGACAGCAAGTAGATATTATCGATGAACAAACTAAAGCTCAAAAAATGCTTATAGAATCTCAAGCTCTTGCAACTAAAAGGGTTCAAGAAGGCTACACCTATCAACAAGAGAGAAGTTTTGATGTTGCGTCTGATGTCGCAAAAAATGAAGCCTCTGGTCAGTTCACAAACATGGGGATTGGTCTTGGAACTATGGCTAGTGTTGGTGGAGCTGTTGGAGGTGTGTTGACTCAAGCAATGGGGAATTTAAATAATACACAGCCTCAAGAAATAAGCTGTGTAAATTGTGGAATAAAATTGCCTAATTCTGCTAGATTTTGTTATGTCTGTGGTAATCAAATTAAATCTACTACACCAATAAAAAAAGTTTGTAATAATTGTGGAGCTGATTTGCCAAATAGTAGTAAATTTTGTTTACAATGTGGAACTAAAGTTGAATAAGGAGTTATTATGAAAAATAAAAATTTAAGAAATTATGCTTTGACTTGGCTTGTTGCATTAATGGTATTTAATATAGTTATTTTTGTAATTCCAAATGAAATTATGGGTATAAACAGATTTGAACTATCTTCTTTTTGGGTAAGTTATGCTTTAATTTCTCTTACCTTTATAGGACAATTACTAACAACTATTTATGTAATCAAAACTGCAACAACAAAGGAAAAAATATTTTATAAAATTCCAATTATTCGTATGAGTTTAATTTGTCTAATATCTGCAATTTTATTAGGCTTAATATTTATGACAATAACAAAGATTCCTAGTTGGGTCGGAGTTATAGTTTGTGCTATTACTCTTTTAATTTATGTAATATATTGTGTATGTGCATTTACTGCTTCTAGCAAAGTTGAAGAAATCAACATTGATACAAAAACAAAAATTAAAACTTTTAAAAACCTTACAGCTGAGGCTAAAATATTGTGTTCTTATGCTCAAAGCAAAATTGCAAAAAACGAAACGAAAAAAGTATATGAATTATTTAGGTTTGGAGATTATGTTTATGAAGACAATTTGAAGGAATTGCAAGATAAAATAAAAAATATATTTGATAGTTTCAGCAATGCTATAAAATCAAATAATGAAGAAGAAATTAAACAGTATTCTAAAGATTTATTTCTTTTAATGAAAGAAAAAGATATAAAACAAAAAACATTGAAATAACAGGAGGAAAAATGCTAAGTAATAAATGTCCTTATTGTGGAGGAAATCTAGAAGTAATAGACAATGAATTAAATGCAGTTTGCGACTCATGTGGCGAAAAAGTTTCTATTGCTGAATTAAACAATCTTAAAATGAAAAAACAAAAAATATCTACATACGAAAGTGAAAATGATAAATTAGACCACGATTATAATTCAGCTTTTGTTAGTCAAGAAGAAATAAAAAAATTAACTCCAAAAAAGCTCTTTGAACAAGTCAATTTAGCTCTAAATACTCAAGATTGGATTCAAGCAGAGAGACTTTGTAATGAAATGATACGAAGAGATCCGCAAGATGCAAATGCTTATTTATTTAAAATTTTGGCTCATTTTGGAATTTCAAGAAAAGAAGATTTACCAAGTATAAATGGAGATACTCTTGATCGTGTATATTATGATTCTCGTGACACTTGGATAGATGAAGATGATTGCTACATAACTGAAGATGCTGAAGAACAACTTGAGCGACCTCAATACTTATATCAACTTTTTTTGAAATTTGCAAATGAAAGTCTTAAGCAAGAAATTCAACATTATAATCAATTAATTGAAGCTAAAGCTGCGGAAAGAAAGAGGCTAGAAGAAATTGAGCAAGCTAAACAAAAAGAGATATTAAGAAGACAAGAAGAACAACAAAGAAGAATTGCAGTAAAAGAAAAGAAAAAAGAAAGAGCAAAAAAGATATTAAAATGTATAATTCCTATTGCAATTATTGCAACTATAATTATTATCATTTCATGTTTATTGCTTAATAAAAAATCTGCGAATGAAGAACTTTACAAATCTGAAAACTTTGATGTTGAAGTAACTAATAAAATCAATACTGAAAGTGATAATTGGCTTAGTGATTATGCTTATATTTTTAAGTTTAAAATAACAAATAATAGTACAAAAGAAATAACACATTTAATAGGCATTATGACAGTTGATAATATACGTAATGAACACTTATTTGTTGGAGAAATTTCTTTATCTGGCTCTATTGCTTCTGGCAATTATGGCTCATGGAATGTTACAGCTTATAGTTCTTCAAATGAAACTGGATTAGAGTTATATAATACACAATACTCTGGTTTAAATATTTATTTTAGAATTACTGATATAAGCTTTGCTGATGGTGTATATAAAGAATATGAAAATCAAGATATAAAGATTAAATCTGCAGACCCTAACTATGTAAACCCTAAATATACAAATGCCATGAACCTATACAATCAAGGCAAATATAAAGAAGCAAAAGCAGAATTTGAAGCTTTAGGTAATTATAAAGATAGTGTTAATATGCTAAGGCTATGCAATCAAAAAATTTTAGAAATTAATCAAGCAGAATATCAAAAAGGTGTAAATTTCTTAAATCAAAAAAACTATGCCGAAGCATACAAATCATTTAAAATTGCAATAGATTACTTAGATAGTTATACAAAAATACAAGAAATTCAAAATACAGTTGAAGATAATGCTAAAAAATTAATAAATAATGGCGAATACTCAAAAGCTTGTGAAGAGATGTCAAGTGTAGGGATTACAGCTGAATCTCAATTTTATACAGCTTGTCAATATGCTAGTCAAGGATATTATTCAAACTTAGTTTCTTTTGGAATAAAAGATGTTGTAGTTGCTAGTGGAACAACAGAGATATTGGAAGATGCGTTTTCTGGGTGCAGTAATTTAATATCTGTTAAAATTCCAGACTCAGTTACAAGTATAGGAGATTATGCTTTTTGGGATTGTAAAAATTTAAATAAAGTTTATATCTCTAACCTTGCTAATTGGTGTAATATTGAATTTAAAAATAATTCTTCAAATCCACTTTTCTATGCCCCACATCTTTATTTGAATGATATTGAAATCATTGAACTAGTTATTCCAGAAAATATTACAAGTATAAAAAGTGGTCCGTTTAGTTATTATAAAGGACTAAAAAGTTTAGTAATTCCTAGTACTCTAAAAAGTATAGGAGATGAGGCATTTAGAAATTGTAGTGGAATAACATCTATATCATTTGAAAAAGGGACATTAAGTATAGGAAATCTAGCCTTTGCTAATTGCACATCTTTAACAGATATAACAATTCCAGATTCTGTAATTAATCTAGGGAATGATGCTTTTAATAGCTGTAGTAATTTAGCTTCAATAACTATAAGCAGTAGTGTTAAAAATATTGGCAATTATGCTTTCAGAGATTGTGGCAAACTTAAAACTATTAACTACTCAGGCACAAAAGCACAATGGCAAGTTATAAGTTTAGGTACTAATTGGAATCCTGATACAACATATAAAATTGTTTGTTCTGATGCAACCTATAGTGTCTTGTCTGGTTGGAGTAATTAAAGCAAGAGGTCAATGTAAACTCTTTATTTAGTCAAAATTGGAATAAATATAATCAAAATAGATTAGTTAAGTTATATTTTAGAGTAAATCAATATTTTTTTAGGAAAATACCTCTAATTGATAAAATTGGGTATGTTTAATTTAATAATAATGTAATCTTAGACATTTTATCTTAAAATCAATATAGCACAAAAATTAAAGTGCTATTTTTTTTATTGCAGAATAACACCAGAAGATAACAGAGATACCTAGATTAAACGAAAATAACTTTTATAATAAAATATATATAAAACTAAATAAAGTGTCCCCAAATTAAATCTATGAACTCAAAACAAATTTTAATTATCTTCTTCCCCATAGTGTCCTTTTCTAAAAATACGATTTATAATATACCTATCGTTTCAGTCAAACAAGAATTGATAAACACAAAGGAGTTATTATGAAAGATAACAAACAAAATTTTAATGATTCAGTCAGCTTTAATAAAGAGATAACAAATATATTAACTGACTTGCTATTAGACAAAATTAAATATATGATTAGGTGTAGTGTTGAGGAACATGATATTGAGCCAATCAAAAAGTTATTATTCTTACTAGACGAACATAAACAATTTGAAAAATAGATATATGCCAGAGTTAACCCAGCATATCTTGAATTAACGAAAATAATCTTTTTAATATATATTAACCAAATAAAAAAGTGTCCTAGAATTAAATCTAGGACTTTTTTAATATTTAAGGCAAAGCTTTATAAATGCAGTCATAAAGTTGACAACCAACTTCATTCCTAAATTTTTCTAAATCCTCAATATTGTTAAGTTTTTTAGCAGATAAAACTTTATTAAGAAGATAGATAAATTGTTGATTGAGATTTAGTTTTAGTTTTCCAAAAATATTAAGAATAGCCTTCATATTTTTTAGCTCTTTCTCTTTTCTTTTTAACTCTTTGACCTTTTTTATTATTTTTGTTTCATAATTTTTATATCTATTAATATCAATGTCTTTTCTAAATAATAACATAGGCTCAAAGTACTCTATTTGAGATAGAAACATAAAAGTTTTAAAAGCTTTATCAGCCCAATCAGGTCTTTGTTTTTTAGATCTCCAAGTATATATTGTTTGAGGCTTATAACCAACTGCCTCAGCATATTTAACAATTGTTTTATTATTTGCTTCCAACAATCCTATAAGATTTTCAACCACAACATCACAATCATAAATTTCAGTTTCATTATCTTTTTCCATATCAATACCTCAAATTAATTATATCAAAGTCTGCTTTCAAAAACAAATAATTTATAGATGAAAATCAAGGTTTTTAATAAAATTTAAAAATCACCCTCTAAATTTAATATAAGGCGAAAAAAATAAATGCCTTATTAATTTAATTTTTTATGGGAGGACTATATAAAAATGAAAAAATGTAAAAAGATTTTTAAAGGCAGTGAAATTTTGTGTATTTTATTAAAAAAACATTATATAATTGCCAAAACTGAGGAGGCACTATGGACGAAATAGTAAAACCTAAAATTCATATTGTAAGGACGATACCTCAATGTTTAGAGGGTTTAAAAGAGTTAGATCCAAACACTGCAATAACCGAGTGATTCCTTCGTTCATTGTGCAGAGAAAACAAAGTTAAGCATTATAGAAATGGAAACAAAATATTTATTTGCTTTGACGAACTTTTAAATTATTTTAGTAAAGAAACAAGCGAGGTGCAAAATGCATAGACAAAAACGATTTGATAAAAAAGGAAAACTTATAAGCTATAGATTAATTTATAGCGGGAAAGACCCTATCACGCAAAAACATAAAAATTACACTATGACTTGGAAAATACCTAAAAACCTAACTTTAAAAGCTGATATAAAACACGAATTAGATATTGTATCAACAGCTTTTGAAGAAAAGGCAAGAAAGCAATCTCAAGGTAGTGATAGTATAGATGAAAATATGCGTTTTATAGATTTTGCTAATGATTGGTGCGATAAAATTTTAGTTAGAAATGAAGAAGCTTATAAATATAGAACAATGGCTAAAAATTGCTTAAAGGTTATAAATCCTTATTTTGAAAAATATCTTCTAAAACAATTGACACCCAATATTATACAAGATTTTTATGATTATTTAAGTACTCGTACTTATCTTAAAACTATTGTTATTGTAAAAAAATCTATTAATGAATTAATTGACAAGCAGAATTTAAAGAAAGTTAAAGTAGCAGAAATAATTGGCATAAATCGTCTTACACTTCGTTTAGCTAGTCAAGTAGGTCAACAAATCAATATTAACACAGCTAAAGCAATATGTAGATATTTTAAGATGCCAATTGCGAATTATTTTGATATAACAAAGCAAGAAGTTAAATATTCAAAAGACACAAACTTAGGGATTAAAACTATATTGACCGTTATATTAAGTGAAGCCAAAAGAAGAGGCTTAATAGAGCAAAACTATGCTAAAAGCGAATTTACTAAATTTGAAAAAAGAAAACGAAAGAGAAAACAAATTTATGACGAAAATGAAGCAAGAGAGTTTGTGCTTTGTCTTAAACAAGAAAAGAATCTAAAAATTAAAGCTATTGTATCCTGTGCAATATTTTTAGGTTTAAGAGAATGTGAAATTGCAGCTTTAGATTGGAGCGACATAGATTTTGAAAACAATAGGCTTAGTATAATTAAAGATTTAGTTTATACGAGTGAATTTGGTATTAAAGAAAAATCAACAAAAACAAATGAATCGTATAGAACTATTGGTGTGCCTATAGCATTAGCTCAAATATTAGCTGAATATAAAGTTTGGTGGGACGAGCAAAAAAGTTCGCATGGTGATTTATGGTATGAACAAGATAAATTATTTTTACAAGATAACGGCAAACCCATTAACCCACAATCAATATATTATTGGGTAACTAAATTTGAACGAGTTAATGGTTTAAAACATATACCACCTCACTCATTGAGACACACCGCGACTACACTCATGCTTGATTGTGGAATACCATTAAAGACCGTTTCAAAGATTTTGGGTCATGCTAATGAAAGTACAACTCTAGGAATTTATGCTCACTCTACAAAAACTCAAGAGCAACAAGCTTCAATTACATATAACAATTATTTATGTGGTAACAACTAAAAGATTTAATGAGTAAAGTCTACTCATGGCTTTTTAGTGCAAATTTTTAGGGAATTGATTTATAGACAAAAATCAAGGTTTTTATCAAAAATAGAAATCTAATCTCTAAATTTATAAAGAAGCAAAATAAAAAAGATAAATTAATAAGGGAGAATTTTATGTTAATAAAACATTTTTTAATTCATACTGGTTGCTGACCATAGCGAAATAAAATAACTACAAAATTATATTGAATTAAATACGAGGAGGCCTAAAATGGCAAATTATATAAGAACAACTAAATATTCAACAAGTAATGTTATAACTGAAGATAATGTAATCGCAAAGATTACCAACATTGAAATCATAAATGCTGACGAAAGTTTATTCAAACTTACATTCAAATTATTAACTGGAGCACATAGAGGGCAAAACATAGTAGATAGAGTTAGTTGCTCAGAGCAAAACAGAAGCTTTGGGTGGAAATGACCTATTTTGTTAAATGTTTTGGGATTGCCTTGTTCAAATGAAGACGACGAAATAAATCTAGACGAATTATTGCTTAATAAAAAGATTTTGTTAAAATTATCTCCATATGAAAGTACAACAGACAATAACAGAACATACAATGGGCAAAAAGTAAACTATAAATATGACTATAAGCACATAATAGATAACTTTGTAGAAACTCAAGAAATGCCAAGAGATTTACCAACATTAGACGATATAGGTCCAAGAATTGAGAAGGCAACTAATGACGACCCATTCGCTGAACAAAATATGCCGACAGTTAGAAAGGTTTAGCTTTTGAGAGCAAAAAGACCACTACGATAAAATAGTGGTCTTTAATTGCTTGATTATCTCTAAAGTATAAAAATTAAACCAATTTACAACATTTTTTACATTTTTTTTACACTTTGATTTTTTAGAGATAAAATTTATAGTAAAAAAGTGCCTTTATATATTATAATATAATATATATTGCGAAGAGAGAAAATGGTTAAGTTATTAATTTTTTATAAACATTAAAACAATAATTTATTCTTTTTTTTATTGAATTTTTTATTTTGCTTTATTATATATTAAGCATTTTCGATATCAGTTTCATTGTTTTTTGAAGATTTTGAAAGCTCTCGATAAGATTTTTCAACAGGCTCATTTAGATTCAACTGATTTTTATATTTATTTAAAAGATAGATATTTTCATTATCAAGTTCTAAGAATAATCCTAAATTTTCTATTTCATCAAGCTTGATTGTTTTTCCATCAATTTCATAAATTGTCCTTGTTTTATCTATTATGTCAGAAACATTAAAACCTGCATGAGCAAAACTATTAAGCAAATTATCACTTTGTCTATTTTTAATAGAGAATGATTTTAAAGAATAATTTTCGGTTTGTCTTGAATAGATGCTTTCAAGAAATTTAAATTGAAGATTTGAAACTATCCCATCGCTTTCTCTTAGCGAAATTGAAAGGTTGTAAGGATTTTTATCAGTTTTGTTTTCTAAATAGAAATCTTTTTGTTTGCATACATTCTTTTTGACTGCACCAATTGATTTCAACAATTTATAAATTTCTTTGTTTGTTTGAAATTTTATTTGCTTGTCTTCAACTTTGTTTGAAACCTCTTTTTCAGTTATGCTTGTATTTAAAATATACTTTGCGTTTTGCAATGTTGGCAAAATATAATCATCATAGGCAGGCATAATTATATCTAAAAATGATAATAAAATCATTTCTTCAGACAGCTTGCTTCTTTTCTCTAAAATATCTCTATGAAGTTTTCGCGAAAGAAGGGTGTTTGGGTCGCAGACAATTGCTGATGTAACATATGATATTCCATTGAGTTGTGATAAAAGTTCTTCTCTTAGCGCATAAAGGCCTTCAACGATTAAGATATCATAATCATTTCCATTTACCTCTGTTTGAGCATCAATTTCACTGGTATGAAAACTATATTGAGGCAATGCCACCATTTTTTTATTTAATAGGTCTTTTATTTGATTAGAAAGAAGGCTGAAATCAATTGCAAATGGTTCATCAAAATTCATGTTTTCAAGTTGATAGGCAATTTCATCAATAAATTCTTCTTTATCCTCTTTTGAAACATAAGGGGAGATTGCAAGATTAAATTCCTTTCTTTGATTGCCTTTAAGTTTGTCTTGTAAAGGATAAATTAGGGTGATTTTCTTCAATAAAGCTGAGATTATATCAACATCTTTTTGATATTTTGCAAATTTATCTTTCAGGCAGGTTTTTTCCACCGAAATTTTTGCAACACCTTTATAATAATTGTCTGCAGAAATCATTAAAACACGATGGTCATTTGAAAGATAATTTGCCAAACACTGGCTGTTATAACTTTTTCCAGAGCTGCTGGCTCCGCCAACTAAAATCAACTTCTTGTCATTATCGACTTCTTTTTTTAATGATTGCATCCAATTTTTCATATCAACCTCTTTCAAAATATAAATAATGATAATATAAAAGTGGCAAAATGTCAAGAGGGAGCTGTTATATATAAATTAAAATTATGGCTTTGTGCAAAGCAAAATTAAACAATATCTATTTTATTATATAATAAATACTAACTAAAAATTCAATAAACAATATTTTAAAATTTGAAAAAGCTATTTTAAAATTCAACAAAATTTGATATTTATCTTGCGAAATTTGACGAATGAATTTTGAGATATATAAAATATGTTATAATATTTGAAAGGAGTTATATAAACGTTTTGATTGTTTTCTAAAAAAAAAGAGAAAACTTTAAGTTTTCTCTTAATTCCTACCGCTGTAGGTGTGATTAGAATACATTTATTTGAACTCGTTTATGTTATTCTATAATTATTATACCATATTTTTACAAAGGAGTCAAGAAAAATGACAAAATATTTTTTAGGATTGGATATCGGAACAAATAGTTGTGGTTGGGCTGTGACAGACCAAGATTATAACTTAATTCGCCGAAAAGGGAAAGATTTGTGGGGTGTAAGGCTTTTTGAAGGTGCTCATACAGCAGAGGAAAGGCGTCAAAAAAGAACAAATAGGCGAAGACTTGACAGAAAAAAGCTTGAGCTTTCATGGGTAAGAGATATTTTTGCTGAAGAGGTGGCAAAGGTAGATAAAGACTTTCTTACAAGAATGAAATACAGCAATCTGTGGATGGAAGATAAGAATAAGATGTCAAATTCTTTAAAAAGTAAGGATTCTCTTTTTCATGGCGAAATTGACGGAAGGTTTTATTCGGACAAGGATTATTACAGCGATTATCCTACAATATATCATCTTAGAAAAGAGTTGATTCACACTCCTGCCAAAGATATCAGATTGCTATATTTGGCGGTGCATAACATTATTAAACATCGTGGACATTTTTTGTATGGTGGAAGTTTTGGCGAAAATTCAGACCTTATCAATATTTTTAATGAGGTATTGGAGGTTTATACAAAGGCATTAGACCAAGATGATTGTTTGATGCAAACTAAAATTCTTAATCAAGAAGATGTAAACAAAATTTTAGAATGTATAAAAAGCAAAAGCGGAATAAAGGTGACTAAATCAAAGTTTAATGAAATCTTTTGTGCAAAATCAAAATCTGAGAAAGCTTTGGTTGGTGCTTTTGTGGACGGAAAAATTAATTTAGAACAATTATTTGATTCAAAATTTGAAGATGGTAAGTTGGATTTTAATGATGAAGCGATTGAAAGTAAGCTTAATGAAATTGGCGGAAGTTTGTCAGATGAGCAGCTTTCACTTCTCTATAAAATTCAAGAGATTTATAGTTTGCTTCAGTTGAAAACTATTCTTGGAGATTGTGACTATATTTGTGATGCCATGGTTGAAAGCTATGATAAACATCAAAGTCAGTTGGAGATATTTAAAAAGTTTATAAAGAAATATTATAAGGAAGAATATTTTAATATTTTTAGAAACTCTCGTGATAAAAATTCTGATAAAAATGTTGGATATGCACAATATGTAAATTGCAATTTAATAAATGGCAAAAAACAGGTGGTAGATTTAGACGTTTCAAGTAAAAGCAAAGAAGATTTTTATAAATACATTTTAAAGATACTTTCTGAAAATCCAAAGGAATGTGCTGATAAAGAAGAGTTTGAAAGGGAAAGAGATTATTTTGTTTCGCTTATTCAGGAAGATAAATTTTTGCCTAAACAGAGGACGAAGGCAAACAGTGTTTTACCAAATAAGCTTTATGAAAAAGAACTTAAGCAAATTTTGCAAACAAATGCAAAGAAATATGACTTTTTAAATGAAATTGATGAGTCTTGTGGTCTGACAAATTCTCAAAAATTGTTGCAAATATTATTTTTCAGGGTGCCTTATTTTGTTGGTCCTATTGGTCAAAATTTGCAAGGTCAAAAGCATGGCTGGGCAGAGAAAATTGCCAATCTTGATTATAAGCCTTGGACGCTTAATAAAATTATCAATTTTGATAGTGCAGAAGATGCTTTTATTGGCAAAATGACAAATAAATGTACCTATTTGAAAGATAAAGATGTGCTTCCTAAAAATTCTATAATTAATTCTAAATTTAGGGTGCTAAACGAACTTAATAAATTAAAAATCAATGGTAATAACATTTCTGTTGAATTGAAACAGGCTTTGTTTAATCAGCTATTTTGCAATTTTGCAAAGGTTTCTTCAAAAGATGTCAAAAAGTTTTTGATTAAAGAAGGGTTGTTTTCTGAAGAAGAGATGAATGACATTCATCTTAGCGGCATTGATAAAGAATTTGCAAACAATTATTCTTCCTATTCTAAACTTGCAACTCATCCATTTTTTGGTCATGAATTTGTTGATAAGCATTTGTTTGAAATAGAAAAAATAATAAAATACCATACCATCATTTCAGATAAAAACAGACTTGATAAAAGAATAAGAAGAGAGTTTGGCGATGTGTTTTCAGATGAGCAATTTAAATATTTGAAGGGCTTAAACTTTAAAGATTGGGGCTCTCTATCATATGAGTTTATTTGTGGTATCAAGTTTATAAATCGTGAAACGGGTGAAATTACAACCATTCTGGACGAGCTTTGGATTACAAACCAAAACTTGCAAGAGATTTTAGCTAATGGTGATTATACCTTGTCTGAAAAGCTTTTTAAAAGTAATGATAGGACTTTGACTGAACTTATCTATGACGATGTTGAAAATCTTTATTGCTCACCAGCGGTTAAGCGGGGAATCTGGCAAACTATCAAACTTATCAAAGAAATAGTGTCTGTTATGGGGCAAATGCCAGAAAAAGTTTTTGTTGAAGTGACTCGTGAAGATGGCGAAAAGGGTGATGCAGGAAGAAAGAGTTCTCGAAAGGATAAGCTTGAAAGTTTGTATACATCAAAAGCATTTAAAAAGAATGTATTTATTTCAGCACAAGAGATTGCACAGCTTCTTGAAGAGTTAAATACAGACAAAGATGTCAATTCTTTAAGAAGTGAAAGGCTATATTTATATTTTCTTCAGGCTGGCAAATGTATGTATAGTGGTCAAACGATTGATATAAAGGATATTTTCAATGATAATTTATATGATGTTGACCACATAATTCCTCAAGCAATAATTAAGGATGACAGCATTGATAACAAAGTCCTTGTAAAAAGACAACTTAATGCAGAAAAATCTGATAGATATCCTTTGCCTTATGAGTATATCGCAAAACAAAAAGATTTTTGGAAGGTGCTTTTAGACAATGGTTTTATTTCAAAAGAAAAATATGATAGGCTTATAAGGACTGCACCTCTGACAGATAATGAGTTGGGGCAATTTATTGCACGTCAACTTGTTGAAACAAATCAATCTGTTAAAGCGGTTATTGATTTCTTGAAAGAGTCCATGGCTAATACCCGAAAGGTTGTTTATAATAAGGCAAAATTAGTTACCGAATTTAGACAGACCTTTTCGATAACAAAATGCAGAGATATCAATGACTTACATCATGCTCAAGATGCTTATCTTAATATTGTTGTTGGAAATATTATAAATTCAAAATTTACCGATGACCCTCGCAATTTTTATAGACATAAGAAAGATTTGGATGATGAAACTTCAACCGCATCAGAGCAAAATACAAAAAGCAATAATATTTTGCATCTGTTTTGGGGAAATGTTTATTCATCAACAACAGGCAAACTTGTATGGAGTGCAAAAAAAGATATAGCAAGGATTAAAGAAATCTGCCAAAAGACCAGTCCGCTTATTTCAAAAATGAGTTTTTCAAAACTAAATGGTGCTTTTTATAAAGAAACAGTGCACAAAAGCAACAAAAATAATAAAAAGACGGAGGCTTCTGTTTCGATAAAAGGCGATGAGTCAAGTCCTTTGTTTGATACCGAAAAATATGGTGGATACAACAATCTTAACAATGCCTATTTTATGCTTATAGAAAGCAAAAATAAAAAGAATCAGACAATTAAAACGATTGAAGCTGTGCCAATTATGGTTGTTATTAAAAATATGGGCAAAGCTGATTTTAAAGAAAATATACTTGAATATATTTCTAAGGCAAGCGGTCTTAAAGATGCAAAAATTTTGATAGATAAAATCAACTTTCAGTCTACATTATTAATAGGAAAAGGTCGATATGTTTTGGGAGGAAAATCTGGCGACCAGTTAGTTCTTCACAATGCAAATCAAATTTTTCTTGATGATGAAAGTAACAAATATATTAAAGCTATCTCAAAATATTTTAAGCATAAAGCAGATAAAACTGATTTGGCGCTTAAACAATCTGATGAATTTATTGAAGTTTCACCTGCATCAAAGAAGGGAAATAAAGAAATAATTTTGACTAAAGAACAGAATTTGAGGCTTTATGAAAAGTTTATTGAAAAATTGTCTTGCAAAGTATATGATGATATGCAGTTGTCTACAATTTTGCTTTCAAAACTTAAAGATAAGAAGGCTATATTTATTTCCTTAAATGTCCAAGACCAAGTGCAAGTGCTTCATGAAATTGTTAAAAAATGTTCATGTGGGACAGACCCTGTTGATTTGTCAAAATTACAGGATGGAAAAAGTGTAGGGAAGATTACTATCAATAAAAATATTACCGGGAAAAAGATTGTTTTAATTAAAAACTCTGTTTCTGGATTGTTTGAACAAAGGATTGTTTTATAATGAGTTTTAGGACGATTGTAATAAAAGAGCGTGCAAAACTTGATTTAAAACTTAATTATTTAGTGTGCAGAAATGACAAAGAAATCAAGGTTTTTATACCAGAAATTTCAGAACTTATCTTGGAATCAACCGGGATTTCTTTGACATGTGCACTCATAAGTGAACTTGTCAAAAACAATGTCAAAATTATCTTTTGTGACCAAAAACATAATCCAGAAAGTGAAGTTTTACCATATTATGGAAACTATCATTCAGCCAAAAGATTGAAAAATCAAATTACTTGGAATGAAGAAGCGAAAGCAATTGTTTGGACTGAAATTATTAAAAATAAAATTTATCAACAATCCATACTTTTAGAGGAATTAAATCATAAAAATGAAAGTGAATTGCTTAGAAATTACCTTTCTCAAGTTGTCTTAAATGATTATACAAATAGGGAAGGACACTCTGCTAAAGTTTATTTTAATGCACTATTTGGATTAAATTTTTCAAGAAGAGAGGATGAGGATATCAATAGTGCATTAAACTATGGTTATGCAGTTTTGCTTTCATGCTTTAATAGGGAAATTGTCAAAAGTGGATATCTTACACAACTGGGGATTTGGCATAAAAATGAGTTTAATGATTTTAATCTGGGCAGTGATTTTATGGAGCCATTTAGGATTTTAATTGATAGAATAGTTATAAATTTGAATAAAGAAGAGGATTTTAGGACTCAAATATTAAAAATTTTTGATTTTCAGGTAAAAATAAAGGAGAAAAGTTATTATTTGGAAAATGCTATTTCTTTATATTGTAAAAGCCTTTTTGATTGTTTAAATAATGAAGGTAAAGGAGAAATCTCTTTTTATGAGATGTAGAATTATGAGGATGCTTGTATTTTTTGATTTGCCAATGCTTACCAAGGTAAACTTGAGAGATTATAGAAATTTTAGAACTTTTTTACTTAAAAATGGTTTTATTATGATGCAAAAATCAGTTTATTCAAAATTAGTCATAAATAAAAATTCATCGCAATTATTGCGAAATCAAGTGATAAAAAATCTGCCAAAGAATGGACTTGTTCAATTGCTTACAGTTACAGAAAAACAATTTGCTGATATAGAATTTCTTGTTGGGCAGTCAAACAGCAAAGTTCTTTCAAGCATTGATAGGGTGGTAGTATTATGAAATTAGTGCATCCAAATTTTTGTTATGGATTTGATTTTGAAAAAGAAAGTTTTTATTCGCTGGTTATAGAAAATGCCGATGAGTATTATGACTTGACAAAACAAATAATTATGCAAGCTGAAAATGAAGATGGGCAGTGGGTTTTGTCTGATATATTACCTATAAATTTTTCAAAGAAAGCTTTAGTATTGTATGATTTTTATAATTTATCTTGTAATAATAAGAAGATGGAGGGCTTGCTTAAAAATAAAATTTTAAATTTAAATAGCCATATTGATTTAAGTGAAAAAATTTCAAAAGTAAATCAAGATATAATAGAATTAAGCGAATTGATTGTATCCAATTTAGATTTTAATATTGACTATAATAATGAAATTAATCTTGAAACATTGTTGAAAATCATTAAATTTGAATTTGGTGAACAGCAGAATTTGCTTGAAAAAATTTTAAGATATATTGAGGTATATTGTGAACTAGTCTCAATTAAACTGGTAGTATTAATAGGACTTACAGCTATTTTAAATGAAAAAGATATTGAAAAAATAATTAAAGAAATAAATTATAAGGATATAAAAATTTTATTTATAGACAGCTATGATAAAAATATTTTCAAAAAAGAAAATAAAATTATTATAGATAAAGATTTGTGTTTAATATAAAATTGTGTTAAAATAATAAAAAAAAGTGTATCTAGAAAAAGTGCGGTGGCATAAATAATTTTCAAAATTGAGGTTTGAGAGTTATGTTATTCTAGATACCACTAAAACAGTTGTGTTGATGTAATTCTTGATTTGTATGTTTGAGAGTTATGTTATTCTAGATACCACTAAAACTATCAGGGTGCATCTCATTCCATTTTTGAGGTTTGAGAGTTATGTTATTCTAGATACCACTAAAACTGATGATAATAATCAACCAATTTACAAAGAGTTTGAGAGTTATGTTATTCTAGATACCACTAAAAC
>CARUPR010000005.1:37870-133938 GCA_949077035.1 uncultured Eubacteriales bacterium
ATCAACCAATTTACAAAGAGTTTGAGAGTTATGTTATTCTAGATACCACTAAAACTGATGATAATAATCAACCAATTTACAAAGAGTTTGAGAGTTATGTTATTCTAGATACCACTAAAACGCTTGAAAACGAAGAAATTAAAGCTATAAGGTTTGAGAGTTATGTTATTCTAGATACCACTAAAACACAAAAAATCTTCAATCTTTGCCTATAACAGTTTGAGAGTTATGTTATTCTAGATACCACTAAAACTAACTACCATTAATATTTATGCTTTCAATATGTTTGAGAGTTATGTTATTCTAGATACCACTAAAACAAATAAATAAAAGTTGATGTTTCTATACCCGTTTGAGAGTTATGTTATTCTAGATACCACTAAAACCTAGTTCCTTTTAATGTCACATATTCACTTGTTTGAGAGTTATGTTATTCTAGATACCACTAAAACATATTTGCATGAATAGATTATCAAAGCTATGTTTGAGAGTTATGTTATTCTAGATACCACTAAAACAAAAACAATAACAAGTAATAAACAACGCATGTTTGAGAGTTATGTTATTCTAGATACCACTAAAACAGGATATGAATTTGTAGGGTGGACAATCGAGTTTGAGAGTTATGTTATTCTAGATACCACTAAAACGAAAATCTTTCACAAATTCTTTATATGTATGTTTGAGAGTTATGTTATTCTAGATACCACTAAAACTTTAAAGACAAATATATATATAGTCTGTCTGTTTGAGAGTTATGTTATTCTAGATACCACTAAAACCCAACCAACAAATTTAATCGCAGGTTGCTCGTTTGAGAGTTATGTTATTCTAGATACCACTAAAACCATCATTCTTTTCAGGAATATCAACATCAGGTTTGAGAGTTATGTTATTCTAGATACCACTAAAACTAGTAGGAATTGTTTTGCTTGTTGAATTAAGTTTGAGAGTTATGTTATTCTAGATACCACTAAAACTCTACCGAATTTAACCATATTATCTCGTAGTTTGAGAGTTATGTTATTCTAGATACTGCTAAAACGAAAGGTTACACTTTCATATTCAATTCAAAGTTTGAGAGTTTTGTTATTTTTGGTTGTTTAGCTTTTGTTTTGCAAACAGGTTTTGGCTTGTTTGCTTTTTTTATGAATATAAGATAGGAAGGCATTAAATGAATTTTATCTTTACAAGCGCAAGATTGGCATGAATAAAATGAGTGCTGTCTTTTTTTTAAATTTTAAAAAAGGGCTTGACAAGTAATGTGTAATATGTTATTATCAATATAGTAATAAGAGGAGCTATGGATAAAAATAACATTTTTTATATTAATACCAAACGTTTGGATGCTAATTTTGAAGAGTATAGGAAGTTAGCAAGCGTTTGTTATCCAATCAAAGCTAATTCAGCAAAGCAGGTATTGCTTAAGCTTAAACCTTTGATAGAAAATGGGGGGGGGTATTTTTCAGTTAGCTCTTTTAATCATTTTGAAAACCTTTTAAAATATAAGATTTCGTCTGAAAATGTATGTTTAATTAATGTATTATGTAAAGATGAAATAATTAAAAAATTGTATCATGAAGGGGTAAGATTTTTTACCTTTGATAATATTGACAAATTAAAGACCTTTCTTTTGTATGCAGATGATTTGTATACAAAGCTTTGTTTTAGGCTTAATATATCGGAAGTTTTCAAAGAGCAATCACATTTAGGTTGCAAAGTTGATGAAATTAAACAGATGATAAAATTGGCAAAAGAGAGAATGGTTGGAATAAGTTTTTATTTGCCGGGGAAATTAAAAAGCAAAAAAAGTTCTCTGCGAAAAATGTTGAATTTTATTTATAAGAATTTTAATAATGAGATAGATTTTATAAGTATTGCTGGAATTAAGCAGCCGCAATCAATTGACAAAGAATTTTTAAACTTTATCAGGGATAAGATGAAATTGAAAAATCTATATCTTGAGCCTGGGCAGTTTCTTCTTGAAAAAACTATGCGTTTGGAAACTGACATATTAAGATTTATAGATGGAAGGCATAAAATGTTGGTCATTCAAAATGGCTTGTTTAGTGGTTTTTTGGATAAACTCATATTCAACAAAAAATATCAGTTTTATTTAAAAAACAAGGAAAAAGTATATCCGATTTTTCAAAAAAGAGGACTAAATAGGGTTAGTATCGATTTTTATGGAGGCTCTGGTGATTGCAGCGACTTTCTTGGAAAATATTATATAGATAGAGAAATTTGCAAGATGATAAACCAAGATTCGAAAATAATTATTGATAATATTGGTGCTTATTTTGAAGAATTTTATATGCCGCATGGTGGGGATATAAAGACAGAATATTTAATAAATGATAAAGGAGAAAATTATGAAATTTAAAATGTTTAGTGTGGTTGTTGGTAAAGATGCTTGTATTGCTTCCTGTCCATTTTGTGTATCAGGATGCAAACCAAACAAAGAGAACCTTGAAAGTCCGAAGGTGAATTTTAGAAATTTTAACATTGCTTGCAATTTGGCAAATAGGAGCGGAGTAGACACAGTTATGTTGACAAGTCGAGGCGAACCTTTGTTATATCCTGACCAAATAACAGGTTATCTTGAAGTTTTAAAAGAATATAAGTTTCCTTTTATAGAGCTTCAAACAAATTGTATTTTGGTGGAAAAAAATAGAGATAAATATGACAGTTATTTAAAAAAATGGTATCAGCTTGGACTTACTACAATTACCATATCTGTTGTAAGTAATAAAAAGGAAATCAATAAAAGGATATATCAACCAAATAGCGAATATATTGAGCTTGAAAATTTGATAAAGTATCTTCATGAAATAGGTTTTTCTTTAAGGCTTACCTGTGTAATGTGCAAGGGAATGATGGACAACGAGCAAGATATCGAAAATTTTATCAATTTTGCAAGAGAAAATAAGGTAGAGCAGGTTACACTTCGACCGGTAAATGATGAATATAGAAGACAATCTGCGCATGATTGGATTGAGATTAATAAGCTTTCTCAAGCAAAGAAGGAAGAAATAAGAGGCTATTTGGATAGAGTTGGCACAAGGCTGTTGGTGCTTGAACGTATTGGAAGTGTGTATGATGTCAATGGTCAAAATGTCATGTATTCATTACCACTTACAAAATATACTCGTGATGAAAATCCAGAAAATGGCAGGCAATTAATTTTCTTCCCTGATGGGCATATACGCTATGAATGGGAGATGGAAGGGGGAATATTATTATGAAAGTATACAACAAACAAAGTACAAAACCGGTATGCGATGAAATACTTGCACTTATAGAAAATTTAAGAGAAGAAAAGGGCTTTAATGCCAAAGAATATATAGACAAAAAGGCAGAGCTTCTCAATCGATATTTAAAGAAATTCAATCTTTCTGCCTGTGTGGTTGCTGTAAGTGGAGGGATTGATTCTGCAATTGTCCTTGCAATTGTAGATTATGCTTCAAAACTGGAAGGCTCGCCAATTAAAAAAATTGTGCCTTTGCTTTTGCCAATCATTAAATCTGTAGGGGTGACAAATCAGGATAAGGCGACAGAAAGAGGGGAAGAGTTGTGTCAAAAACTTGGTCTTCCTGCCTATGTGATTGATTTATCAAAAATAAATACTCTTATCCGCACTACGCTTGAGGGCACTATTTCGATTGAAGGTAAGCCATGGGCTATTGGTCAACTTGGTCCATACAGCAGAACACCTATCCTTTATTATACCACAAGTCTTTTATGTCAAGAGGGTTTAAATGCGGTTGTTTGCGGAACAACAAACAGAGATGAAGGTACTTATTTGGGATATATTGGCAAGGCATCAGATGGTATGGTTGACCTTCAAATTATTTCTGACCTTCATAAATCAGAGGTTTATAAGGTGGCAAAAGAGCTGAATGTGCCAAAAAGCATAATTGAGGTTTCTCCAAGCGGCGATATGTATGACAACAGAACTGATGAGATGGTGTTTGGTGCGCCTTATGACTTTGTTGAATATTATTTGAATTATATAAACTTTGATGAAGAAGAAAAGTCAAAGATTTTGTCTTCTCTTTCAAAGCAAGCAAGAGAGCAATTTGAGTTATACGCAGAAAATTTGGAAAATATGCACAGATACAATCTTCATAAATATATGTCAAAATCGCCTGCAATTCATTTAGATTTATGGGATTGTTCTGCCAAAGATGGTTGGGGAAATTTCAACCAAGCAATAAAAGAGATTATGGCAAGAAAATAGATAATGAAAAGAAATTATATGAAAATTAATGAAAAAATCTTAAAAAAGATAGAAAATGACAGGTTTTATAGCAAATTATATGATAAATATCATGATTATGACCTGCTTGTCGATGCAGGATTTATTGATAGCAAGGTTGAAGCTAAAGATTTTTATAACTTAAATTTACTCACAACACCTGTTGGTAAACTTTTGAATAAACAATATAACAATCCAATTGTTCTCTTATCAACTGGCGGATTTTTACCTATTCATGAAGGGCATATTGAAATGATGAATATAGCAAAAAATGAACTGGAAAAATTGGGTTATGATGTCATTGGTGGATATTTTTCACCATCTCATGAAGATTATGTTTCAACAAAACCTTATTATAATTCAAATTTGGGCGAAAGACTTTTAGAATGTCAAAAGGTTGTTAAAAATTCAGATTGGCTTATGATTGACCCATGGGAATGTATGTATGTTGAAAGCTATATAAACTTTACAAGCGTAATTGATAGACTTGAGCGCTATCTAAAGAAATATGTTGATAAAGAAATAAAAGTCGCTTATGTTTTTGGCAGTGATAATGCAAAATTTAATTATGCCTTTTTAGAAGATGGAATGGGAGTTTGTGTAAGCCGAAATGATACCAGAAAAGAATTTTTGCAAATAAAATCTATATTATCGGCAAATAATCGTCTTTTCATTGAAAATAATGACAATTCTTCCAAATTATCTTCAAGAAACATTAGAAAAGATAAAACTATAAAAAAAACGATTGAAAGTGAAAAAAATGAGAGTTTGGCAAAAGAGCTTGCATCTAAGGAAAGGTCTACAAATTTTCTGATAAGAGATGAGGGGATGCTGCCATTTGAAAATTTGCTGAAAATAGTTGATAAAAATGTTTTGATTAAAGCAAGGGAGAAATTTTTAAAATCACTTAAAAAGCTTTTTCAAAAGGAGTTTGGAAAGAACTTGAAAGTTATGACCATTAAGGTTGAAGAGCAGCTTAAGGTTGCCTATCAAGAACTTCAGAATGCAAATACTTTAAGTATCGATAGTTATTTTAATGGTAATTTTAATTTAAATATAAGCAGGCTATTTGATATCTCTTCACCGCAACTTGGAAGTCTGGGGCTTATTCCGAGAGTTGGCAGTCCAAGTTTTGATAAGCAAATATCGCTTATCAAGAAGGGTAGTTATACCTTGGTCGATGATGACAGCGTGAGCGGAGAAACAATCAATAAAATAAAAAAGCTTTTGCCAAATTCGATAGAAATAAATGAGATATATCTTTTATCCAATATTTATAAGGAAAGATATTTTGATGTTGTCGATTTAAGAGATTTTATTATAGGAGTAGAAAACAGCGGTCTTTCTGTCCGTCTGCCAAACAATGAAAATGTCAGGTGTCCTTATCTTTTGCCTTATGTAAATTTAACCACAAGAGCAAGTGTAAAACCACAAAATCAATATGATTTTTCTTTAAAACTTTGGAAACTTAACCATAAGTTTTATAAAAGTTTGAATACAACAATTTATTTAAATAATTTAGAGCCATCTTTTATCAAGTTTATGAAATTTATAGGGTTTCAAGAAAATGATAAAGTTGAAGACATATGTTTATGGCATATAAATAGCTTAAAATTTAAATAATGTTTATTGATATTTAAAAGTTAAATCATGTTTGACAAAAAAAATAATTCTTTTTTATAATATATTTGATAATATTTAAAATAGACGATTTATCGTCTGTTTTTTAATTTATTATATATAATTGAATTAAAAATCAATCAAACCATTGAAATCTATTAAAAATTAATAAAAAACATTAAAAATCATGAAAAAAGATTGAAAATCATGAAAAAGCAATAAAATTTATCAAAAATTTTTAAAATTTTTTAATTTTTTTTGAAAAAACGCTTGAGTGTATAGTGAGCTATAATGATAAAGTGAAGCTGAAAGGAGGGGAAAATGTTTTCTATAGGTAAATTTTCAAAGCTTACAGGGGTAAGCAAAAAAACATTGATATGGTATGATAACATTGGCCTTTTAAAACCAGAATATGTCAACGAAGAAAATGGTTATAGATACTATGACACTGATAGCGTGAAGAAACTTGCAAATATTCAATATCTGCAATCTTTGGATTTCAGCATCAATGAAATTATGAATTTAACAGAAAAGGTAATTTCTTATAAAATTCAATGTTTAAATAATAAAATTGAATATATCAAAACAAATATTCCCTTGCTTGAAAATTTAATGGAGGGAAATATGAAGAAAAAAATTTTAAGCATTTATGATGTTCAAAAAAGCTATCAACATCAATCAAGAATTCAAGGAAAGTGGATATATGCAATGTCTACAAACAATTTTGCAGAGGCAATTTTGCCATGTCCTATTAAAACAAAATCAAAAGATATGCCAGGTGAGTTGTTTTTTGGTGAAAAACAGAGTGGAACAGACACCGAAAATCATTTGTATTATACCATTGACCAAGTTCGGATGAAAGATAAAGTTTTCAATTTTTTAATTATGAATTTGGATGATAATTTAATTTTGTTTGAAAGAAAAGAGCCTTATGCAGATGAAGCGAAAGAGCAGGAATTATATTTTCATGTCTATCAAAGACTAAACCGTATTCCTTATACACAAAAGGATATGGAGCTAATCAAAAACAAGGCAGAATATAGAAAACCAAAGATGAATATTAAGTCTTGTGAGCATGATGGTCATCTTGATGGGACTTGGAAGCATATTGACAACATAAAGGGAAGTGAAATAAAAAATTATAAAGAAAGAGAAAAGAAAGATGTTTTTAATATCCTCTTTCCAATGTATGATAAGATAACTTTCAATAAAAATGAAGTTTCTGTCATGCCAGCTGAGCAAAATTTGACAGTAGGAAAGAAAGTTTACAGCAAAGAAAATTCAATGATGAAACTTTATGTTTGCACAAAAGAAACCTTTATTGAAAATTCTATTTTAAATGTAAGACATAATATTGTTGAAAGAAATGTTGATGGTCAGGTTTATTTGTTTATCAATTTTACCAATGACCTTGATATTGATGAAGAAACATTAATTTTTGTTTATAAAAAAATTTATGATTAAAATTTAAATTGATTTGAAAATGAATTTTGAATCGATTTGAAAATGATTTTTAGATGGGTTTAAAAATGATTTTTAGATGGGTTTAAAAAATCATATAAAAATTGGTGAAAAATAACAACAAACAATTTTAAATAATTTTTTTAACAAAAAACATTTACAATTGCATAACATGATGTTAGAATAGGCATAAAAAAACAAAAGGAGCAAGTTATGTTGAGATTTGTTAGAGTTAATAACAACAATAATAACAACACATTGATTTCAATGGGTTCCTTTTGCGTTGTCTATTAACATTTTGTAAGTATTAAGATTGTTAAGCAGAGCGGGGAAGTGAACCTGCTCTGCTTTTTTTAAGACAAGATAGGCAGATAAGTGTTATCTTTAGAAAGGCAAGCTAGATAGGAGAGTGTGAGTGCTATCTTTAGTAGCGCATGATAGGCAGGAAAACATGAGTGCTATCTTACTATCGCAAGAAAGAAAAAAGAAAGAAATTTATGGTTGCCAGAAAGACAAATTTATAAAAATAAAAAATTTTAAAAGGAGAAAAAAATGAAAATTAAAATTTTTAAAAGTTTATTTAATGCCCTTTTGGGCGAGAAGATATTTAATAATGCCCTCGCGGGTGAAAAAATTTATGGAAATATGAAAGAGTTTTGTCCGTTTGCTTTTGAAAATGGATATATTAATTTAAAATTTAAGGAGAAAATAAAATATGAAAACTTATATAAAAGATATAGAAATTGACATTCCTTGTCAGATATCAGGGTGGATTGAAAAGATTCGTGAACAAAAAACTATGTTGTTTGTGATTTTGAGAGATAGAAGTGGTCAAGTTCAAGTCACAATAGAAAAAGAAAGGTTGCCAGAAGAAGCAAAAATGGTTTCAAAACTTTTGAAGGATAGCGTTTTATCGGTTTATGGAAGGGCAGTGAAGGCAGAGTTTGTCAGGCCTTATGGAATTGAATTTTTGCCAGAACAAATAGTTGTTGAAAGCGAATCAAAAGTTTTGCCTATTGATAAAGATAGTTCAAGCGAGTTGAAGTTAGATTGCCGCTGGATTGACCTTAGGGATGAAAAGAAAAGGTTGATTTTTGAAATTAGAACATTTGTTGAACAGGCTATGAGAGAATATTTTTTAGAGCATGGAATGATAGAAATTCATTCACCGAAAATCACATCTCAGTGTAGTGAGGGTGGTGCTGACGTATTTGCAGTTGATTATTATGGTCAAAAAGCTTATCTTACACAAAGTCCACAATTTTATAAACAGATGGCAATGGCATCGGGCTTTGAGAGGGTGTTTGAAATTGGGGCATATTATCGAGCTGAAAAATCTTATACAGCAAGACATACCGCCGAAAGCACTTGTGTTGATTTTGAAATTGCAGACATTAAATCACATCATGAAATCATTGATTTTGAAGAAGATTGGATTTTGTATGTGCTTGCAAAAGTCAAAGAAAGATATGGCACTGTCATAAAGTCAATGTTTGACAGCGAAATTGTTTTGCCAACAGGAAAGATTCCAAGAATAAAACTATGTGATGTTTTTAAGATATTTAAAGAAAAATATGGCATAGACACACCAGAATCAAAACAGCTTGACCTTGACCCTGATGCCGAAAAATTGATTTGTGAATATGCAAAAGATTATCTTGGAAGCGAGCTTGTGTTTATCACAGACTATCCAGCCGAAGCGAGAGCTTTTTATACAAAAAGAGAAAGCGATTCATCGCTTGACAGTATGAGCCTTGATTTGCTATATAGAGGTTGGGAGATGAGTAGTGGTGCTGTGCGAGAACATCGCTATGAAGTCCTCAAAAAACAAATTAAAGAAAAGGGGATAGACTCGGAAAAGATGGAAGGTTATCTGAAATTCTTTCAATATGGTTGTCCACCACATGGCGGAATTGGTTTTGGAATTGATAGATTTATTTGTAAAATGCTGGGACTTTCAAGCATAAAAGATTCAATCTTTGTGTTTAGAGGGCCAAGTAGGCTTATGCCATAAAAGGAGAAAAAATATGGATTTGGATAAAATAAAACATTTAGAATATTTAAGTAAACTTAAATTTTCTGAAGAGGAAAGAAGTCAATTTGAAAGTGAATTTGAAAGCATTTTAAGTTTTGTTGATGATATTAAAGGTGTTGAGCTTAAAGAAAGTTTTGAGAAAGATGAGGCAGTTTCTTTGTCAGCTTTGCGTGAAGACAAACCATCGTCAAGCATGAGTCAGGCAGAAGTGCTTGCAAATGCACCAAAGCAAAAGGACGGTTGTTATGTGACACCGCTGGTGGTTGAATGATGGATTACAGCAAATTAAGTTTGATAGAAATCAGAGATTTGATTTCATCTCAAAAAGTCAAAAGTGAAGAAATTATACGTTTTTTTATAGAAAAATGCGAAAAAAAGCGCGAATTTAATGCAATTATTGAAATTTTTTATGATTCTATTGAAAAAGCAAAAGAGATTGATAAAAAAATAGCAAGCGGTGAAAAGGTTGGAATTCTTGCCGGTGTGCCTATTGCAATCAAAGATAACATTTTATATAAAGGTCATAGATGCAGTTGTGCAAGCAAATTTTTAGAAAGTTTTGTGGCACCATATTCATCAACTGTTGTGAAAAAGCTTTTAAAGGAAGATGCCATTATTTTGGGCAGAACAAACATGGATGAGTTTGCCATGGGTGGAAGCTGTGAAAACAGCTGTTATGGTGTTTGTCACAATGCGGTTAAATTTGATTGTGTTGCTGGCGGAAGCAGTGGTGGAAGTGCGGTTGCGGTGGCTGCCGGTCTTGTGCCATGTGCTATTGGGACTGATACTGGTGGCTCTATCCGTCAGCCAGCTTCATTCAATGGTGTTGTGGGAATAAAACCAACTTATGGCAGAGTTTCCAGGTTTGGTATTGTGGCATTTGCAAGTTCGCTTGACCAGGCAAGCCCAATCGCAAAGACGATTGAAGATTGTGAATTGGTTTTAAAGGTCATTGCTGGCAGAGATGAACATGATGGCACCACTATTGATGGCTGCAATGAAAAAACAACAAAAACAAGATTTACTTTGGGTGTGTGCAAACAAGTCAAGGCAGACCTTGCTTCCACAAAATATTCTGATAAATTTTTGCAAACACTGCAGGCATTAAGCAAAGACTTTGACATAGTTGAGATTGATATTCCGCATATTGAAAACTCTCTTTCTTGTTATTATATTCTTGCTCCTGCCGAAGTGGCTTCAAACTTAGCACGCTTTGATGGCGTCAAATATACAAAACGTGCAGACAAGTCAATAGATTTGGAAGGCGTGTATGTGCAAAGTCGCACAGAAGGTTTTGGCAAAGAGGTCAAACGCAGAATTATGCTTGGCAACTTTGTTTTATCAAGTGGATATTTTGATGCTTATTACAACAAGGCAAAAAAGGTGCAAAGACTTATAAAACAAGAGTTTAAAAAGGCTTTTGAGAGTTGTGACTGCATAATATTGCCAACAACACTTGGTGAAGCTTTCAAAATTGGAGAAAAACTTGATGACCCACTTTCTATGTATAAAGAGGATTTGTTTACAGTGCCGGCAAACATTGCTGGAATACCTGCAATCTCTCTTCCGTATGCAAAAGGTGAAAAAGGTCTTCCTCTCGGGATACAATTTATGGCAGATGCTTTGAAGGAGGATGTTTTATTTGAAGTGTCGAAAAGGTTTGAAAAATTGCACAAGGAGGAAAGATGATGGGCTATTTAGATAAATTTGATATTGTGATAGGACTTGAAATTCATGCAGAACTTAGCACAAAAACAAAGGTTTTTTGTTCTTGCAAAAATGAGTTTGGGGCCGAGCCAAACAGCAACACCTGTCCTGTATGCACTGGTATGCCAGGTGCGCTTCCAGTTTTAAACAGATATGCTGTTGAACTTGCAATTAAGGCTAGTCTCTCGTTTGGTTGTAAAATTTCACCATATACTGTTTTTGAAAGAAAAAACTATTTCTATCCAGACCTTTCAAAAGCATACCAAATAAGCCAACTTGTCTATCCTCTCAATGTTGGCGGACAAATTGTGCTTGATAGCGGAAAGGTTGTGAGATTAAACAGAATTCATTTGGAAGAGGATGCGGGTAAACTTACTCATATTTCAAAGGTAGTAGGCACTTTGGTTGATTATAACCGTGGTGGAACTCCGCTTATTGAAATTGTAACCGAGCCAGATATTTCATCTGCTGATGAAGCGGTTGAATTTTTGAAAAAGGTGCGTGAAGCTCTCATGTTTGAAGATATAGCAAGGTGCAAAATGGAAGAGGGCGGTCTGCGTTGTGATGTCAACCTTTCATTAAAACCAAAAGGTTCGACCGAGTTTGGGACAAGGACTGAGATGAAAAACCTCAACTCTTTTAAAAGTGTGCAACGAGCAATTGAATTTGAAGCGAAAAGACAGGCTGAAATTCTCTTTGAAGGCGGAAAAATTGCACAAGAAACGCGTAAAT
Organism: uncultured Eubacteriales bacterium; assembly: GCA_949077035.1. Classification (GTDB taxonomy): domain Bacteria; phylum Bacillota; class Clostridia; order Christensenellales; family UBA1242; genus Caccovivens. The sequence goes on from CARUPR010000005.1 coordinate 49,684, forward strand.
GGGATGATGACAAGGGCAAAAGTTTGGCTATGAGAAGCAAAGAACAGGCGCAGGATTATCGCTATTTTCCTGACCCAGATTTGTTGCCAATCAAAATTTCTGAGGAAAACATTGAAAATGTGAGAAAAGAGATGGTTATGTTGCCTTCTGACAGGAGAAAGATTTATGTTGAAAAACTTGGACTGCCAGAATATGATGCCAAAATTTTGACATCTTCAAAATATATTTCAGATTATTTTGAAACCTGCCTTAAGACTTTTGATAGTCCAAAAAAGATTAGCAACTGGATTATGGTTGACCTATTAAAACTTGTGAAAGAGGGGGAGGAATTTGTCTTTCCAATTTCTGAACAAGATTTGGCTTGCATAATCAAAATGGTTGAAGAAAAACAAATCAACAAAACAATTGGTTTGCAACTTATGGAAAAGGTAATTGAAACAGGCAAAGAGCCGTTGACGCTTGCAAAAGAGATGAATTTGTTTGTGACAATTTCTGATGAACAAATTTTGCAACTTTTGGAGAAATTGAAAGCCGAGAATGAAAAAGTTGTGGCAGATTTTAAAGTTTCGTCAGAAAAAGTTGTTGGATTTATTGTGGGCTATGTTATGAAAAATACAGGCGGCAAGGCTAATGGAACTCGTGTGAAAGAATTGATTAAGAAGGTTTTTGATTGATTTTTATTATAATTAAAAAATGACAGTCCGATTTTGGATTGTCTTTTTTAATGAGGCAGGAAAGAAATGAGGGAACTTGTTTTGGCTTTGATATCAAATGATAGGTTTTTTATAAAAAACTTATATTATAATAACAAAATTATATAAAATTTAAAAAAGCTTATACATTATTATTAGATTTATGATATAATAAAATCGAGATTTTTAAGGAGCATAAAATGATAGATTTAATTGGAAATGAAGTTGAAATTAAAAATTGTCTTGGTTGTGAAATTGTAAGTGGGCAAATTGACGTTTTTGGAGGTATTTTATTTCAGAGTGAGCATTTTGTGATAGCGCAGGATTTTGAATTGCCTATAGAAGGATTTTTCATAATTACTTCAAAAAGACATATTAAAAAGTTTGTTGAGCTATCGACAGATGAACAAATGGAATTGATGCAAATTATAAATAAATCATTAAAGATTTTAGAAGAAAATGAAGTTGCCGAAGAATACAACATAATTTTGGAAGAGAAAGAGAGCGTGCATTTTCATGTTTGGCTTATGCCGCGACATAAGTGGATGATAGAAAAATTTGGTAAGGTTTTAAAAAATATAAAACCAATTCAAGATTATGCGATTCAAAATATGAAAACTGAAGAAAATTTTGATAGGATAAAAAGCATTTGCAATTTACTCAAAAGAGAATTGAATAAGGAGTGGCAAAAAGAATTTCTTGGTATTTGGACTGGTGACAAAAAATGATTTATTTAATGAAGATGCGACAAGCGGAATCTTTAATTTGTCAGAAAAACTATATATTTTTTAATAAAAATGCGAAAAAGATGTCGAAAATTTAAAAATTTCGATTTTGTGTTTAAAATTATAGCTTTATATGCTATAATAAAAAAAGCAATTATTAAGAATAAAATTGTGAAAAAAGAGGGTGAGTTATGTCAAAAGGTATTATTTATGTCTGTTCAACAGCAGTTGACGGACTTAACAAAATTTAATTTGATATTTATCGCAAAAACGAAATTATATTAGAATAAAAAATAAATTTATATTTCAAAATATAATGAGGCAAGTTAAAATATTATAAATAAAAAACAGAGGAAAAATAAAGATTTTTAAAGGTCTTTTTTGGGAGAACAAATTATGGAAGAGAAATATTGTGACTTACATATGCATACCATTTATTCTGACGGAATTTTTGGGGTTGAAGAAGTTTTGAAGATTTGTGAGAAAGAGAAAGTTTCTGTTATCGCTATCACAGACCATGACAGCAATGAAAGTTGTTTTTATATGGACAACATTGATACAAAGAAATATTTTTCGGGAGAAATAGTTGATGGCTGTGAGATTTGCTGTGTTTGTAATCGTGTGCCTATTGAAATATTGACTTATGGTTTTGATAAGGTTAAATTAAAAGAGGTTTTGAAAAAACAAAATTTTTCGCTTATTAAAGTGGACCAAATTAGAGTAAAACTTCTTTATAAAATTTTTAATGATATTGATAATGATTTTTATTGCAATCTTGACAATATTATTGAGGATGATGAATCAAACTGCTGCAGATTGTATAATGAAGCTTGCAAGCGTGAGAAGATTTTTGACTGCATTAAGAAGGCAAACTTGGACGAGTCTTATTCTATATTTTATAGAAAGGGGATAAATAATCCAGATTCGATGTTTTATTGTGACGCAAGCAGTCTTTATCCACCTGCAACAAAGGTTGTTGAAGAAATTCATAATTGTGGTGGACTTGCTTTTGTTGCGCATCCTTTTGTCTATGGTGACCATTATTTAATGGTGCTTGAAACAATGAAGGATATTGTGGACGGCATTGAATGTTTTCATCCTACTGCAGAGGGCAAAACTGACTGGCTGAAAGATTTTGCCAAGAAAAATGGTTTGTATACCTCAGGCGGAAGTGATTTTCATGGCTATAGAGGAAGTGTAAATTCGGTAAAGGTAAAACTTAAAGATTGTGAAGAATGGTTGAATAAAATTAAAAAGAGATAATTAAATAAATCAAAATTTTACATGTGTAATATTAAATAATTTTTAGATAAAAGAAAAAGTTTAAGAATCAATGTAATTGTTTAGAAGGAGTTTGTATGAATAAAAATGTCAAGTTAGAACTGACATGGATTGGAAAGGATAAAAAATTTATTTTAGAACCAAGAATATTATTGGAAAATAAAAAATTAAGTAACATTTCAAGTGATTCAAAGACTGAAAATATGCTTATTCATGGTGATAATCTTTTAGCATTAAAAGCATTAGAACAAGATTATTCAGGCGAAATTAAATGTATTTACATAGACCCACCATATAATACTGGCTCTGCCTTTGAAAATTATGATGATAACTTAGAGCATAGTATTTGGCTTAACTTAATGAGACCTAGATTAGAAATACTTCATAATTTACTTGCTGAGGATGGATTGATTTTTGTTCAGATAGATGATAATGAACAAGCGTATTTAAAAGTATTAATGGATGAAATTTTTGGTAGAAAGTCGTTTGTAAATATGTTGACAATAGAGTCTGGAGAAGTCTATGGGACAAAGGCCTCTAATATTAATAAAAAATTTGTTAAGGTAAAAGACTACATTTTGGTTTATAAAAAAAATGAACAAGCAACCATATCAATTAAGCCATTATGGGCAAAAATAAACGAGCCATTTGACTCACATTATTCATATTATATCAATAATAAATTAGAAAAAACAGGTTTGATTAATTATTTAAAACAGGTAGAATGGGTTGTTGAATTGTTTCACAAATGCAATATTAAGTTAAGTCTAAATAATATATCATTAATGATGATAATTGATGAAAAATTTAACAATTTTATCAATTATGAATTGGCTGATAAAATATATCAAGACCAACCTTATTCAGGCAGTTTAACTGAAGAAATTAAATTACAATTAGATAAAGCAGATATATGCAAAATCAATGATTTAATATTTTATAAAACTTCAAGTGGGAGTATAAGATATTTTAAATCCTTTAAGGATTCTTTGCATAATACTGATGATTATGAAAGTTATTATTGCCGTTCTACGGCTAGAGGGGATTTGTGGAAAAATTACCATATTGATATGAGAAATATTGACGATGAGGGTTCGGTAAAATTTAAGAATAGTAAAAAACCAGAAAGACTAATCAGAGATATTTTAAATGCAGTAACAAAAGAAGGAGATATCGTACTTGATTCTTTTTTAGGTTCTGGGACAACCTGTGCTGTAGCTCATAAAATGAGAAGAAGATGGATAGGTATTGAAATGGGAGAACATGCTTTTTCACTTTGCAAACCTAGATTAGACAATATTATCAGTGGGCAAGATAAAAGCGGGATAACTAAATCGGTAAATTGGCAAGGTGGCGGCGGATATCGTTTTTATGAACTTGCTCCAACACTTATCAAAAAAGATAGATTTGGTTGTGAAATTATAAATCCTGAATATAGTCCTGAAATGTTAGCTGCAGCAGTTTGTAAGCATGAAAACTTTAAATATAATCCAGACCCTGTTGTTTATTGGAAGCAAGCTAAACATGATAACACTTATATTTATGTTACAACTCAACATATTACGGCAACTTCTTTACAAAATATTAGAAATGATATGAAGGAAAAAGAAAATCTTGTTGTAATTGCAAAAACATATGATGAGGGAGTAAATAAGTTATTTCAAAATATAATTGTTAAAAAGATTCCACAAGCTTTGTTTGGAAAATGTGAATTCGGAAAGGACAATTATAATTTAAATATTATTACTTTGCCTGAAGAAGGTGTTTATGATGAATAAGAATTTAAAATTTTTAGAATACAATCTAGACTATATTGAAAATTGTATGAGTTTACGTTCACCTCAAAAGCAAAGTCTAAAGATTTTAGACACTTTGCTGAATCAAATAGAATTAAAGAAAAACAATGATATATATAATATTTTAGAAACAGTTCATGATATATGTCCGACTTGCAAAGATTTTGAGAGAGATTTTTTTAGTATAGCATTTGCTTTGGCAACTGGTGTTGGAAAAACTAGACTTATGGGTGCTTTTATAGCCTATCTTTATACCATTAAAGGAATTAAAAATTTTTTTATAGTTGCTCCAAATATTACTATTTATGAAAAGTTAAAAAGTGAGTTTGGTGATATTAACAATCCAAAATATGTTTTTAAAGGGCTTAGTTGTTTTGCAGGTGTTCAGCCAAATATTATTTATGGTGAAAATTATAAGTCAGCAGCTTTCATTTGCGGGAATTCAGACTGTAATATAAATGTTTTTAACATTGACAAGTTTAATAAAAAAGTTGGTGAAATGAAACATTTATCAGAATTTTTAGGGACAAGCTATTTCAAATATCTTTCAGAATTAGATGACTTAGTAATTTTGATGGATGAATCACATCATTATCGTGCTGATAAAGGAATGGCTGCACTTAATGAACTTCATCCTGTTTTAGGCTTGGAATTAACAGCTACACCGCAAATTGAGAAAGGAAATAAAACTATTAAATTTAAGAACGTTGTTTATGAATATCCTCTTTCACAAGCAATTATAGATGGTTATACAAAAATTCCGTATGCAATGACAAGACATGATATTGGAGATTTTCATTTTGGAGATGAAGACCTTGATAAACTTATGATTTCTGATGGGTTATTAAATCATGAGCAAGTTAAAATAGGATTGAAAAATTATGCAAATCTTCATCCCGAAGAAAGAAAAATAAAACCTTTTATGATGATTGTATGTCAAAACACAGCTCATGCAGAAAAAGTTATGAAATTTATCACTTCAGATGATTTTGAAAATGGAAAATATAGGAATAAAACTATTATCATTCATTCTAATCAGAAAGAAATTGAAAAAGAAGAAAATATTAAACTTTTGCAAGATGTTGAAAGATATGAAAATCCTGTTGAAATTGTTATACATGTAAACATTCTTAAAGAGGGTTGGGATGTTAATAATTTGTATACCATTGTTCCTTTAAGAACCGCTGCAAGCAAAACTTTAAGAGAACAGATAATAGGCAGAGGGCTTCGCCTTCCATTTGGTCACAGGGTAGATGATAATTATGTTGATTCTCTTGTTATTGCTGCACATGATAAATTTGAAGAAATTATAATGCAATCCAATGAACCTAATAGCTTGTTGAAAGCTAAAAATGTAATTTTTGCAGATGAAATTAAAAATAAAAATTGTATTACTTCTACTCCAAAAGTTTTTGATTCTCTTCAAACAAGGCTTGAAGATGTTTTTGATGATATACCTACAAGTCCGAACTTTTCACAAGAAGAAAAAAATATATTTGCAAAAACTACAAGTAAAATTACAAATATCCTTTCTGATATTTATTCTATAAATGGTCTCGGGAAAATAAGGCAAGAACTTGATAGAGAAAATATCTCTAAACAAATTAAACAATCTCAAGATTTATCAGAGATAATTTCGAAGAGAGCAGATTTCAGCGAAATTTATGAACGTTTTATAATTAAAGAGATATCAAAACAAGAAGAAATTATAAAAAACAATACAATGGAAATTCCAATAATCAGTGTTAAAGAAGATGGAACAAGTGATTATTATTTTGAAGAATTTGAGTTAGATTTATCTAATATGAATTATGTCCCAGTTGCAAATGACTTAATTTATCAAAATCTTATTAATAATGAAAGATTATTTTATAAAGCAAAAGGAATTGATTTTTTGTCACTAAATCCTATGCGAATTTTAGCCTATCATCTAAAAAATAAACCTGAAGTTGGTGATAATTATGATGATTTAATATTTAATCTTATATCATCTTTCTTAAAACATCTTGCTAATCAATATGATGATGAAACTATTCAACATATAGTTATGTTTAACAAGCTAGATATTGGAAATAAAATATATGAACAGATGAAAAATCATTTTTACAAAAGAGATAAAGATATAGTTGAACAGGTTGTTGGGGTTACTTATGACCCGCTTGATAATAGTTATATAATTAGAGACAATAACATTAAAAATGTTTTTGTTACTATTCCTGATTGTGATGTCCCTAAATATGTTTTTAGCGGTTTTAAAAAATCAATTCATAAGCTCTATAAATTTGATAGCGAACCTGAAAGAAAATTTGCTATTGTCTGTGATAATGATAATCAAGTCATAAAATGGTTGAGGCCAGCACCAAATCAGTTTAAACTTTTTTATAAAAATAATTCAAGATATGAACCTGATTTTGTTGTAGAAACAAAAGAATCAATGTATCTTGTTGAGATAAAAGGTGAAGATAGAATTGACGATGTTGATGTCATTGCAAAAAGAAATCGTGCGGTAAGATATTGCCAAGTTGTTAATATTTGGGCAGAAGGTAATAATAAGAAGAAGTGGAAACATTTGTTTATTCCAGCAAACGAAGTAAGATTAAATTCTTCTTTTGATGCTTTGGCTAAACGTTTTGAATGGACTAATATAACTCAATAAAACAAATTATAATTTAATAATAGAAAACGCTAGAAATTAAGATTAACTTCTAGCGTATTTTATTGCAAATAAAAAAACTTGCTTTAAAGCAAGTTTTATGGAGCTGATGACGGGAATCGGACCCGTGACCCCCACCTTACCAAGGTGGTGCTCTACCGCTGAGCCACATCAGCATATAAAGGGACTTTATCCCTTAATATATATTTTTTTTAAGAATGTAATGTAAGCACGAATAAAATGGGTATTTCTACAGGAATGCAAGATAGTCGCAAATAAAATGAATTTTCTCTTTAGAAACGCACGAATAAAATGAGTGCTTTCTTTAGGGACGCTAGATAGGCGTGAACAACGTGAATTCTATCTAATTATATATTTTTTGTCCTTTATTGTCAATTGTATATTAAATTTTATTTATTCTTTTTTAATATTATATACGCATTGCATTTATTTTGTTTTTAAAAAGATTTTTATCTTTCATTTTCTGAATTTTGATAATCTTCAAGGTCTTGTGCATAATCTTTAAAAATTCTTGACATACTGTTTTGAAATTTTATTTGGTCATAGTTTGATGGTTCAGAATTGTAAATCTTTTCAATTTTAAATTCTGTATATACGCTTTCGATATTATCTCCTGCCTTATTTTTGCCATGCACAACTCGAAGTTTGCCGCCAAATTTTATATAAGGTATTTTTTGGATGTTTTCAAGTTTGCTTATTCTCATTTCTGTCAAAATATCTTCTACATTCAATGAAGACAATCTATCAATATAATTCATATTCACCTCATGATTTGATTATAACAAATAAATTTATGCTTGTCAATATTTTATACACTCAAAAAATCTAATTTAATTTTTTATAATCATTATCTAAAAAAGTGATATTAAAAATTAGATTTTATAGTGAAATTAAATAATAGTTTTTATTTTGAGTATAAAAAAGTAAATAAAAATTTTGTCGAATTTTTAAAATATTATTGAATTATTTTTTTAGTTATGTTAAAATGAAAAAGTAAAGAGGTGGGTTTACATGTCAAAAAAGATTACTCAAGATAAAAATCTCATTAAAACGCGTGAAAGGATTTATAAAGAAATCACAAAATCACCAAAAGATTTATCTTCTTTAAAATCCCTCATGTTGTCTAAAAGGATTGTTGAGTCGGGCAATAAGTTCAACTTGGCAATTGATATGCTTAAAAGCAGCGACCGCATTATTATTAATCGTGGTTATGTTATGGCCAAGCCTTCTGAAATAAAGCAGGGTGTGTTTTATGCAATGGGCAGAAACAGGTATGTGGTATTAAAAGGTGAAAACAGGCAGTATGCTATCTCGCTTGAAGATAGTGATGGCTATTTTTCAAATGAAAGTGTAAATGTGGCTTTCACTGATGATGGTGAAACAAAGAGACCTTTTATTGTTTCAAAATATGAGGATAATGAGCCAAGTATTTTAAAAGAAATGCCTAAATTAGATAATAATTTTGTTTATGGCAGAGTAATAAAAGTAAGTCATGATAAACTTATTTTTATATCAAAAGATAAAAGATTTTCAAAAGGGATTGAAATTTTAAATCCTAAAAATACATTAAGTCAGTTTCAAGATAAAATTTGTGTAATGCGAATTGAAAGTGACGAAAGAAGTGCTCATCCAAGTGGTTTTATTACAGAAATAAAGGGTGAAGCCGGAAATCCAATTCATGAATATGAAGCAATTGCAGAGTCGCATGGTGCGAATATGTCATGGAGTGATGAAAAAGTTTTAAGAGAAATTCGTAAATTGCCGGTTGAGGTAGATTTATCAAACAATAAACTTGTTGATGAAAAAGGAAATGTTCTGCAGGAAGGAAAAGATAAGATAGTTGATTTAAGAGGTCTTAACTTTACAACTGTTGACCCTGCCAATTGCAGAGATATGGATGACGCTATCTATTCTACCTTTGATGAAAAAGGAAGGGTTGTCATTTATACAGCTGTTGCCAATGTAACAAAATATGTAGATTTAAATAGTGAAATCGGAAAAAAATATATAAGAGGTGGTTTTACAACTTATGCACCAAATCGTGCCTACAATATCCTTCCACCAGAACTTTCAACTGGATTATGTTCGCTAAATCCAAATGTTGACAGACTTGCTCTTGTAATTAAATCTGTCATCGATGAGGAAACTGGGCTTCCTATTTCTTCCACAATACTTGATGCAGTAATAAACAGCAAAGAAAAATTTAGTTATGAACAGGCACAGGAAATCTGTGACAGAAATCAGACAACACTTTCTCAATTAAGAGAAAAGGTGATAAATGGCAACAACAATCGTCCACTTAAACTTGAAGACCAAGTTGTTTTAAATGAAAGGGTATCTCAAATTTTATGGAAAGGTTTTAATAAACGCAATTTTATAAATTTTGAAACCAAAAATGAATATGATGTGTTATTTAATGAAGATTTAAGTGAAATTGTTGATATTCAACCACAAGAAAATTGTGCATATCATAAGGTTATTGAAGCTTTTATGTTGACTGCAAATGAAGCGACTGCAAGATTTGCAAAGGCACACAATCTTCCAAATATATATCGCGTGCATGAAAAACCAAATGAAGATAAATTGGCTCAAGCATTTGAATTTTTTGAAATGTTGGAGGTTCCTTTTGATGGAGATTTGTCACCTTTTGGAATTAAAAAATTGGTGGAATCTGTTAAGGGGACAAATAAAGAGAAGGCTGCAAACAACTTCTTGGTAAGATTGCAAAGTAGGGCTAAATATTCAAATTCAACAGTTCCAAATAGTGCTGAATATATAAAACTTGAAGGCAAGAAAGGCAAGGTTGTTGCTGGAAACAAAAAGAAACAATATGCAGGTGGCGGCATAAATGAATCTGATTTAGATAGCGACATGATAAGTCACTTTGGTCTTCAAAGTAAAGCTTACAGCCATACAACTTCACCAATCCGCAGAATAAGTGATTATGTGACACACAAGAATATTTTAGCCTATTTAAAAGGGCAAAAATTCCTCAATGAACGTTTGACTTCTGATATTGCTGGTTGGGCAAATCAAAGACAGAATATTGTTAAGAAGGCAGAACGTGAATTTAATGAGGTGAGCTCTGCAATCTATTGCGAAGGGCATATTGGTCAAATCATGAAAGGAAATATCAGTGGCTTTAAAAAGATTGTGGTTTATGATGAAAATGACCGTAGAATAGAAAACTTCTGTGCGATAGTGGAAAATGAGGAAAGAGGAGTCAGTGTAATGATTCCAATATCTGAGCTTTTGCCAAGTGGAATAAAAAACATTGGACTTTCAAAATTTGGAAGTGCAATTATAAACAGAAACTCTGGTGCTGCACTTGTCAAGCTTTGTGAAGAGGTTACATTTAAATTGCAATCTGCTGATAGAGTGACAAGAATTGTCACTGCAACCACAGACCTTGAAAAGAAAATTGACTTGCAAGAAGAACAGGAAAAAGAATAGAAATAATATTGAAAAAACAGATAATTTATCTTTTTCAACTTAATTTTCAATAAAAAACGACTAAATTAAGTCGTTTTTTTTTTTTTGATTTTTATTTTGTTTTGAGATATTTTTCTATTTTTTACCTTTTTTATTATATTAATTGGATTTGCTTGTATTTTGTTTTATATTAAAAATTTAAACAAAGTTTTAAAATATTAATTTTTGATTTTTTGTTGATTGATTTTAAACTTTTCAGCTAATTTTGTTTTGATATTTCTTTTCTTCTATTTCATTTGACAAAAAAATTGTTTGTGGCTATTATATTAATTGAAAGATAATCTTCTGAGAGGTAAGGGTGAGCAAGTTATACTTTAAATATGGTGTCATGGGAAGTTCAAAAACTGCACAGGCACTTATGTGTAAATATAATTATGAGCAAAAAGGGTTTAATGTCTTTCTATTTAAACCTTTTGCTGACAATAGATGTATGGAAAATGGTTTTGCTTATGTGAGCAGCCGAATCGGCTTGAGAAGTGAATGTATTGAATTTGCAAAAGATGATAGTTTTTACAAACTTTGCAAGTTTTATGACATTATCAATTCTCTATCAGTCATAATAATAGATGAAGCCCAATTTTTGACCAAGCAACAGGTGAATGAGTTGAAGGAAATTTCTTTAAAAGTCCCAGTTTTATGTTATGGGCTTTTGACAAATTTTAAAACAGAACTTTTTGAAGGAAGTAAAAGGCTTATAGAAATTTCTGATTCTATCACTGAAATTAAAACCATTTGTAAGTGTGGAAGAAAGGCAAATATCAATGCAAGAATTATCAACGGAAGAGTGGTTGATGATGGTGAGGAGATTATGATTGGCGGTGATGAAAGCTATGAGGGTATGTGTTTTAATTGCTATGTTAAAAGAAAGGCAGATAAATGCATAGATATTTAATTATAAATTTTTATTATTAAAAATATATATTTAAAAAATAGATAAAATAAATATTAAAAAATAAAGAATTGATGAAAAAATAAAGAAATGATGAAAATATTTGAAAAAAGGGAGAAATTATGAAAAATAGTATGTTAGACAAAAAATATTTAGAAAATCTTGATAGATATTATAGAGCAACCAATTATCTTGCGGTTGCACAATTATATCTTTTAGATAATCCGCTTTTGAGAGAGCCTTTAAAGCAAGAGCATGTTAAAAGAAAGATTGTAGGTCACTGGGGGACTGTCCCTGGACAAAACTTTGTTTATACACATCTAGACAGAGTTATCACAAAATATGATTTAAATATGATGCTCATTTCTGGTCCTGGACATGGCGGAAACTTTTTTACAGCGAATTCATATTTGGAAGGTGTATATAGTGAGGTTTATCCTGAATGTGGTCAAAATAAGGATGGGATGACAAAATTCTGCAAACAATTTTCCTTTCCTTGTGGTGTGTCATCTCATGTTGCTCCAGAAACCCCTGGCTCTATTCATGAAGGTGGCGAACTTGGATATTCTCTTCTTCATGGTTTTGGCTCTGTTTTTGATAATAAAGATTTAATAACCGCTGTCATAATTGGTGATGGCGAAGCCGAAACTGGCTCACTTGCAACATCATGGCAATCTAACAAGTTTTTAAATCCAAAAACAGATGGGGCTGTTTTGCCTATACTTCATCTCAATGGATACAAGATTTCAAATCCAACAGTTCTTTCAAGAATATCAAAAAAAGAGCTTAAAAATTTTCTTTCAGGATGTGGCTGGCAACCATATTTTGTTGAAGGGTCAGACAGAGAACAGATGCACTTGAAGATGGCAAAAGCTATGGATAAATGTATTGAAACTATTAAAGCATTGCAAAAGAAATATAGAGAAAATGATTGCAATGAGCGTCCAATCTGGCCAATGATTGTTTTAAGGACTCCTAAAGGTTGGACAGGACCAAAAGAAGTTGACGGGAAAACTATTGAAGGCTCTTTCAGAGCTCATCAAGTGCCAATTCCGATGACTAAGCCAGAACATCTTGAAATGCTTGAAGAATGGCTTAAAAGTTATAAACCAGAAGAACTTTTCGATGAAAATTATAAATTGAAAGCTGAAATAGCGGCAATTTTACCAAAGGGCGACAAACGAATTTCAGCTTGCCCTTATACAAATTGTGGAGCTAGTGAGTTGGCATTGCCAGAAATAACAAAGTTCGCTGTTGAAATTGAAGGACATGGAAAGGTTAAAAAACAAGATATGCTTGAGCTTGGCAAATATATCGGTGAAATTTTCAACCTCAACAAAGAGGCACAAAATTATCGTATATTCAGCCCTGATGAAGCAATGTCAAACAGATTGAATCATGTTTTTGAAAGTGAAAATCGTGATTTTAATGCAACGATAAAAGATAATGATGAATTTTTGGCAAGCAACGGTCGTGTTATGGACAGCTTTTTAAGCGAAAATGCTTGTGAAGGTTGGCTTGAAGGTTATATTTTGACAGGCAGACATGGTATGTTTGCAAGTTATGAAGCATTTATTCGTGTTGTTGATAGCATGGTTTCACAACATTCTAAATGGCTTAAAGTGATAAGAGAGATACCTTGGAGAAAACCAATATCCTCTTTAAACCTTGTTTTGACTTCAAATGTTTGGCAACAAGACCACAATGGTTATACACATCAAGAGCCAGGCTTTCTTGACCATATGGCAAGTAAGAAATCAGAGGTTTCAAGAATTTATCTTCCACCTGATGCAAACACTTTGATTTGCTGTTATGACCATTGTCAGTCAACATTAAATCATATCAATGTGATTGTTGCTTCAAAACACCCAAGATGGCAGTGGCTTAGCATGGAAGAGGCAATTGGGCATTGCAAAAATGGTGCTGCAGAATGGAAATGGGCTGGCACTTGTGGAAAAGATAGTCCCGATATTGTGCTTGCTTGTGCGGGTGGAACTCCAACACTTGAAGCTCTTGCAACCATAACACTTATAAAAAAATACCTTCCAAAAGTAAAAGTGAAATTTATCAATATTGTTGACCTTATGAAACTTGAAAAAGACCATCCTCATGGTTTAAGCGATAAAGCATATGATAAATTGTTTACAACAGATAAACCAATTATATTTAATTTCCATGGCTATCCAAAACTTATTCATCAGCTTACTCATGCAAGAGCGAATAAAGATATCACTGTGCATGGCTATCAAGAAGAAGGAACAATTACAACCGCCTTTGATATGCGCGTTCAGAATAAAATAGACAGATATCATCTGCTTCTTGAAATTATTGAAAAATTGAAAATCAATGATGCTAAGCTTGTTAAAGAAATAAAAGAAAAGCTTAAAAAACATAAGGAATACATCGCCGAGTTTGGTGTTGATATGCCAGAAGTTGAAGATTGGAAGTGGGAATAATTTATAAAATTTCACCTTTTTTGAATAAGAAAGCACTCACGATGTTCGTGCTTATCTTGCGTTCCTAAAGAAAGCACTCACGTTGTTCGTGCCTATCTTGCGTCCCTAAAAAAACCTGCAATTATTGCAGGTTTTTTTGTTTTATACAAGATATGTTCAATCAGAGTGTTATATTTATGAACGCGATATAGGGCGCAATGAAAGTGCTATCTATTTAAAATATTAATTTAAGTTTTAATTTTGAATAATTTTGATTTTTTAAGATTGATATATTGTTTTTAAGATGTCCTTAAGCTGTCATAAATTGCTTCGCTGACTTTGATTCCATCCTGTGCACTTGTGATTATCCCGCCAGCATATCCCGCACCTTCACCAACAGGATAAATTCCTTTTATACTGCTTTGAAAGGTTTGGTCACGCACAATAGTTATCGGACAACTGCTTCTTGATTCAATTGCAATAAGCATATTTTCATCGGCAGCAAAACCTTGAAGTTTTTTATCAAGCAGTGGAAGTGCTTCTTTTAAACTTTCTGTTACAAAATTTGGCAGGCATTTTGAAATGTCGCAAAGTTTAATACCAGGCTTATAAGTTGAAACAATTTGTTTTGCTTTTTTGTTTTGTTGATTTTGCTCTCTTTTATTGACATTTCCTTTTATAAAATCGCCTACCATTTGTGCAGGTGCATTGAAATTTGCTCCGCCTAAATCATAGGCAAGTTTTTCATATTTGGCTTGAAAGTCAATTCCTGCAAGGGGATGTGAAGAAGCAAAATCTTCTGGCATAATATTTACAAGAAGTGCGGCATTTGCATTTTTGCCATCACGGGCAAAATAGCTCATTCCGTTTGTGACAATTTCACCTTCGTCTGAAGATGAAGCAACCACCTGACCGCCAGGGCACATACAAAAGGTGAATACATTTCTATTGTTTGGAAGATGGACAACCAATTTATAATCTGCGTTTGGAAGGCGGCTGTCATAATTTTTTCCATATTGTGCTTGATTTATTTGTTGTTGCGATTGCTCGATTCTTACGCCCATAGCAAAAGGTTTTTGTTTTATAAGAATATTGTGCTCATAAAGCATTTTAAAAGTGTCGCGGGCACTATGGCCAAGACATAAAAGAAGGTGATTTGTAGATAGTGAAAACTCTTCATTATTAATCAAATTTTTTATTGTGATACTAGATAATTTATTATTTTTGACAGAAATTTCGCTTAATTTGCAAGAAAAAAGCACTTTTCCGCCTAATTTTATAATTTCCTCTCTGATATTTTTGACAATAAGTTGAAGATTGTCACTTCCAATATGAGGCTTTGAAAGATATAAAATTTCCTTAGGTGCACCCATATTATATAATTCATTTATCACCTTTTTGGTGAAAGTGTTGCTTGTATTGCTATTAAGTTTTCCATCACTAAAAGTTCCGGCGCCGCCTTCACCAAATTGAACATTGCTAAATTTGTTTAATTTCCCTTCCTTCCAAAATATTTCAACGTCTTTTTTACGTTCTTCCACCGATTTTCCTTGTTCAATTATGATAGGCTTAAGTCCCATGCGTGCAAGAGCCAGTCCGCTGAACATCCCACTGGGTCCAAAACCGACAATGACGGGTGGTTTTTCTATTTTTATTTGATTATAATTAAGTCCACTTCTATCAATATCAAATTCAAGATTTTTAAATTTTGTTGATACCGTTTTGTCAAGTTCCAGTCCAATACTTGCAATATATTTGATATTATTTTTTCTACGTGCATCTATAGAAAGTTTAATAATTTCAGTTTTTTTTATGTTTTTTGGCAAAATTTTAAGTTTTTTGCAGCAATTTTCGATAATATCGCTTTCATTAAAGCCGATAGGTAGGCTTACTTCATCTAATTTTATCATAAAGCATCTCCGACTATACTTCCACTTGTCCATGCCCATTGAAGGTTGTATCCGCCACATTTTCCGTCAACATCACAAACTTCGCCGCAGAAATAAAGATTTTTTTGTTGCTTGCTTTCAAGATTTTCTGTAAGATTATTTAATGGTATGCCACCACTGAAAACTTGATTGTTTGAATAACAAGATTTGACTGTGAAAGGAAGATTTTTGATGCTGTTTGCCAGTTTTTCAATTTCATTGTCTTCAAGCTGTGCAGTCGTGCGATTTTCTTTTATTTTGCAGTCATTTAAAATTAAATAACCAACAGATGGTAAGAATAATCCGTCAAACATTTTGCTTATTGAAATGTCAAGATTTCTTCTTTCTGATAGAATTTCGATAAGCTGCTTATGTGAGTATGTTGGCAATAAATCAACAAAAATGTGTCCATCAAAACTTCCTTTTCGTGCAAAGTATGATGAAATGTTAAAAGCAACAATGCCGCTTATTCCACTATCTTTAAAAAGAATTTCGCCAGTTTCTTCATAATATTGCCCATTTTGTTTTAATTTGATTTTTGCAGGGGAGATGCGAATATTTTCGACAAGTCTGGTTGATTGAGTTTTAAGCGAAACCAAACTTGGAATGAAAGGTTTTGTTTTGAGATTAAATTTTTGAAAAATGATTTCTGCAGTATTACCACCACTTGCAATGACCAGTTTTTCACAACTAAAATTTCCAAGAGTAGTTTTAACTTCATATTTGCCATTTATATATTCAACATCTTCAAATTCGTTTTCCAATGAAAGTGTGATGTTATTATTTTTAAACAACTGATTATTCAATACATCTATTACAGATTTTGCACTATTAGAAATAGGATAAACTCTTGATTGTTCATCGCTATAACAAATAAGCCCCATATTTTTAAAGAAATTCAAAGTTGAAATAGGGGGATATCTTTTTATAAAATTATCAATGTTTTGATTGAAATAGTCTTGAGTTGGAAATATATTCAAATTTGTCAGATTGCATCTGCCATTTCCAGTGACCATAAGTTTTTTGCCAGCAGTTTTTAATTTGTCTATTAATAGAATTCTTTTATTTTTGCAGGAGGCTTTCAGAGCAGCCAAACAACCAGAAGCTCCAGCCCCAATAATGATAATATCGAAATTTTTCATGTAATAATTATAACATATTTTGGTAAAACAAAAAAGATAAATTCAAAAATAATTAAAAAAGATTTGAAAAAAATAAAAAAATTTGATATAATGAATGATAGATGTTAAAATCTAAATAAGTTCCCATAGTAAAGTGGATATTACAAACCCCTCCTAAGGCTTTGCTATAGCCACCCCTGAAAGTCCCTAAATCCCTTGTATTTACTAGGTTTTCAGTGTTATAATGTTTGTGTGATTTTATCAAATCCCATACAAAAGCCATCTTCACTCAAATTTTTTATAGTTTTTTATAAGTTTTATGTTCCCATAGTAAAGTGGATATTACAAACCCCTCCTAAGGGTTAGTCAGCCGTTCGAGTCGGCTTGGGAACACCAAAAATGATAAGTTTCATCTCGAAACATTATCAATGCTAGGATACGATTATTCGCACCTAGCATTTTATTTTTATTAAGTTTTTGTATATCTCAATAACATTACAAATATTTTGTCAACAATTCTTGTGATGCCTTAACATCTTTTGAAAAGTGAGTGTATATTTTTAATGTTGTATTTTTGTCGGCATGACCTGCCATTTGTGCAACTCCGTTTACAGGTGCACCATTTGTTATAAGTCTTGTAATCCATGTGTGTCGTATCTTATGGTTTGATACAACTGTGACATTTGCTTCTAAAAGATATTTTTGTAGTAAAAAGTTAAGATATTGTGGGAACTTTGGAGTGCCGTCGACATTACAAAAGATATAGCCTCTTTTATCAAACTTTTTGTCGGCTTTCTTAAGTTCTTCATATTTATCTTTGAATAATTGTAATTTTTCTGCTAATAAATCACTTATAAATAATTTTCTTTCCGATTTTACCGTTTTTGTATCTCTATCGTAGACACCATGCTTTGGTGTATAAACTCTATCTCTGCATACACTTAAAACTCTGTTTTCTAAATCTATATCATCCCATTTAAGACCGCACACTTCAGCAGTTCTAAGTCCTAATTGAGCCATAATATACAAAGGTATAGTATTCCAAATAAGATTTAATGGTTTTCCATCATCACTTAATCTGTTATCGGCTTCTTTTAATTTCTCTATAAATGTGTCGTATTCTTCATTTGTTAGTATCTTTGCTTCTTCGGTCTTTCTTCCGCCTATGCTATCTTTTGTGTAGACACTTGAAGCATAGTTTGAAGTCACTAACTCATTTTTGATTGCATAGTTAAAAATTGCACTTAAAGTGTGTTGATATTTTAGTATTGTTTCTTTTGCATAGCCTTTTTCAACGACTATCTTTTCAAAAAATTCTTTGATATTTATTTTTAATAAACTACAAATCTTTTCGGCACTACTATATGCAATAGGCTCTCCAAGTTTAGCATAGTAAAAAACAGGGCGTGATAATATTCCATCTCTTTTAGCCTTTCTTGCAACACGAGCATTTTTAACACAGTTTCTAAATTCTTCGAGTTTATGTTCTCTTACTTTTGCGGTTATAGTTTTGTAAGTATATTCGTTTAGATAAGTGATAAATTGCTGTATTTCGTGAGCCCTTAAATCAACAAATCTTACATCGCCAAAATGTTCGGTCATTCTTTTAATGCAATCCTCCGATCGCAAAATATAATTTAATGATACTCTATGTTTAACATTTCTTAACCATTCATTTGCTACTTGATTAAAACTTGCATTGCTTAACTTATGGGTGTGACCGTTTTTATATTCCGCTTCCCATGTTTCCCCAAAAGCAATCGCAGCCTTTTTTGCTCTTTCGCCTGTAAGGTTGTTAGGGTTTTTCCAAGTAGTGTTCACAAACTTATCTCTACCTAAATAATCCTTTACCTTTATTTGTATTCCGTATGTTATATGACCGTCTTTTTTTGCGGTTCTTTTTTCATATGTTGCCATTTTGCATTACTCCTTTTTTTTCTTAATTTTTGTTCTTCTCTTGCTTGTGCTAATTTCAAAAACATTTTATGACTTTCTTTTTCGCTTTCACTATAAAACACTTTTGCCTTCCATGTCTTTACTTTGCCTTTTTTGTTAGGGAACTCATATTCCGCTGACTCATAAGGTATAAAGTTATATATAAACCTAAATTCTCGTTCCTTAATAAATTCTTGAAGGTTTGAATATAAAAACTCTTTAAGTTCTTTTCCTTCAAATCCTTTTGTATTTTTTACAACTTTTTCAAATCTTGTTACCGCACCTGTGACTGTGCTTCTAAATTGAGCATGTAGTGTATATTCAATAGGCTTTTCGCCAATCATTTGCATTAAGCCATTATCTAACACGCTTACATACTTTTCTAAATTTTCAATTTTCATTTTTTACTCCTTATTTTTTAATTTTGACTTAATTTGATTTTTAGAAAGTCGCATAGACTTTCAAGTTGAATTAAAAACTTTGAGCCTATATTAAGCACTGTAATTTGGTTTGTTTGGCACAAAACTCTTAAATAATATTTTGTTAGTGCTGTGTTAGGGTCAAGTTCTTTCAAGTAAGCATAGGCTTGCTCAATTGTCCTATACATAATGCCGTCCTCCTTTTATTAGTATTGTTTATCTCTTTGAGAAAGCCAAATGAAATGCCCTAAAAACGGGATTTATTTTTTGGTCTTCCCTTTAATGTAGTGGTCACGTATAAAATCAAGCCGATTTTTAACACTTTTTTGTTAACATATGCTTGCAAAAATTTCAAAATTGTCTTATAATAAGGCTATATTAAAAATATTTTTTTAGTGTTCAACAATTAACATTTGGAGGTGTTTATGGCAACATTTGAGATTGGGGATAAAATAAAAAGCCTGAGAAAGGTTATGGGACTCTCTCAGGATGAACTAACAAAAAAAGTCGGCTATAAAAGTCGACAATTTATTGCTGATATTGAAAATAATAAAACTAAACCTAGTTTTGACTTTGTAATGACTTTTGCTTTGATTTTCAAAAAACTAACCAAATTACCTTTCAATCTTTATGCTTTGGCTAACCCACAAAAAGATTATAAAGCAGTTTTTGAAAGTAAATTTGCTGAAAAGTCTTATATTGACTATGACCTTATCAATACTGAAATTGCTGACAAATTTCAAAACAATGAGACTATCGCTCGCAGCGATGTTGTAATCGAAAATTTGCTAGGCTCTGATATTTTTCCTGATTTAATAAATCATATAGTAGATTACATTAACTATGGTTTCTACAAAAAATATTTGAAACAACAAATTGAAGATAACCCAGACAAACCTAACATACGACTTCAAAATGAGTTAAATAGCACTATAAATAAACTCAAAGATATAAGACAAAATTTCCCATTGCTTATTGCACAACTTCAAAGTGATGTTTTGTTAGATATTGTTTAGCCTTTTGCATGGCTTTGTATGTTCTCATGGTCGATTTACCGACACAAATTCTTTTGCCCGTTCTCACGCCATTTGCAGGCACTTGCAGGTCTATCTAATGGTTGCAAGTGTAGGGTAAAGTATATTGTATAACAAATTACCGCCACCAATGTAGTTATTGTGGCTATCATTTGTATTTCTTCCATTAAAAATTGCTAGCAGTTTATTATTGTTATCATATAAATACAAATAGTTGCCGTTTTGTCCTATTTTACCTAATCTATTTCCATCGTCATCAAAGCAAATTGAAATCATACCTGCCTTTATATAGCCTATTCTTTTGCCTAGTTTATCATACAAATACAACATAAAAACCGCCTCCTATATAATCATAACGGAGACGGTTTATTTTTGATTGTCTTATAATTCTTTTATCAAATTTTCTTTTTTGTTGTTATATTCTTCTTCGGTTAAAAGCCCTGCGTCAAAGAGTTCTTTTATTTTTAGAAGTTTGGCGGTTGTGTCATTTGTATCAGTTATCTTTTCGTTGTTCTTCTTTCTATCTCCTTTTACTACACGATCGACATTTTCAATAGCCTTTTGCTTTTCTTCTTTTTTAATTATTCTGTTGAGTTCAAATGAGTATTGAGTTTTATATGTTAACCAAATTATACCCACATAAAATACAAGTGCAAAGATATTTAGCACATATCGAACTGATATATCAGATATATCTCGTTCAAATATGGCTGCTGCAAAGTAAATAAGATTTGCAATAAAACCATAAATTGCACTTATTGAAACATTACATTTTAGATTTTTTCTTGTCCCAATTATAATAGCTAAAACAATTTGTATTATTTCAATTATTAAAATAACGACTGCTACAAATAATCGACTATAAGGGCTTTTTGCAATTGCTATGTAAATACTTTCTAGTATACTTATAAAAACTACGCTCAAACTACAAAATGCAACATATATAAGTCTTATTTTTTGTGCTTGTTTAGACTCTTGCTCTGTATATTCTTTAAGTCTTTGATTATACCAAATTTCATATTCAGACTTTTTAGAGCAGAAAAATAAAATCGCTGAAACTAATAATAGGGTCATTTGAAATACACCCAAGCCTATATATGTTCCGCTGGATTTATTCAAGCCAAAAACATCGTAGCATTGTAGTGCTATGAACATTATGTTTAATATTCCATAAGTCCTTAAATTGCTTGTCCTTTCACCTATACAAGCCCTTATTCCAAATAATAAAAATATTACAGGCAACACTAATTGTATATAATCAAAAGGGCTTTTCTCATATGGGAACATTGAATATATGTAAAACACAAATAACACTGCCAAAAACCAATATACAGCCCCTACGATTTGAATAATACCACCTGCGAGGGATAAACCTGTTCGTTTTTTCATATGCATAACTCCTTTATTCAGTCATTATACCTTATCCGATTATAAAAAGGCAAACGATTTTAAGCCAACGGCTTAAATTTATGCAATTTTTTAAGCCATAGGCTAAAATTGGCGTATGATATATGTAAAAGATAAAAACCTTGAAGATAGTATAAGATATAGACTTGTTGAAGCCATAAAGTTAAGCGGTATGACACAAACCGAAATAGCAAAAAAGGCTCACATTACAAGTGCAAGCCTTTCTGATTATATTCACAAAACTAAAATGCCAAGCCTTGAAACCTTTGCTCTTATTTGTGATGCAATAGATGTTTCCGCTGATGAGATTTTAGGTCTAAAAAGTTAACCTGTTCATTTACTTAATCATAGGGTATAAAGTATCTTCCACTCAAAATATTTGGTTTCCAAGGCAACATTTTAATGCTTTGCATAGCATTTGAATTTAATATCAACTCCTTTAATCCTGTTTTTGAGGTAAAATATACGACTTTATCTGCATTTAAGCCATGACTAAAAGTATTAAATAACATAAGATAGTCAACTTTATTTTTGATAATAGTTTCTAAACATTCTTTAATATCTATTATTCTTAAAGTTGACTTTTTATAATTAACCAGACTGAAACTCCCCAAAGTAGTAGTATCTTCTATACAAAAACAAACTTGAAATTTCGTATCTATTGTAGCAACGCCTTCTTTTATTAGATGCTTTTTATATTCTTCTATTTTTCGATAATGATTTAAGTATTGTCTATTAAAGTTGCTGACCAAATTTTCAGTAGATATTTCCACATCCATTTGTTCGCTCCAAATTTTATTTTGATTGGTTTTTTCTTCAAATAATTCGTTGAATTTTCTATCTATCCTTGCTTCTTCCTTTCTTATTTGACTTCCTTTTCTATTGGAATTTGATGCACTAATTTCAAAGTGCTCAAATATCAAAATATAATCTTTGAAAACTATATATCCATCTGGGCGATCAAAAAATATAATGTTTGATAGGTTGCTTAAAATCTTATCTAACTTCGTCAAATTGTTTTTAGGTTTAGTCGCTACACAAAAATGCACATTGCCTTGTAAATAAGTATTAAAGCATATTTCAAATTCGCTTAATTCCATATTTGCTCCTTATTTGCATTATACCACACTTAGCCCCTTAGTTTATATAAAAATTATAACTTTGGGGCTATTATTTTGCAAATAGGGACTGTCACAAACTTT
Source organism: uncultured Eubacteriales bacterium (assembly GCA_949077035.1). Taxonomy (GTDB): domain Bacteria; phylum Bacillota; class Clostridia; order Christensenellales; family UBA1242; genus Caccovivens. The sequence goes on from CARUPR010000005.1 coordinate 72,714, forward strand.
CTCGCCAGTGCAATAGGTCTAAAATGGCTGATATAAATTATTTAATATAAATTATAATATTAAATATCAATGCTTCTTAAAAGGCAGTTTAGATAGGTGTTCGTTTACCTAATCCATAAGACTTTGTTTCTTCTTTCTTGTAGGTTTCTTTACAATAATACAAATTGTTGCCCCTGTGGGCTTTCATAGGGTTTAGATATATTTGCTCGTTCTCTAATTCATAACTATTTTCTTTGAGATATTTTTTTATATTCTCGTAGGTGTCAGTGTGTATTATAGGTTTCTTAATACCTTTTGAGCAGTGATAAAGATTTTGCCCTGCTGGCAGTTCCATTTGTAAAAGAGCATTCTTATGCATATGGCTATTTTTGTTAGTCACTTCATTTGATAGGTGTGGGGTAAGATAAAAATATACATCTCTATTCCTTTTAGGCTTTCCAACCCATGCAAAACCTTTCTTCCAGACTCTTTCGACTAAATCTTTGTCTAACCAAGCACTTTTAGTAGACTCATTGAAAAACAATATAGCGTGTATATGGTAACTTGTTTTATCACTATGCAATGCTACTGTGCTTATATATTCAATAGTTCCAAACTCGGTTATGTTTCGCCTTAGCCATTTCATAAATACCTTAAAATCTTCATTTACTTTCTTTATGTCAAATATTTTTTGAGCATAGGTAAGCGTGATAAAAAGTATATGGTCAGTGTTAATAGTGTTCTCTTTGATTATGTCTTGCAGTTTCAAATTACTCTCAATCAAACTATACATACTATCACCACGCTTGACCTGTCTAGTTTCTTCTACAATTTCGCCAGTCCTAACATTTATGTGGCGACCGCCACCAATTCTTTTTATTGTGGCTCTTCTATTGCAGGTGTTTATATTGTGTAAGATTACTTTATTTCTAACGACTTTAACTCTTACGGTGTCGTTATCTTTTATAAAATTGTTATTCATAGTTTTTACTCCTTAACTGTTTTCATAACCCTGAAGTTATGTTTTTTATTCAAGTTAAGAGTAAAGACGGTTTTTTATATCTCTTGTATCCTTCATGCCATACTAAAAATGCCACTCATGGAACAAAAGTTATTTGAAGTTTTTGACAAAAGCACAAATTTTGTATTATACTATGAAAAACTATTTGATAATACATAATAAATATGTTTATTTCAAAAGTTATTCAATAGGACTTCGGTGGCTAATTGCCCCTCCTAAGGGTTAGTCAGCTGTTCGAGTCAGCTTGGGAACACCAATTAATCTAAGTAAAAAGTCTTCTTTTTTGGAAGGCTTTTTATTTATCTTAAAACGCAGTTTAAAGGGGATATGAAAACAAAATAACTAAAAAGGAATTTATAGAAATAATCAGGCATACCAACAGTGAAAAGGTTGGAATATATGATGGAAAAGTTAAAGAAGATGTTGAGGAGATAGAGTTTTTATTTTAAATAGGTCTTTTTAGAAAGTCATTTTAATTAAAATTTATTTTTAAATTTTGAATCAATTTCAAAGATTTTGTGTTATAATTTTTCTTAAGGAGAAATTTATTATGCAAGTCAATGATTTTCATTTTGATAATAAATACATATTTGATGCGAATGACAGACTTCCAACTAAGAGAGTTTATATTTTAACTGATACTATTCCAGAGCGATATATAGCTGCTTGTCAAAGGGTTGGAATTGAAGCCGAGTTTGGAATGGAATACAAGAAAATTGTTGCTTTTGACGGGCTATTAATCCCGGGCGGTGGAGATATAAATCCTAAATTTTATGGGCAAGAGAATTATGCGAGTGTAAAAATCAATTCAAATCGAGATGAAGTGACATTAAATGCAATAAAATTTTGTCAAAAAATTAATAAGCCTATACTAGGAATATGTTTAGGGATGCAGTATATCAATGTTGCTTTAGGTGGAACTTTAAAGCAGGATATTAAAAATCATAAACATATAGAGCATAAAGTATTGGTTGAAAAAAATACCATTTTGCATGATTATATAGGTGGTGAATATATTACAAATTCACGACATCATCAGTGCGTTGATAAATTAGGGGCTGGGTTAAAAGTTATTGCAAGAAGCGAAGACGATACTTTTGAAGCTGTAGTTGATGACTCGAATAAAATTTTTGGTGTTCAGTGGCATCCAGAAGATATGAATGACAATAAAATATTCGAGATTTTTAAAACTATGCTTTGATTTTCGCAAAATAAGGCTGATGTCTTGTTGATGCTCTACCAAAAAGGGCTGTGCAAAACATATGTGAAAAATTAAAAGCAGACATTATGGAGTGCAAGTTTAAAATTTTTGAAAGCGGTCTTGGTTTTTTGTGACCGCTTTTATTCTTTTTTATCTTATAAAATAATTTTCTTTTGATAGTATATTTAATTTTGATTGTATTTTGTTTTTTAATAAGTTTATGATTAATTTTAACTTTCAATATAAAGGTTATTTATTTGATAAATTTTAAATTTTATATTATATTTATATTGAGGTGAATTATGAGAAATAGTGCAAGAGGAATTATTATTAGAGATAATGCTGTTTTAACAATGTTTAGAAGAAAGATTAAAGAAGGCAATGTTATAGAATACTTTGTGTTGCCTGGTGGTGGAATTGAAGATGGAGAGACTGGTGAAGAAACTATTGTGAGAGAACTTAAAGAAGAGATGTCTGTCGATATTGAAGTCCTCGGCTATTTAGGTAAAGATGAAACCGAACAAGGCGATGCCAGCTACTTTCATTGTAAAATTAAAAATGATGCAGAACCAAAACTTGGCGGGGAAGAACTTGAAAGAATGACAGAAGCAAATTTTTATGAGCCATGTTTTGTTAAGGTTGAAGATTTAGATAAGATAAATATTTATGGCGCTGATTACATATATAAGGCATTAAATAAAGAGTATAAGTAGGCTATTAATGAAATTATCAAAAAAAACATTCTTTTTACTTGCGAAATATGTGGATGGTTTAAAATATCTTGATATGGACGAAAGAAAAAATTAAACTTTTTGGTATTTTTCTTTTGAAATAAACTTTTTGTAATATTATTGATTTGGAGATAGTTATGAGCAGATTTAATGATTTTGTTTTATTATCTTATGAGGAATATGAAAAATTCAATCAAGATGTTTTGGATTTGAAAATTTCCGAGCTAGAATGTAAGCATATTCTTTGTGAAAATACAGACAACCAGTTTTTTGTTGAGCTGGCAAAAAAAGTCCAATATCAATGGGTTGTTTTTGGCTCGCATCGAGGTCTTAAAGAAGAAGAGAGAATTCAATTTGAAATCAATAGAATAAACGATATGGCAAGTTCTGATTTTTGCAGGCCGGTAAGAATTGTTAAGACTGATAATGGCAAACTTTTTGCCGACAATACACATTGGGTTTTGGCTTATTTAAAAAGATTTGGTGATAATATTAAATTAAAAGATATACCTTTTTATTTGGTGGATTTTTGTCATAAAATTCCATTAATTGTGGATTTTAATAATTCTGTTATCAAAAATTATGAAGATATTAAAAATGCTGTTAATGCTGCCGGAGAGATAGAAGAGCGTATTGAAAAGGGTTGGCGAGATGATAATATATCATATACTATCCAAGAGTTTTGTGATGAAATATGTGAATTTGAAGAAAAAAGTATAGAAAATGTATTTATATGCAAGTCCACTTAAAAGGGTTTTTAAGACGGCGGTAATTCTCAATCAAAATTTAAATAAGATTATTTGTTTAAGCTCGGCTTTGAAAGAAGCTGAGCTTTTTTTAAATGAAAGATAGGCACGAACAATGAGAGTGCTTTTTTTGCAAGAAAGAGAAACTTTTTAAGAAGGTGTGAAAAGTTGTTTTCTTTTTTAAGATTAGCATCAATTAGTATCAATTAGCAAAAGTTAGAAGGCATTAGAATTTTAGATGATTTATAATCAAATCAAGGAGGTATCTAAAAATAATAAATATCAAAAGTCGAGAATTTATAGGAGAAAAATATGGAAAGTGAATTTTTAGTGAGCATAAAAGAAATCTCTTTAGAAGCTTTTATTGTTGCAATATTAGTCTTTGGTTTTACAATGCTTATTAAGTGGCCGATAAAAAGATTGACTGCCAGGCTTGAAGAGAACAAGAGAAAGGCGGTAAACACAATAATTGTTTTTATACCTATGTTGATATCACTAATTTTAAATGCTTTATATTTTGGAATATTTAAGTCGCAGTGGTTTAGTTCTATCGTTTTTGATTCTATGGGGACTTCTTATTTGATTGCAGTTGGAATTTATGCTGTTTTTACAAGGATTATCATCATAATTAAGGGTGCTAAAAATGCCAAAAAAGAAGAAAAGCTGCAGATAAGTGAAGGCCAATCTCAAACAAGTGAAGGTCAATCACAGATAAGTAAGGATGCAATGCGATATATAAAAAATAGCATTAAAACAGTTTCAAAAGCCTTAAAAATTGATGAGGAAAAAATGAATGGAATTATTCAGAAAATAGACAAACTACTTATTTTAAAAGATGAAATAACTAAAAATGTTTTGTTGCAAGATATATCTGCAACAGAAGATATTAACAACCAAATTTATAATCTAAATATTGAAAAAGAGAAAATTCAAACTGAAATTCTGAAAAATCAATCAGAATTGGATACATACAAAGAAACATTGATAAAAAAAGGAGGATAGTATGGAAGTAAAAGAATTTAAAGATAGACAGGCTGCCTTCCCTGGAAGAAAAAAATTGACTATTGTCAAGCAAGAGGCAAACATTCTTACAGTTGATGAAGAATGGGCTGATAACCCAAGTGAAGAGGGGACTCATGTTAATGCAAGTATATTAACTGGATTTCAACAAGGTATAGTTGAGGCTAATAATATTTCAAACCAAGCGGAGGGTATTGCTGAAAATGCTCGGAGCATTGCTCAAAGTGCTGTTCAAAATTCTACAACTGCAATTACAAATGCCGACAATGCCAAAATATATGCAGATGATGCAAAGAAAATTGCAGACGATGCTAAGGTTTATGCAAATGACGCTAAGAGAATTGCAAGTGCGGCAGAACAGACTGCGGGCAGTGCAAAAGATATTGCAGAACTGGCATTAAATAAGGTTGAAAGCTTTAATGGTGATGTTGATTCAGAATTATCTACAACAAGTATACAACCTGTTCAAAACCGAGTGATAACAGCAGCGATAAACAGCGAAAGAACAAGCAGAACTAATGCGGTAAATACCCTTCAAACAGCGATAAACACAGAGAAAACAAATCGAACAAATGCCGATAGTGCAATGCAAACTTCGATAAACAATCTTCAAACAAAGACTAATTCCCTTGAAAGTGCTGTAAATACAAAGCTTACTGGTGATTTGTATACAAGAACGGTTGGAGCTAATATTGATACTAAAGGATTGTATAAGGGATTAAATTTTTATATTTATAATAAAAACAACTCTTCTGCAACACAACATTCTGTTATATTTAATCCAGATGAGTTTAGTATGGAACAAACTGACTATGACTCAACTACCGAAAGTAAAGAATGGACGATAAATTCTAAAGCCCTTGCCTATGATATGGTAATACGCACACAGGCAGATTTTGAAAGATGGTATAAGGAAATAGATGGCGGAGATTATTCAAAGCATAAAGTTTTATTTGTAGGAAATGGCGGTGACTTAGAATTTGTAAGAGATGATGGAAAATATATAAAAATCTACAATTTTTTTATTCTTGATGGGGTAAATAATGCAAAGATAAGGGTGAAAAATTTAAATAATTCTTCAACTATACCTCCAATTCGTTTGCCTGCTATATATTGTGTTTCTTCAACGACTGAACCATCACCATCAGGGCTGATTAATAATCTTACTGTAATTTGTGAGGGTGGCGGCTTTCTTGGTTGTTTTTTGAATTGTCGAAAACTTACCAATTGTCATGCGATTCTCTCACCAAAAAGTTTGACTGAAAGTTATGATAATTATAGTGGATTTACAAATTGTTATAATTTGATTAATTGTCAAGTAAGTTATGAAAATAGTTTTACAAATACATATCCTAAAACTACAGGTTATGAATCATGCAAATATCTTGTAAATTGCAAAGCAAAATTAATACAAAGTAATTATGATTTTTATAATTGCTCATATTTAGTAAATTGCAGCTCTGAAGAAAGAACAAAAATGGGTGCATTTCATACCTGTTCTTATTTACAAAACTGCAGTTTTAATCATGAAAAACTGGGCTTAGGTTTTAAAGATTGCACAGACACACCTGTATTTATTGATTATAATGACTATAACAAAGGATATTATATCAAACACTCAAATGGGACTTTAGAGATTCATTTCTATGTTATTCAAAGCAAAGCTACAACAGTTTCTTATACGTTTCCATGTCCATTTAAGACAGGGACTGTCCCAAATTGTCATAGACATGTAGTTTATGCTGGCACAAGTAGTGCAGGTCAGATACGAGCTCTAAACTTTAATGTTGTCTCAAATACTGGGATTACAATTTATTCACCAGATATCGCTAGTTATGGAGACCATACTATGATTAGTGCTTATGGAATGTGGAAATAGGGAGGTAATTATGAATTTAAATCAAATTTTTGAATTAGAAAGCTATAATGAAGCATACATTTTTGCAAATGAAAATGGTTATGTTATTAAAGAATTGCAAGGTGTCAGTCCAAGACAATTTCAGATTGTAGAACCTAAGCCACTTGAGCCACAACAAGTCTTAGACCTTTTGCGTGCACAACGAGAGGTGGAATGTTTTGAAAAACTAGTCAAAAGCCCATATTGGTATGCAAATTTGACTGAATTGCAAAATATTGAATTGAAACAATGGTATCATGATTGGCTTGATGTAACAAAGACAAAAATAGTTCCTACAAAGCCAAGTTGGTTATAAAAATATAAAAGTAAAATTTAATAAACGTTTTTTGACCACTGAGATATTTATCACATTTCAAAGAAAAATATATAAAGTTAAAGATATATAATAGATATTGTAGAATATTGTCAAAAAAAGTATTGAATTAATCATTCTGACATATTTTGATAAAATCAGACAATATAAACAATTAAAAAGATAAGGTTTTAATCCTTATCTTTTTTTTGAAATAAATATAAAAAAATTAAAAATAACAGTATAATTTTTATAATAAAAATTTTTATACAATTTTTTTGTTTGATATATTTCGACAATATTAGACAGGGATAAATGTAAACTTAAACAAATCAATGGGAGATATTTTTAAGACATATTTCAACAAGATTGGATAAAATATGATAAAATTCTGTTAAATTTTGATAATATATGCCAAAAATATCTATAATTCGATAAAATTAGATATGAAATGACAGGGGAAGTGAAAAAAAGATAAGGTATATTCCTTATCTTTTTTGTTTATATGATAACTATTAATATCTTTAATGTCTCGCTGGCATTGATAATATGATATAATCTGTTTTAAGAGTTTAGTCAAAAATAGATTTAATTAATACTTCATTTTTTTTATTTAAAATGACTTGTATTCTATTATATTTTTTAGAATTTGAACAACCATATGTGAATTTAGGAATAGATGAATCTTCATATATACAAATCCATTTCTTTTTTATGGATACTGACCAACTAAAAAAGGTAGGAAGTTCACGTATTTCATAATAGTATTTATCAAAAGATATTTCATTAATTTGTCCAAAAATATTTCTTAAAATGAGAGAATTTTTTGTAATTATTAATATTTGTTTAAAATATAGAAAACAAAGGAAAGAAATTAAAGAAAATATTATCATTATGCTGCTCCATAACAATTTTATTATTAATTTAGTGTCGGTCCATAAAAATAAAGGACAGGTGCTTAAGATTAATAAAATCAATGATATAATTAAAAATATAATATAAGAATATTTAGGGTAAGAATTGATTTTTTTTATCATCTTAATACCATCCTGAAGAATTTTATAAATTAATTATTCGCATTATAATACAATAATTTTTCTATAAATTTAGTTTAATAAATTTAGAGAATAAAGTCAAACGAATTAATGCTAGATGTTTTTAGAATATAATTCAACAAGATTAGATAAAACATGATAAAAACCATATAAATTTGATTATATATGATAAAATTATTTATAATACGACAAGGTTAGACAATGGATGGCGAAGTAGGAGTGGATAAAAAAGATAAGGATTAATCCTTATCTTCTTTTCTATGATACCATTTAAAACAATCAATATTATTAATTTCTTGTTTAATATCCTCACGAGGGCATAAAAACATTATTACTTTATATTTTTTCTTAGTTAAGCTCATGACAATTTGTGTATCTTTGGATGAAAATGCTAATTCATCCACACTTAATCCACGTATGTAAGGGCCAACATTAATTACATCTTCCCAATTAATAAAAGAAACTCTTTTTTTAAACCAAATCCATTCAATACCTTGTTCTGAAAAAATAACTTTTGCTAAAATTCTTTTTTCATAAAACATACCTATTATTGTCAAGATTAAAAACATGACTCCTGAAGGAATTAATGGATTGAAATATTTTTCTTTAATTGATATTATGATACCAAATATAAGGATAATAAACGAAAAAGTTAGAAATAATGTAGGAGCAATGAATAATTCAAATTCATGTTTCCAAAACATAAAATTTTTCATAAAACTCCTAAATAGTTATATTTTTATATTTTAATTTTAAAGAAAATATATGGTTTTGTCAATAATTTATATCTAGTATATTATGTTTTGATAATTTTCGACAATATTATACAAAGTTTAATATGTATGATGGTTTATTTAATAATAGAAAAATTATATAAGAATCGACAAGATTATATAAAATAAAATAAATTTTTATTAAATTTTATAATATCTGATAAAATTATTTATAATTCGATAATGTTAGACAATGGATGGCAAAGTAGGAGTGGATAAAAAAGATAAAGAAATTAATCTTTATCTTTTTATGAGTTAATCTATTTTAATAAAATATCTTGATAATAATTGTTTAATATTTTTAAATCAATTATCTTATCTTTAAAATATTTTTTATAATGAGATAGAATTAGAATATTTTTCTTATTAACTCTGAAACAAATATTGGTTTTGTATGAATTTAGAATTTCAATTTTATTTATATCCTTATCCATAAAAATTAAATTATATAGAGGAACAGATTTGACTGAACAAAGATCATCCCATTTTATTTTTTTTATAATATTTTTTTTATAAGTTTTTGCAATTCCTTCTTCTGTTATTTCTATTTTAGAGAGACAGCTTTTTCTAAAAACAAACAAAATTATAAAAAATGTAAAAGGTATGAATAATATATAAAGAATATTAATTTGATGTGTTGTTAATATTACTATTGGTATAGTAAAAATCGGAATAATACCGAAAATATAGATATAAAATATAATTGATCTATTACATAAAAAACTAGTCTTCATAGAATCTCACTTAGGTTATTTGCATTATTGGATTTTTATTTGGTAATTTCCACATTTTCTTCAGAACTCCTGTGAGGAACCCGATAAATTCAACTCCACCAGAAACAAATATTTGAATAGGAATGCTAGCGTTATTTAGTAAGCCACCAGTTATACCTCCAAACAAAGATAATATTATTCCAATAAAAGTAGGTGTTTCGTTATTTGATAAAGATTTTCCAATATATGTTGACAAACCAACAAATCCTTGTAATCCCACTTGGAAGATATTTCCTTGTCCTTTATATCCAAAGTTTCCCACACCTCCAAAAGAAAGCGTGCTAATTCCGCCAGAGATAGCTCCAGATATAGCTCCCCACATAAACCCATCGGCAGCACCATCCCAGAAACTTTTCCCATTTAACAGGCTTGTAAAACCACCGCCTAATAAACCAATTGTAGATCCTGTTAAAGTTCCTATTGTTACTCCAGCCATAAAACCAGCGAACCCGCCGATGCTAGTAGCGCCACCAAGTCCAAATGCACCAGCGAATGCTGCACCGAAGCCTATGCCAGCAGCACCAGCAGTGACTGCAATAGCAACAATAGTTGCTATGGCTACTACTGCGATTGTCAATCCACCAATCAACCATTTTAACCATTTAGGAAGTTCGCCATCATCGTCAGAAGTATTTACAGGATTATTTATACAATAGGCATATAAGTTTAACCCATTGATAACATCTTTGGTATTTTCAAGGATACTAAGGCTGTCAGCATTGATAAATCTGCCTAGTTCTGGGTCGTAATAGCGGCTGTTCAAATAATACAATCTGGTTTCAAAATCATAGTAATATGACCTATATCGGAATGGGTTTTTGAAGGCTACAAAACGATTGATATCCTCTATGTTATTGTATTCGTAGTCTTCTTCGATGTCAATATAGTTTTCGTCTTTCGACTTATAGCAACATTTTACAGCTCCCCATGCATCGTATTCATATTTGCAGATAAGTTCTTGTTTATCATTATATATGCCTATAATATCGTTTTGTGCATTTTTCTTGTATAGATAGTTGTTTCCGTTTAAGTTGAAACCTGTTAAACCATCTGTCCCATAGTAGAAGAACATGGTATTTATGGCATCTTTTTGGGCGATGATTTTGTTTCCATTTAAGAAAAATTGTGTTGTGAAGCCATTTGATATCTTTTTGGTTCTGATTCCGCTTGCATTATATGAATATGATGCGATATCGCCAAACTTGTCAAGTTGACGGCCATGTGACCATTTTAAAGTTTTATCACGATAAAGGGTAGGATTGCCCAATTTGTCATATTCAAAATTTTCACCATTGTATTGCATAAGTTGGTCTTTCCAACCAAAAGCAGGATAATGATAGTCAAATTCTCTGCCTTCAAGGTAGTCAAGATTGTCGGCAAGGGTAAAAGGATATTGGGTGCGTTTTGTGATATTTCCGCCTTCATCGTAGGCAAAGGTTGTGGTCTTTTGAAGATTTTTGTTGTCCTCTCTGATGATTCTTGACAGGCCATCGTATTTATAGCGGGCAATGAGGTTGTTATTTTGTCGAATTTCTGTAATGTTTCCTTTTTTGTCATAAAGGTATCTAAGGTTGTCTGTTTTGATTCCACTGACAGCGAAGTCAAGTTTTGATATCAGATTTGACGCATGGTCGCCATTTTTCAGATATGAGAATTCTTTTGAGATGGAGCCGGTTTTTATATTTGAAAGTCTGCCAAGGTTGTCATAGTTGATAAATTGTTCTATGTCATTTGGAAGAAGGATACTTTGAAGTTTTGCATCAGGGGTGGTTGAGTATGAATAATTGTAGAATAATTCATCTTCGCCAAGTGTGATGGTTGTGCTTTCTATATTTGAATGGCTTTCATCATAGCTGTTTTCAAGAGTTATATTAAGGCCATGTTGTGTGTTTTCTTCCTTATAGGCATTGCTGAATTTATCGAGGAAAACTTTATGAGAATTGTTTTCGATGAGGTCTTTTGTTACTACCAAATTTCCCTGTGTATCATAGAAATTTTGAGAGATTAGCTGTTCGGCTGGTTTTGTTTGTCCATCATTATAGGCAGGGGTATAGAAAGTTTTTAAAAGTTTGCCTTCATCATTGAAGGTCTGTCTGTATTCTTCATTTGAGGCAAGGATGGTTGTTTCTTCATTTTCTGTATAATTTTTTGTGATATAATCTTTACTACTTCCGGCTATGTTTATATTTGAAATTCTACCTTTGTTGTCATAATCATATTTTATATCAAAATTGTTGTGTTTGACTGAGGTGAGGTAGTCTTGTGTATAACCAAAGGTGTTTGTGTTTTCAATTCCTTCAACAGAGGTGGAGGTTTCAAGAAGGGTATCGTCCTGTCTATATCCATAGCTTGTTTTGATGCCATTTTCATCTGTTTGATTGGTTATTAGACCTCTGCTGTCAGAATATTCAAGTTTGCTTATTTCTTCACCTAATGCATTTACATTTGAAGTGACATTGCCTTTTTCATCAACCATCTGTTCTTCATAGAATTTTGAAGAAGGCTGGTCTTTATGATAGGTGAGAGATTTTATCAAAATGCCTTTGTTGTCATATACATTTTCTTTTACTATGCCATTATAATCTGTCGACCTTATCTGTTTGCCATACTTATCATACTCATAGGTTGTGACAAATTTTGTGTCGGGATTTGTTGAACTTGAAATGGTTTCTTTTAGCAGATTAATGCTATCCTTATCATATTCAAAGGTTGTCACCCAATTTGAGTGTGCAGATTGCTTCTTTATTGGAAGATTGTTTTGGTCATATTCGATTGTTTCCCAATCTGCTTCAAAGAAGGAAAGGTCGGTGAAGCTGATATCGCCGGTGTTGTTTGAATAATCGATAAATGCGGTGATTTTTTCTACCTGTTTTGTTTTGTCTAGTTTTACTGGAACTGCACAATATTGCCAATCGGTGTTACGCCAATCGAAGGACCTTTTAAAGGTTTCGACAGAATTTTCACCAATATATTTTATTTGAGTGCAAATTTCAAACTTACGTTCTTTGATATATTGAGGATAGTCATCAATATTTTCATCGGTAAGAATAAATGCAGAATTGGCTTTTGCCCAACCAGATAGCATATATGTTTTGCATTTGCAAAGGTTGTCAGCTGTGTTTATCAGGTTAAGCATTGGCTCGCTCATCAAAACAGAAGCCTTTTTGTTGCTCTCTTGTGCTGTCAAAGTATGGAATTTTTCACATATTTTATAATAATATGGTTCATTTCCGGTGCCACAAATGGATGTCCCGAGATATAGACTGGAAATTTGTGAGGTGGTTTCAAGGTTGAAGCATACATCTTTGAGATAATTGTCTGAATATAGAAGGCTGCTTACTTTGCTTGAGAGTTTGTTGTTCTGATAGGAAAAATCATTGACTTTTACATCGTTTTCATTTGATTCTTTATCAAATTTATTTTCGTATATAGTTTTTACCTTTCCATATTTGTCAAAAAGATAAACTATGCTTTTGTCTTTTTCGTTTGTTAGGGTGGTTGACATATAGTTGTTGAAGGTGAGGGTCATTGTGTCAAACACCTCAAAGTCGTTGATGTCAAATATTGATTTGTCTTTGAAATCACGATAGATAATTTCGCCATTTTTTACCTGCTTAATTGCACTGATTGAGCTGATTTGCGAAACCCTATCATTTTCATAGCTAAGTTTTGTGCCCAAACCATTGTCGTCAAGGATTGCTATTAGGTTTTTATCATTATCATAGATAAAATAGCTGTCAACATCGTTTGAACGTATGATTTTTGCTAAATTATCATCTTTGTATTCAAAATTTACAACCCTTTCTCGCGTGTCGGTAATTGATTTTAATAAACCATCATCATCATATTCAAAAATTGCAAGCTTGTCTGATGAATTGGTTATGTTTTTAAGCCTATATGAGTCTAATGATTGATATGAAAAGAATATTGTATTTTCATAGGCATCAGTGATGAGAATCAATCTAAATACATTTTCATCCTTGCTTTTGCCAAAACCATAGATTATGTTGTTGTCATTATATAGATAATGGACAGGCATCTGCATTTCCAATTGCTCTAGCCTATGTTGATATTTTTCAACCTGTTTGTTATACTCATCCCTTTTTTTGTTGTAATTAAGGTTGTTTTTGATAAGGCTGGCAATTTGGATATTGATTGAAATTAAATCTTTCAGTGAAAGGGTGATAAAGGTATCATCATTAAAAGACTTGAATATGTCAAACAATTCTTCATTGTCAATCTTTATATCATTTATAGGAATGTTTTCTCTAAAAGCAAAAGTTTCATATTCATTTTGAATCAAATCAAGAAAATCATCTTTAATAATCTTTTTTGTATAAATTTCTTTGTTTAGCGCCTGATTTTCCTTTTGCGCTTTTAAAGAGCCATTTTCGCCTGAATAATCAAAACCTAAAGAATAGATTAATGATGATTCATTCAAGAGGATATCACTGACAACTTTTACATCATCTTTCACTAAAGTTTGATTGTTGTTATTGACAATCTCTGTCCCATTTTTATAATATTCTTCAAGTTGACTTATCATTTCCTCATTAAATCTTTTTGTTGAATTTGTATCATTTTCATCAACTTTAAGATAATTTTTGGCTGATGTGCGAGATGCAAAATTTCTATTTTTTAAGGCATATTCGCTTTTAAATTTTTCAATTAATTCTTGGGTATCTAATGAATCTTGATTGAGGTCCAGATTTATTTTTTGATTTTTTAATTGTTTATTTAAAAGGTCCTTTGTAAGAATGTATGAACATATCAACTTGTTGTTGCTGTCTAATATGTTTTCAATTTCTTCTTGGGCGAGATTTAATTGTTTTAGCTGCTCTTTGATATTTATGATTTCTTCAGGCTCATAATCCACAAGTTCGGCACCCGGAATGTCTTTGATTGAGGAAACCAGTTTTAAGCCGGAAGGGGATTCTAAACTTGTAAAAACATCTTTAAAAATTTCCTTCTTTTTGATAGGCTCTAAAGAGTATTGATAAAGATATATATTTGCGATAAGCTTTTCTTCTATTTTACGGGAGGTTGAAAATTGAAAATAATTGCAATCAATATCAATTGTTGAATTACCCAATTTTTCGGCTATACTATTGCAATCATTAGGGTCATAATCAATGATAAATTCAACACTTTCTCCTTCATCATTTATAAAGTTATATACATATCGAGGATACTCATAGGTGACATAATGCAAGCCAAAACCTTCTTCTTTTATCGTCCTTGAATGGATGCTATAATTATAATTAATGCATCTAAAATTTTTAATATCATTTTCTGTGACAATTCGCAACATGAAATTAGAGTTTTCTTCATCGCCCTTAAGATTGTTTATTATTTGCAGGATATTTTGACTTGAATCGAAAAATCTTTTTCCAAAATTTTTGCCTTCAATAGTAATTTCTCTTAAAGCCTTAAGCAGACTTTCTTTTTGTTGCAAATTGGATTGGTCAGGATTGTCAACAAGAATTTTATATTTAAGCTTTCCGTCAAGGTCAACGCACAAATCACTTTTATCAATATATTGTTTATTATTGTCTTCATCAAGATAATAATATCTTTCTTCAATAGTTTGTTCTTTGCTATTTTCGTCAATATATGTAAAAGATAGCTTTTCCTCATCATCATTTTTAATCAAAAGTTGATTGATATTTAGGTCCCAATTTTCGGGCATATATTTATCAAACTTTTTTTCATATTGTGTTGAATTATAATTGGCATTAATTGAAAGCGGCAAAACTTTATTGTCTGTTGTTGCTATTGGCACACTTAAAGAAAGCTTGCCGGTGGTCAAGTCAACAGCTGCATTACCAGATTTTCCTAAATTTAAATTTTGACTGCTGCCATTATTTTGAAACTGTGAAAGTGTAATGTAATCAATATTTAACTCACTTTCATCATTTATAATGTCAGAACTATTTAATTGTGCAAATACAAGTGAAAGATTTTCATATTTATTGTCTAAAGCATCTTGCAACTCATCACTTACATTTATTTCAATTATATCGCCAGCTTTTATGGATGAAATTGTATCAACATTATCCCATCCACCCGTTGTATTTGGTTTATAGTTTACAACAAAACTAGAAGGTAGCGATTGTGCTGAAGATGAAATTTTTATTTTCAGCTTAGCATCAACAACTTTAATTTTCCTAGAAATTTCTCTTAAAGAAATACTAAGCATATTTTCGTTTTTATCGAAATATTTTGAATCAATCGTAATTTTTTTCATATTCTTCTCCTTTTATATTGATTACGATTTAATTATAATTCAACTAAAATTCTAATGCCTTCTAACTTTTGCTAATCGGTGCTAATCAATGATAGTTTTTTCGCTGTTTTCTATTTTTGAGTTGTAATTATTCGCTTCTATATAGCTTGAATTTGTTTTATCTATATAGTTTTGGTCTGAATAAGAAGGGGATGTTTTATTTAAATAACTTTGGTCTGAATAAGAGGTAATTATTTTGTTTGAAAAATCTGTGTCTAAACAAGAAGAATTTATTTGTTTTAAATTGTTTTGGTCTGAATTTATTGAATTTATATTTATCAAAAGCTTTTCCATAGCCTCGCTATGAAGTTGATAAATTCTTTTGGTTGAATAATTCATTTTTGCCGCAATTTCATCAAATGTCAAATTTCCAACATATCTTAAATAAACAATTGTTTTAAATGGTTGAGAAAGAGTTTGTATGGCGTTTTCGACATATTTTTTGCCCTCAAGTGCAATTTTTACAATAGCTTGCTCTCGATTTTGCTTTTCTATGTAAACAGAATATATTTCGCTGCTGTTTGCTTTGTCAGTGTTGGATTTCAAAAATAATTCAATCTGTTTTTTGGTTTTTTCAAGCTCCTTTATTTTCTCTTCCAAATATTGCATATCAAATCGATAACTTTCTAGCATTTGTTTTAATTCTTGTTTTGTCATAAATCCCTCCTTAGTTTTAAATAGTCTTTTGTAATAATTTTTGAATCAAAACTATTACAAGATACTAGTATAATAGCATAGTGTAAATTTTATGACAAGCAAATTTTACAAATTGAATAAGAAATATTTAAAATTCTATATTTGTTTTCTTGCAATAGAAAAATTTTTATTGTATAATATAAATAGGAGAAAGAAATGGCAGAAGATTTGAAAATAGGTGATAGAATCAGAAATTTGAGAAGAAGTAAAAAGTTGACACAGAAAAATTTTGCAAAGATTTTAAATGTCGCAGAGTCAACGGTGGCTTCTTGGGAAAGCGGTTATCGAAACCCAGATATGGAAAGTTTATTAAATATTTCAAATTGTATGGAAGTTTCTATTGATTGGCTTGTTGGTAAAGAAGAAAAAAATGTTTCAATAAAAGTCCCTGAATCGGGAAATGCAATTACTATTATTGGAAGAAATGGAATGTTTAAGACTTATTTTATAGATGACAAAAAGGTTAAGGCACTTGAGGCTTTGGCAGAAACTTTGGCAGAAAAGGATAATTTTATTAAAAAAAAATAACAACATTGTTGGCAGGACCAAACATGATTGTGAAAATTTTTCAAAAAATGATATATTTTCCAAAAATGATTATTATAGAATAAGCCGAAAGGCGAGAGAACTTTTAATATCAAACAATATTAAAAAACTGCCCATAGACCTTTTTTCGCTGGTCAAAAAAAATGGTTGGGGGCTTATTTCATTTAAAGATGCCAAAAAGAAGATTGATTTTTTAGATGAAGAGATGTTTAAGCAAAATTGGGGCTTTACCATTCATATCAAAAATTTTGATATGATATTTTATGATGATGAAATTTCTTTTGGTTCTCAACGATTTACAATAGCTCATGAAATAGGGCATATTGTTTTAAAACATCTGCTTATTTCTAGTGAAGTCACAAGAGAAAAAGAAGCGAATATGTTTGCTGCAAGAATATTGATGCCGATGTGTGTTTTATTGGAGTGTAATGTCCTTTGTGCAAAAGATATTGAGTCGATGTGCAATGTCAGTGAAATTTCTGCAAAGTATAGGTTTGAACGATTGCAGGTCTTAAAAGAAAGAAATAAATTTTATACAGACAGAATGGAAGAGAAAATTAAAAAACAATTTAGCGGTTTTATCAAAAAGCAAATCAAAAAAAAGGCTGATAATATATAATCATTGTTTTATAAAAAATATCTAAATATTTGTATGATTTGATTTAGCTAATTTTTTAGCTGAAAACTTATTAATTTTTTAAAATATATTGCTATTTTAATTTATTTTTGTTACACTTGAAATTATGAAGATTTGTGTTATGACGCTTGGTTGCAAAGTCAACAAATATGAAAGCGATTCTCTTATCAATAGATTAAATGAACTTGGGTTTCAGACTTCGGACAATCTTGAATATGCCGATGTTTTTGTTATTAACACTTGTGCGGTGACTTCAGAGGCTGAAAAAAAATCCAGACAGATGATTGCAAGGTGCAGAAGATATAACAAACTTGCCAAGATTTTTGTCTGTGGTTGTGCATCTCAGCATAATGGAAAACAATTTTTAGATAAAGATGTGGAAGTGGTTTTTGGGACAAGCGGAAAACTTAAAATTATTGATTTTATTGAAAAATTAGAAAAAAATGACAAAAATTACATAAAAAAATGCGAAAATATTGATATTTTGCCTGAATTTTATCAAGATGATATGATTGCTATGCAAAACAGAACAAGGGCTTATATAAAAATTCAAGATGGCTGCAACAACTTTTGTTCTTATTGTATTATCCCATATTTGCGTGGCAGAAGCAGGTCAAGAGAGATATCTTCAATCATGAATGAAGCGAGAAATCTTGGCGATGATATAAAAGAAATTGTTTTGACAGGCATCAATGTTGCTGACTATAAAATTGACGGAAAGCCAGGTCTTTTGCAGCTTCTCACCCAGCTTGATTGCCTTGGAAAACGTGTGAGATTAAGCTCGATGGAAGAGGGACTTATAAGTGAGCAGTTTGCAGAAGGTCTATCAAAACTTAAAAATTTCTGTCCTCATTTTCATCTATCTCTTCAAAGTGGAAGTGACGGTGTTTTGAAAAGAATGAACAGGCATTATACTGCCGAAGAGTTTTATAAGTCCACTTTTGTTATAAGAAAATATTTCCCTTTTGCAGGTATTACAACAGATATAATAGTTG
This sequence comes from uncultured Eubacteriales bacterium, assembly GCA_949077035.1. Lineage (GTDB taxonomy): Bacteria > Bacillota > Clostridia > Christensenellales > UBA1242 > Caccovivens. Next base: position 91,383 of record CARUPR010000005.1, read on the forward strand.
GCTTTCCTGATGAAAGTGATGATGAATTTGAGGAGACTTATCAGTTTGCCAAAAAAATTGGTTTTAGTCAGCTTCATATCTTCAAATATTCGCCAAGAGAGGGGACAGCTTCCTATAAAATATATAAAGACCTGCCATTTGAAGTAAAACAAAGAAGGCTTGAAAAACTTGAAAAACTTAATGCACAATTGAAGGATAAATTCCTTGAAGAAAATATCAATCATGGTCAAAAACTTAAGGTTTTGATTGAAGAGAAGATTGAAGATTATTATGTGGGTTATACAGAAAATTATATAAGAGCTTATGTTAAAAGTGATATAAATCTTATCAATCAAATTGTTGAAGTGATGATTGAAGGCAAACTCAGAGATGGGGCAATTTGCCGTTTGGTATAATAAAACTTTGAGAAAAATTATTTGCTTTTATTGGTGTTTTTTAGATATATTTGAAATATTGATTAAGTATTGAAAAATTGTAAAGTATTGACAAAAAAGTTAAAATATATTATAATAAGAAAAAGAAAGGGAGGATTTTCATGACAACCGGAGAAGTTATGGAACAAGCAGTGGATAAAACAAATGAGTTTGAAGGAAAAAATCTTGAATTTGTTGTAGAATATTTGGCGGAAGCAAAAGCCAAAGGTGAAAATATTTTCTATAGATTTAAAGGTGAAAAACTTTATTCTTTGTTTGATAATCGTGATACTTGTTATAAAAAAGTCACCGGTTATAGTTATCAAAAATTTCTTGAAAAGAAAGAAAGGGAAAGAGAAATGGAAGAAAGAGAAGAAAGAGCTCGTATTGCGAGAGCGAGAGCTAGACGTAGCTTGATAGAAAAAATACCAGTAAGAATAGAAAATGGAATGAAATATATCTATCCACAAATGAAAACAGAGTGGGAAGAAAAGGTCAGAAAAGCAACTCATGGGACCTATTTTGGTTTTGACATTGATGCTACCATTGAAATAATGGAAATTTTAGCCAATAATAATGATGCAAATAAATATGAAAATGCAATGCAAAATTTAGATAATCTAAAATTTGGGATGCCTTACTGGTTAGTTTTAAAAAATGTCTTAGATTTTTCAAAAGATGGTGTAAATTTCTTTAAATATGCTAAGGAAAAGAAGAATGAAGTTTTGTCTGAGTATGAGAAGAATTATATTCTTGAAATTGAATCTCAAAACGCAGAATTTGAAGCAGAACTTAATGCTTTAGAAAAAGAATAATTAAAAAATGTAATAACAAAACAACAAAAAATTAAATAGTTATTAAATAATTTAATATAGGAGAGGAAATATGAACGAAGAAGAAATTATGAAAGGTGCTGTTGATATGACAAATAGCCCTTGGGGTGGGAATACTCTAGAAGATGCTGCTAAATTTTTAAGTGGTGCGAAAGAATTAGAATTAAATATTTTTATAAAATTTCATGGAAAAAATCTTTATTCTATGCTTGATGATATTGATTCTTGTTATAAAAAAGTCACTGGCTATACTTACAAAGAATATAAAGAAGCAGAAAAAGAAGAGGAAAGAAAATATATTCAAAAGAAACTTGATGCTCTTGATAAGATACCAGAAAGAATAGAAAAGGGTAAGAATTATATCTATCCACAAAGAGAAATGGATTGGACTAGAATTGTTATCAAATCTTCTGAGAGTTTGTATTTGGGTTATGATATTGATGCAACTGTTGAAATTATGGAAATATTGGCCAATAACAATAATGCAAATAAATTTGAAATGGCAATTGAAAAACTAGCAAATCAAGGTCATTCTGGTCCTTCTTACTGGTTGGTTTTAAAAAATGTTTTAGACTTTTCAAAAGAAGGTGTAAATTTCTATAAATATGCTATGGAAAAGAAGAATGAAGCTTTATCTGAGGATGATATAAATTATATTTATAATATTGAATCTCAAAATGAAGAATTTGAAGCAGAACTTAATGCTTTAGAAAATGAATAATTGGTATTATTGACATAAAAAACGCTATAACAAAATTTTGCAGCGTTTTTTTTGTTTTCAAGGAAGACAGGCAAGGATGAAGTGTTTATTAATTAATAAATAAAACCATTTTTTAAAATTGCTTTATTGTTTATAATTTTAATTTTTTATATAAAAAATAAAAAGATTTCTTTGAATTGCTTGACAAAGCTTTATATTTTAATTATAATTAAATAGATTTTATAAATTAGAAGGTGGTGAGAAGATTGACAACTGTTAAAGTGGGCGAAAACGAAACTCTTGAAAGTGCTCTTAAGAGATTTAAGAGAAAGTGCCAAAAAGATGGTATCATTGGTGATATCAGAAGAAAAGAAGCCTATGATAAGCCTAGTGTAGCTAAAAAGAAAAAAAGAGAAGCTGCTAGAAAAAGAGCTAGAAAAAGAGGCTAAATGTTAATCTTTTGCAAAATATATTTTTGCGTTGAAAACAATTAATTTTATTAAAAGGAGAATACAAATGTCTAACATTATAAACCAAATCGAGAAAGAAAACATGAAAGAATCTTTTCCTGAATTTAATATCGGTGACACTGTTAAGGTTGGAGTTAAAATCAAAGAAGGTGACAAAGAAAGAATTCAAGGATACGAAGGTGTTGTTATCGCTCGTAAAAATGGTGGAATCAGAGAAACTTTCACTGTTAGAAAAATTTCAAACGGTGTTGGTGTTGAAAAGACTTTCCCTATTCACTCTCCACTTGTTACAAGTGTCGAAGTAATTAGAAAGGGTAAGCCAAGAAGAGCTAAACTTTATTATGTTCGTGCTCTCACTGGAAAGGCTGCAAAAATCAAATCTGCAGACAATAGATAAAAATAAAAGCAGTCATATTTGGCTGTTTTTTGTTTTATAATGATAAAAAAGTTGGGATTGTAATATATGGAAAACTTAGAAATAAGGATAAAAACTTTTATAGAAACAAATAAAGATGAAAAGAAAGCTCAATTTGATAGCAGGCTTATATCAACCAAATATCCAATTTTGGGGCTTTCAACAAAAGCACTTGAAGATTTTTCAAAGGTGCTTGTTTTAGAGAATGCTTTGTTTGAAAATATACCTCTTTCAAGTCATGAAGAAATTTTGCTTGCAGGTATGGTGCTTGCAAGGCTTAAGTTATCACCAAAAGATAAGGTTGATTATTTTAAAAATTTGCTGCCTTATATTGACAATTGGGCGACCTGCGATATGATTATTGCTCGTCTTAAGGGGCTTGAAAGTGAGTCCGAATTTTTTGTAAATTTACTTTCCTCTGACAATGTTTTTTATGTGCGTGTTGGCATAATTTGGATAATGAAATATATGCTTAAAAAAGACCTTCATTTATCATTAAAACTTTTGAGAGATGTTGAGAGGGAAGAATATTATATAGAAATGGCGCTTGCTTGGTGCTATGCAGAAGCTATGATATATGATTTTGATTATGTAGCTTCCTTTGTGCAAAATCTGAAAAACAACAATGTAAAAAGAATGGCCTATTCAAAGGCTTGTGATTCTTTCAGAATAAGCAATGAGCAAAAATCTATCATAAGAGAATTGAGAAAAAACTTGAAAAAGAATTGATTTAGTCAGCAGTTTTGCTGGCTTTTTTAATTAAACTAATAAAATAAAAACGATAATTCTTTTTTGGGTAAAGTTGGTGTTTGCAATTAGAGAAAATTTAAGAAGAATGTTTACATTGATAATTCAGCATTTTTGGCAAAGACAGCTTTTTGTTTGGAGATTTCTTAATTTTATGCTAAAATGACATAGATATACTGACTTTTATAAATAAAAAAGAAGATAATTTTATTTATTATAGTTATTTATATATTACAGATATTCTTCAAAATTATAGATTTTATTTTATAATGTTGTGATAAGGAGCAAAATTATGTTTTCAAAGGTTTTAAGTTATGGATTGAAAGGCATTGAAGGTTATCCGATAGATGTTGAAACCGATGTCAGTAATGGTCTGCCTCATTTTGAAATTGTTGGGCTTGCCGATACTGCAATTAAAGAAGCCAAAGAACGTGTAAGAAATGCTATCAAAAATTCAGGCCTTAATTATCCTATCAAAAAAATCACTATCAATCTGGCTCCTGCCGATGTAAAGAAAGAGGGTGCTTTATATGACCTTGCAATAGCTGTTGCCATTTTGGCTTGTGATGAAGAAAATGAAATCAAGCATGAAAAAGATTATGTTTATATTGGCGAACTTTCTTTTGATGGAAGCATTAAAAAGGTCAAGGGTGTTTTGCCGTTGCTTATTTCTGCAAGAAAACTTGGTTATAAAAAATTTATTATACCAGCCGAAAACTCTCACGAAGCAAGTTTCATTTCAGGAGTTGAAATTTACAGTGCAGGAAATTTGGTGGAAGTTTTTAAGTTCTTGAAAGGGGAAGAGCATCTTCCGCTTGTTGAAACCTGCCTATTTGAAGATGTTGTAAAAAAATCTGCAGGTGGTCTTGATTTTTCAAATGTTAAAGGTCAGGCAATGGCAAAAAGGGCACTTGAAATTGCTGCTGCGGGCGGCCATAATCTTTTGATGATTGGCCCTCCAGGAAGTGGAAAAAGTATGCTTGCAAAATGCTTTCCTACTATACTGCCAGAACTTACCTTTGATGAAGCTCTTGAAGTGACAAAGGTTCATTCGGTAGCCGGAGAACTTGATGGTAAAATGGGTATTGTTTCTATGAGACCTTTTAGAAGCCCACATCATACCGCAACAACCGTTGCTCTTACTGGTGGTGGAGCTCACAGCAAACCAGGTGAAATATCATTGGCAGACCATGGCGTTTTATTTTTAGATGAGTTTCCAGAATATACAAGACATACAATTGAAACATTAAGACAACCTTTGGAAGATGGTGTGATAACCGTTGCAAGGTCAAACGCGACAATTGTTTATCCTGCAAATTTTACATTAATTGCAAGTATGAATCCATGTCCTTGTGGCAATTATGGCTCAAAAGACAAGGAATGTCGTTGTTCGCCAGCTCAAATTAGCAAATATCTATCAAAGCTTTCGGGACCTATTATGGATAGAATCGATATTCATATTGAAGTTGAAAATGTCACCTATGACCAACTTAAAAGCGATAATCATGAGGAAAGCAGTCAGGAAATAAAGAAAAGGGTAGACAAAGCAAGAGAGATTCAGCTTAACAGATTTGCTAAGAGCAATAATTATTGCAATGCAAAGATGAATGTTGCTCAAACAAGAAAATTTTGCAAACTTAGTGGCGACTGCGAAAATCTTATGAGAAATGCTTTTGAAAAGTTGCATTTAAGTGCAAGAGCACATGATAGGATATTGAAGGTCGCAAGGACGATTGCCGATTTGGAAGGTTGTGAAAATATAGAACCAGCGCATATTGCAGAGGCAATCTCTTACAGGACTTTGGATAGAAAATATTGGCAATAATATATAAAAACAAAGAGGAAAAAATGAATGATTTAAAATGTTTAATTATATTTTTATCACAATTTGAAATTACAAATGCTAAAATAGGTCAAATTCTTGATGGTATTGGTGAAATTAAGTCAATTTCAGCCTTTAAAAAATCAAAACTTGTAAAAAATGGCATATTGACCGGTGAAATGTTTAAAAAGATGGAAGATATGGCCGATGAAAGCTTGGTGCGTGCTTATTACTTAAACCTTCAAAACAGAGGGATAAATATCGTGACAAAATTTGAAGAGAACTATCCTGAAAGATTGTTTGACCTTGATGACGCACCTTATATTTTGTATTATATGGGTGATATCAATCTTGCAAATCAGCCTTCGCTTGCTGTTGTCGGCTCAAGAAAACCCACCGCATATGGCAGAGTTGTGACTGAAAGGTTTGTCCGTGATGTTGCTGCTTCGGGGGTGGTTATTATCAGTGGGCTTGCCTTTGGAATTGATGCAATTGCTCACAAAACCTGTCTTGAAGTGGGTGGAAAGACCATTGCAGTTTTAGGTGGCGGTTTTGACCATATATATCCGCAAGAACATCATAATCTTGCAATGGAAATTGCAGAAAAAGGACTTATAATAAGTGAGTTTAGGCCTAAAAAGACGGCAACAAAATATTCCTTTCCACAAAGAAACCGAATTATTGCAGGTTTAAGCGATGGGGTGCTGATTACCGAAGCGGGTTTAAAAAGCGGCACTATTCATACAAAAGAGTTTGCTTTAGAATATGGCAAAAATATCTATGCTGTGCCAGGGAATATTGACAACATAAATTCAGAGCTTACCAATGAAATAATCAAAACATGTCAGGCTGAATGTGTGACCAAAAGTGATGATGTTTTAAAGGACTATCATATAAGCTATGCTTCTGCCGATAAAAAAGAGCAAATTTCAATGTTTGATGCTTCTGATGATGAAAGATGTATGATAAATCTTTTAAAAAATGGAATGAAGAGCATTGATGATTTGACAAAAGAATGCAATTTAAGTATAAATGTTTTTAATACTTGTTTGACAACACTTGAAATTCGTGGAATAATAAAGAGGATGCCGGGCGGTTATGTAGCCTTAAGTTAATTGGAGGAAAATTTGAAATTAGTAATTATTGAATCACCTTTTAAAAGAGAAGCTTTAAAAAAATATCTTGGAAGTGGATATGAAGTTTTTGCAACAAAGGGTCATATAAGAGATTTGCCACAAAAGAATTTTGGTATTGATTTGAAAAATAATTTTGAACCTAAATATGAAATTGTCCCTGATAAAAAAGAGCTTATCAAAGACTTGAAAGAAAAGGCTGCAAAGGCTGAAGAAGTTTTGATTGCAACCGACCCTGACCGTGAAGGTGAGGCGATTTCTTGGCATGTGGCAAATATTCTTGGGTTTGAGCCTGACAAGACCTGCCGAATTGAATTTAATGAAATTTCCAAGAAGGCGGTGACTGAAGCATTAAAAAAACCACGCAAAATTGACCTTAAACTGGTTGATGCACAGCAGGCTAGAAGGGTGCTTGATAGATTGGTGGGATATAAAGTTTCTCCAATCATCTGCAAAAAAATCGCGCCAAAGCTTAGTGCAGGCCGCGTTCAATCGGTTGCATTAAAATTGGTTGTAGAGCGTGAAATTGAAATTGAAAAGTTTGTTCCTGAAGAATATTGGACTGTAAATGCTCTTCTTAAAAAGGGTGCAAGCCAAATTAAAGCAGCTCTTGCAACATATAAGAAAAAGAAGTTTGTCCCTAAAAATAAAGAAGAGGTTGATAAGCTTTTAGAAGAGGTGAAAGGCAGGGATTTTCTTGTAAAAGAGGTGAAAAAGTCTAAGACCAAATCTCATGCACCTGCTCCTTTTACCACCAGCACTATGCAGCAGGATGCCTTAAATAAACTTGGCATGAGTCTTGCAAAGACCTCATCTGCAGCCCAACAACTCTATGAAGGCGTTGACATCAAAGGGGAAGGCAAAATTGCACTTATTACTTATATCAGAACTGACTCTGTCCGCGTATCTCAGGATGCCCAAAATGCTTGTTTAAGTTTTATTAAAGAAAAATATGGCGATGATTTTGTGCCAGCAAAACCAAATATCTACCATACAAAGGACAGTGCACAAGACGCGCATGAAGCCATAAGACCAATTACTATGGATATTACACCTGAAATGGCAAAAGAAACTTTGACAAATGATAATTATCGTCTTTATAAACTTATTTATGAAAGATTTTTGGCAAGTCAGATGTCGGCGGCAGAATATTCTTCAGTTTCTGTAAATCTTGAATGTCAAGATTATGGATTTAAAGTGACAGGAAAGACAATGGAATTTCCTGGTTATACAACTGTTTATAAAGAATTTGTTGAAGAAGAAAACAAAGAAGGTATGGCAGGAAAGCTTCCAAAAATAGAAGAAGGTGAAATGCTGCCTTGCGAAAAGATATTGACAGAACAAAAGTTTACCAAGCCACCATCAAGATACTCAGAAGCAAGTCTTGTAAAGGCAATGGAAGAAAAAGGGATTGGCAGACCTGCAACCTATGCAGCCACAATTACAATTCTTCAGTCAAGAAAATATACCATTAAGGAAGGAAAATATCTGATGCCAACAGAGCTTGGCCGAAAGATTACCACCTATTTAGACCAATTTTTTAGCAGTGTAATAAATGTAAAATTTACAGCACACATGGAAAGTCGACTTGACGATATTGCAGTGAAAGAGGAAGACTGGCATAATGTTGTGTCAAATTTCTGGAAGGGGTTTGAGCATCTTCTTGTAAATGCTGATGCAAGCAGTGTAACCATGAAAGAACCACCAAAAGAAACAGATATAGTTTGCGATTTGTGTGGAAATAAAATGCTTATAAGAACGGGTCGCTTTGGCGAATTTTTAGCCTGCTCCAACTTCCCAAAATGCAAAAATACAAAACCGCTTGAAACTTCAAAAAATGTGGTTGGCAAATGTCCTGAATGTGGGGCAGAACTTGTTGAACGTAAGAGCAAGAAAGGAAAAATTTATTATTCTTGCGACAGATATCCAGAATGCAAATTTATGAGTTGGGATATCACAACCGGCGACAAATGCCCAAAATGTCAAAGTCCTTTGATTAAAAAAGGAAAGTTTATAAAATGCAATAATCATGAATGTGATTATAAACAGGAAGAAAAAGCTTAAGAAAAAAAAGAAAATTAAGTTTTAAAAATAATAGAAAATTAAAATAAAAATAGTTAAATTTTATAGATAAAAACAATAAAATTTTAGAAATCAAAACAATAAAATTTTAGAAATCAAAACAATAGAAATTAAGAAATCAAAACAAAAATTTAATAAAATTAAGCAAAAATTTAGCAAAAATCAGAAAAAAGCTTAATTTTAGGAGGAAAAATGGAAAGTTTGTTTAGAGGCACCACAATTTGCGGTGTTAAAAGAGATGGAAAGATAGCCATTGCCGGTGATGGACAGGTTACTCTTTCAGAAAGTGTTATATTTAAGTCAAATGCTCATAAAGTGCGAAGAATTTATGACGATAAAGTTGTCATAGGTTTTGCTGGCTCTGTTGCTGATGCTTTTTCTCTTTGCGAAAGATTTGAAAATATGCTTAATAAGTTTTCTGGCAATCTTATGAGAAGTGCGGTTGAACTTGCTGGGACTTGGAGAGAGGATAAAGCTTCAAGACAACTTAATGCAATGATGATTGTTGCTGATAAAGAAAGACTTTTGATTGTCAGCGGAACTGGCGAAGTCATTGAGCCTGATGACGATGTTTGTGCAATTGGTTCTGGTGGCAATTACGCACTTTCTGCAGCAAAAGCATTAAAACAAAACACCAATCTTTCTGCAAAAGAAATTGCGACTAAATCACTTGAAATAGCAGGTCAAATTTGTGTGTTCACAAATGGAAACATCACTGTTGAGGAGGTTTGAAATGGACTTAACACCAAAACAAATAGTTGAAGAACTTGATAAATATATCATAGGTCAAGCAAAGGCAAAAAGAGCGGTTGCAATTGCTTTAAGAAACCGATATCGCAGAAGCAGACTTCCAAAAGAACTTCGTGATGAAATTACACCAAAAAATATCATAATGAAAGGACCTACAGGGGTGGGTAAAACTGAAATTGCAAGAAGACTTGCAAAGCTTGTTGGTGCGCCTTTTATCAAAGTTGAAGCAACTAAATATACAGAAGTTGGTTATGTAGGTCGCGATGTTGAAAGCATGGTGCGTGACCTTGTTGAAGTTTCTGTTCGCATAGTTAAGGATGAAAAAAATCATCAAATGGAAGCAAAAGTCAAACCAAGTGTTGATAGAAGACTTGTAAATGCTGTTTGTGACACAAGAAGAGCTCAAAATATCGCAGTTGACAAAACTGATGTTGAAAATGACCTTAAAGAGGGCAAACTTGAAAATGAAACCATTGAAATTGAGGTGATTGACAATTCAAAGGCTGTTGCATCTTTTGGTATGCCAGAACTTAATATTGGAAATTTATTTGATGGTATGCTTCCTACAAAGCGTCATAGAAGAAAAATGTCTGTTGCAAGGGCAAGAGAGGTTTTGACTGCTGAAGAATGTGAAAGAATGGTTGACAAAGAAAGTGTCAATGCAGAAGCTATCAGACGTGCCGAAGAAGAGGGAATTATATTTATTGATGAAATAGATAAAATTATTGGAAAGGCTGGCGGCTCAAACAATCAAGATGTTTCTCGTGAGGGCGTGCAAAGAGATATCCTTCCAATAGTTGAAGGAAGCACAGTTGCAACTAAATATGGCAATGTAAAAACCGATTTCATCTTATTTATTGCCTCAGGTGCCTTCCATGTTTCAAATATAGAGGATATGATACCAGAGCTTCAAGGAAGATTTCCTATTCGCGTAGAACTTGATAATCTTACTAAAGAAGATTTTAAGAGAATTTTGACAGAACCAAAAAATTCGGTTACTCTTCAATATGCAAGTATATTAAAAGTGGACAATATAGATTTAAAATTTACCGATGAAGCGATAGAAGAAATGGCGGAAATGGCGGTTGCTGAAAATGAAACAAGTGAGAATATTGGTGCAAGAAGGCTTCATACAATCATAGAACTTTTGCTTGAAGACATTTCTTTCAATGCAACAGGTCAGCATCCTATGTTGGAAGTTGTGGTTGATAAAAACTATGTTCAAAACGCATTTAAGGAAACCAAACGAAAATTTGATTTAAGCAAATATGTGTTGTAATTTTAAGAAATTTTATTAAAAATGGCTTAAAAAATACAAAAATTTGCGATTTTTATGTCAAATTCATAGAAAATATCTTCAAAATATAGTATCATTATATACAATATCAATTTTAAAAGTATAGGTAAGTTATGGATAATTCAAGGACGGAAATTTTAATTGGTGAAGAAAACCTTTTGAAGTTAAAAGCCAAACACGTGACAATTGTTGGCACTGGTGGAGTTGGTGGTTATGCAACAGTTATGCTTGCAAGGGCTGGCATTGAAAAATTTACCATTATTGACTTTGATGAGGTTTCTTCTTCAAATGTCAATCGACAGATTGTCGCTTATTCAAGCACGATAGGACAAAAAAAGGTTGATGTGCTTCAGAAAATGCTTAAAGATATCAATCATGATATTGAAGTGAAAATATTTCCGCTTAGGCTTACAAGTGAGAATATAAATGACTTAATTGGACAAACTGATATTGTGATTGATGCGATTGACAGTGTAAAAGATAAGATAGAGCTTATCGCATACTGCAAAAAAAATAATATAAATATCATTTCGGCAATGGGAGCTGGCAATCGTTTTGATATACCAAATTTTAAGTTGATTGATATATTTTCAACTTCAAATGATGGTCTTGCAAAGGTTGTCCGCAAGGGACTTAGAGAAAGAAATATCAAAAGCCTTGAGGTGGTGATAAGCAGCTCGAAAGGCGAAAAAATTGATGGCGGGGTGATAGGAAGTATAAGTTATTATCCTGCAATGAGTGGATGCTTTATTGCATCAGTTGTTATAAACAAAATTATCGAAGGCAAAATTTAATTTAAATCATATTTTTAAAATAAAGATAAATTGAATATTAAAAAAATTATTTATGTAATCAAAGATATTTTAAAAAATATTTTGATTTGATAGAAAGGGAGGAAAAAATGAAAATAGTTGAAGAAAAGGATTTTGAAAATGAAATTTCATCTGGTGTTGTGCTTGTTGATTTCTTTGCATCATGGTGTGGTCCATGCAGAGCGATGGCTTCAATTTTAGAACAAATGGATGGTGAAGTTGAAGGCGCTAAAATTATCAAAGTTGATGTTGATGAAAGCGCTTCTCTTGCAAGACAATATGGAATTATGTCAATTCCAACACTGATTATTTTTAAGGATGGAGAACTTAAAGAAAAGCATATTGGTCTTTGGCAAAAGGATGATTGTTTGACTGCTATCAAAAAATATTTATAGAAGAAGATAAACATCTTTCAAGCTTTTGCATATACAAATTATGCAAAGTTTTTCTGAAAATAAAATGGCAAAGTTATTGTAAAAATTCTGATAATAAACAATAAAAAATAAAAAAAGCTGAAAAATTTTCAACTTTTTTTTGTTTTGGCTATGTTTAGTATTGACTTTATTTATATTGAGTGTTAAAATAGTTTTATGTTTAAAGGGGTGTAAAATGTCAAAAAAAGTTTATTTAGATTATGCTTCGACAACCTACGTTTCAAGTGAAGTTTTGAATGAAATGCTGCCTTGCTTTAATGCAATTTACGGCAATTCAAATTCACTTCATGGTTATGGAAGAGAGGCTGCTAGCCTTGTTGATAGAGCCAGAGACCGCATTAAAAATGCAATCGGTGCTGAAAAATCAAATGAAATATATTTCACTTCAGGTGGGACTGAAGCAAATAACTGGGCGATAAAGGGGCTTGCTCATGCCTATTCTGAAAAAGGAAAACATATCATTGTCAGCAAGATTGAACATAAGTCACTTTTAGATGCTTGTGCTTCTCTTGAAGAAGAAGGATTTGAAATTTCATATCTTTCTGTTGACAAACATGGTCTTGTTAATATGGGAGAACTTATCCATCTTATCAGAAAAGACACAATTCTTGTTTCTATTATGGCTGTAAATAATGAAATTGGGACTATTCAAAATATCAAAGCTATTGCAAAAATTTGTCATGATTATAATGTTCTTTTCCATACTGATGCATCTCAAGCTATCGGTGCTGTAAAAATCAATGTTAAAGATATGGAAATTGATGCGATGACTATGACCGCTCATAAAGTTTATGGGCCAAAAGGCGTTGGCGCACTTTATCTTAAAGATGGTATCAGAATTGAAAACCTCATCTATGGTGGCAGCCAAGAAAGAGGCAAAAGAGGAGGAACTGTAAATGTTCCTTTGGTTGTTGGTTTTGGTAGAGCGGTTGAAAGTGCAAACAGAGATATCGCAATAAATCAACAAAAAATCAGAAATATAAGAGAATATTTCTTGAAAAATGTTACAGAAAAAATCCCTTATGTTATGGTAAATGGTCATCCAGTGCAAAAGGTAAATGGAATTGTAAATCTTTGCTTTGAAATGGTTGATAAAGAATCTCTTTTGATGCTTCTTGATATTGAAGGTGTTGCTGTTTCAGCTGGCTCAGCTTGCACTTCAAATTCAACTCTTCAATCTCATGTTTTAAAAGCTATTGGTGTAAGCGATGAATATGCAAACAGCTCTATTCGTTTCTCATTCGGCAAAAATACAACAAAAGCTGACTTAGACTATGCTATTGATGCACTTGTAAAATCTGTTGAAAGATTAAGGTCAATTTCAGCTCTTACAAAAGCAGGGAGGAGATAATTATGTTTAATGAACGTATCATGAAAAGATTTGTAAATCCAAAATATGCTGGTGGTCTTAGAGGAGCTAATGGCACAGGTAAGAGTGGCGATAGTGAATGTGGCGACCTTATCAAAATCTATATTTCTGTAAATGATGAAAATGTCATCACTGAAGCAAAATTTAAAGCTTATGGCGGTGTTTGCACAATTGTAGCCTGCGATATTGCTTGTGGTCTTATTGAAGGACGCTCTCTTGAGGCTGCTTTGAGGACAAATTATTATCAAATTCTTGAAGAAATGGGTCAAATTCCTGAAAATAGAGAATATACTGCAACTTTGGCTGAAGAAGCAATCAAAAATGCAATTGATGACTTTTATAAAAAGAAAGAAAAAGATTTAAAGGGCAGAAAATAATAAAATTTAGATATGGAATTTATCCATATCTTTTTTTTGGTTGCAATAAAAAATAGAATAAGGTGAGTGTTTTATTTTATAAAACCAATTGTTTTTAAATCAAACACCAATAATATATAAAACCAATTCTTTTCAAATCAAACCTAATAAAATATAAAATCAAATATAAAACCAACAAAAAAAGGCTATGCAGCCTTTTTTTTAGTCTTCTTTATTAAGTTTTTTTGCTTTTTGTTCGAGTTTGTCAACTTCTTTCATGACAGCTTTTTCGCTTTTGTCGACAGCTTGCTTAGCACACTCAGAGTATTTATATAATAATGCACCAGTTACAAGCCCCATACTAAAGCCAAGTAACATCAAAACATCTTTCATATCACCCTCCTTATGCTTATTTTGTGCAGTTTAAGTGATATTATACATAACTTAAATATAATTTATAGTTTTGCACTTTTAAAAAAATCTCTTTTTAATTTCCCGCAAGTTTTTTATAAATTATAAAAAGCAATTTTATTTTTAATACATAATTGTTGAGTTTTGTGTTTTTTATATTTGAATTTAATATTTTTTTATTCAAGTTTTGTTTATCATTAAAAATATTCATAAAAAACAAAAAAAGGTGGAAAAAATCCACCTTGAAATTTCGAGGCCGAGCATCCTGGTCCGATAAAACCTTACCAACTGCCTTATAAAACACAAGCTCCACCAAAGCTACCTTATGGCACACCAAATGGTCCTCTTAATGATGCTTCCGTCAGGACCTGACATGATTCGAGGGATTTGATTGCATAAGACCTTGATTTCATCACCCATATTTTATACACATATTTGACAAAATTAAACCTCGCCAGGCATTCAATCCCACATATAGCGGATTGTGGGTAACAGAGCACCGCTAACTCTCCATCTAGCCCGACATCACTATTATATCACAAAATTTTCAAAAATACAATAAAATGTATTAATTTAAGCAAATAAGTTTGTAAGATTTTGTAAAATTTGTTATACTAAATTTAAATTTAGAGGAGAGAAAGGTGATTAAAGAGGAAAAATCAAATGCTAAGCGTTTTTTAGATGCTTACAATAATATCGATTATGCCTTAAAAACTAGATATAGTTTAAATAGGGCAATGGGATTTTCTGACCTTATTAGAAAGGCTGTTGTTGTCAACTATGTTGTGAGAAAGTTTGAAGATGAACTTATCGATTATGGTAGACTTAGAAACGCAATCATCCATAATAATAATGAGGATTTTGTAATTGCTGAGCCACACATTGCGGTTGTTGAAAAAATAGAACATATTGAAAGACTTTTGACAACACCTCCACTTGCACTTGAGAGTGTTGCACAAAAAAATGTTATGATTACCTATGCCGAAAAAAGTATGCGAGAGGTGATTGAGCTTATTGCTTCATCAGGATTTAGCAACATCCCTGTATACAAACAAAACAGGCTTGTAGGTGTTGCAAATGGTCAAAAAATTTTACATTCGCTTGGCAATTTTTTGCTAGCAGGTGGAAATGAAACCATTTTTCTTGACAATGTGCAGATAGAAGATATGCTTTCAAGTTTAAATAACAGTGTATATTATGTTGTCAAGAAGGCAGATTGCACAGTTGAAGAAGCATTAAATGAATTTCATAAAAACCCAAAACTTCTTGCAATTTTGTTTACCAAAAATGGTCAAAACACAGAATTGCCTCTGGGTATTATGACGGGTGCAAATGTCACACCTGCTCAAAAAATAATTGAAGAATATTGATAAATAATTTTTTGATGATAATTCTTTTTTATTTTGTTTATATAATTGACATATAAATTTTGATATGATATAGTTAAAAAGTAATTATATGACTATGAAAATGCGTTGATTAAGGACAAGACCTTATTTCAATTTCCTAAAATTAAATCAATTTTATTTATTTAATTGCAGAGAGTTGCCGTGTGGTGCGAGGCAATAGGAAAAGAATAAGGTTATCACCTTAGGAGTTGCAAAGATGAACATAAATTTAAAAATTTATAATTAGTTTTTGTCGGGACTTCCCGTAATAGAAGGGGCGGATGATTGTCTGCTGAAGGAATACAAGTGGTTTAAAAAGCTCTAATAGGCTCTTGTGTCTTTTGGGGCTTTTTTCTGTTTTTAAAACTTTTTAATAGTCAAAAAAAATAATTTCGCTTAAGGAGAAGGATATGTATAATAAAGTTGAAACAAAATTAGATTTTATTAAAAATGAAAACAAAATTCTTGAATTTTGGGAAAAGAACGACATTATCAATAAAGGGTTGCAGCTTAATAAGGGCAGTGACCGCAGTTATACACTTTATGATGGCCCACCAACAGCAAATGGTAAGCCACATATTGGTCATCTTTTGACACGTGCAATGAAGGATATCATCCCAAGATATAAGGCGATGAAGGGCTATTATATTCATCGTAAGGCTGGTTGGGACACTCATGGCCTTCCAGTTGAGGTGGAAATTGAAAAAAAATTGGGTCTTAATGGCAAACAAGACATTGAAAAATATGGTGTTGATAAATTTATTGACCTTTGTCGCAATTCCGTTTGGGAATATAAAGGAATGTGGGAAAAATTTACAAAACGCGTTGGTTATTGGGTGGATATGGACAACCCTTATATCACCTATGACAACAATTATATTGAAAGTATCTTTTGGGCACTGAAAGAAATGGAAAAGAAAAATCTTATCTATAAAGGTCATAAAATCATGCCATATTGCCCACGTTGCGGAACAACTCTTTCAAAAATGGAAGTTGAAAATGGCGACAATTATAAGCTGCTTAAAGAAAATTCAATTTTTGTCAAATTTAAAAGCATTGAAGAAGAAAATACATCTTTCATCGTTTGGACGACAACTCCATGGACTCTTCCTTCCAATGTAGCACTTTGTATGAATCCAAATGAGGTTTATTGCAAGCTTGAACATGAAGGTAAAAATTATATCATGCTTGAAAAACTTGTTTCAACATTGTTTGAAGAGGGAAGTTATCAAATTGTCTATCGTAAGAAGGGTAAAGAATTTGAATATCATAAATATCAACCTCTTTTTGACTATGCAAAAAATGAGGTTGAAAAGGGTTATTTTGTAATTGTTGACGATTATGTCACCACTGAGGACGGAACAGGTATCGTTCACATTGCACCTGCTTTTGGTGAAGATGACTATAATGCCTGCAAAAAATATGATATTGATTTTGTTCAACTTGTAGATGAAAACGGCAAGATGAGTGACAAAACAGATTTTGGCGGACTTTTTGTAAAGGATGCCGATAAGTTTGTTATCAAAAAACTTGAAGAAGAGGAAAAGATGTTTAAAGTTTTGCCTTTTGAACATAACTATCCTCATTGCTGGCGTTGCAAAAGCCCACTTCTTTATTATGCAAAGGATACATGGTTTATAAAAACAACCGCTTATAAAGATAAAATGGTTGACAACAATAACTCTGTTTATTGGTGCCCAGACCATATCAAAGCGGGCAGAATGGGCAATTTCCTTGCAAATAATATCGATTGGGGAATTTCTAGAAATAGATATTGGGGGACACCTCTTCCATTCTGGGTTTGTGAAAGTGGTCATATTCATGTTGTTGGAAGTGTTGAAGAAATTGAAAAACTTTCTTCAGAGCGTCCTCAAGACTTGCATAAACCAACTCTTGATAAGATAACCTTCCCATGCCCAAAATGCGGCAAAACAATGAAGAGAACTCCAGAGGTTATGGATTGTTGGTTTGATAGTGGCGCTATGCCTTTTGCTCAATACCATTATCCTTTTGAAAATAAAGAACTTTTTGAAAAATCTTTTCCTGCTGACTATATAAGCGAGGCTATTGACCAAACGAGAGGCTGGTTTTATACACTCTTGGCTGTAAACACACCTCTTTTTGAAAAATCGCCTTATAAAGCTTGCAATCTTTTGGGGCTTGTGCTTGATAGACATGGTCTTAAAATGTCAAAATCTTTGGGCAATGGTATTGACCCTTGGTCGGTGCTTGATAAAGAGGGTGCGGATGCTCTTAGATGGTATTTCTATAACAACTGTCTGCCAGGACAGGGTATTGCTTTTAATGAAGATAATTTGATAGATTTGCAAAGAAAATTCATGGGCACACTTTGGAATGTTTATGCCTTCTATTGCCTCTATGCAGAAATAGATAAAATAGACCCTACAAAATATAATCTCTCTGACTGCAAACTATCTTTCCTTGATAAATGGCTGCTGTCAGAATATAATGCTCTTGTAAAAAATGTGGATGAAAGTCTTGAAAAACTTGATATGCTTAATTCTTCACGTGCGATAACAGAGTTTGTTGACAAACTTTCAAATTGGTATATAAGACGTTCGAGAGAACGTTTCTGGGGAAGTGAAGAAAGTGATGATAAGATTGCCGCTTATAAAACTTTATATGAAGTGCTTGTTGGCTTGTCAAAACTTATTGCCCCATATCTTCCATTCCTTTCAGAAGAAATTTATCAGAATTTGGTAAGAAATCTTGATAAAAATGCACCAATAAGCGTTCATTTCTGCTCTTTCCCTGAAGCTGATGAAAAACTTATTGATAAAAATTTGAATGAAGGCATGGATAAAGTGCTTGAAATTGTGCTTTTGGGAAGAACTTGTCGTGCAACAAGTGGTGTAAAAAACCGTCAACCTCTTTCAAAGGTTATGATTTGTGCATCTAAAAAGATTGAACTTGATGAAGAATTGAAATCGCTTATTGAGGATGAACTTAATGTTGAAGAGGTTGAAATTTTGACAAAGGCAGACGAGTTTGTGTCTTATGAGCTTAAACCTCAACTTAAAACTTTGGGTCCAAAATATGGCAAGAATTTATCTTCAATTAGAGATTATCTATCAAACTGTGATTCAAATAAAGTTGTTTCAAAGGTTAGAAAGGGGGAAACAATTGTGTTTAATGGGGCTGATGGAAGTGAAATTGAGATTACAGAAGCCGACCTTTTAATAACTCTTAAAAACAAAGAGGGTTATTCATCAGATTCAAATGGTGAAATTACAGTAGTTCTTGATACATCTTTAAATGAAGGTCTTATTGAAAAAGGTCTTGTAAACGAGTTTGTAAGCAAAGTCCAAAATCTCAGAAAGGATAGCGGACTTGAAGTTGTAAATCATATTCAAATTGAGATTTCAGGTGATAAAATTTTGACTGACATTCTTGAAAAGAGAAAAGATGATTATTTAAAAACTCTTCTTGCTGATAGTTTTAAACTTGGCGAGAATGGACAGTTTAGTTCTGAACTTGTTTTCAATGAAAAACCACTTAAAATTTTCATCACAAAAGTTTAATAAAAGAGGACAGATTTTGTCCTTTTTTTTGTATAATTGTATATAAAAATTATTAATTTATCAAAGAAAAATTTATAAAATGGTGAAAGCGAAAATTAATTATATTTAAAATATAAAATATAACCCAAAAAGTTGATTAAATTATAAAATTTTGATAAAATATCAAAAGAGGTGAGTAAAATTGAAAATTGCTGATACATGGCATGATTATGAAGTCATTGCAACCGGTGATGGCGAAAAGCTTGAAAGATGGGGAAAATATAAATTGTTGAGGCCTGACCCACAGGTTATTTGGCACGCAAAAACAGATTTAAGCAAATTTGGTGGACTGGATGGTCATTATTTAAGGTCAAGTTCTGGCGGTGGTGGCTGGAAATTTTTTTCACGCGTCCCTGAAAAATGGCAGGTGACTTGGAATGATATAAAATTTATAATAAAGCCTATGGGATTTAAACATACCGGTTTGTTTCCAGAGCAGGCTGTCAATTGGGCTGATATGACAAAACTTATCAAAGAGGCTGGCAGACCGATAAAAATTCTCAACCTTTTTGCTTACACTGGTGGTGCAAGTGTGGTTTGTGCAACAGCGGGCGGTCAGGTGACCCATGTTGATGCAAGTAAAGGTATGGTTGAAAGGGCAAGAGAAAATGCTCAGCTTAATGGTATAAGCAACATTCGATATATTGTCGATGACTGTGAGAAATTTATCAATAGAGAGATAAGACGGGGCAATCAATATGATGCAATCATTATGGACCCTCCAAGCTATGGCAGAGGGACAAATGGTGAAATGTGGAAGCTGGAAGACAATCTTTATGATTTTGTAGAACTTACAAAAAAGGTGCTTTCTGACAACCCATTGTTTGTGCTTATTTCATCATACACAACAGGCCTTCAGGCAAGTGTTTTGTCAAATATATTAAGTCTTGTTTTTGGAGAAGGGAATATTGATGCAGATGAAATCGGTCTTCCAACAAAAGAAAAAATAGTTTTACCTTGTGGTGCAAGAGGAATGAAAATATGGAAAAATTAGTGATATTATATGAAGATAATCAAATTATTGTGGCTTTAAAACCGCACAATGTGCCAACCCAAGCTGATGCTTCTGGCGATAAAGATATGCTCAGCATGGTGAAAGATTATGTTAAAGAAAAATATAATAAAGAGGGCGAGGCATTTATCGGTCTTGTTCACAGGCTTGACAGACCAACTGGTGGAATAATGGTATTTGCAAGAAATTCAAAATCTGCAAGCCGTTTGACCTCACAGTTTGCTTCTCGCGAAATTAAAAAAACTTACTATGCAGTTTTATCAAAAGTTCCACAGGCAAAATCTGGGCATTTGGTGCATAACTTAAAAAAGGATAAAAAAAACAATATTGTCAAGATTGTGCCTATAAGTGAGGAAGGCTCAAAAAGGGCAGAGCTTGATTATAAAGTGCTTCAAATAGAGGGTGAAACTGCGCTTGTTGAAGTGTGCCCATTGACAGGAAGAGGACATCAAATCAGAGTGCAATTTTCTGGTATTAATTGTCCACTTTTTGGTGATAACAAATATGGAAAAGACAAAACCAAGTCTTCAAAAAACCTTGGTTTATGGGCTGGAAGAATTGAGTTTATTCATCCAACAACCAAAGAAAAAATGGTTTTTGCCTGTCCTCCAGAGAAAGAATTGCCATGGTCTAATTTTTATATTGAGAAATATTTTTTACGATAATTTAATAAAAATTGCAAAATTCTTGCAAAAATCATCAAAAAAACATCAAAATTTTTTAAATTATTAATTAAAACCTTTTAAAAAGCATATTTGAATAAAAAATTTAGTGAGAAAAAAAATATTTAAACATCAATTTAATTTGATTTTTAGATTTTTAAAAAGGTTTGTGAAGAGGTGAATATGTCAGAAATGAAAATTAAATCAAGAGATGAAATTGAAGAGAGTGATAAATGGGATTTATCTCAACTTTGCAGGGATGATAGTGATTTTTATAATAAGCTTAACCTTGCAAAAGATATGCTGCCACAGCTTAAAGCTTATGAAGGAAAACTTGATAATAAACAAAGCATATATGAATATTTGATGCTTGATAAAAAGCTTGAAGAGATTTTGGAGCCAATTAGGCAATATTCATTTTTAAAATTGACAGAAGACCTATCAAGTGAAAATTATAATGAAATGCATGAAAAACTTTCTCTTGTTTTAAATGAGATGAGCATTGATACCTCCTTTGCAACAAGCGAGTTATATCAGCTTTCTGACCAGATTTTGGATGAAATTATTGCTGATGAAAAGTTTAAAGATTATGATAAAAGCTTTAAAAGCATAAAGAAAAACAAAATTCATAAACTTTCAAAAGAAGAGGAAAAATTGCTTGCCGGAATGGATTTTTTGGGTGGTTTTTCTGATAATATGGAAAAGGCATCTGATGTCGATTTTGATTTTGGTGAAATTGAATCTTCAAGTGGTGAAAAATATAAATTGACCACTTCTAAATATGGCAAATTTATGCGAGATAGTGACCGCAAACTTCGTCAAGAGGCTTTTTGCAAATTGAATGGAAAATATGGTCAACTTATCAATATGCTTGCCAACAATTATATAAATGATGTGAAAGCAACCTGTTATTTTGCAAAAGTAAGAAAATTTAATAGTGCTATTGAAAGTGCTTTAGAAATGGAAGAGGTTGAAAGCAAGGTGTATTATAAATTGATTGAAAAGGTTTCAAGCAATTTGCCACTTTTATTTGATTATTTCAATCTTAAAAAGAAAGATATGAAGCTTGAAGATTTTTATATCTATGACACAATGGCTTCAATTGAAAAAGGGAAAAGCAAAACTTACACTTATGATGAGGCTTTCGAGCTTATCAAAAGGGCACTTGCTCCGCTGGGCGAAGAATATTTAAGTCTTCTTGACAGGGCAAAAAATGAAAGATGGATTGATGTTTATCCAAATTTAAACAAACGTTCTGGTGCTTTTGAAAGTTCTATTTATGGTTATCATCCTTATGTAATGACCAATTTTGAAGGTGATATAGATTCGGTTTTCACTCTTGCTCATGAACTTGGTCATGCTATGCATTCATATTTTTCAGATAAAAATCAGCCTTATGAAAAGGCATATTATACAATATTTTTGGCAGAGATTGCAAGCACGACAAATGAAATCTTGCTTATAAATTATCTCATAGCAAATTCTAAAAATAGTGATGAGAAAAAAGCCCTTTACAACAAACTTTTTGATGAGGTAAAAGGGACAATATTCAGACAGACAATGTTTGCTGAGTTTGAAGAAAGGGTGCACTCAATGCATGAGCAGGGGGAAGGACTTACAAAAGATAAACTTTGCAATGAATATTATCAGTTAAACAAAAAATATTTTGGCGATGTTAGACTTGTAGACGAAGTGAAATATGAATGGGCAAGAATACCACATTTCTTCAATTCTTTTTATGTATATAAATATGCTACTGGTATGATTTGTGCCATCAATTTTGCAAATAAAATCCTATCAAAAGAAGAAAATGCACTTGAAAATTATTATAAATTTCTTTCAGCAGGTTGCAGTGATGACCCAATTACCATTCTTAAAAACTCTGATTGTGATTTGACAAACGCAAAGACTTTTGACAGCAGTTTTGATTTTTTAAAAGATGTGTTTAAGTCTTGGCAAAAACTTTAAAACAATTTAAAATATTAAATTTAAAACTTTATTTAAAAATTTAAAAGTGATAAAAAATTTCATCTTTAAAAAGCCATTAAAAAAATATTTTGACTTTGGGATAATATTATTGTATAATATTAAAGTATGAATAATTTAAAAGGCACACTTTTGGTTTTTGCATTAATGTTGACGATAACATTATCGTCAGCCTTTTTGTTTTCTTGTGGCAAAAATTATGATATAAAAGTTGCAACCACTGGCAGCGGTCAGGTTGTGGAAGAAAAAATAAATAAAGAAAAATATTATGTTGCAAATGCCGATGATTGGCATATTTTCATTGGTTGGTATGATGGCAACAGAAGATATAGCGAAAATCCAAAATTAAAGATAGGCAAAAACACCCCTAAAAAATTGGAAGCAAGATTTGCAACTACTGCAAGGCTATCTTTTGATAGAATTTTAAATTCTTTCTATAATGCATATAAGGACGGCTTAAGTCAAGAAGGTGAATATTTTAATTTAAAGGCAGATGCAAAATATACCTTCACAAATGGTGATGATTTGATAGAAAATGACCTAACATTCGGCGGCTATTTGAATTTTGAAGGAAAGGGCAATCAATTGTTTTTCAAAAGCAAAGAAAGTGATAACTTCAATATTATCTTTGATGAGCACAATGAAAACGGGATAGTTTATATTGACAATAATGGCCAAAAAACAAGTTTTGACCAAATAGGAATGATATCAAATTTTCTTGAAAGTTTGCCAAAGCCATCCGATGAGAGTTGGTCAACAAAAAACATTTTAAACAGCCCAACTGCTTTTTATCAGTTTGAACAATATTTTGGCTATACAAATGCTATGGGAATTGTTGAAAGTGTGACAAATACCAATAATAATTCAAGCTTCGTGATAAATTTTAATAAACTTCTTTCAACTTTGAAAAATAATTATCCAAATTTTGAAGATGGGTCTTTTCTTCAAAAGCTTGCAAATGTTTTGATAGGAAATTATTTTGATAAATCTTTTCCAAAAATTTCGATAAAGTCAGAAATAGAATATTTTAAAGATAACAATCAACAAATAAAAAATTTAAATATTGAATTTTTGTTAGAACAAGAATATTTGCTTAATTTTGAAAGCGGTAATTTAGTAATACCTAAGGGCAAAATAACTATTAGTTTTGATTGCATTGAATGTGGTTTTAGTTTATCACCATATCAGTTTGATGAAGATTTATCAACCTTTCCAAAGCCTAACCAAAAGCTCTTAAATTTGCATCTTGCAGGTGATTTATCTTTTATTTCAAATGAAGGCGACACTGAAAATGTCAAAGATATCTATAGGGTTGAATTGGATGCCGATATAAACCCTTTTGCACTTTTGCCATTTAATAAAAATAAGTTAAATTATCAAGATATAATATGGGATAATTTAGGATTTTTAAACTTTCGAGTTGTATTAGTTTCTGCGACAAATGAGACTGATATAGCCGAGCAATACAAAAATCATAAGGGTGAAACAGACTATTTAAACCTTGTAATTGATACGCAAAAATATGGTGCAAATATGCTTTTCTATGCTTCACTATATGATGCTCGGACATTATTTTCAAATTCTTATTTCTTTAATAATTCATATAATTTGCCAGAACTTTTTAGTTTAAGCGAAAATGAAAGCAAAGATTTCAGCTTGAAAACAAAATATCAGAATGAAGAGTTTGGATACAAAATTTCAAGTTTAATCAAAACTTTGATTGATTTGTGTGTTAATTTTGATAAAAACGATTTAAATACATCAATTTATAATATTATTTTTAAGTATTTTGGCGAAAATGGTTTATTAAGCGAAAATCTTTCTCTTTCAGATGAAGGGATAGTTTTGAAAACTGAAAATATAAGAAATTTTATTAGAGAAAAGGAAAAAGATGCAGGTTTAACCTATCTTGGTTATCCTATCAAAACCGATAGAAAGATTTTTGGTGAAGATGATATTTGCAGATTGGTTTTAAATTTTGATAGCTTTCAGTATGGCAGTGTGATAAAAGATGCTGATGGAAATTATATCGATATTTCAGGCAATAATATAGTTGGCGATTATAATAAAAAGCATCCAACAGTGATGAAGATAAAACAAATTTCTGCTTTAGATGATAAATTGATTGATTTAGATGCTTTATCAAATTTAAAGGGACAGGTGGTGGAAGCTGACCAAGTCATTTTATCTGATAATCAGATTTCTCAAAACTATCTGTCTATTAATGGCAAATATGAAAAATTAAAGCTTAAAATCATCAATTATCAGGTGCAAGAAACAGATGAAGATGCTGTGAAAATTAAATTTGTGTTAAGCATTGTTGCGCCAGATAAAAATGAACTTAATATCTCATTTAGTGAAATTTTGGCTATGATGGATATCCCATATGGGCTTTATGTTTATGAAACAGAATGTAAAATTGGATAAACAAATCTTTTTAAATTAATCTGAAATAAAATCAATTTAAAGTTTTTTGGAGGAAAAAATGTTTAAAGATATCTATAGTATGAAAGATTTATATAATCCTCTTAATGGTAAAAAAGATGAAATAATAAATTATTTTACCAGTTTTTTTGGTGAAAAATATAGAGAAAAAATCAAGAAGAAGATAGAAAAGATAGATATCTTATTTTGTAATGTAGGACAAAATCAACAGGATTTATATGATGATATTCATAAAGAAAATATACATCATTTGGTAGAAAATTGCTTAAAAGATTGGCAAGATAAGATAGGTGAATATTATGATACTTATTTCTGTTTAAGTGATAAATTGCTTGATAATTTAAAATATTGGAAAGATGATTTAAATGTTGAAGGTCAGTATTGGATTGAGATTTATGATTTTATTGATAGAGTTTTTAAGATAAGGCCTGAAGAATTTGACTATCTTTTAAAAGATGATAAATTTACAGCAAAATTGAAAGAAAAACTTAATACCTTAAATGACATCTATCAAAATGATTATAAAAAGGATATAGATTTTTATAATGACAAATTTTATCAAATGTCAGTTTTGCCTTGGAAGGATGAAATAGAAAGCATTGAAAAGGAATTTAAAGATAAATGGCTAAACATCTTTGAAGAGTCTGTTTATAATCGTCTTATGCTTAAAAAAAGTGAAGAAATTAAACCGGTCGCTGAAGAAATTAAATCGCTTTTTTATAATCAATATCAAAACAACCAGCTTTTAACTGAAGTTTATACCTATGTTATAAAGAAAAAACTTGCAGATATTATTGATTATGATTTGGATTTTAAGGTCAAGTTTTTTAATATGGATTTAAAATTTTATAATTATGATTTCAATCAAGATAAAAACATTGCAAACAATAAAATATACAATTTGAAAAATGGAGTTTCTTCCACTATAAAAGCTTTGCATGATTTTGACCCAAGTTTAGATAATAGTGCATTTGTAATGCGAAGTTTAGTTTATGGCAGTGGAGGAATGATTTCTAGTTGTTGTAATAAAACTCAGGATAAAATTTTTAATTTTATAAGGGTGGATAGTCCGCATGAATTGATGGATAGCGTTTTAATTCATGAACTTTCACATTTGGTTCAAATGAGCTATGGTGAAGATAAAGTGAGGAAAACTGGCATAAAAGCTGTCCCTATGGATGAAACTATAATAAATTATAATCCAGAAATGTTTTTAGTGGGTTTAAATGAAGTTGTTAATGAATTTTTTACTCAATTAATAATGAACAATATCAAAAAAGATGATTTTTGTATTGTTGATAATAAATCAACTTTTGATAGCTTATATTTATTAATTTTTCCATTTCTCCAAGATTTTCTGTTAGAGAATTTGGAAGATATAAAAGAATGTTGTATGTCAGAAGATTATGATTTATTATATAAATATTATGGCAAACAAAATTTGATTAAACTTGAAGATTTGATTGCAAAAATTTTTGATGGCTTTTTTTATGATGAGTTTAAAGATGTTATCAAAACCTTTGAAAGTCATGCCGAGCAAGAGATAAAAGATAGAAAATGGATTGATTTAGCCTATGATAAAAGTATTGATTGGGATAAAATGGAAGGCATCAATAAAAATATCCACAAATATTTAGAGCTTATGAGAAATGTTGATAAAGTTTTAAAGGAAATGAAAAATTGCAAAAAGCAATATGATTTGCAGTTTGAAGAGCAAGATGAATACTGTTTATAACAAAATATTTTTATAATCTCTTTGCAAAAAAAGCACTATTAATTTAGTGCTTTTTTCTAAGAGTAATATAGTGCTTTATGATTTTCTAATAGTTTTAATAAAAGCAAAATTTGTCTTTTGGTTTTAAAAGAAGAATGAAAGTCGGGAAATTGTGAGTAATAAGAATATTTTTTTATACTTCAATTATTTCACCTTGATAAGGATATTTTATCTTAAAAGAGTCAAGCTCTTTTTGAGAAAAATAAGATAGATGTATTGGATAAATCTTGCAATTAGGATATTCTTTTATTAATGAAACAATTTCATTGACGCATAGGTGATTGTTTGTTTCTTTAATACCAGCACAATCTATAAATGCGACTTGAGATTTGTTTAAAATTTTTAATAGGTTGTTGCACATTGCAGTGTCGCCACTGAAACCAATTTTTTTGTCATCTTTTTGAAATATAAATCCATAAGCATCATAATTATGATGGTGCATCTTAAATATTTTGATTTTATAATCAAATATGTTTACAATTTTATTATTTTCGCAATCTATAAAGGTCACTCTTTCTTTTAATGGCTCAATTATATGAGAAGCATCAATAATTCTTAAAACTTCGATAATCCTTTCGCGGCAACCTTTAGGGGCTATTATGGTGATGTTATTTTTTGTTTCGTGAAAAATATTGGTAAGCACAAGATGCAAGTCAATAAAATGGTCGCTGTGAAAATGACTGATAACTATGAGTTTGATTTTTTTGAGATTATAGTCATTTAAAAGGCTTTTAAATGAGCCCTCTGGAGTATCAAAAAGTATTTCATCATTGATAATATAACTTGAGGAAAGCTCTTTTGTCCAGGTGCACATATATCCTACTACGTCAATTTTCATTTATTTCTCCTTTGTCCTTTGGTTTTTTTATCTTTTTTATTCTGGTCTTTTTTCTTTTTCTATTTTTTATTATCTTTATTTTTTATTATATTATTTTTTCCTTATTTCTTTTCTGCCATTTTTTTGTTTTATAAATTTTTATTATTTATATTTTCTTTTTGCTTTTTATAGTCTTATTTCTTTTTTATTATTCTATTTTTATATTGTTATTTTGATTTCAGAATTATAATTTTTTGATAAAGTGTGGTTTTAATGGCTTTGATTGTTTTAGTAGTGGATAAATTTTTCTGAATCTGAATTTCACACTTAAAAACATATAAGCGGCGATTCCAATGGTGGCAACTCCAATAATTGTCCCTGTAATCATATTGTAGATTATGCTTACATCTGATGAATAGTAAAGTGAAAGCAGGGCTATTTGTGTGAGAACAAGTGATGATAAAGCACTTGATAGATTGATGAATTTTAAACCAGCAAGTAATAAGTCATTGCTTTTTTTTGACCTAAATAATCCAATGCATGAAAATAAAATTTCACAAAATGCAACAACAGCAATAGTTATTGAAACAATAAGGCCATATCTTGTATCTTTTGGATGAATAAAAAGTTCTACAAAATAGAAAAGATAGGTTATACCTGCAAGAAAGATTGCAAATGCTATGCGGTTATAATATTTATGTTCATCATGAAGTTTTTTTGAATGTCGCCGTCCATCGAAATAGGCAGTTTTTGCAAGACCGATAAAAATGGTATAAAACCCACTTAAAGAAATAAAAACTGAGGAAATCATATAAGCGAATATCAATTTTAATGATGCCCACACAATATTAATTGTCATTGTAATTCTGTTGAGAAAACTTGTTTTGATTTTATATGGCACACTTTTATATCTTTTAATTAAATTCAAAATAAGATTTCCTCACTTTTTATAAACTTTGACATATATTATTGTATAACTCTTTTATTGTAATTTATTAAAAAATTTTTGTCAATAGAATAATAATTTTTGAAAGATTTTTGTCAATCTTCAACAAAAATCAATATTATTTTTAAATTAAGCTATTGAATTATTTTTTTATTATGATAAAATAGTAGCTTTAAAGGTGGATATATTATGAAATTTTGCGAATTTATTAATCAAAAAACTGAAGAGTTGCTTTCCAATAATCAATTATATTTAGAGATTTGCAACAATATTATTGTTTATAGAGGTATGTATCAAAGATATACAAAGGCGGTTGAAGAGGTTTGTCAACAGCTGGGAATTTATTCTAATTCTGACAATGAAATAAAGTTTAGAGAGTTTATCAAAAAATGTGAGAAAGAAAAAGAATGTTTGATGTCTGAAAAAAAGAGTGTGTTTTTAAGAAATAAAATTTTAAAACAATTGTCAAAAATTGAAAGCATGATAAATCTTGCAAAAATAGGTTTGCATTATTCAGAATGGAAGAAAAAAGCGCTGAAAAGTTTGAATTGTGAAATTTTAGATATGCATAATTTTGAAAAAGAAGCCGTTCTGAAAGTTTTGACTGATAATTTTGAAGTTGATTTGGTGCAAGAAACTTATATGCTTTTGAAAGACCAAACTCAAGATAATATTTCTGAAAAAATGGTTGATGGTAAAAAATATTCTATAATAGCCATAAAATATTTAAAGAATATGGTTTGTTTTGCAGAGAACTTAAATGAAGAAAATGGCATTGAAGATTTAGATATGACTGAAGAAGAAATTGAAATCAGTTGAAACATTTTGCGTAATTAATAAAAAAATAAATGAAAAAATGAAATTATTTAAAATTATAATAAATTAAAACAAGACTATTTGGGCTTGTTTTTTTGGACGCAAAATAAGCTTGAGCAATGAGAGTGCTACCATGTCAAAATAAATTGATATCTATAATTTTTGTTGTTTGCTATTGACTGAAATTTAATTTATTGTTATAATAAATCTATAGAGGGAAATATGGCTAATAAATTAGATTTGATAATTGAAAAGGGTGTTGTCAATAGACTTGAAAAGGGGCTGTTGAAGGAAGCTGATTCTATCATAAATGACATCGCAAAAAATTATAGAATTTCGGCTCATGAGGTCAAAGAAAAGTTTAAGACAGCAATTTTTGAATATGTAAAAAAAGACCTAGGTAATAAGGGCTATGAATTTGACGGCCATATAAAATCAGATATTGATGTTTATCACTTAGCAGATTTTTCAATTGTTAAAGAATTTTTTAAAGAGGTTTGGAGAACTCTTCCTTTCACAATGCCGCAGGAAGATTTTGACAAAATGCAAGCTTGCATAAAAAGACCGCTTAAACTTAGATATTATAATCCAAACAATCCAATTTATAAGTTTGTAAAACAAGGCAAGCTTGATTCAAATTATACTTTCAGGCAGGTTAAGAATAAATCAATCGTTCAAAATACACAATTTTATTTGGCTGATGATGAAAACGGGCAGAGCCTTTATGCAAAACAGACAGAATTTGTTTTTGAGGCAAAGAAATTAAAGAAGGGCGGTGTTTCAAATGAAGATGCTTCAAAATCAGAATATGAAAAATTAAAGGAAGAAGAATTATATTCTAGGACTCTTTCAATTTCTTTGTTTGCATTATTAGACGGCAATCCAAACAAGGCCTTGTCTGTTATGAGATATGATAATCAATATGACAGCAAGAATGAACATGTCAATACATGGGTTGGCAATGATAAACGTTTTAATATTTTTGGTGGAAAGATATCCTATCCTCACTTCCATTTTCAAAATGAAAATGACACAATTTTTTGTTTAAAGAAAAAATGCTATTCATCTGATTACATGGTTTCAAAGTGTTGTGGGATTGATTGCAAACACTTAAAAAGATATCTTTTGGATATCGATAGCAAAAGTGGGAAAAATTTGGAAGCCGAAAGACAGGAAAATGGAAGTTATGGTATGCCATTTTTGTCAATGAAGGAAGAAAACTATAAGTTTAAAATAAATGTTAATAAAATGCTTGATGAGTATTTTACAGAGCAAGAAATTAACAAAGATACTAAAACAGTTCTTCGCATTGGGCAGTGGATGGAAAATTCAAAAGATAATGAAGAATATAAAGATGGTCAATTTAAAAGCTTTGCAAACTTAATTAAAACGATAGACTTTTTAAAACATCTAAATCTAATTAGAAAGGAAAAAGATTTGACTGCAAAAGACTTTGAAATGTTGTCAGATATAGAAGTTATGATTGCCTCTGAAATGGTGAATGAAGTCAATAGGATTTCAAACAAATTTGTCACAAAAGAGGTGGATGGAAAAGAGGAAGAATTTTATTTAGATTGATATTCTTAAAAAATGATAAAGACATTATGCTTTATCATTTTTTGTTTAAATTAAATTTTAAGTGATTTTCTTTTTTTTATTTAAATTCATATAATGCTTTATAAGCTTATAAATATGGATATTTAAGTTTAAAAAAAATTAAAATATGAAAAATTTAAAAATTAAATCATCTTTGTTCTTCAACAGATTTTATAATATTTTCAATTTCGCAAGCCCATTTTTCGGCTTCTTTTTTGTTTATATGTTCGCACATAACTCTGATTTTGCTTTCAGTCCCGCTTGCTCTGACCAAGACTCTGCCATCAGAGCCAAATAAGTTTTGAATGGATAACACTTTTGAAGATAAGAGGTCGGAATTTAATATTCTGTATTTGTCAATTACTTCCACATTTTTTATGATTTGAGGATAATGTTTGAAGGTGACAAGGTCTGATAGGGCAGAGCCGCTTTCCTTAACCAGTGAAGCTATTGATATGGCGGTAAGCACACCATCTCCAGTGGTCGAAAAGTCCATATCAATGATATGACCTGAGGTTTCGCCGCCAAGATAAGAGTTTCGATTTTTCATAAGTTCTACCACATATTTATCGCCAACATCAGCCCGCAACAAGTTCAGATTATTTTTTGCGAGGGCAACTTCAAGACCTTTGTTTGTCATGCTTGTTCCAACAACAAAAGAGCCTTGTTTAAGTTTTCTTGAAAGTATAAATAAGATGTCATCACCATCAATTATCTCGCCTTTTTCATTGCAGCCGATAATTCTATCGGCATCACCATCAAAAGAAAAGCCCATGTCTGCTTTATATTTTTTGACCGCTTCAGCCAATACTTCTGGATAAAGAGCACCGCATTTATAGTTTATCTTTTTTCCATTTTTGCCATTATTTATTATGATGACTTTTGCACCAAGTGTGGTGAATAGGTCCTTGGCTGTGCTTGTTGAAGCGCCATTTGCAAGGTCCAGAACGATTGTTAAACCTTCAAGTTTTGAAAATTTTGAAAGGATGTTTTCTTTATATTTTTTTATTAGTCTTGGTCTTGAATAATACTTTCCAATCTTATCACTTCCCAGGTTTGTTGAATATAAAATCTTTCTTTCAATAATTGATTCAAGCTCTTCGGTAAGTTTGTATCCATCTTTATCAAAAATTTTTATTCCGTTGTAGAAGCGGGGGTTGTGGCTTGCGCTTATGACAATTCCATAATCAAAACCTAGTGCTTTTGTAAGATATGCAATTACCGGTGTTGGTGCAATTCCAATATCAATCACATCCACACCATGGCTCATAAGACCACTTGCAAAGGATAGTGAAAGCAGACTTCCGCTTCGCCTTGTATCTCTTCCCATCAAGACTTTTTTATGTAGGCATAAACCACCCAAACTATTTCCGACTTTGAAGGCAATGTCTGGCGAAATCACTTCACCATAAATTCCTCTAAATCCATCTGTTCCAAAATAAATTCCCATGTATATTCTCCTTATGTTTTTTGAATTATTTTTCTAAGTCATTGTTTAATAAAATGATTTAAAATTGCGATAATATAATTGATGATTTAATAAAAGAAAGCTAAGTATAAATTAAATCAAAAAAGCTTTTCAAGATGAAAAAATTTATAAAATTAAAGAAAAAACAAAAAATTAAACAAATTTTTTATAATTTATTTAAATTTTTGATATAATTTTCTTAAATTTTTATTTTACCAATACTTTTTTGCACGTTTAGGTTTTCGTTCTTGTCGCACTCTTCCAATCACAAAATCTTCACTTTCGGTATCGGTTGTGACGGTGGTTCCGGCACAAATATAGCTATCGTCTGCGATATTTACAGGTGCGATAATATTGCAGTTTGAACCTATAAAAACATGGTTTCCTACCAAGGTTTTATTCTTGCTTTTGCCATTGTAATTTACAAATATTGCACCACATCCGATATTGCAATTTTCTCCCAATTGTGCATCTCCAACATAGGCAAGATGACTTACCTTGCAGCCTTTTCCAATATCGCTATTTTTGATTTCCACAAAGTTTCCAATTTTGCAGTTTTCTTTTATAATGCTGTTCATCCTAAGATGTGCAAAAGGACCAATACTTACATTGTCTTTTACTTCAGAGTCTTCCACTATGCTGGATTGCAATTTGCAGTTGTTGCCAACAGAACTATTTATTATATAGTTGCCAGGCAAAAGGACTGTGTTATCACCAATAAAACAGTTGCCTTCTATATGGTTGTTTTCAAAGATTGTAACATTTTCGCCAAGTATAACACCTTCGCTTATGAAACAACTTTCTCTATTTAAAAATTTAGTCATAAAAGCTCCTAATGCTATTTATGAGAAAGAATAAAAAATGTTGATAAAAAATAAAATTAATTTAAAATGATTGCGCAAAAGAAAATATAATGCTATAATAAAAATCAAGATATGCAGGTATAATTTAGGGGTAAAATGTATGCTTCCCAAGCATAATTCACGGGTTCGATTCCCGTTACCTGCTCCAAATATATTGTATAAAAAGTCTTTTTTTAGAAAGGCCTTTTTCATTGCAAAAACCACAATATACAGTGTTTTTTGAGTATTTAATCACTGCATACAGATATGACAATTTTTGAGATTTGAAATTTGGCAATTTCAAGTCTTTTTTCAAAATACAAAAGTTTTGATTTTTTTGATTTTTTGCCCAAAATTTTGATTTTTTATCAAAAAATTGGCTGTCGCAAAATCAAAACTTCAAAAATCAAAACAGAACACCGAGAAAATCAAAATAAATCAAACTAAATCAAAAATAATCAAAAAATCAAAATTTCAAGCCAAAATCGATGCAGAATTCAAAGAGTTGTATTATAATAGTTGCAGGAGAAAAAATGGATAAACAAATTTTAATTGACAACATAGAACTGGTTCACACAACAGAGATGGGAATCGATAGGATTAAAAGAAATTTGAAGCTCGACACAAATGATGTTGTTGAATATTGCAAGGGAAAAGTTTTGGATAAGCAATGTAAGATTTATAGACACGGCAAAAATTGGTATTGTGAAATAGAAGATGTAATTATCACAATCAATGCTTATAGTTACACAATAATCACGGCACACAAAATAAAGTAAGATCACGAATCAAAAGTTCGTGATTTTTTCATAAAACCGATACAGAATGCAAAGAGTTGTGGTATAATGAATTCATAGGAGATAAATATGAATAGATATATAAACTTAACAATAGAAAACATTGACAATGAACATTTGTGCTGTGCTATTGGAGATAAAAAGCATCAACAAGGCGTTAGAAATAAAAAAGATTGGTTGAAAGAAAGAATTAAGGAAGGACATGTTTTTAGGAAACTTGATGCACAGGGGAAAATTTTTGTTGAATATGCACCACTCGAAAAGGCATGGTGTCCAGTTCATGGCAAAGATTTTTTGTATATTTATTGTCTTTGGGTTGCAGGAAGTTTTAAGGGAAATGGTTATGCAAAAGAGCTATTGGAATATGTGATTGCTGACGCCAAGAAACAAGGGAAGAATGGGGTTTGCACAATTTCATCAAAAAAGAAAAAACCATTTATTGGAGAGAAAAAGTTTTTTGAACACTTTGGTTTTAAGATTGTTGACAGTATTGAAGATTATGAGTTATTGAGTTTAAACTTCAATAAAGAAACACCAAAATTTTCAGACAGCATAAAACAGATGAAAATTGCCAGCAACAATTTGACAATATATTATAGTCAACAATGCCCATACACAAATAATTCAATTTTAGAGATTGAAGAATACGCAAAAGAGAGCGGAAAAAAGATTGATTTGATAAAAGTTGACACACTTGAAAAAGCAAAGTCAATGCCGTGCATATTTCAAAATTGGGCAGTGTTCAAAGATGGTAAGTTTGTTTCAAACACGCTTTTGAATAAAAATTCGGTTGCAAAATTATAAGAAATTAACAATCACGAGCAAAGGTTCGTGATTTTTTGTTGTGAAAATTAAATTAAAGGGAGAATAAGAAAATGGCAGTAAAGATTGCAATATTTACTAGAAAATGATATAATAAAATCATGATTTACACAATAGGTTATGCTGGAACAGACATTGAAAGATTTATTGGGATTCTAAAAGATAAAAAAGTTGACATTTTAATTGACGTAAGAAGCATTCCGAGAAGTCAATATTTTTATCAGTTTAATGACAATCTTTTAAGCAAAACGCTTTCGAATGTTGGTATAAAATATGAGAATTGGAAACGCGAATTTGGTGCAAGGCAAGATAATATGGGGTTTTATACCGACAGCATTCTTGATTACGAAAAGTTCTCTCAAAGCAAGCAATTTCAGGAGGGTGTTTCAAAAATTAAAGAACTTGTAAAACGGGACATAAACATTTGTTTGATGTGTGCTGAAATAGACCCAATTAATTGTCATAGAGCGATTCTTTGTGGGAAAGAGCTTTATGTCAAAGGGTTAGATGTTATGCATATCGTAGCAAAAAGAAATGGAGAAACCCTTTTTGCAAGTCAAGAAGACTTTGAGAAAAGGCTCCTTACGTGTACAAAGGTAAATAACCTTTCCGAGGCTTACCAAAAACAAAACAAAAAAATCGGCTATAAGCTAACTTAAAAAAGTTGGTCAGCCAAGTTGAAGTTAATCACAAAATTACAGTGGTTAACTTTTTTGTTGCTAAAAGTTAAAAGGAGAGGAAGATGAAAAAACAAATTTGCATATTAACAAAGTCGTTGAAGGATCACGATTATTGTGTTGCGGGGATTGATATTGCTACAGGGAAGTGGATAAGGCTTGTGACCTCAAAGGATGGAGGGGCTTTTCCAAAAGAAATGTTAGATGATAATCATTTTAAAGAATTAAATGTTCTTGAAGTTGAAGTAAAACAACATGTGCAATATCATGTTCAAACTGAAAATTGGCTCGTTGACGAAAAAGCTGAAATTAAAAAGATTGGAACTTTATCAAAACAGCAAGTGTTTAGTTTGCATCCCATAGAAAAGCCAAAAATGATTTTTGGAACAACAGGAAACGAATTACAAAAATCAGAAATTAAAAACTTAAATCATTCATTAGAAATGGTAAATGTAAAAGAGTTACAACTTGACACATCTATGAAAGGAGATGGGAGGCATCATTTCAAAGTTAAATTTCAATTTAACGGTAATGAATATAACCTGGCGTTAACTGATCCAAAATACAGAAATGAAGATTTTGATCAAATTCGCATTCCAAATGCAACAATAATTGTGAGTATCCCTGCTGTACCTTATGGAGAGAATGATCTGTATTATAAATTTGTCGCAAAGATTTTAATTTAACAAATTGAGAGGAGTGTTAACTTCTCTTTTTTTGTTTTATCAAAGTCTAATCTAAGAATATTTCTTTACAAACTTCATATGTAATTTGAATAATATGGTCAATTTCAAGAGAATGAAGTTGACCTTTTTCATTGTCTAGGGTTATATATTCACGCCATTTTTCTTTTGAAAAACCTTTTGTGAATGCGTCTTCAAGTTCGCAAATCTTATTTAATTGAAGTTGTGTCTCGGCACTTCATTTTTCTGATTCAAGAATATTCATAACGATTTCTATAATGTAGTTCATAACCCCTCCGTAAATTTGGTTGTGTGTTGTATAGCGTAAATAAAATTCTTTTGCAAGTCTTTTTGCAAAGTTTTTAAAAATATTTTATCGGCAATAATTGTTGTGAAAATTATTTGACTTTTTGCCGATATCGGTATATAATTAAATTATTAAATTTGGGAGAGATTTAAGTGAAATTTTTATCAGTTGCAGAGATTGCTAAAAAATGGGGGATGAGTGATAGGTCTGTTAGAAACTATTGTGCTCAGGGTCGTATCAATGGTGCATTTCTGACTGGCAAAACTTGGAACATCCCAGCGGATGCTGTTAAGCCAGAAAGAGAAAATAAGGCGAAATTTAGTGATAACGAACTTTTAAATGTTTTAAAAGAACAAAAAGATATGAAGTTGAAAGGTGGTATTTATCACAAAACTCAAATTGAACTAACGTATAACTCAAACCATATTGAAGGCAGTAAACTTACAGAAGACCAAACAAGATTTATCTTTGAAACTAACACAATTGGCGTTGACAACGGAACAATAAATATCGACGATGTTATAGAAACTTCAAACCACTTCAAATGCATTGATTTTATCATAGATAATGCAAAGAAAACTTTAACAGAATCAATGATAAAAGAATTGCATTTCATCTTAAAAACGGGAACATCAGATAGTCGCAAAGGTTGGTTTAATGTTGGTGCCTATAAAAAGCTTCCAAACGAGGTCGGCGGTGAAGAAACTTGCAAGCCAGAAAATGTCGCAAGCGAAATGAAAAAACTTTTAGAAAC
Source organism: uncultured Eubacteriales bacterium (assembly GCA_949077035.1). Classification (GTDB taxonomy): domain Bacteria; phylum Bacillota; class Clostridia; order Christensenellales; family UBA1242; genus Caccovivens. The sequence continues at coordinate 128,800 of CARUPR010000005.1, forward strand.
TTACAACTTAAAACAAACGAAAATATTAGAGGATATAGTTGAGTTTCACCAACACTTCGAAAAAATTCATCCATTTCAAGATGGCAATGGCAGAGTGGGGCGTCTAATAATGTTTAAAGAATGTCTAGCAAATAATATAATTCCATTCATAATAGATGAAGGTTTAAAATTCTATTATTATCGAGGGCTCAAAGAATGGAGCAACGAGCGAGGATACTTGCTTGATACCTGTTTGTCAGCACAGGATAAGTTTAGAAAATGGTTGAAATATTTTGGAATTCAGAACAAGTAATTGTAACTAGTGTGTTTGTAATAAAGAGGAGAAAAATGAGAGACAGTTTATTGGCTTTGATTAATAAAACAATTTTGGTTAAGTATAAATTACCTAATGATGCACTTGGAATAAGTAAAACATCTATTTCGTCATTAGATGATTATTGTTTGTATGGAAAGAAATCTATTGATCTTGCTACAATAATTTATAATGGAATTATAGAGTATTGCGAAAACGAATATAAAATTGATTATAAAAACATTGATAAGGAACAACTAAAGGCGATCCAAATTAAAATGAATTATATAGAAGATCAAACTGTTTCTCAAAAGAAACAGAAGGGGTTTTATGGAGAAGTTTTATTGTTTGCTATTTTAAAAGTTATTTTTGGTGCGGACGTATTAGTGGCCAAGGGGTATTTTTATAACCCAATTGAGAACTCAGAGGCTAAGGGTTTTGATTGCTATCATTTGATAGATAAAGATGAACAACTTGAATTGTGGTTTGGCGAATCAAAATGTGGAGGTGACTTTAAGAAACCATTAACTGATATTTTAAGCAAAATACAAAAGACATTATCAGATGAATACTTAAACAAAAATATTTTAGCAATAAATAGACAAATGGATAAATCTACAAACTTTTCCCCCAGATTGATGGAGTTGTTGAATGAGTGGGAAGAAAATCCAGAGATCAATTTATCAGAGTAAGCAAAAAGACACAATATTAAATTAGTGTATCCAATATTAATAATTTATAATAACAAAACAAGCTATGATGACTCCGTAAAAACTATAGTTCAATATGTTGAGGACGAGTTGGTAAGATTGGAGGTCAAAACAATAGGGGAATCAGTAGAGACTGAGATATTTTTTATATTCTTTCCAGTAGAAGAAATATCTAGTATAAAAGAAGAGGTTATAACATGGATATCACAAAAGAAACCGCTAATTTAATTAAGGCTTTTTATAATTATAGAGATCATAATGATGTAAAAGAGATGTTAAAACACTTATCTCTTTATTTTGATAAAATTAAGGATGTGCAGGTCAATGAGGATTTGGCTTCTTTATTAAGGTCAATCTCTATGCAAATTGGTGTGCCTCAATATTTTACATTGTTGAATCATGTGTTTAAAAATGATGAATTAAACTTAAATCAAGATAATATGGATGCTATTGCAAGTACTATCGCAGAGATGTCGCTTACGGTAAGTAATGGTACTGTATTACATAAATTTCAGAAAGAAGTTTTAGATAAATTTAGAAGAGATGTGTCTAAACGGTTTTTATTATCAGCTCCTACATCATTTGGGAAGTCATTTTTGGTTTATGAAATTATTAAAAAGATGGAGTATAAAAATATTGTATTAATATATCCAACAGTATCTTTGCTAACAGAAAATCTTGAAAAGATGAGGAAGGACGAGACATTTGCTAAATATGATATACATACTCTCAGCGATGATGAATATGATTTGAACAAAAGTAATCTTTGGATTTTAACCCCTGAAAGATTTCTTTCTATGATGGATAATGTTGATATAGTGTATTTTGATTTTGTTTTTTTTGATGAAATATATAAACTAGATAGTGGTTTTGAAATTGATACTGAAGATAAAATAGAAAACAAAAGAGACATATCGTATAGAATTGCTTTAAAAATTGCAATAGATTATTCTCAAGACATTTTGTTGGCTGGTCCATATTTAAATATTGACCTGGCAACAGGAAACAATTCATTTACAAAGTTTATTGAAGATAATAACTTTGATGTTTTAGATTATAACAATGTTGAGTTGGTGCAAAAGCAATTTGTCGAGATTAAACAAGCAAAAATATATACAATAGCAAATAAAAATATTGAGGCTGGTAGTGTATCTAAGTATGACAAATTAATCAATATACTGCAGGGGATGAACAGTTTAGATGAAAAAAGCATTGTTTACTGTGCGACTAAAAATAAAGTAGAAGAGTATGCTGATTATTGCTTAGAACATATCAATTATATTAAGCCTATATCAGATCAATATTTTTTAAGTTTTATTGAGCATATATCAGAACAATTTGGTGATGAGTGGATATTAACACAGGCATTAAAAAAGAGGATTGGCATTCATCATGGTTTAGTGCCTAAATACATTCAGAAAGAAATAATAAGGTTATTTAATGATGGAGAAATTGATATAATATTCTCTACAACAACAATAACAGAGGGGGTTAATACAACTGCCAAAAATATTATAATCACTTCATCGAAAAAGGGAAATCAAAAGCTTAGACATTTTGATGCTTTGAATATTGTTGGAAGAGCTGGTAGATTTAGTAGTCATTTTACTGGGAGGGTGATTGTGCTCGATGATAATTTTTTATCTATATATAAAAGTTCTGATAAATTGTTAGAACATGTAAATTATGATAAGTTGAAAGATAAAACGTTAACAGATGTTGATTTTACTAGAGATGAATATCTTACAGAGAATGATAAATTAAGTAAAGCTGAAATACTAAAACAACTAACATTAAGGGGAATCCCGCCAGAAATTTATAATCGATATAAAACAATATCTAAAAAGGATAAGATAATTTTATATGATAAAATAATTAATTTTTCTGAATGGCAATTGGAAAAAATCAAAAAGATGATTATGCAAATGAATGCCTTCAATAAATTAAACTGGGATGGCTTTCAATTGCTATTAAACACCTTATATCCGATCATAACAGAAAGCGATTTGCAGAATCAAATTGATTTAAAATGCAATTACGGTGAGAGTCCGTATAGTGTTTTATTACCAAATATAAATTCGTATATCAATGAAGGGTTTATGGGTATGTATAAATTCCGGATTAATGAGAAGAATGAAAAGCCTAACAGGGCGATGAAATTTGTAACTAGGACTGTTTATGGAACATTCAAGTATCAACTAGTAAAATATATAGGTCTTTTTGATTTATTATATAGATTTATTATTTCCAAAAGGCAAAATAAAAGCATTGATGAAGTTAATGGTTTTTTTGTGTTTCTTCAAAAATTTGAGTTTGGCGCAATGACATCGTTAGGGAAAATATTAAGTGATTATGGAGTTCCATATAATTTACTGGTAAAATATGATCAGAATAAAAAAGTAGAATTGGATAGATATGAAATCCTTGTAGAAAAGAAAATAGACAATATTATTAAATATTTGTCGCCTAATAAGACATAAGAATATTTAAAAAAGTAGCTTATATATATGCTAAATTATAAATAATATGTTATAATGATATCATAAACTTCTTATAGTTTTTGATTATGTATTATTAAAGGAGAATTCAATGGCAAGAGAAAAGAAAGAAAAGGGAGTAAAACAAGAGAGTTTGGAAAGTGTACTTTGGGCATCTGCCAATAAACTTAGAGGTGGCGTTTCACCTTATGACTATATGAATGTAGTTTTAGGGCTTGTCTTTTTAAAATACCTATCAGATAGATTTGAGGTGAGAAGAGATAAGCTTATTACTGATGGCGAAGGTTTTGAGAATGACAGAGACGCCTACGAAGAAGATCTAGTTTTTTGGATACCTGAGAAGGCTAGATGGAGTTATATTTGTGGTTTCACAAAATCTCCTGAAATTGGTAAAATCCTTGACGATGCATTTGTTGAAATAGAGAAAGAAAATCCGTCATTAAAAAACATTTTACCTAAAACATATTCAAAACTTGAAATAGATAAATCTCTTCTAGGTGAACTTGTAGATTTGTTTACAAATAAACTTGATACAAAAAATTATGAAGGTGATTTGTTTGGTAGGGTATATGAGTACTTTCTTGGAGAATTCTTTAAGAGTTTGGGGCAAAAGGGTGGAGAGTTTTATACACCAAGATGTATTGTCGAATTACTTGTAAATATGATTGAGCCTTATAAGGGTAAAGTCTATGACCCTGCATGTGGATCTGGTGGTATGTTTGTTCACTCTGCAAAGTTTGTGCAAGAACATCAGGGAAACATTCAAAACATCTCAATTTATGGACAGGAGAAAGAAGCAAATACTTGGCGTCTTGCAAAAATGAACTTGGCAATTCGTGGTATTGAAGCAAACCTTGGTATATCAAATGCAGATACTTTCCATGATGATAAGCATCCTACACTTAGAGCAGATTTTATTCTTGCTAATCCTCCATTTAATATTAGCGACTATGGACAACCAAAATTATTAAATGATTCAAGATGGATTTACGGAACGCCACCACAAGGGAATGCTAACTATGCTTGGATTCAACACATGATTTCAAAGTTATCACCAAATGGAGTTGCTGGCTTCTTGCTTGCCAATGGTTCTCTTTCAACTTCTGGGAAAGAGGAATATGCGATAAGAAAAGCAATGCTTGAAGATGGAATTGTAGATGCGATTGTAACCTTGCCAACACAATTATTTTCAACGGTTGCAATTCCGGTCTGTGCTTGGTTTTTAAGAAAGAACAAAGCCAATAAGGGGAGAACACTATTTATTGATGCTCGTCAAATGGGAACAATGATTGACAGAAAAACAAGAGTTCTTACAGACGAAGAAATACATAGAATTGCCGACACATACCATAATTGGTTAAAAAACGAAAATTACGAAGATGTAAAAGGATTCTGTAAGTCTGCAACTATTGAAGAAATTAAAGATGCTGATTATTCGCTTGTTCCTGGTAGATATGTTGGTATAGACAATTCTAACGAGATGACACCAGAGCAAGTTGAAGAAGAAATCAAAAAAGTAAAAGCAGAATTAAAAGAATTATTTGCAAAAGATAAAGAACTTGATGCAAAAATAATGGAAATTTTGAATGGTGAGGGCTAAAATCACTTGGTATTTACTATGTGCTGTTGGTCTTGCTGT
>CARUPR010000006.1 GCA_949077035.1 uncultured Eubacteriales bacterium
AAAAACCGAAACTTTTACCCTCTGCCGTGCTTATAGGTGGAGGTTTTTATATGCAAACTATCAAATATACATTTGCAGACGGAACAACAAGCACCGTCGAGGTTACGGAAGATATATATTTGATACACTTGGAATTATTACAACAAGAAAAGCGCAACCATTGGAAAGAAACAAGGCGGCATACCTCGCTCTACTATTTTACCGATATGGGAATAGACTTTGAGGACACACGCACGGAAAGCCCGCTCGAACTTTACATACGGAAAGAGAATATCGCAAGCATACGCAAGGCAATGTTATGCCTTACGGACAAGCGGCGCGAACTCATACATAAAGCATTTTTCGAGGAAAAGACATTCCGCGCTATCGCAAGAGAAAAAGGGTTATCGAAATCGGCTATATCGCAACAAATGAAAACGGTGTACAAGCATTTGCGGAAACATTTGGGGGCGTAGACTATGGGAAAAGAATTGTATCAGGTCGTTGCGTATATCGCGTTACGCAATAAAGACGGCTCGTCTATGATAAACGTACCCTTATATGTCAAGGTGTCGGCAATGAACAAAAGCGGTATGACGGAAACGCAAGAAAGCGTTATGCACCGCATATCGACAATTATGATTAAACGCAACGAAAAGCAATTAAGCGATTATTTCGCAAACGCAACGGCAACGGGCGCGGGCGGCTTGCCGCCCGCGCGTGGCGTATAGTATTACCACGCCACTATGTCATAGTGTAACGTATTTGGCGGCAATTTTATTACATAAGGGAGTTTTTATTATGGATGAAAACAAGGTTAAAATAGATTTTTCGGTTACGGACGAAACGGACGAAAAGCCTAAAAAGAATAAGCAAGCGCGCGATTGGTGCTTTACCGTAAATAACCCCGTGCAATCCGAGCAAGAATTTTTGGAATATCTTAAAACGGTATCGGATTTGCGGTATGCGGTATTCCAACGTGAACGCGCTCCCGAAACGGGAACGGAACATTATCAAGGGTATTTTGAGTTCACACAACCGAAATGGTTTACCACTATTAAAAAATGCTTATCTAAAAAGACAATAGGCGTTGACGCGCATATAGAACAACGCCGCGCAAAACGAACGCAAGCCCGCTTATACTGTATGGACGAGGAAACGCGAATTAGTCCTACATACTACGAATACGGCGAGTTCATAGAGGACGGCGAACGCACCGATTTAACCGATATAATGCGCGATATAGAAAATGACATAAGTTTTTACGACCTTTCCAAAAAGCACGGCAACCGCTTTATTAGGGTAATGAAATGGGCGAAAGAATACAGACAAGCGTATTTGGAAAATAAATACAAACGGCAATTCCGTAAAATGCAGGTATATTATATTTACGGCTCTGCGGGTTGCGGAAAGACAAGTTACGTTTTCGGTAAATACGGCTATGACGACGTGTATAGAACAACAAATTACGAGTTCGGCTGGATAGACGATTACAACGGCGAAAAAGTATTGTTTTTGGACGAGTTCCGCAGTTCGTTCAAAATATCGGAAATATTGGACTACTTGGACGGACAGCCTATACGAATACACGGACGGCACTTTAACCGCGTGGCTTGTTATGATACGGTTTACATTGTTTCTAATATACCGCTTACGGAGCAATACACAAAAATACAACAGTCCGAGCCTGCAACTTGGGCGGCGTTCTTACGGCGTATAACGGCTGTATATAATTTCGACATAAGCAAAGATACGCCCGTAAACAAGCATACGGGCAAACCGATAGAAAAGACTATAACAACTTTAATACCGCTTGATGATGACGGCGAAAGTCCGTTTTAGCGGCTTGCTGGGTGGGTTCTCTTGGGTGGGCAATAGAAAAAGCACAAGGCATTTAACCTTGTGCTTTTTCCTTACCTTTCGGAGATAAAACCCGCTATTCCGTTTACAAATAGATATTTCGGGTTCAATCTCTGTCGTTTCTGGTGCACCAATTAAATAGCACTAAGTTTGGTGCTATTTTTTTGTGATATTTTAAGACCTTTTTTTATTTGTAAATAAATTATAATTAATTAAATTTTTGCTTAAAAGCTATTGACAATATTTATTTATCATGATAAAATTTTTGTATGGAGTTTAATATGAATATTTTTAAAAGAAAGGCAAAAAAATCAGAAAAAGTTGTAGAAAAAGTTATCGATGAAAATTCTACAGAATATAAAGTTCAATGCCTTAAAAATAAAATTAAAAATTTAGAAGAAAGATGTTCAGGTTTAAGAAGAGCTCAAACTGAATTTTATAATGATATAACTTCTAATAGATTGGTTAATTATTCATTCAGTTTTATAGACCGAAGCAATGCTGAAATTAATAGATGTGAAGAAGAAATAAGAGAAATACGAAATCAAATTATAGTACTTGAAAACCAACAAGAAATTGAAGAAAATTCAATGATATAAATTATCAAATAAATAAACAACTTATGATATAATTAGGATATGTCATAAGTTGTCATTTTTTATAAAAAAACCACGAAAAAATCTTTAAATTTATTTTGATAATTTTTATATTTATGATATAATATAAACATTAGGAGAGGTCATTAATGAAAAAGTTATCAAAAATTTTAGTTTTAGTATTTGTTGTAATATGTTTGCCATTACTTATATCTTGTGGGAAAAATTCAACTAGCGATGAAAATAAGAAACAAAATTATTCAATAACTTTTGATTTTAAAAGTGAGTTTGGCAGTTTAAGTGCGCCAAAATTTCAAGACGATAAATATGTAATTTCATTTGAAGATACTGATGATATCAATGTTGCATATATTGATTCACATGGCGTAGATATTTTAAAACCTATTGCTAAAAATACCAATTTAGTTTTTACCATATATATTTCAATTTTTTCTTCAAATATTGATATAAAAATAAATGATAATGTAATTGATTATTCAATATCTGAGCAAGGTGATTATCAAGTTTTGGATTTTACATATAAAGTTGATAACAATATTAAATTTAGCATGAATGGAATTTTTGAAATGATGTTTTAAAAATTTAATTTAAATATTTAAATAATCTCTATCATTTGATAGAGGTTTTTTATTATTTTGTTTTGACAAGTAAAAGAAATATGTTATAATAGTATGTAAAAGCTTAAAAAGAAATAAATTAAGTTAATTTATTTTATAAGGAGAAATTATGATTAAAGAAGATATTAAATCAATTTATGATAAACTTGCAAGTTTTGCAGAAAAAGAAATTGTTGTTGCAGGTTGGGTAAAAAGCTGCAGAACCAACGGAAAGTTTGGTTTTATTGAACTTACTGACGGCACTTGCTTTAAAAGTTTGCAAATTTTTTTTGACAAAGATAAAATATCAAATTTTGACATTATTGAAAAGTTGAATACCGGTTCTTCAATAATGTGTAAGGGCTTATTGGTTTTGACACCTGAAAATAAGCAGCCATTTGAATTGCAGGCTATAGAAATTAATATCATTAATGCAACTGATAATGAATATCCTTTGCAAAAGAAAAGACATTCGCTTGAATTTTTGAGAGAGATTGCATATTTAAGACCAAGGGCTAATTTATTTAATGCAGTTTTTAGGGTGAGAAGCAAGCTTGCATTTATTTTACATGAATTTTTTGAGCAAAAGGGTTTTGTTCATGTTCATACACCTTTATTGACTTCATCCGATTGTGAAGGTGGAAGTGACCTATTTAGAGTTACAACACAAAATATTTATGATGAAAATAAACAATTTAAGCCAGAAGATGAATTGTTTGGTAAAAAAGTTTATTTAAGTCCAACAGGACAGCTTGAAGGTGAAGCTTGTGCATTTGCATTTGGTAAGATTTATACCTTTGGGCCATCATTTAGAGCAGAAAATAGCAATACAACACGTCACGTAAATGAGTTTTGGCATCTTGAACCTGAAGTTTGCTTTATGGATTTAGATGGCTTGATGGACCTTGAAGAAGAAATGATGAAGTTTATCATGACCAAAATTCTTGAAAGATGTCCAGATGAAATGAAATTCTTTAATGATTTTGTAGATAAAGGATTGCTAGAAAGACTTGAAAATGTTATTCATAGTGAATTTGGAAAAATCACTTATACTGAAGCAATTGAAATCTTAAAGAAAAATAATGATAAATTTGATTTCCCTGTTGAATGGGGAAGTGATATCCAAACAGAGCACGAAAGATATCTGTCAGAAGTGATATTTAAAAGACCAGTTTTTGTCACCGATTATCCAAAAGAAATTAAAGCATTTTATATGAAACAAAATGAAGATGGAAAGACTGTCAGAGCGTGCGATTTGCTTTTCCCTGGAATAGGTGAGGTTACTGGCGGTAGTGAAAGAGAAACAGATTATCAAAAATTATTAAGTCATATGAATAAATTAAACCTTAAAGAAGAAGATTATTGGTGGTATTTAAATTTGCGTAAGTTTGGTTCTGTTGAACATAGTGGTTTTGGGCTTGGTTTTGAAAGAATACTTATGTATATAACAGGTGTATCAAATATACGAGATGTCATTTTATTCCCAAGAACTCCAAATAATTGCGAATTTTAATTTTATTTTGTTTTTTATGAAAGTGAATCTTAATCAAAAATAAATTTTAAAGTGGCAAATGATAAACTGCAAGATTATAATTTATATTCTTTAATAGTAAAAAACTATCTTTTTAGATAGTTTTTTTTGATAGAATAATATAGGTGAATATTTTTATAAAAGTTGAAGTTAGAATTTTTTCAAGAAATCTGATGTGAAAAAATTGTATAATCCTTTGGATTCAATCTAAGTTGTAACAAGTTAATATATTTTTAAAATCTTCAGGAAAGTCAACTTCAAAATATTTATCTTCTTTATCAATATAATGATAAAAACTTATTTCTTTGCATATCAAGGCGGTGTGGTCAATTTCATTGCTTTTTTGACCATATAGACTATCTCCAATGAGAGGATGACCGATAGAGGAAAGGTGAACTCTTATTTGGTGTGTCCTGCCATGAATAAGCTTTAGCTTTATAAGCGAATAAGAATGGTTGTAACTGATAGGATAAACATAAGTTATAGCATCTTGACCATCGTTTGCTATTATTCTTTTTTGCTCATTAATGCCATTGTTTGTTATTGTTTTGATTTTGCTGTCAATTATCATCTCTTTTTCAATTTTACCTTGGCATATTGCGAAATATGTTTTATCGATGTCTTTAATTTTATTTTGAGAAATGCTGTCTTTTGCAACAATAATTATACCAGCTGTATCTTTATCAAGTCTATTTAATATTCTTAAAACAAAATTAGGGTTTTTATCTTTCATATAAAAACAAATTCCGCCTGCAAGGTTTTTTGTATAATGTCTTCTATTAGGCATGCAGGAAATTCCGCTTAGTTTGTTGATTAGTAGGTAGTTTTCATCTTCAAATACAATATCTAGTGGTAGTCTGCATTGCATAATAGTGGTTTTTTGGTTTGGGCTGTCGTTTAATTTTAAATTATCGCCATTTTTAAGAGGTTTTCTTATATTTACTATTTCATCATTTATCACAAAATTTCCCCAAGTTTTTCTGAGGTTTTTGATATAATTTTCTGAAAATCCTTCATCTTTTAAAAAGTAATATATTGATGAATAGTCTTTATAGATATGAAATTCTTGAAAGTTCATAGAGTTATTATAGCAGAAAAGTTTTAAAACTCAAAATATTATTAAAATTGCTTGACAATATTTTATGTAGTTTATATAATGTAATTTATATAAAAGCGATGATAAAAGATTAGTAACAAGATTGTTTTTTCTCAGAGAGCCTGCTGCTTGCTGAAATGTGGGTGTAAAAATGCTTGCGAATTCACTTTTTAGCTGTGAAGATGAAAGATTGTTGATATTGTTGAAATAATTGATTAGTTTTTGCCGTATTTCTGCGTAAAGGAAATAAAATAAGAACAAGAAATTCTTGTTGAATTTAGGTGGTACCACGAAAAAGTCTTCTTTCGTCCTAATGCGAAGAGGACTTTTTTCTCTTATTAAAACAGATTGATTTTTATTTATAAATCTAAACAACAAAGAAATAAGAGTTTGAAAATAAGAGTTTGAAAATAAGATGAAAAATAAAAAAAATGGAGGAATAATGTTGTTAGAAGAGCTTGTAAATTTAAAAAACGAAACTTTGAATGAGATTGAAAAGGTCGAATATGAATCTAAAAAAGATTTGCAAGAAATTAGGGTAAAAGTTTTTGGTAAAAATGGAATACTTACTGCTATGTCTAAAGGGATGAAAGATGTTGAGCCTCAAGATAGACCAAAAGTTGGTGCATTGATAAATGAGGTGAGAAATTCAATTGAGCAAAGCCTTGTTGAGAAAGAAAATGAGTTTAAAGCCAAGGAATTAAATGAAAAACTTGAAAATGAAAAGATTGATATCACTGAACCTTCTAAAGGCAGCTTAAAAGGTGCATTTCATCCAATTTCTGATGTAATTGATAGGATGATTGATATCTGTGTAAAGATGGGTTTTTCGGTGGTTGAAGGCCCTGAAATTGAGAGTGACTATTACAATTTTGAAGCGATGAATATTCCTAAAAATCATCCATCTCGAGATATGCAAGATACCTTCTTTATAAATGATAATATATTGCTTCGTTCTCAGACTTCGGCAGTTCAAGCTCGTGAAATGGAGATTCAAAAGCCACCATTTAAAATAATTTGTCCCGGCAAAACTTATAGAAATGATAGCGATTCTACTCATAGCCCAATCTTTCATCAGCTTGAAGGATTGGTGATTGATGAAAATGTGTCTATGGCCGACCTCAAGTCGATGTTGATGACTTTGATGAAACGTTTGTTTGGTGAGGATACAACAATTAGATTCAGACCTTCTTTCTTTCCTTTTACTGAGCCTAGTATTGAGGTTGATGTATCATGTCCAACCTGTCATGGTAAAGGTTGCAACCTTTGCAAAGGCACTGGAATGTTGGAGCTGTTAGGTGCTGGAATTGTAAATCCAAAGGTTTTGGAAATGAGTGGCATTGACAGCAAGAAATATCGTGGATTTGCTTTCGGCTTTGGCCTTGATAGAACTGCGATGATTTTGAATAGTATTGGAAACATCAAATATTTATATAAAAATGATATAAGATTTTTAGAGCAAATGAAATAGATTTTTTGTAAAAATGAAATAAATCTTTTTTAAAAAATGAAATTCATATAAAAAAATTGTAATTAATTTTATTTAATAATAAAAAAAGTTGAGGATAAAAAATGAAGATAACTTATAACTGGCTAAAAGAAATGGTGGATATTAATATATCGCCTGAAGAATTGGCTGAAAAATTGACCAGTGCGGGTATGGAAGTTGAAGAAATTTATTATCAAAATAAACATCTTCATCATGTTGTTGTTGGAAAAATAATTAAAATTGAAAAACATCCTGAGGCGGATAGACTTGTTGTTTGTAAGGTTGATATTTGTCATGGTCAAGTGACACAAATCATTACTGCTGCAACTAATGTCTTTGAAGGCGCGGTTGTGCCTGTAAGTTTGGAAGGGGCGGACCTTGTAAATGGTATTAAAATATCAAAGACAAAGATGCGTGGTGTTGAGTCTTTTGGAATGTTCTGTTCTGGCGAGGAACTGGGAATTGATGAGAATTATTTTGAAGGTGCAGGGGTAAATGGAATATTGATTTTGCCTAATGACCTTAAAAGTGGGACTCCGATAGAGGAAGCTCTCATGCTTAATGATGTTGTTTTTGATGTAAACATAACACCAAATAGGGCTGATTGCATGAGCGTTGTTGGTATTGCTAGAGAGGTTTGTGCTCTTCTTGGCAAGGATATGAAAAAAATCAATCTTAATTATGCAATTGATGTTTATTCTAAGGACGTAATTCATAATCATGTAAATGTAAAAATTGAGTCACCAAATTGTTTTAGATATATGGCGGGAGCGATAACCGATTTAAAAATTGAGCGTTCACCTTTATGGTTGAGGGCTAGATTGAATGCTGTGGGAATTAAGCCTATCAACAATATGGTTGATATTACTAATTATGTTCTTATAGAAATTGGTCAACCTTTGCACGCTTTTGATAAAGAAAACATTTCTGAGCAGCAGATTATTGTAAGGCAGGCTAAAGAGGGTGAAAAAATCGTTGCATTAAATCATAATGAATATAATCTCAATGAAGATATTATGGTGATTGCGGATGCTTCTCGTCCTATGGTTATTGCTGGTGTTATTGGTGGTGTAGATTCTTGTATAACAGATAATACTTCAACTTGTGTTTTAGAAAGTGCTATATTCGATTTGAAATCTATAAGAATAACTAGTCGTAATATTGGCGTGAGGACTGATTCTTCTGCAAGATATGAAAAGGGTGTAAATGTTGCAAACGCAGAAATTGGTCTTGCACGTGCTTTACATTTGGTAAGCAAGCTTGGCTGCGGAAAAGTTGTCCGAGGAGTTGTTGATATTTGCAATAAGAAGAATGATATAAGAGATATTGTTTGCTCTATAAAGCTTATAAATGATATATTGGGAATTGAAGTCCCAACATCAGAAATGGTCAGAATTTTAAATAGTTTGGGTATTGAAACAAAACCTGCAGGTGATAAGCTCTATTGCAAAGTTCCACCATATAGAGAAGATATCGAAAATGATTATGATTTAGCAGAAGAAATCATTAGATTGTATGGCTATTATCATTATGATAATCTTGAATATAAACTTTTTGATAATGCAACAGTTACTGAAGGCAAAATTCATCCTAGATTAGCACTTGAAAGAAATCTTAGAAGCTCATTGGTAGAACAGGGATTTTTTGAGAATATATCTTATACGCTGACTTCTGAAGATGTCAATAAAAAACTTTTGCTTGATGAGGAAGAAAATAAAGTTGTAAAAATTGCAAATCCAATAAGTGAGGATATCTCATGTATGAGGTCATCGCTTGCTCATAGTTTGTTGCAAAATATTAATTATAATATAAGTGTGGGAAATAAAGAGCTGAGAATCTTTGAATGTGGAAGGACTTATAAAGCTAAAAGTATTCCGCTTGAAGAATTGACTATAGAAAAAAATGTGCTTGCTATTGCAGCTTGTGAAGAAGGTTTTGATTTCTTCTGTATGAAGGCTGTTATTGAAAAATTACTGGCTTTTACATCCGTTGAATATTCTTTAGTGCGTTCTAATAAGTCATTCTTGCATCCAGGTGTTTCTGCTGATGTTGTTTGCCAAGGAAATGTAATAGCATCTTTTGGTAAAATTCATCCAGTAGTAGCTCAAAATTATGATAATCCTGAACATATCATATATGCAGAAATAGATACAGAATATCTATCACAACTTCCAGAAAAGGTGAGAAATATTAAAGCTATATCAAAGTATCCAATTGTTGAACGTGATTTAGCGGTTATTGTTGATGAGGATGTTACTGTTGGGCAGCTAGTTGAAACAATTAAATCTGCTTGTGGTAAGTTGTATTTCAGTGTGGCATTATTTGATATATATAGAAGTGAAAATATTGGTGCAGGAAAGAAAAGTCTGGCTTTTAAAATAAAACTTTCTGACCTAGAAAAAACATTGACTGATGAAGAGGTTAATGCAGTTATGAAAAAGGTGCTTAAGGCACTTACATTCAAACATGGAGCGGCTCTTAGATGATTTATCTTGATAATGCAGCAACAACAAAGATGTTGGAAGAATGTGCAGACTTATATAAAAAATATGCCTGCAATTCTTTTTTCAATCCTTCTGCCGGTTATGGTGAGGCGGGTGAGATAAAAAAAGAGCTTGAAGGTGTCAGGCAAACTATATTAAAAAAACTTGATACCTTGGAAGGTGACATTGTATTTACTGGTGGTGCGACTGAGAGCAATAATCTTGCTATCATGGGAAGTAGACGTAATGGCAAAACAGAATATATATTTTCAGTTGGCGGACATCCAAGTGTATATAATGTTGCAAAAGAACTTGAGAGATTAGGCTTTGTTGTTTACTTTGTAAACTTGCAAAAGAATGGGCAAATTGATTATGCGATGCTTGAGGGGTTGTTGAATAACAATACAAGGCTTATATCTGTCGAGCATGTCAGCAATGAAACAGGGGCGATAAATGATTTGGAAAGGATAGTATCTCTCCGTGATAAATATGCTTCAAAGGCATTATTGCATATTGATGGTGTGCAATCTTTTTGCAAAATAAATTTATCTTTAAATAAAACTAAGATTGATTTTTATAGTTTGTCTGCACATAAATTTCATGGGCCAAAAGGTGTTGGTGCTTTATATGTAAGAAATATAAAAGGACTTAAATCAATTGTTTTTGGTGGCGGTCAAGAGGAAGGTTATCGTTCTGGGACAGAAAATGTTGGTGGAATAATGGCTATGGGGTATGCTGTCAATAATATTGATATAGAAAAGAATTTATCTTATGTGAGAAGTCTTAAAGAAAAGATGATATCCATTCTTTCAAGTGATAGTCATGTGCATATAAATCAATTTGAAGGCAGTCCATATATATTAAGTGTTTGGTTTGAAGATGTGAATGGTGAAACTTTGATGAGGGCTGCGGCAAAAAATGGTGTAATTGTTGGGACAGGAAGTGCGTGTTCATCAAAAAAAGCAGGCAATAGAGTGCTTGAGAATTTGGGATTCGGTAAAGAGCAAATTAAATCACATTTAAGAATTTCTTTTTCGGCAGAATTGTCAATTGAGGATATTGAAAAGGCAGGCAAAATCTTGCTTGAAACTTACAATGATATAAGAGCGAGGGTGTTATGAAAGTTTTGTTGTTACGATTTGGTGAATTATATCTTAAAGGGAATAATAGAAATATTTTTGAAAGTATGCTTATTAGCAATATTAAGAAAAAGTTGGCAGGAGAGTCTTTCAAGTTTTCAAAAACATTTGGCAGATATGTTATTTCAGATTATAAAGAAGAAGACGAGTGCAAAATTATCTCGCTTTTAAAACAGGTTTTTGGCCTTTACAGTTTGAGTAAGGCGGTTGAGGTTGATGCAGAACCTGAAAAAATATACTCTGAAGCTGCTAAAATAGTGATTGGAGAAAAGACCTTTAAGGCAAATGTAAAACGTGCTGATAAAAATTTCCCAATACCTTCTATGGAACTTGCAAAAAACTTGGGCGGTGTAATTTTAGAAAATAATCCAAATTCAAGCGTTGATTTATATAATCCTCAATTTGAATTTAATGTTGATATAAGAATGAATGGCAAAGCTTATATTTTTACAGAAACTATTAAATGTCAGGGTGGATTGCCGCTTGGTTCTGCTGGTAGAGGTTTGTTGCTTTTGTCGGGCGGGATAGACAGCCCTGTGGCTGGTTATATGATTGCAAAACGCGGCATGGAGCTTGAGGCTTTGCATTTTCATAGTTATCCATATACATCAGAACTTGCTAAAGAAAAAGTTATAACTCTTGCAAAAGAGATAGCTCCTTATGTGGGAAAGATTAAATTGCATGTTGTTTCTTTCACCAAAGTGCAGGAAGCTATCCATATGAATTGCTCACCAGAGTATATGATTACTATTATGAGAAGAATTATGATGAGGGTGGCTGAAAAGATTTGTGAAGCTAATTCATTGGGAGCGATTGTTACTGGTGAAAGCTTGGGACAGGTGGCAAGTCAAACAATGCAGAGTATGACAGTCACAGGTGAAGTGGTAAAAAGGAAACCAATTTTTAGGCCATGTGTGGCTATGGATAAGGAAGATATTATGCAGATTGCAAATAATATTGGCACTTATAAAACTTCCATTTTGCCATACGAAGATTGTTGCACAGTTTTCTTGCCAAAAAATCCTATAATAAAACCAACAATAGAAAGATGTGAAAGGGAAGAAAAAAGACTTAATATAGAAATGCTTGTTGAGGAGTGTCTGCAATCTGATGAGGTTGTTGTAATAGAATAAAAATTAAAAATTATAAAGGCGGATAATGTGTCCGCTTTTTTTATTTCATAAACACGGGTTTTACCTGTGGATTTTTTTTGTCTTTAAAAAAGGTGAGTTCAATAATTTTTTCCTTTATGTGTTTTTATATTTTACTGTGTTTTCATAAATAAATTGTGTCAATATAAAAAGATAAATCATACTTTATCAAAGAGTGGAAGATGTTTAATAACTTTTTATTAAAATGCATAATATTCATAAATATCTTTTTTTATAATTTGATAATTTATAAACTTGCAAATTATGCAATATATATCAAAAATGAATGAATAAATATGCAAAAAATACTTGCATAATTATAAATTTTGATGTATAATAATCAAAAACGCATGAATATTCATGAATTTATAAATATTCATAATCGCTATAGACCCTTATTTTAAGGGCTTATAGCAGTTGAGGAGAAGAAAATGGCAAGAAGTGCAAGGCAATCGAAAATCTTAGAAATCATTTCAACTAAAGAGATTGAAACGCAAGATGAATTAGCTCGAGAACTTAAAAATGCAAACTTTGAAATTACTCAAGCAACAATTTCGAGAGATATTAAAGAACTTGGTCTTACAAAAATCTTATCAAGTTCAGGTAAATATAAATATTGTTTTGTTGGTTCTGATGAACAGGTAATATCAAATAAATACATAACCATTTTTAAAGAATCTGTAATTTCGGTTAAACTTGCTATGAATCTTGTAGTTGTTAAAACTATGAAAGGATTGGGCGGAGCGATTGCAAGTTTTGTAGATAAACTTAATATCAGTGAGCTTTTGGGTGCTGTTAATGGAGATGATACTGTTATGCTTATATTCCCAACGACAACCTTTGCAAGTCAAGCTGTAGTGACTTTAAATGATATGCTTATATAAGGAGTAAAAGATGTTGCAGTCATTATCAATAAAAAATGTTGCATTAATTACAAATCTTAATATAGAATTTGGTGAAGGTTTTAATGTTCTTTTAGGCGAAACTGGTGCTGGTAAAAGTATTATATTTGATGCCTTAAACTTTGTTTTAGGTGCAAAGGCTGATAAAACTTTAATTCGTTTTGGCGAAAACGAAATGAGGGTTGATGCTGTTTTTACAAATTTGTCGAAGCAAACTAAAGATAATTTAAGTCAGTTTGGTTATGAAGATGATGAGATTGGTCTTTCAAGGACTTTTAATATGGAAGGAAGGTCGACCATCAGAATAAATGGCTCGCCTGTCACAACTTCTGTTTTGAAAGAAGTTGGTGGATTTCTTGTTGATAGTTATTCTCAACATGAAAGTGTTGAATTATTAAAAACAAAAAATCATCTTTCTATGATTGACAAGTTTGGTGGTGAAGATATTTTGACCATTAAAAATCAAGTTAAAGAAGGCTATCTAAGCTTGAATGAAATTTTAAAGAAGATAGAAAAGCTTGGTGGTGATAATTTTGAAAGAGAAAGAAGGCTGTCTTTGCTTGAATATCAAATTAATGAAATTGAAGAATGTGATTTGAAATTGGGTGAAGATGAAGAACTGAATGAAAAGATTAATTTTTATCAGAGTGCAGAAAAAATAAATGAGGCTATATCAATATGCGAAAATATGCTTAATGATGGAGTTGGCTCATGTATATCTCAGCTCCAACAATCGGCAAATGCTTTGGCGGGATTTGGAGAATTTGAAGAGATTGAAGATTGTAGAAAAAGGCTTGATAGCTCTCGATATGAAATTGAAGATGTTTGTGAAACTTTATTGAATATAAAATCTTCAACTGATTTTGATGAACGAGAGTTTGATAAACTTGATAGAAGGCGTGACCAAATACGTTCCATAATAAAAAAATATGGCGGTTCTATTGAAAAATCGCTTGAGTTTTTGGACAAGGCGAAAGAGGAATATTCAGAAATAGTTGATAGTGAATCAATTCTTTTAAAGCTTGAAAAAGAAAAAGATGATATAAACTTAAAGCTTTTGAGTTTATGCGAAAAGCTTTCTTGTTTAAGAAAAAATGTTGCAAAAGATATTAAAGATAAAGTAATGTTAGAACTAGCTCAATTGGGCATGAAATCTAGCAGGTTTGATATTGAATTTCAAAAATTGGACAAGCCAACTTCAAATGGTTTTGATGATGCAGAGTTTGTATTCTCTGCCAATAAAGGTCAGGATGTAAAATCATTATCAAAAACAGCATCGGGCGGTGAATTGAGCAGATTTATGCTTGCTTTTAAAAATATATTTGCATCTTTAGGTGGTGCTCAAACTTTGGTTTTTGATGAGATTGACTCTGGTATCAGTGGTGAAACTGGAAAAATTGTTGGAGTTAAACTTAATAATATTACCCAAAATTCACAGGTCATTTGCATAACACATCTTCCTCAAGTTGCAAGTTTTGGTGATGATTTCTATTTTGTATCTAAAAAGGAAGAATCAAATTCTACCATAACTGAAATAAACCATCTTAAAGAAGATGAAATAGTTTATAATTTGGCTAGAATGGTTGTTGGTGATGATGTAAGTGATACCGCTTTAAAACAGGCAGGTGAAATGAGGCTGAAAGCTGGCAAATGCATAAAATAACCAAAATTGAAAAGACTACAAATTAGTAGTCTTTTTTTTACTGACGAATGAAAGAGGTTGGTTGAGAAAGTTTTTTTTGCATGTAAGAAATAGCTGTGTTTCGTGTGAAAAGATATAAGTTTGATTATTGCTTTCTTGCCTTTATTCTTTAATAGACTATTTCTTTAAATTTTTGATTAATCTTTGGAGGTTTTATGAAAAATGGTTTGAGTAAAAGAAAAAGTTTTGCCTTGCTTATTATTTTATTGTGCATTTTTATAGTTTTAAATAATTTGCAAATGTTAAAACTTTTTCAAATATCAGATGATTTTTATGTAAGTTATGAAGAGATAGATAAGGTTAATGAAGATAGAATGTTTGGTCACATGGTTGACTTAACATTGAAAGAAGATGAGGTGAAAACTGGCCAAGAAAAATCAAATGAGGCTGAAGTTATATTTAAATTGTTTGGTATAATACCAGTTAAAAAGGTAAAGGTTAAATTGCTTCCTGAAGAAGAAGTTTATGTTGGTGGTATGCCAATTGGGCTTACCTTGCAAACTGATGGTGCAGTTGTTGTTAGTGATACAATAGTTGATGCAGAAACTGCATCTGTTACTAAAAATAAATTCTTTAAAAATGGTGATTTAATAAAAGAGATTAATGGTATTAGAATAGAAAGTTTGGATGATATCGATTTGGCTCTTGATAGTGAAAAAGATAAGGTGAATATCAAATTTCAAAGAAATGATGAAGAAAAAAACATTGCTGTAGAATTGATAAAAGATAAAAATGGTAAATATAAATTAGGATTGTGGGTTAGAGATGATGTTTCTGGTGTGGGGACGCTTACCTTTGTTAAAAAGGATGGAGGTCAATTTGGCGCTCTTGGACACGCTGTAACAAATAATCAAAATGATAGTGTTTTGCCAATGATTGAAGGTGAACTTTATAGTTGCAATTTGGTAAACATTGAGAAAGGGGAAAAGAATAAACCAGGTGAACTGAGGTGTGTGTTTGTTCAAAAAAATAAGCAAGGTAAGATTACAAAGAATACAAAGGTAGGAATATATGGGGTTTTAAATGAAGATGAAACAATTGTAGACCAAAATAGACACGCCAAACTTGGTGGAAGATTAAGTGTAAAGCCTGGAAAAGCTAAAGTTATATCTTCGGTTAGCGGTATAATGGAAGAATATGATATTGAAATTATTAAGGCAAACTTTCAATCTAAGTGTGATGATAAAAGTTTGGTTATAAAAGTAACTGATAAAAGGCTTCTTGAATTGACTGGTGGTATTGTGCAGGGGATGAGTGGTTCTCCAATTATGCAAAATGGAAAAGTTGTTGGTGCGGTCACACATGTTTTTGTGTCTGACCCAACAAAGGGTTATGGCGTCTATAGCGATTGGATGTTGGAGCAACTTTCTTAAAAAGAAGCACTCACGATTATCTGTCTGTATGTGTGACTAAATTGTGTGACTAAAGAAAGCACTGATAATTCAGTGCTTTTTTTAATATTTTATTCCATTATAAAATATGTTGGCTACTATGCAATATTTATTATTTAATAACATAATAGTTTACAAAACAGGCTATTATGTTATAATATCATAATTAAATTTATGCAAAACAAAAAGAAGCCTAATATAACTATCTTATATCTGTGCTTCTTCTCGTATAATGTGAAGCATATCTCCTTCACAATATTATCTTATGCAAATATGAAGATATTATTCACAATTATTTAAAATTTTTTTAAGTTTTTAATTATACAGATTTACATTTTTTGCAACAGATTTTCTCATGTCCTCATTTATTGCTGCATAGTGTTTTTTTGTTGTGTTTACATCTTTATGGCCTAAAATATCAGCAACAATATAAATATCGTTTGTTTGTTTATATAAATTTGTGCCAAAAGTGCTTCTTAGTTTATGAGGTGATATTTTTTTTAAAGGTGAAGCGATTGCTGCAAATTTTTTTACAAGGTCTTCAACAGCTCTCAAGGAAATACGTTTATTTTGAATTGAAATAAACATTGCATTTTCGTTTGGTTGAAGATTTAATGTCGACCTTTTTTCAAGCCATGTTTTTAAAGCCATTGCAACATCATTTGAAAAATATAAAGTTGCTTGATTTCCACCTTTTCTGGTTACGACAAACGCATTTTGAGTAAAATCAAAGCTATCTAAATTTAAACCTACCAGTTCTGAAATTCTTATGCCTGTTCCTAAAAATAGGGTGATAATAGCATTGTCTCTTTCAAAAGTATGTTTATTGTAGGCTTGTTGACGCTTTGAAAATTCTATTGGGTTTTCAACAACATTCAAAAGGGTGTTGACTTCATCTGGTTCTAGCCTAATTATCTCTTTGTTATGAAGTTTTGGTGTTGTGATTTTGCTGGCTATGTTTGATGAAATAAGATTATGATTGAATAGGTATTTAAAAAATGAGCGAAGAGATGCAAGTTTTCTTGCTTTTCCGCGTTCGGTATTTTTAAAACTTTTTCCGTCTATTTCATAATAAGAAAGAAATGACAAAAATCTCTCTATTTGAATTGTGGTAAGTTCTTCTAAATCCTTTAATGTTATCTGACTTTCATCCTTATGAAAAATGTATTGAGAAATAAAATAGAAAAAAATCGAGATATCCATAGAATAATTATATCTTGTAAGAAGAGATGTATTATTTTCTATACCAATAAAAAAGTCAAAACAAAAATCAGGCAATTTTTCTGTATATTTTGACATTTTTAATCTTGTTTGCAAATCTCTTTTTTGATAGAAATCGTTGTTCATGAATATATTTTATCACTATTTATAGATAATTGCAAGCAAATTTATCTATGCGTAAAATATTTTTTTATTAATTATAAATTTATAACAATATTCTGCTATTAATATTTAAATTTTATATATGAAAGGGGCTAACTAAAATAAAAAAATGAATCAATAAAAGTTTTATTTTATTAATTAATTGACTAAAATTTATAAAAAGGTTATAATATTTTTAATTAGGGAGGATTTTTATGATAGACATTAATTTGATTAGGACTAATCCAGAGTTGGTTAAAGAAAATATAAAGAAAAAATTTCAAGAACATAAGCTTGAATATGTTAATCAAGTAATAGATTTAGACCAAAACATTCGTATTTTAAAGAAAGAAGGTGATAATCTTCGTTCTATGAGAAATTCTTTGAGTGCACAAATAGGAGCACTTATGAGAGAAAAAAAAGTTGAGCAAGCACAAGAAATCAAAGCTCAGGTTGTAAAAAACAATGATAGAATTGTAGAAATAGAAAAAGAAGAGGCAATTCTTTCAGAAAAATTAAAAAAACTTATGTATTTGATACCAAACATCATTGCAGATGATGTTCCTGTTGGTAAAGATGACAGTGAAAATGTTCAAAGATTGACAATTGGTGAGGCTAAAAAGCCTGATTACGAAATACCTTATCATGCCGATATTTTAGAAAATCTTAATGGTCTTGATTTAGACAGTGCAAGAAGAACTAGTGGTAATGGTTTTTATTATCTTACAGGTGATATTGCAAGATTACATTCGGCAATTCTTTCATACGCAAGAGATTTTATGATTGATAAGGGTTTTACCTATGTAATCCCTCCATTTATGATAAGAAGTGATGTTGTCAATGGTGTTATGAGTTTTGAAGAAATGGAAAACATGATGTATAAAATCGAAGGTGAAGACTTGTATTTAATTGGAACAAGTGAACATTCTATGATTGGTAGATTTAAAGATACAATCATTAAAGAATCAGAACTTCCTCTTTGTCTTACATCTTATTCACCATGTTTTAGAAAAGAAGTAGGCGCTCATGGAATTGAAGAGAGGGGAATTTATCGAGTTCATCAATTTGAAAAACAAGAGATGATTGTTATATGTAAACCTGAAGAATCAAAAGATTGGTATAATAAAATGTGGCAAATTTCATCTGATTTCTTTAAGAGCTTGGATATCCCACATGAAGTTATGGAATGTTGTAGCGGCGACTTGGCAGATTTAAAGGTGAAATCTTGTGATATAAATGCTTGGAGCCCTCGTCAAAATCGCTATTTTGGTGAATTAGGTTCTTGTTCAAACTTATCAGATGCTCAGGCAAGAAGATTAGGAATTAAATATAAAACATCAGAAGGCACAAAGCTTGCTCATACATTGAATAATACCGTTGTTGCTCCGCCAAGAATGTTGATCGCTTTCCTTGAAAATAATCTAAATGAAGATGGAAGTGTAAATATTCCTGTTGCCTTAAGAAATTATATGGGTGGCAAAGAAAAAATTTATCCTAGCAAAAAAGGAAAATAAATGGCAAAAATAAAAATCACTAGAGAACTTATAAATTCAATAGTAAGACAAGACAATGCTAAATATTTAAAGAAGGTGAACAAAACTGTCAATCAATTATTGGCATCTTCTATCGATATTCTATCTCAAAAAGTAAGTTATATTAATGTAAAAAATGTTGTATTGCAACCGGTAAATGAACTGTTAAACAATTCCTTTATAGATAATTCAAGCTGTATATATTTTCTAGGTGTAGATAATGCGCAATTAGAATTAAATACATTAAAATCTACAAATTTCTGGCGAAATTTTAAGGAAAGATTTAAATATGCTTGGGCCAATCGTAGATTAATCAAGAAAAAAAGACGAAGAAAAAAGAGAAAACGTAAGGAAGAAGATTCGATTGAAAAGATATATTTTGATGCGAGTAAATATACTATATATAATTTAGCTGAAGATTTGCAAACAAGTATATGTAGTTTATTAACAGAAACATCTCTCATAAGTTTAAAAAATTGCAGATTAAGCATATTAGGAAGAGATGATTTAGGTTTCAATACCGAAATAGTAATATATCTTGTAAGTAAGAATGACGAATCTTATAAATTTTATACTACAAATAAAAAAGGTTTTATAGATATAAATCTTAATTCTAGAATAGATATATTATCAAAAAAGCTGTCTGAAACAGGTGATTATCTATCACAAATAATGAAAATATTTAATACTTTATATTTTAATGTAAATGGTAGTATGCCAAATCAGATTTATTTGGAAAGTATATTAAATTATGTGCCAAGTCAATTATATCAAGGTGCTGATATTTATAAAATTTTCCTGAAAATTGTAAATTTTTTAAAATTAAAGTCTATCAGAAATATCAATTCTATAAACGATGTTTCAAAAAATATCAATGAAGATGTTGTTTGTGGCAATTGTGGTTTAGGTTTTAATAAAGTATTAAATTTATTATAAATGTGATTTATAAGATGTTTAAAAAAATATATGAATATATCCTTATAGATTCATATATTTTTTTAAGAAAGAAATGAAAAAATGGTAAACAATATAAAATTCTGATAAAATAGCTAAAATAAATAATTATTAAAAAATAACATAATACTTTACTTTTAAGTGCTATTATGCACCTATCTCTGCGTAAAAGCTGTCTTTTACGCAGAGATATAAATGTTGCCCTTTTGTATTTTTGACAACAATTTGGCTAAAAATTATACAAAATATGACTATTATGATTTAAAAAATTTTCTTTTTTAATACATTTTATAATTACTTCCCTATATTAAATCTTATCTTATTAATTTTTTTATTGAAATTGCTAGAATTTAGCTTTTTGATATGCAAAAATTTGTGTATTTACTTGAGTAATTGTATGGTAGTATGCAAGACATACTACTATTTAATTTTTATTTAAAAAATTGTTGACTTAGATGAAAAGTTGTTTTATAATTTAATAGAGGTAATAATGGAACTTTATGCAAAAGGACAACTCTCTTATTTGATACTCACCTGTCTTCAAGACAGAGATTTTTATGGTCTTGATATAATAAGCGAGATTTCCGCACGTAGTAATGGAAAAATTAATTTAAAAAAGCCTAGTGTTTATTCAAATCTTACAAGGATGGAAAAGCAGGCTTATATTTCTTCATATTTACAAAACAGCGATTTTGGGCCAAATAGAAAATACTATTCTTTGACTGATAAAGGTCGAGGTTTTTATCAAGAACTCAAAGCTTATTTTGATTATAACAATATTGATGTATTTAGAGATTTTGTTGATATTGAAATAAAATCAGAAAACTTTTTGAATACTTCTAATACAGAAGATAAACAAGAAATTGTAAATGAAGTTTCCCCTATCGAAAATACTCAAAATAGCAATGAGGATATTAATGTTGAAAATAATGATGAAAATGACTTTTTTGATTTTTCTTCTTTGGAAGATGAAGATAATGCAGTTGATACTACCCTATCAGATGAAGAAAATAATACAGAAAGTGTAGAAACAAATCATGACAATCTTGAATCATCTATAAACAGAGAAACTTTATATAATGAAAATATAGAAAACAACAATTTGGAAGCTATAAATGATAATAACAATTCTGAGATAGAAGAACAAAAAGATGATGCAAGATTTTTGATAAGAGAAGAAGTTTTTGAAGAAGATAATGAATCAAATCAAATCAAAGAACAAATTGAAAATCAATCAATTGAAAGAATGGAAGATAATCAAATCAATAATTTTACAAATGAAAATAAAACAGATGAAATTGTTGAAGAAAAGAAAGATGATGCGGTCTTTATTTCAAATGCAGATGATTATAACAAACGCCTTTTTGATATTTCAAAAGATATAAACAAAATTAAAAGAAAGAGAAGTTTTGCTGAAGACCAGATTGCAATTACTACCACCGATGCTTTAATGATTTCAAATGAAAAGAAAAAAGCTAATATAGAAGAGTTTAAAAATTCTTTATTGCAAAATAAAGCGAAGTATACATACCCTGCCGTCAATTATGAAACAAAAAGTAAATCTCTAAATCAAGCTTTTAATTCTTATGAGAAACATAAAGAATTATCGAAAGAAAATGATAAGACTTTAGATAAACAGAAAGAGGTTAAGGACGATGCAGTTTTAATTACCGGACATCTTACTCCAAATGATGTAGGCAAAGCAAAGAAGATAGAGCCTCCAAAAATTAAAATCGTATCAGAGAATACCAAAGATACCCGTTTACCTGCTCCTAAACGTGATTCAAATGTTGACCCTTCTCATAGAGAAATCCTTAATAAACTTTATTCCAAGACTAAAGATAACTCATCAACAGAAGTGAGAGAGGATGCAATTTATGATTATAATGATTTAAAAGATTATTATAACAGCCAAAACATAGCTTTCAGTGCATATGAAAAGAATTTGGAAAAAACACAACACAATACAAATTTGATTTATTTATCTGTAAGTATTGCGACATTGCTTATGTGTCTGCTTTCATCTACCCTACTTTATGTTATATTTTTAAAAACCGGAATGTTGAATTCAAATACTAATTTTATGTTTATCTTATTGCCTACCCTATTAATAATTGATGTTGCGATAAAAATTTATAACTATAAAATGTATACAAGTTGGATGCCAACACAATTGTCACCTTTATGGAAAATTTTGTGTTATTATCTATTAGTTTCTTGCATTATTGTAGGTTTAAATTTAATTTGTGGTATTGCAACAAAGAGTTTTAACTTATTTGCAACAACTTTGATTTTGCCGCTTATACTTGCTTTGATAATTATCCCTGTTAGATATTTCTTAAAGCGTATATTACTAGTTAAATATTGGAGATAATAAAATAATGATAAAAAATACTGTGATTTTACACAGTATTTTTTTGATTTAGAATGGCAAGAAAGGCAGAAACAAAGATAGTTTTTTAATTTCACAATTTGATTTAATTTGGTTATAATTTAATAAAAAATAATCAAATATTAATAATTAAGTTATATTTTAATAATAAAATTTTAAATTTTTCTTTGTTTTGCTTTGTGGTATTTTCTTATGATTGAAATAAAAAGGTCTACAAATAAGAAGACTATAATAATTAATAAAGACATTATAAGAATATATGAGATTGAATTTTCAAACAATGTGCAAAGCAATGTAATAGCAGAAGTCGATATTAATGTGCCTATTGCGATGGTAAGAAATGAGAATTTTAAATCCAGATTGCTTAACCCTGCAATTAAACTGCCCGTCCATACCCCTGTTAGAGGCAACGGAATTGCAACAAAACCTGCAAGAGCTAAATACTTTTTAAAGTTTGATTTTTTATTTTCTATAATAGCACTTTTGGTTAAGTATCGATGCATAAATTTTGAACTTATAAATCCTGTCGTTTTTCCTTTGAGTTTTCTGACTATTATCATTATTAAATAGCTTGGCAACAAAGAAGCAAAGAAAGCGATAAAAAGTGTTAGAATTGGCGACAAAGCATTATCACCCCAAAGTGATACATTCATTGCAAAAGGAATTGCAATTTTGCTTTCTAAGGTTGGACAAATTGCAATCAAAACAACTGCAAGCCAAACACAATTTTCAAAATGGTCTACAAAAAAATCAATAATAAAATCCATATTATAAAATATTAATGTTTTAATTAAAATATGACTTCAAATATTTATTTCATAAGAATTTTTTGTTTTTGATGTTACTCTTTGAATAAAAATGAAGAATAAAAAACCACTAGTAAAACTAGTGGTTTTTTTGCTTGATTATTTCGCTGTTTCAGTAAAACGTTTTTCTCTGATAACAACAACTTTGATTTGTCCTGGATACTGCATTTCTTGTTCTATCTTCTTAGATATGTCTTTTGCAAGGAATAGTGCATTGTTGTCATTTATTTGGTCTGGTTTAACAATAATTCTTACCTCTCTGCCCGCCTGGATAGCATAAGATTTTTCAACTCCATTGAAACCATTGCAAATTTCTTCCAATTGTTGAAGACGTTTGATATAATTTTCTAAACTTTCTCTTCTTGCACCAGGTCTAGAGCTTGAAATAGCATCAGCAACTTGAACAAGAATTGCTTCAATTGAATTGTAAGGAACATCGCCATGATGAGCGTGTATACAATGAATGACCTCTTCGGACTCTTTATATTTTCTAGCAAGGTCAATTCCAATTGAAACATGAGTTCCGTCAATTTCATGGTCAAGGGCTTTTCCAATATCATGTAAAAGACCACCCCTCTTTGCAACAAGAACATTTGCCCCAAGTTCGGTTGCCAAAAGTCCTGCGATAATTGATGTTTCAATACTATGTGTCAGGCAGTTTTGACCATAACTTGTTCTGTATTTAAGTCTTCCTAAAATTTTAACAAGTTCTGGATTTAAATTATAAATTCCAACATCATTGCAGGCATTTTCACCAGCTTCTTTGATTATTCTTTCAACATCTTTTGACGCTTTTTCAACGATTTCTTCAATTCTTGTTGGATGTATTCTTCCATCAACAATCAATTTTTCAAGACTCATTCTTGCAATTTCTCTTCTGACAGGGTCAAAACTTGAAATAGTGATTGTTTCAGGTGTATCGTCAACTATAAGTTCTACACCAGTTACACTTTCAATTGCACGAATATTTCTTCCTTCACGTCCAATAATTCTACCCTTCATGTCATCATTTGGAAGAGCAACAGAAGTTACTGTAAACTCAGAAGATAAGTCTGTTGCACATTTTTGAATAGCACCAACAACTATATTTTTAGCTATATCTTCAGCTTTTTCTTTTGCATTGTCTTCTATCTGTTTTACTAAGATTCCAGCATCCTTTTTTGCCTCTTCAGTTATGCTTTCAATCAGAATATCTTTTGCTTCTTTTTTGGAAAGACCAGAAATTTTTTCTAATTTTTCAGTCATTTGTATTTTGATTTCATCTTGTTGTTTTAGTTTTTCAGCCAAAACCAATTTTTCATTTTCAAGAAGTGATTTTTCATTGTCTATTTGTTGACTTTTTGTATCTAAAGTAGTTTCTTTTTTGGTAAGATATTCCTCTCTTTGGTCCAATCTTTCTTCCTGTTTTTGAATTTCTCCTCTTCTTTCTTTGGCTTCAGAATTTGCTTCATCTCTAATTTTTTGAGCCTCTTCCTTAGCCTCTAAAATAGATTCCTTTTTTATGCTCTTAGCTTCTGCATACGCCTCTTCAATTATTTTTACAGCATTAGATTTACTTTTACCTATTTTCTTACTTGCTAGTAGATTGTAAACTAAAATTCCAACAACTGCACCTACAATAAGTGCAATTATTCCGCTAACAACTCCGGCGGTTACAGCAGCATTGCATAATATGCTTAAACTGCTCATATTTTCCCCTTTTATAGATAGACATACTCTATCAACTAAAAGTATAATATAAAGAAAAAATAAAGTCAAATATTTAAACATTATATTTTTGACTTTATTTAATAAATAATTTCTAAAAATTTAATTTTACTATAATATATTATTACTTGATTACATCTTAAAAAAATTATACTTAGAGTTGTTAAAATTTTTCATTGTATTAGAATAACAAGATTAAAATAATTTGATTTTCGTATAATTTTTAGATTAAAATCTTGATTTTGATAAATCATATTTATTCATATATTCTTCTTTGAAATCTTTAAAATAATCACCTAATATAGCTTTTCTGCAATCTTTTGCGAGTCTAATTAAATTTCTGAGATTATGAATAGATAGAAGTTCTGCACCAAGCATTTCGCCTGCGTTTATTAAATGTCTTATATATGCACGAGAGAAATTTTTGCAAGTATAACAATCACAATCGTCCTCAATCGGTCTGAAATCATCTTTGTAAATAGCATTTTTTACAACCATTTTACCATGTTTTGTAAATGCTGTTCCATTTCTGGCAATACGTGTTGGTAAAACACAATCCATCATATCAACACCTCTTGCAAAACCTTCAACAAGACAATCGGGAGAGCCTACACCCATAAGATATCTTGGTTGCTCCTTTGGAAGAAGAGGATTTAAATAATCAAGAATATCATACATAACACTCTTTTCTTCGCCTACCGACAGGCCGCCAATAGCGATACCACATTTGGCAAATGGAAGGCAATCTTGCACGCACTGCTCTCTTAATGATTTATAAACATTTCCTTGAACTATTGGAAAAAGCATTTGGCTTTCATTTTGATGTGCTTTAAAACATCTTTCAAGCCAAATTTTTGTCACCCTTCTTGCTTCAATAGCTTCTTGCATTGAACAGCTTGCCGAGGTGCATTGGTCAAAAGCCATTATTATGTCAGCACCTAAAGCCTCTTGAATTTCCATGTCGCGTTCTGGAGTAATAAAATGTTTTTCTCCATTGATATGTGACCTAAATTCAACACCTTCATCGGTAATTTTTCTTAATTTTGATAAAGAAAAAACTTGAAAACCACCACTATCAGTTAAAATAGGTTTATCCCAATTCATAAATTTGTGTAAGCCTCCAGCCTGTTTTACAAGCTCATGACCTGGTCTTAAAAATAAATGATATGTGTTTGACAAAATAATTTGTGCACCTATCTCTTTAAGTTCTTCAGGTTTTAAACCTTTTACAGTGGCTTGGGTGCCAACAGGCATAAAAATAGGTGTTTCGATATCTCCATGTGGTGTATGAAAAATACCAGCTCTAGCACCGGTATGAGGACATTCTTTTATTAGTTCATAACTAAAATTGCTCATATTTCTCCTTAAAAACTTGATTGTGTTTTTATTGAATTTTAATGAATTTTTATTAAAAATTAAATAGATTATAATTGTTATAATTGCTTAAAAATTCCAAATTCATCAATATTTAGTATTATGTTTGAAAGACATACTACAAAATATTGTATAATGTTAAATTATTTACTTTTATTGTATAAACATAGCATCGCCAAATGAAAAGAAACGATATTTTTCTTTTACTGCAACATTGTATAAATTCATAGTGTTTTCATACCCTGCAAAAGCAGAAACAAGCATTATTAAAGTGCTTTCAGGAAGATGAAAGTTTGTAATAACAGCATCTATAACCTTAAATTTATAAGAAGGATAGATAAAGATATTTGTTTCACATTTTTTAGCTTCAATTATACCCTGTTCATTAGCTGAAGATTCTAAAACTCTTATAGATGTTGTCCCAACTGCGATAATCCTTCGATTCTCTTTTTTAGCCCTATTTAAAATGTCAGCATTTTCTTGGCTCATTTCAATATATTCACTATGCATTTCATGATTTAGAATGTTGTCTTCTTTTACAGGTCTGAAAGTGCCTAGACCAACATGCAAAAGCACTTCAACAATTTCAATGCCCTTTTCTTTTATTTTATTAAGTAAATCGGTTGTGAAATGCAAGCCTGCAGTTGGTGCAGCTGATGAGCCTTCAATTTTTGAATAGACTGTCTGATAGCGTTCTTTATTTTTTAATTTTTCATGAATGTAAGGAGGCAAAGGAACATTGCCTACCTCACTTAGTCTTTCTTCAAAAACACCATTAAAATTGAATCTGATTTTAAAACTGCCATATTCCCCTTTTTCTAAAACTTCTGCACAGAGATTTTCGCTGAAAGAAATTTTAGTTCCCGCAATAAGTCTTTTGGCTGGTTTAGCAATTACTTCCCAATCATACAAATTAATTCTTTTTTGCAATAGACATTCTATTTTTGCACCAGTATCTTTAAAACCATATAATCTTGCAGGCAAAACTTTGGTGTTGTTGACTACCAATACATCACCTTTATTGAGATAGTCAATTATGTTATGAAAAATTTTGTGTTCTATTTTTCCTGTTTTGCGATTGTAAACCAAAAGACGAGAACTATCTCTTGGTTCCACAGGAGTTTGGGCGATAAGTTCTTCTGGTAAATTATAATAATAACTGCTTTTTAATAAAAGTTTTTCATTAATATCTGTTTCAATATTGAGATTTTCATTATCATCAATTTTGTTTTTAAATGTGTCATCAACTTTAATTTCAGTATTATTTTTATCTACTTTTGTTTCATCATTTTTATTTTGATTTAAATTCATTTTATTTATTCCTTTGTTGGCATTGTAAGGCCAAAATGTTTATAAGCCGGCTCAAGTGCGATTCTGCCTCTAGGAGTCCTTGAGATAAAGCCTAATTGAAGCAGATAAGGTTCATAAACATCTTCTATAGTGGTAGAATCTTCACTGATGGTCGCTGCCAATGTATCAAGGCCAACAGGGCCACCTTTAAATTTATTAATTATGGATAGCATAATTTTTCTATCAATTGTATCAAGGCCTAAATCATCAATTTCCATGATTGAAAGTGTTTTTATGGCTATATTTTTTGTCACACTGCCTTCACCTATTACTTGTGCGTAATCTCTTACTCTTTTAAGAAGACGATTTGCGATTCGAGGTGTTCCTCTTGAACGTTTAGCTATTTCTATACAAGCATCATCATCAATTTTTACCCCTAAGATTTTTGCAGAACGTTCTATAATAATCTTTAATTCATCAGTTCCGTATAATTCAAGTCTGCAAATTACACCAAATCTATCACGAAGTGGATTTGTAAGCATACCTGCCCTAGTAGTTGCACCAATCAATGTAAAAGGTTTTATTTTTAGACGCATATTTCTTGCAGATGGACCCTTTCCAACTATAAAATCGAGAGCAAAATCTTCCATTGCTGGATAGAGTATTTCCTCAACGGTTTTATTAAGTCTATGAATTTCATCTATAAATAAAACATCGTTTTGGTTTAAGTTTGTTAAAATTGCTGCAAGGTCGGCTGCGTGTTCAATGGCAGG
Organism: uncultured Eubacteriales bacterium; assembly: GCA_949077035.1. Classification (GTDB taxonomy): domain Bacteria; phylum Bacillota; class Clostridia; order Christensenellales; family UBA1242; genus Caccovivens. The sequence goes on from CARUPR010000006.1 coordinate 28,127, forward strand.
ACCTGATGTGACTTTAAATTGAGAGCCAAGCTCATTTGCAATAATATGTGAAAGTGTTGTTTTTCCTAAACCTGGAGGACCATATAATAAAACATGGTCAAGGCTTTCTTTTCTTGATTTAGCGGCTTGAATATAAATTTTTAAAGCCTCTTTTGTTTTATTTTGACCAATATATTCATCAAAAGATGTAGGTCTTAATGAGTTTTCAATTTCAGCATCGGTAAGATTTTTTGTGCTGGTAATAAATCTATCGCTTTCTTCCATTATCCTTTATACCCCCTTAATGCTTTTGAAATTATTTCTTCTGCTGTTGCGTTGTTTGCAGAATATGAACGTGCAAGCATATAAGCATCATTTTTGTTTATACCTAAACTAATCAAAGTATCAGTTGCCATTTGAACAGCATCCTCATCATAATCAAAGTTTTCCTGTGTTGTTTCCATGTTTGACAATGGACTTAGTTTATCTTTCAATTCAAGACACAATCTTTCAGCTGTCTTTTTACCAAGCCCCTTTATCTTTGAAAGAAGTTTGTCATCGCCTTTAATTATAGCAATGGTCAAATCACTTATTGACATACCTGACAAGATAGAAATTGCCATTTTTGGGCCAATTCCGCTTACTGTAATAAGTTTAAAGAAAAGTTCTCGTTCTTCTTGAGAAGAAAAACCATAAAGACTTATATCATCTTCTCGAACAGCCATATAGGTATAAACTTTTACATTGTTTCCTTCCATAGGAAGAGTTGCTAAGGTATTGTTTGAAACAAGAAGTTCAAATCCAACACCGCCTACATTGAGGACCAAAAGATTTTCTTTCTTCTCTTCAATTGTCCCTAATAAAAATGAAATCATTATTTCTCCTTTAAATTATTACGCAAATATTTATTTTTATCATTATATCTTGTTTTAAAAGCTTGAATACATGCTTTTTATGCCCTATTATTATTTAGCATTGGGCTTGTTTGACTATGACAAATTGCAACCGCAAGAGCATCTGCTGTATCATCTGGTTTTGGCACAGAACTTAGACCTAATATTGCTTTTACCATATATTGAATCTGTGCTTTTTCAGCTCTACCATTTCCTGTAAGTGCTTGCTTAATCTGAAGTGGTGTATATTCATATATGTTGCCACAATATTTTTGGCAGGCAAGAACAATGACTCCACGAGCTTGAGCCACTTGAATAACCGTTTTTTGGTTTTTAAAATAAAATAATTCTTCTATCGCAACAACGTCAATCTTATATTTTTCAAACAAAAATTTTAAACTTGAATCAATTGCTTCAAGTCTTACCGGCATTGTGTCTTCTTTTGGTGTTGTAATTGCACCATAGTCAACCACCATATCACTTTTGCTTGTGTCAATAATTCCATATCCAATAATTGCGTATCCTGGGTCAATTCCTAAAATTATCATAGTTAAATTTTACTATATTTGTCTTATTAAGTCAATCAAATTATGAAATAAAAAAACACTTGCAAAGTTTGTGTTTTTTCTTGACTGTCTAAACAAAAAAAGCATAATCATGCTTTTTTAAATATCTTTTTATAATTATTCTTTTTTACCGAAATTTAATGGTTGTTTACATCTCCATTTCATCTTCGTCATTTGCTAAATACTCTTTATAATCTATGCCATAATATTTCATATAACAAGATTCTTTATTATCTAAAATAGAATAATATTTTTTTCCTTTAAATTCTACAACAACATTTATTTTTTCTGGGCCAGAAGCTAAAGTCTCAATATAATCAATGACATCATCAATAGTTTTGTTTGCAAAACAAGCCTCAGGGACCAAATAAGCTTCTTTTCTTATTTTTTCCTCTTTCAACATAAGGTCGGTAAGTTTTTTGAAGTCTGTTTTTCTTCCTCTTTTATTTTTCGCTTCGCTTTTTAATACTCCGTCTGGGAATAAATCAAAATAACTAATCTGTTGGATGCTTTCTGATTGGCTTTCTGAAATTGTATTATCAGCTTTTGAAACTTTATTTTTATTATTATCATCCACCTGCTCAAGCTTCTCTTCCACCTGCTGATTTTGCTGTGAATTTTGTTTTTCAAGTTCTTCTTTTTTCTGAATTTCAATTCTTTCAAGATAACTTTTACGTCTTTCTTCCTCTTTCTTATCTTCCCATTGTTGATAATTCCAAAATCTTGGATGTTTTTTTGCCATGACAAACTCCTTATACAATAAATCTAGCACAAATTTAATAAAATGTCAATATTTAAAATTTTCTATCTTTTATTCCTCATCTGGAAGGTTTACATTATGATAGACTTCTTGGACATCATCCAAATCTTCAAGAGTTTCAATCATTCTATTGAATTTTACAATTTTATCATCATCCAATGTTACTGAATTGTCAGGAACAAGTGTTGTTTGAGCATTTAAAACATTATAACCTGATTTAGAAAGTTGTTCGCTTACATTATTATGTGCATTAGCTTCGGTGATAACTTCAAATGAGTCATCATATTCTACGATGTCAACCGCTCCACAATCAAGAGCTGTCATCATCAATTCATCGCTGTCAACAGATTCTGTTTTTTCAATTTCAACAATGCCCTTTCTTTGGAAGATATAGCTTACACAGCCAGTAGCTCCTAAAGAGCCTCCAAATTTATCAAAAGCGTGTCTTACGTCACCAGCTGTTCTGTTTTTGTTGTCTGTCAAACATTCAACAATAACAGCAGAGCCGCCAGTGCCATAACCTTCATAGGTGCAACTTTCGTAATTTACACCACTAAGTTCTCCTGCAGCCTTTTTGATGCTTCTTTCAATAGAGTCATTAGGCATATTATTTTGTTTTGCTTTTGAAATAACATCACGAAGCTTAGGGTTTGATTGAGGGTCAGAGCCGCCTTGCTTAACAACAACAGCGATTTCTCTTCCTATTTTTGTGAATATTTTACCTCTTTGAGCATCACTTTTACCCTTTCTAGCTTGTATGTTGTGCCATTTTGAATGTCCTGACATAGTTTTCTCCTTTTAGATATTTAATTTTGTTGTATTATTTGATAATTTTTTTAATAATTGCAAAATATTGCATATTATTTTCAAACTATTTTAGTTTAACATATTCTCTTATTTATGTCAAAAAAATATCAGAAATAAATAATAAATTTAGTTAAATTTATCCTTGTTTATCTGATACATAATTATTGAACCAGATACAGAAGCATTTAAGCTTTCAATTCCTTCTTGCATAGGAATCTTAACAGTCCGAGTGCATAAATTTGCCATTTCATCAGATATGCCCTGTCCTTCATTTCCAATAATAAGTCCTACTTGTTTGTCAGTTTTAAAATTAAAAATATTTTCTCCTGCCATATCTGTTGCAATCAAGTTGAGTTCCCACTCTTTTGCAAGTTTGATAAACTCTTCTTTTGAAAGAGAAATTACCTTGCTTTTAAATATTGCTCCCACACTGCTTCTTATAAGTTTTGAGTTTGTAGGCTTGACGCTGGATAGAAGATATATATAATCAAAACCAGATGCATAAGCAGACCTAATTAAACTTCCCACATTGCCTGGGTCTTGCAATCCATCCAATACTAAAAAGTTTGTTTTTGGCTTTTCTACTATATCTTGTATGTATTCTGCAACGCATATTACTCCCTGTGGTGTTTTGCTGTCTGATAGTGAGTCAATGGTTGCTTTGTCAACTTTATAAATTGGAAAAGTATTTTCTTTAGATAAAGCAAAATTTTCATCAGAAGTTAAGAGATATTTGCATTGAAGACCACCCGCTATTGCGTCCTTGATTATTTTGATATTATCTAAAAAAAGCAAACAACTATTTTCACGTTTTTGCTTTTTTAGTAATTTAATAAAATTATTGCTTGCTTTTTGCATTATTTAACTTGTCCTACAAGTGCAGCAAAAGCTTCTGGTTCTCTAACAGCCATATCTGCAAGAACCTTTCTATTAAGTTCGATACCCTTGCTTTTAAGACCAGCAATGAATTTAGAATAAGAAATTCCGTTTTGTCTGCAACCAGCATTGATTCTTGTAATCCAAAGAGCTCTGAAGTTTCTCTTTTTCAATTTACGTCCAATATAAGCATATTGTCCGCTTTTCATTACTTGTTCTCTTGCAGTTCTGTAGAGTTTTGATTTTGCTCCTCTATAACCTTTTGCACTTTTTAAAATTGAACGACGCTTTTTAAGTGCGTTTACTGAACGTTTTATTCTCATGTTGCCTCCTATTTAGCCAAAAGGGACTTAATATTTGCTACATTCTTTCCAGAAATGTAAGAGCCCTTTCTAAGTTTTCTTTTATTTGCTTTTGATTTTTTTGTAAGGAAGTGTCCTTTTCCAGGTCTAGCAAACTTAACCTGTCCGCTTGCTGTCAAACGGAAACGCTTTTTGCAACCACTATGTGTTTTTTGTTTTGGCATAATTCTTCTCCTTTATTTAGTCTTTTTTGGGGATATAATAACAAATACATTTCTTCCCAGAAGTTCTGGTGCTTTTTCAGTTGTGCCAACTTCGCTTAATCTTTCGCAAAAATCTTTTACGATTTCAATAGCTTTTTTGACATAAGCCTGTTCACGTCCCTTCATTCTTAGAGATACTTTTACCTTATTTCCCTCTTGAAGAAATTTAGATGTGCTTGAAACTCTGTATGCAATATCATGTTCATCAATAGTCATAGAAAGTCTTACTTCCTTTGTTTCTATGATTTTTTGTGCTTTTTTGATTTCTTTGTCTTTTTTAAGTGCATCATACTTAAATTTGCCATAATCTAAAATCTTACAAACAGGAGGCACAGTTCCGCCTGACATAAGCACTAAATCAAGATTTGCTGCTTCTGCTTTTGCAATTGCTTCTGCCCTTGATACAATACCGAGTTGTTCTCCATTTTCACCTATTAAACGAACTTGATTTGCTGTGATTTGTTCGTTTATCAATAATTCCTTAAAAATAGTTTTAATCCCCTTTTAAAATAAAATTTGGTGGAAGCATAAAATTCCACCAAAAAACTAATATCAAATTAAGTTTTTAAACCAAATCAGACTCAAATGTCGACTGGTGAGAAGTGGAACTTCTACTTTCATGCATTATAATATCATAAAAACATTTAATTGTCAACATATTTTTACAACTATTTTTTTAATTTTTCTTTTTTTTCTCTATACAATGTTTTTTCAAGTATTAGGCTTACTTTAAGAATAATTTTATTGGACTTTTTTAGAGCCATTTCTTTCATTATGGCTTTAAAAAAAATAGTTACACCTGCAATTATTGCAGATACCATGATTGAAACAAAGATGATAAAATTATTATTTACAGAACTTGAAGTTATGGTTGCAACAACGCAAGCGCCGCCTGCACCACACAATGTGCTGCAAATATCACCTACAACATCTGCACAAAAAGAACACATTTTTTCAGAGTTGCGACATAGATTTAAACCAACTGTTGCACCTTTTACACCCTCTTTGTCCCATTTCTCAAAAACTTCATAATCTGCAGATGCAACTGCAATACCAAGCATATCAAAAAGGACATTGAAAAAAATAAAAATGCAAATACAAACTGATGCAATAATCACACCCATGCTTGTAAGTAATGTTTGACTTATAAAACCAAAAAAAAGTGACATACAAATGGCAATAACAAACATTTTTATTGCCCATCTATATTTTTTTGCACCACTATAACTTGCAATTGAAACCTTGCTGTATCTTTTCATAGTATAATATATTATATTGCAAGTCGAATTATGTCATAAACGCTTACTTATATAAGCTAAGATTTATAAAATCTGATTGTTTTCTTTTAAGTTTTTTAAACGTATTTTTTTTTGTTTTTGTGGAAGAATTTTTTAAAACCTTGTTTGCAAATATTAAAAAAACAACTAATTTGTTTCTCATAAAAAAAAATAAAGCAATGATTAAATGCTTTATTTTTAAAGATTATTCTTCTTCAAGTTTGTTGATTGTTTCTCTTACTTCAGACAATTTTCCTTTTGCTTTATCAAGGCTTTCATAACAAATTTTTACAAGTTCCTGCCCTCTTTCAAACATTTGCATTGCCATAGAAAGAGGTAATTTATCTTCTTCAAGTTTTTCAATTATTTGATTAAGCTCTTTTGATGCATCCTCATAACTTATCTTTTCCATAATTCCTCCTAATCTATTTTTGTCAATTCAAATAATTTTTCTTCAAGAGAAGAAAGGTCAATCATAATTTTTTCGCCGCTTTCTCTGATTGTTATTTCAGCTTGAGATTGGCTGAGAGAACGTGGGCTGATTACCACACGGACAGGGATTCCCATAAGTTCGCTATCTGTAAGTTTCATACCTGCAGAAGTTTTTCTGTCGTCATAAAGCACTTCAAACTTTTGTGATAATTCTTGATATAGCCTTTCTGCAACTTCTTCAACTTCTGGGTTGTCATTTCTTAATGGACAAAAATAAACAAGCCATGGAGCTATTGATTTTGGCCAAACGATTCCCTTTTCATCAGAACTTTCTTCAACTATTCCGGCAAGACATCTTCCAACTCCAATACCATAACAGCCCATTATAGGATTCATTTGGCTGCCGTCAGGCATTGAAATAGACATTTCCATAGTTTTGCTATATTTTGTGCCCAGTTTAAAGATATTTCCAACCTCAATTCCTTTTTTGATTGTAAGAGGTTTGTCACAATGAGGACAAAGTTCTCCTTCATTGACTTTTGCAATGTCAACAAATTCATTGACATCAACATCTCTTTCCATATTCACGCCACTTAAATGATAATCTTCTTTGTTAGCACCGCAAATAAGACCTTTCTGACCTTTTAATGACATATCGAATACTTTTATTATGTTATCTTGATTGAGGTTTATACAGCCGATATTCCCCTTTACAAGGCCGCTATCAGAGATGTCTGTGACATTAATATCGCTAACTTGTAAATATTTTTTAAGTTTGGCATCATTGACTTCTTTATCACCTCTGATAAAGGCAACAATTACCTTATCTTTATTTCCTGAAATAGCATAACATACAGCTTTTATAAATTGTTTTTTATCTTTATTAAGCTTTTGTGAAAGTTCTTCAATTGTTTTTGCTTTTTCGGTATAAATTTCTTTAAGTTTTTCATCTTCAAATTCAATTTTTTCAATTTGAGATGTTGCGATTTCCATATTTGCCTTATAATCACAGTTGTCGCAAATAATTAGATTATCTTCGCCAGCATCGATGATAAGCTGAAATTCATCTGCACCATCTCCGCCCATCATTCCATTATCAGAACTGATTGCAATTACATTTTTCATTCCGATACGTTTATAAATTCTTTCATAAGCATGATAAACTCTGTCATAATATTCATTTAAATCTTCGCTGCTTGTATGAAAAGAATAGCCATCTTTCATGGTAAATTCCCTTACCCTCAAAAGACCTGCTCTAGGGCGAGCTTCATCTCTTATTTTTGTTTGAATTTGATAAATCATGCATGGCAGTTGGTCATAACTTTTAACTGTGTTTTGACAAAGGTGCACAGCAGCTTCCTCATGGGTCATTCCTAAAAGCATTTCATGGTCATTTCTATCTTTAAAACGCACCATTTCCTGACCAATAGATGTATATCTGCCGCTTTTATCCCAAATTTCTCTTGGCATCATAACAGGCATAAGAACTTCCTGGCCGTCAACCTTGTTCATTTCTTCACGTATGATATTTTGTATTTTTAAACTAACCTTTTGTGCTGCAGGAAGAAGAGAATATACTCCGTTTGATACCTGTTTGATATAACCTGCTCTTAATAATAGGCTATGGCTTTTTGCTGACACTCCGGCAGGAATATCTTTAAATCTTTCTCCTACAAGTTTACTTAATCTCATTTGTTATCTCCTTTTTTAAGTGGTGATGCAACAATCACCCCATCTTTAAATACTATATTCATTTCTTTATTTAAGTCAATTTGTTTTGCCGAATTTATACTTTTATTATCTTGCTCAACTTTTGCATATCCTCTGTTTAAGATATTTTGAGGATTAATTTTGTTTAGTGTGTTTTCAAAAATTCCTATTTCATAAAACTTTTCATTTAAATAATTTTGAAAACTATTTATCAATGAATTTTTATCTAAATTTATCTTAATATTAAGATTCATCAATTTTCTTTCATAATTATGAGAGATAAGGCTTGTCTGATTTTTAAGAAAAACCAGTTTATCATCTAAATATGATTTAGAAACTCTTTGAAATTTGTCTATAAGTTCTCTCATTTCAAGCTTTTTGTCATGCAAATTAAATGTGACAAGTTCGGCAGCAGCAGACGGTGTCGGGGCACGTAAATCACTTACAAAATCTATGATTGTAAAATCTGTTTCATGACCAACCGCTGATATGATAGGTTTTGGACAGTTATATGCCGCTCTAGCGACAATTTCAGTGTTATAAGCTGCAAGGTCTTCAAGGCTTCCACCACCTCTTGCAACAATTATGACATCAATATTTTCATATTCGCCCATTTTATCTATAGCATGGGCAATTTCTTTTTCTGCATTGTTTCCCTGAACTTTTGTATTATATAAAACAATATCAATACTCGGATTTCTTCGCCATGCAACATTTTTTATATCTTGCAAAACTGCACCCTCTTTTGAGGTGATTACTCCAATTCTTTTGATGTCCTTTGGGATTGCCTTTTTATGTGCTTCATCAAAAAGACCTTCGCTTGATAATTTGTTTTTCATTTTCATAAATTGTTCATACAAATCACCCTGTCCTATTCCTTCCACTTGAACAACATTAAAATTCAGTCTTCCAGTTTTTGAATAAAAACTTGGAGTTCCAGTGGCAATTATCTTGTTTCCTTCAACAAGTTTACCAATATAATTAGGATAAAAACAAACACAAGGCAATGAAGAATCTTCATCTTTCAGTGTAAAATAAATTATATTTCTTGTTAAGTTTACACCAAAAACCTCTCCTTCAATTGCAATATTATGAAGAAGTTCTTCTGAATCAAAAACTTGTTTTATATAATTATTAAACTTTGAAACCGATATGGCCCTAATCATCATTCATTCCTTATCACTATTTATTATCTTTTAATATTGATGATAAAACGCCATTAATGAATTTACTGCTTTTTATTGTTGAATATTTTTTAGCAATAGTAAGAATTTCATTGATGGCAACTTGAATGGGTGTGCCGATATATTTTATTTCTGTAAGAGCACAATAAATAAGTGCTAAATCAATTTTATATACTCTGTCAATCTCATAGCCAATTAACTTTGAAGAAATCAAATTTGACAATTCATCTCTATTATTTTCAAATTTCAAGACAATGTCTTTTGCAAAAGATTTATCTTCATCTTTCTTTAAAGACGAAAAAAACTCTTCGTCAAAGCTATAATCCTTTTTGACGAAAAGTCTTTCAAATATCAGTTGAAATGCTAGTTCTCTTGCCTGTGTTCTCATTCGGTTGCCTCATCACAATTAACTCCACTTACATGGACATTTATTTTCCCTGGTTTGATTCCTACCATAGAGTTGAGTGAATTTTTAATGTTTTCTTGCACTCTGTAGGCAATATCAGGCACGCTATAACCGATATGAACAATTATATAAACATCTACATTTAAAGTCCCATTGACATCAAATTTTATGTTTACCCCTTCTGACTTTGTTTTGGATAATTTTCTAAAAATAGAAAGTTCGGTATTAGTAAGGGCATCGACACCATTGATTTCCTTTGTAGCAAGGTTGATGATTGAAAGCAAAATATCTCTATCAATATCAACCTTTCCTTTTTTTAGCATTGTGTTTTCTTTGTTTGTCATAAATTCTCCCATTCATTAGCGTAGAATTTTGATGTTTTCAAAATTTATCTATATCATTATAGCATATAATTGTAAAATATGCAATTATTCTACAGGCATAATTTTGATATTTTCAATTCCAGTGCCAAGTTGTGATTGAATTACAGCAACAATTTTAGCAGTTTCTGACTTATTAAGTTCTTTTGCCTTAACTACCGCATTTACATTTGCGTCAGAAATTGAGATGATACAATCGCTAAAACCTTTAGCTTTGATAAGTCCTTCTATTACAAGTTCTTTTTCCATTTGTTTAATAAGAGAAAGCTTTGATTGTTCGGCATTTTTTACAGCTTCTTCAGATGATGTTTCATTTGAAATTATTGCATCATAATAAAGCATTTCTTGGTCACGTGTTGATTCTCTTGTTGAACGATAGGTTGAGAAATAACTAGCAGTTGTTGTAGTTTGGCCTTTGTCTTTTGAAACTGAATTGTTAAGCATAACATTAAGATATCCAGTTACACCTAAAAGTAAAACCATTACAGTTATGATAATAATCTTAGTTCTATTTTTCATTTTTTTTACTCCTTTATTTTTTAATTTCCTGAATAGATATTTATCTTTGAGTTGTCAATTTCTATCACCGTTTGAATTATGGATAGTATGTCCATTTTTACAGAGATGTCTTTTGCTCCGCCAGCTATTACAACAATACCTTTTACAACTGGATAGATTTCTTCTTTGATTACTGGTTGTCCATTTACCAAAACAACTGATGAAGTTGTGATAACTGTTCCATTTGAAGTATGCCTAGTTTCTTCTTCGGTGAGATAGATGTATTCAAAACCTTTTTCTAATGTAACAACAACTTCAACATTTCCCGCTCCCTTTACCTTAGTGATTACATTTTCAAGTTTATTCTCAAGATAGTCTATATATTCCCCTGAAGTAGAAAAATTTGAGCTAACATTGTCGATTTTGCCATTTTCAACCTTATTTTTTGGTTTTGCAGTTAATGAAGAAAAGTAAATGACTGCTATAATAACTGCAAGAGCGACTGCGATATAAAGTTCTATATGTTTTACCTTCTTGATTCTATCGTATAATACTCTAAACTTGTCCTTAATTTTAGCTGTCATACCAGATTGCCTCCTCGCTTATATTGACATAATTTTTTATGATATTTGTTATGTCTTTTTTAATCTTTATAATATCATTATGCTCTGCATTTTCAGATATGACTAACCCACTTAAATCGACATTAATAGACTTAAATTGCATTTTGCTATCAAAGATATTTGCGCTTACATAGATTGAAACATTTTTATAACCACGTTGATGAATTTTTGTTTCGATATCCTCTTTAATTACATTAATTTTATCTAAATTAAGTTGATAAAGATAATCTTCGTCAACTTTTATGTTTTGACCATATTCAAACATATTGTCAAAATTGATTTCAGTTTTAAGGAGTTTTGGAAGTGGAAGAATTATGACTAAAACAATTATGAAAGATAGAATACCTTTTATATATCTATTCATTTGCCCTTCAGGCAAGATTAATTCAATTATAACCGAAATACATATTATTCCAGCAATTGAAATAATCCAGTTAGACAAAGTGCTAAGCATAAAACCTCCTTTTAAAAAATATAAAAATCTAGAAAATATTTGCAGAACACATTACAAGACCTATCATGATAAAGTATACAAAAGCAACAGCAATAAGGCTGACAATAAGAAGTATCATACTTTTAGAAATTGCGGCTATAAAGTTTGAAATCTGCTTACTTCCAAGTGGCTCAACGATGCCGGCGATAAGTTTTAATGCAAGCATAAACACAACAAGTTGAATTAATGGAGAAAGAATTGTTGCCAGAAGCATGAAAAGTCCTGTTGCCCCAACTGCATTTTTTATTAAGTTTGAAGAAGCAAGCATAATTCCCATACCATCGCTTAAATAAGAGCCTAAAAGCGGAATATAAGACCTTATTGCATATTTCATTGTCCTTATCGATACCCCATCAACCGAACCGGCAGTCAAACCTTGGATTGAAAGAAAGGCGGTAAATATGGTAAAAATCAGCCCTGTCAACCATTTGAAGGTGCTATCAAAAAAGGATGTAAATTTATTTAATTTTATATTGTTTGAAAGGTTTGAAACTACAGAAAAAACAACAGAGAAAATAAATATTGGTAAAAGCACATAGGTAAAAAGATTTATTATAAGTCCGCTTAAGAGTGCCATGGCTGGCTGATAAACAGTTACAGATACAGTTCCACCAATTGCAGTTAAAAACGTAAGTAAAATAGGAAATACTACATCCATTTGTGATTTTATTGAAAGTATAGTTCCTGTTGTCATGCTTATCATTTTTGTAATTATGGTTAATACCAAAATTACAATGAATCCAAAAGTGACAAATTGAATAAGGTTTGAAATAGATTTTCCATTAGAAGATGGTTTAAGCCCTTGAAGCATATTCCCAAGTATAGCAATTGCAATGATAAGTGATATTATCGGAATAAGCCCTAAAAAATTGTCTAAAAAAATACTTGCAAGATTTGTCCATAAACTTTTACCATTGTCAAAATCACCTGCAATAAGTTTTTGTATTTTTTGCAAAAAACTACTTCCGCCAAATATTGCAAGTTGACCTGATGTAAACCCTGCAAGTATTTTGTCTAAAGAAGAAAAGTCTAAATCTTCAAGTTGTCCTTCAATTTCTTCCCCCAAATCCTCATTTAATTGTTCAGAATTAGAAGAATTATCATAAATTACTTCAGAAGAATTTGCAGATGTAAAATTATTAGAATATCCAATAGTCGGCATAAACATTAAAAACAAAACCAATGTTAAAATAGTGACTGCTTTAAAAATGTTGGCTCTTTTATAACAATAGATATATCTCCATTTTTGATTTTGGTTGTTATAGATTTTCTTCATGTTGGCAAAAGCTCCATTATTATATTTAAGATATTGGTAACTATTGGAAGAGCCATAACCATGATTACCAATTTCCCACCCAACATTATTTTATCGCCAAGGCCTGGATTTCCAGTTTCTGAGCAAATCCCTGCAGAAAATTCGATTAAATAGCCTATTCCTATAATTTTTAATAAAATAGTATAAAGACTTGAATTGAGCCCTGTCACCCCTATAATATCTTTAATGGATGATAAAATACCAGTGAAATAATTGACTATCATTGCTATGATAATCAATCCACCGGCTATACCAATTAATATTGCAAAATCAGACTTGACAGGTTTGACAACCATTGATGCAACACAAGTAATCAAACCTATTGCAATTATCTTAAAAATTATATCCATAAGCCTCTTTTACTAAATCTAAAAATTAAAAATTGTTTTTAAGGTGACAAACAAATCACCAATTAAATTCAAAACCATTACAAGCACGATGATAAGACCAGCTAAAGTTGCGATTGTAGAAATATCCTCTCTGCCAGTTTGCTTTAAAATTTGACCGATTATCGCTGTTAAAATGCCAATAGCGGCAATTTTAAAAATTATTTCAACATCCATTTCCCCCTCCTAAATAAATAAAACAATGATGACAAGACCGGCCACAATGCCCAGTTTAATAGAAAGAGAGCCATACTTTTTATTTTCTGAACTTGCAGAAGAAGAAAGAGATTCAAACCGAGTTTGAAAATTTTTTATCTCTTTAGATTGGCTATCAACATCACTTCTTCCCAAGCTTTTAAAAAACATAAAAATTATATCTTTCTCTTCCTCCTTTAAAAACTTAATATTTTTAAATAAAAATTCTCTTTCTAAAGGGGTTTCTTTGTTCATAAAAGATATAAAATTATTATCAATTCCATGAAGTTTATGTTTTTGCTTTTCATCAAGATTATTAAAAATATTTTTAAGTCTTTCTCTCGAATAATTTATTTCAACATCAAATTTTTGGCATAATAAAACTAAAGCTTGGAAGAAGTTTGCACGAGTTTTATATTTTTTTGAAAACAAATATCCTATATATATTGTCAAACAAGCCATAAAAGCCAATAATAAAATTTTCATTTATCCTCCTTATAAATGGATTCTTGCGAAATTCTCATTATAGATTCCTTCCAATGTCCCAGGACCATTTCTCATAGATAATAATACATATCTTTTAAAAATCTTATTTTTTATGATTTCTTCAAAATGTGGTTTTTTAACAAAACTTTCGATACTATCACTATGGACTGATGCTAATATTGAAACCCCAGAATTTACTGCATAAATGACTGCATCAATATCTTCCTTTTGACCTAATTCATCGGTTACAATAAGATTTGGTGAAAGTGCACGTATACCATTTTCAAAACCAATGCTTTTTCTTGCAAAACTGATTTTATCTGCAAAATTTCCTATATTGCCGTTTTCTCCCAAATCAAGTTCGCCACGTTCGTCTAATAACAAGACATTATAAGCAAAGTTTCTTTCTGACAACTGACAAACAAAATCACGTAAAAACGTTGTTTTTCCTGCTCCAGGTGGAGAAATAATTAAAGTATTATATATCCCTTTTTCTGATAATAAAAAATTAAAAGCTGAAAGAGAACAATTTTTCACCTCGTGCGGAAGCCTAATATTTATGCTAGAAAAATTTGTCATTGTCTTAACCTTTCCTGCTTCTTCCACGATATCTCCACCTATTCCAAGCCTGATACCGCCTTTTGTAACCAAATATCCACGTTTTAATTGTTCATTTACCGAATAGATAGAACATTCACTTGCACGAAAAATGATATCTTCAATCATTGTTTTTGAAGATATCAAAGCTTCCTTTAAATTTCCCGTAACCCCTCGCTCACCCAAAAAAATACGTTGACTACCAATTGCCAAAACAATAGGCTTGTCCGCACGCAATCGAATTTCATTGATTGATTTGATATTTACCCTATTTTTAAGAATGTCAAATATTTCATTAGGAAGGATTTTTTCAAGCATAACAATCTCCTAAACCTAATCTATGAGTGATATCACTCGACAATACTATTACGACAAATAAAGTCAAAAAAGAGCATAAGAGTATTTTCAGAAAATAAAAATAAAATTAATTTTTCTAATAAAGTTATTTTTTTTATTAGTTTGTGTTTTAATTGTTTTCATATAGGAAGCCACTTATATTGTTTTTGCCTGTCTTGTGTTTATAAATAAAAAAAACCACACTTAAAAATGTGGTTTTTATGTTTAATTAATGTTTTATTTAACTCTTTCCATATAACTGCCGTCACGAGTATCAATTCTGATTTTATCACCAATATTGATGAAAAGTGGAACTTGTATTACATATCCAGTTTCAACCTTTGCTGGTTTGGTTGTAGATTTTGATGTATCCCCTTGAATGCCAGGTTCACAATCAATTACTTCAAGTTCAACAAAGTTTGGCGCATAAACTGAGAATGGATTTCCTTTATAGAAATACAT
Source organism: uncultured Eubacteriales bacterium (assembly GCA_949077035.1). Lineage (GTDB taxonomy): Bacteria > Bacillota > Clostridia > Christensenellales > UBA1242 > Caccovivens. Next base: position 43,353 of record CARUPR010000006.1, read on the forward strand.
TGTGCAGTTTTCATTTTCTTTAACAAAGTTTAAAGCTTCTTCAACGCTATCTCTATTTAAAGGAATTTGGTCATAAGTTTCAGCGTCCATGAAATAATAAATTTCGCCATCGCTGTAAAGATAAGTCATTTCTTTCTTTTCAATTACAGCAATCTGAAATTTATCAGATGGGTTGAAAGTAGTTTCCTTTACCTGTCCTGTCATAACATTTTTAAGTTTAGCACGAACAAATGGTGAGCCCTTACCTGGCTTTACGTGCAAAAATTCTACAACAGAATATACAACACCATCCCATTCAAATGTAGTTCCTTTTCTAAAATCTCCTGCAAATACCATAAATATCTCCTTTTTTTAATTTCTTTCGTTTAATATTTTAACACATCAAAAATCATTTGTCTAGTAGATTTTGATAAATTTTTTTCATCAATAATGCATCATGAGGCATCATGTTCATAGATTCACAAATTACTCTTGGTGAAAGTTTGTATTCAATCAAAATTTCTGCAAGACCATCAAATTCAGGTCCATATATCAAATCATCATAATTTAGATGTCGAATTTCACCTTTTTCGCCATATTGAATTTTTGAAAAATGAATATGACTTTGATTGGTTTTATCAAATCCTATTGTTTCAATAGAATAATCCAAAATTCTTTTAAAGTCCTCTTTTGATTTTAAAGAGCCCCCTTCAAGAGAATTTATATGGCCAAAATCGAAAGTTGGGATTAAATGCTTATTCAATTTACAAAGATTGCAAATCTCTTTATAAGTGCCAATCTGCATTGTTTTTCCCATTGTTTCAGGACAAAGAAAAATTCCATCCAATTGACCTTCTTCTTCAAGTTTATCAAATGTTTCTGAAAAACGATATTCAGTCAACTTTATAGCTTCCTCTCTTTTCAATTTTCCACAAGAAGCTGAATGAAAAATCAATCTGTCAGCACCAAATGCACGCAAAAATTTTATTCCTGTATAAATATATCCCCTTGTTTTGGCATACATCTCTTCATCAGGATTTGCAAAATTTATGTAAAATGGTGCGTGCAAGGAAAGCTTTAAATTGTTTTCTTTAAAAAGTATTCCAGCTTTTTGAGCTGTTTCACTGCTCATTTGATAGCCATGGCCAAAAGAATATTCATAAGCATCTAAACCATAGTCTTTAATCCATTTTGGCACTTCTAAAATATTTTTATAACCTTCATTATAAAATTCATCACCACATCCTGATGAACCAAATATAACCATAATTTCTCCTATTATTTTTGTAACTTGGGCTTTTAATAAATTTTATTAATTTGCTTGCTATATAATTGCAACTTAAAAAATTCTTTAAAACAAAATTAAATCAACCTCAATTCCAATTTTAGTTTGTTGTTTTCAACATTTCCTATTCCTAAAAATGAATTGTCATAACCATAGCATTTGATTTTTTCATTATTTTTGCTTTGAAAAAGAATGGTCATGCCGTTTAATAATTTGCTTGTTATATCTTCATTGAAATAAAAAGTCTCATAATCGAATATGCTATCAAGTGAAATAATATTAAATTTACCATTTTCAATATCATTGATTGAAAAAGAATCGTTTAAATTAAAAATACCACATCTTGTGCGTATTATGCTAAGCATAACACCATATGTATTTAATTTAGAAGCCAAATCTCTGCAGATAGAACGGATAAATGTGCCACTTGAGCACCATATTTCAAATTCAAAAGTATTTTTATCAATTTCTTTTAAAAGTTTTATTGAATAAATTTCAATTTCTTTTGGTTTTAAGTCAACTTCAATACCTTCTCTAGCAAGTTGATATGCTTTTTTGCCATTTATCTTTTTTGCTGAAAATTGAGGAGGCATTTGATTCATCTTCCCAATAAAATTAGGCAGTATTTTTTCTATTGATTCTCTTGTAATAACAACATCATTTTTTTGTGTTATTTCACCTTCTAAATCAAGTGTAGCAGTAGTTTCACCAAATTTAAAAATAGTTTTATAAACTTTATCTTTGTTTAAAAAATAATCAAATAGTTTTGTTCCCTTTCCAAGTGCAACAGGTAAAAGTCCTTCACCTAAGACATCTAAAGTCCCATAATGCCCTGCCTTATCGGCTTTTAATAGCCATTTAACTTTATTTACCACACTATTAGAAGAGATATTTCTTTCTTTGTTGACAAGAATGACACCGTTTATATTCATTTAAACTCCAATAATAAAAATTGATTAAAAAATCTTAAAATTAGATTTTTTCAGTTTTAATTCTTTCTTTATTTTCATTGATAGTAGAAAGCACAAGATTGATTGCTTCATTGAGATTGTTTGCGGTTATTGTGGCTCCTGCAGCACAAACATGACCACCGCCTCCCAACTTTTCAGCAATAATTCTTATGTTAAAGCCAATTTTAGAACGCATAGATAAACTAAACTTATTAGGTTCTTCTTCTATAAGACTAAAACTATAATTAATTTCTTTATAATTAATTAAAGCTTTGCTATAGCCTGAACAATCATTTTTTTTGCCATTTAACTGTTCTAATGTTTGTTGGTCTATACCTACATAAGCACATTCACCATCTATTTTAAAGTTATCTAAAAGGTATTTTTTAAAAACTACACTATTTAATGATTTGCTTTGATAGATAGCTTGATTTACAAATTGGGTTTTAGCATTTGCAAGACAAAGCTTTGTAGCAACTAAAAATGAGTTTGCATTAGTATTTGAATTAATAAAAGAAGAAGTATCGGTTGATAAACCGGCATAAAGTTTAGTTGCAATTTCACTATCAAGCTTTACTTTCAATGCGTTTATAAATTTAAAAACTACTTCACAACATGAGCTGCTTTCACTTTCAATATAATTATATTTTGCCATCATTTTGTTGCAAACATGATGGTCTATTACTATTGTTTTATCATTATTTTCAAAAACATATCCATATTCGCCCAATCTATTTATTGATGAGGCATCACAGCAAATAAAAATATCAAAATCATTAATATTACATTCACCCTTACAAACTTCATTTTCATCAAATAATAAATGTTGGCTTGCTGTAAAATCATCCTTCATGAAAATCTTGACATTTTTGCCAAGTTTTTTTAATGCTAAGCTAAGTCCAAAAGTTGAACCTAGCGCATCACAATCAGGTGAAATATGAGTAAATAATGCTATTGATTTTGATTTTTTTATAATTTTTGCAATATCTTTTATTTTATTCATAGAGTTTCTCTTTTATTTATTATCTATATTTAAGTTTTTCAAAATTTCATTTATTCGAACAGTTGCTTGAGTGCCTTTATCTACCACAAATTGTAGTTTTGGCATATGAGGCATATTGACCATGCCAGCAAGCTCTTTTTTGATAAAACCTTCAGATTTTTCTAAAACCTTTATTATTTCTAAAAGATTATTTTCATCTTGAGTATCAAGTGCAACCTTAACTTTGCAATATCTAAAGTCAGGTGTTACATTGACTTCACTGATGTATAATAAAGGGTCTATTCTTGGGTCATTCATTTTGTTTTGAATTATATCTGATATACATCTTTGAAGTTCACTGTTTGCTCTATCAAATCTTACTGACATGATTTACCTCCTATTATTTATGCCCTGTTTATAGCAACTTTTGCAAAAAATTCGATTGTATCGCCTTCTTTGAAGTCTATATTGTCTTTAAATTTAATTCCACATTCATAGCCTTTTACAACTTCTGCTTTTTCATCTTTAACAATCTTTAAAGATTCAACAGTGGTTTTGCCAATTTCTTCATTTCCACGTTTTACAACTGCGATGGAATTTCTAGAAACCTTACCATCTTTTATATAACTTCCTGCAACTTTGCCGGCTGTTGAAAGTTTAAACGCAACACGAATTTCTGCACTTCCAATATATTGCTCTTCATATTTAATGCTAAGCATACCTGTAATTGCAGCAGTAATATCATCAACAATTTCGTATATTACCTTATAATCTTTAAGTTCAACCTTCATTGTATCGGCCAAACTCTTTGCTTTTGCAGCTGTCTTTGTGTTGAAACAGATAATGACAGAACCAGTTGTTTGTGCTAATACGATATCACTTTCATTTACAGCACCTGCACCAGCATGGATAATATTAACTTTTGCTTCTTCATTTCTAATTTCTAATAATGTTGCTTTAATAGCTTCAACAGAACCCATTGTATCTGCTTTAAGGATAATATTAAGATTTTTGAGATTTCCTTCTTGGACTCTGTTCATAAAGTTATCAAGGGTTACACCAGAAGACTGTGCAGCTCTTTCTTTCTTGATTTTGGTTATTCTTTCTTGGATTACCTGTTTTGAAAGTGTTTCTTCTACAGCATAAACTTGGTCACCTGCTGAAGGCACTTCATTGAAACCTAAAATTGCAACAGGAGTTGATGGTCCAGCAACTTTTACAGGTTTTCCTTTGTCATCAAACATTGCCCTAACTTTACCAAAAGTTATACCAGACATAATAGAATCACCAACATGAAGTGTTCCATTTTGAACAATTACAGAAGCTACAGGTCCTCTATTTTTATCAAGTTCTGCTTCAATTACAACAGCAGTCGCCATTTTTTCAGGATTTGCACGAAGTTCTTGCATTTCACTTACAAGTAAAATGGTTTGTTTTAAATCATCAAGTCCCATACCCATTTTAGCTGAAATAGGCACACAAATAGCATCACCACCCCATTCTTCAGGTAAAATTTCATGGTCTGCAAGCTGTTGTTTGATTCTATCAGGATTTGCTTCTGGTTTATCCATTTTGTTGATAGCAACAATAATAGGCACCCCAGCAGCTTTAATATGGTCAATTGCTTCAATAGTCTGAGGCATAACACCATCATCAGCCGCAACAACCAAAATTGCAATATCTGTAGCTTTGGCACCTCTAGCTCTCATTTGTGTAAATGCAGCATGACCAGGAGTGTCAATAAATGTAATTTTTTCACCATTAAATTCAATTTGATAAGCACCGATACTTTGAGTGATTCCGCCTGCTTCTCCAGCGACAACATTTGTCTTTCTGAAAGCATCAAGAAGAGATGTTTTACCATGGTCAACATGACCCATAACAGCAACAATTGGAGCTCTTTTAATGAGTTTAGATTCGTCATCTTCCATTTTTGCTTCTTCCATAAGTTTTTCTTCAAAAGATTTGTCAGCTTTAAGCTCAAGAGTAATTCCAAATTCGCTTGCAATGAGTTCTGCAGTATCAAAATCTATATTTGAATTGATAGTTGCCATTATACCTAAAAGCATCAATTTTTTCACTATTTCAGTCACTGGCTTTCCTATCTTTTCACTGAATTCTTTTACAGTAATTTCTCTTGAAGTCAAAACAGCGTGTTGAATAACAGTCACAACCTTTTCTGCCTGTTCACGTTTCTTCTTTATGCCGCTTTTCTTAGAACCAAAAGTAAGTTCTTCAATTCCGTTTTCATCCTCAAAGAAAATATTGCTACCCTTTTGGTCATCCTTTCTTCTATTTTGATTTCTTTTTTCGTCATAATTACTATTGCTATGTTTTTGAGCATATTTTGCTTTATTTGCATAGTTGCGGTCATTTTTTAAATCCATTTCTGGCATTTCATTTGTATTTGATGTAAATGAACGGAAATTATTACCTTTTGAAGAAACAAAATTATTATTTCTAGGTTTCTTATCTTGAAAATTAGGTTTTCCATTATTTCCAAAAGGTCTGTTGAAATCTCTATTGTATTCTCTGTTTCCGTTGTTGAAATTTCCTCTTCCATCATTATTCTGTTGCCTAAAATTAGGCCTATCATTGCGATTATAGCCATTTTGATTGTTAAATCTGCCAGAATTTTGTCTGTTTCCATTAAAATTATTATTGGAATTGTTATAAGACTTTTGGTTGTTTCTATAATTGCTGTTGGAGTTATTGTCAAATTTGCGAATTTTTGTATTCTCAACTGATTTTTCGGCAGCAGAAATAGGCTCAACCTCTTTCTTTGGTGGTTGGGCTGCAACTTCTTCAATTTTTTCTACCTTTTCTTTTTCTTTCTCTTTTTTAAGATTTTCAATTTCTTTTAGACGTTTTGAAATTCTATTGCCAAGATTTTCTACCTGTCCTTTAGATTCTCTTAAAGAAAGCAAAATTTTTGAAATTTCACCCTCTCTTTGTAAATCATGAATTTTTCTTAAATTTTCTAATGCTTGATTTGCCAATATAAACTCCTTAGTCATTTAGTAATTTTATTATTAAATCACTTAAATTTTTATTTTTTATTCCGATTATTTTGCATTTTTTAATAGAGGTCAACTCCTCTAAATTATCAACTTCAATTATTGGTATTTCCAATCCTTTTAATTGTTCTACCACCTTTAAAGTATTTTTTTGAGCACTTTTATCAAATAAAGCAAGATATAATTTTTTCTTATAATTTTTTAAAGCATCGCTTCCTATTATAAGATAACCAGCTTTATGAGAGATATTTATATAACCTTGCAGTTTACCTATTTCCAAGTAAAACCTCCTCTATTTGTTTATAAATTTCTTCACTGATATTCATTTTAAATGCTTTATTAAGTGATTTTTGCTTTTTTAATTTATTAAGACATTCGCTGTCTTTGCAGATATATGCACCTCTTCCATTTTGCTTGCCTGTTAAGTCAATTGAAATTTCATTTTCTTTATTTTTAACAATACGAAGAAGCATTTTTTTATCTTTCATTTGTCTGCAAGCTATACACATTCTTTCTCTTTCCATAATTCTACCTTAGAAATTAATTTTCTTCATCATCTAAAGGTGCAATTTCTTCAAGTGATTCAAAGTCATTAAGACCTTGGAATGCATCATCGTCATTAAGCTCTGTCAATTCATATTCAGGTTCTTTAATTTCATTTGAAACACCGATTGAACTGAGAGGTTTAACTTCAATTTTCCAGCCAGTAAGTCTTGCTGCCAAACGCACGTTTTGACCATTTTTTCCAATAGCAAGAGATAATTTGTCATCTGGGACTATTACTCTTGAAGAATGCAAGCTTTCATTTGTTTCAACGCTTACAACCTGTGCAGGGCTTAAAGACTTAGCGATAAATTCAAGTGGGTCATCACTATATTCAATAAGGTCTATCTTTTCACCATTGATTTCTGAAGAGATAGTGTCAATTCTTTGACCATGGAAACCAACACAAGTTCCAATAGGGTCAATGTTGGCTTTCTCAGTATAAACGGCAACCTTTGTTCTGTTTCCTGCATCTCTTGCAATATTTTTAATTTTTACATCACCGTTTGCAACTTCAGGGATTTCAAGTTCAAATAATTTACGAACAAATCCAACATTGCTTCTTGTAACTTGAATTTGAGTTCCTTTAAAACTATCTTTGATTTTCTTCACATAAACCTTTACTCTGTCACCAATGTTGAATTTTTCATTAGGAATTTGGTCTGATGGAAGCATAACACCTTCAGTATGAGTGTTTGATAACTGAACATAGATAGTGCCATTGTCAATTCTTTTAACAATAGTTGTCAAAAGTTCATCTTCTTTTTCAGAAAGTTCTGACAAAGCCATTGTTCTTTCAAGTTCTTTAAGTTTTTGCATAACAACTTGTTTTGCTGTTTGAGCTGCAATTCTTCCAAAATCTTTAGTCGCCTCTTCTGCCATAACTACATCACCCAATTTGTGTGATTTCTTAATAAGTTTTGCTTCTGCTAAAGAAATTTCTTTATCAGGGTCTTCGACTTCATTTACAACTGTTTTGTAAGAATAAATTTTTATTGTTGCTTTTTCTGGATTTAATTTAACCATTGCAGATTTTGCCTCGCCATACATCTTTTTGTATGCTGAAGTTAAGGCAGTTTCGAGTGTTGTAATAAATGTATCTTTATCTATTTTTTTCTCTGTTTCTAAATCTTCAAGTGCTTGAAAGAAATCTTTATTAATCATTTTTTTCTCCTTTATTCTGATTAAAATCAATTACTGGCACAATATGTGCGATTTTTTCTTTATCAAAAGTAAATTCTTTGTCATTTATTTCAATTGTGACTGATGCTTCATTATAGCCAATCAATTTTCCTTCATAAACTTTTTTGCCATCAATTTTTGCAAAAAGTGTAATAGAAATTAATTTTCCTTCATTACGTTTAAAATCACGTTCTGATTTTATTGGTCTGTCAATGCCTGGCGAACTTACATTTAAAATGTATGGTTGGTCATCTGTAGGATTTAATTCATCAAGCAAATCATTTATTGCTTTTGAAACAATTTCACAATCCTCAATCTTTATACCCTTTTCATTGTCGATATAAAATGTCAAATTCATGCCATCACTTTTTTTAGCATATTCCACCTCAACAACTTCATATCCTAAATTTTCAATAATTGGTGATACTTTTTCTTCACATATTGTTTTGACTTTACTTGCCAATTTTGTTTCCCCCTTTTTACGAAGTGAGGAGCGATGCAATTTTGCACGCTCCTCAAAACCTCAAGTATAGATATATTATAACAAAAATATATTATTAAATCAAGCATTATTACTAAAAAAGTTTTATTTTATAAAAGTTTTTTTTGTTATTGAAAGTTAAAGAAATTTATTTAGCTTTATTAAGCTCCATTAGGACTTGTGCTGTTGCGTATGCGTCATTATAAGCACGATGCGCATCATTGAGAGTAAGACCAAGAGCTTTTACAACTGTTCCTAATTTGTAATTTGTTGTCCTCAAAGAGGATTGTCTAGCTACAATATATGCATCAATAATTTCATTATCGAAGGTTAAATTAATTTGTTTTGCAACCTTCAAAATAAATTTCATATCAAAGCCAATGATATTATATCCACTTATAATGCAATCCCTGCTCCATTCATAAAAATCATATACAACATCTTCAATTCTCGGTGCATATCTTACCATATCATCTGTGATATGTGTAAGTTTTTGCACCTCTTCTGGTATTGGGAACTTGGGTTTTGCAAAACTTGAAAATCTTTCTGTAATCTCCCCTTTTTCAATTTTGACGGCACCAATTTCAGTTATTTCACAGTTTTCAGGGTCTAATCCTGTCGTTTCTATGTCAAAAACAACAATATTGTTTTTCATGATAAAATCATTATATTTTGCTTTAACTTCAAATAAATTTGCCTGTTGTTTTCTTTGTAAAATGTCTGGGAAAACAACTTTTTTATGGATAAATTGAGGGTTTTCTTCACAGGTATCAGTTTCTTTAATAAGTTCAATCGGTGTTGCGATGGATATTTTTTGTATATAATAAGTCAACTTTCCATTTATGCCATGTTTGACATCACCCAAACATAAAATCATAAAAAGATTATCAAGAGCTTCCATGTCTTTTTCATGTGTTTTTGGACAGAAATATACGCAATCTATGCTGCCAGCTTCTTTATCTTTAAGATTAAATGTATAAAGCGATTTTTCTTTTCCGGCATTTTTACCCTTTTTTTGAATGAAAGTTTTACAATTTTTATTATTTATAACACCTGCAAAAATCACAGAAGATTTTGGTGATTTTACATCAGAAATAAATTCAGGTTTAGGTAAAATATCACCACCAATCACCTTTTTTTCAACCTTAACTTCATATCGTTTGGTTTTTGATTTTATTTGAATTGGCAGGTCTTCAAATTCAATATTTTCGGGCAACGTTTCTTCATTTTCGAAAATTTCAATTTTTACGTTTGCAATAAATTTTTGTTCAAGATGATTTTTAAGCGAATTTGACAGCTCTAATTCATCAAGCATCGAAAGTATATCTTGATTAAGTTTTAAAGATACCACAACATCCTGTTCAATGTTGGAAGAAGAAATATTGTCAATATTGATATAAGGATAAATACCTTTTTTATTGTTTTTGAAATATTCAATTACTTCATCAATAATAAGCCTTGCATCCAAAAAGCTTTTCTTATATTTTAATTTCAAATCTCCTTTAAGAGCCAAAAAATCTTTGTAAAAATCGTATATCTCTTCCCTATCTTCTGTTGGAATTTCATCAATTTGATATGGATATAAAAAAGTGATGGTAGTCAGAAGAGCCTCTTCATCAAATACCACACTTAAAATTTTAAAAAAATTGTATTTATTATTAAATTTTTCGTTTAATTTTTCTAAGGTGTTAATCATGATTATATTCTATAACAGAAAATGCAGAATGTCAATCAAAATAACAGCACCAAATAAAATGAACAAACCTACTGCATGAATCATATTTTCAATTTCACGTTTTATAGGCTTTTTGCGTATTGCCTCTATTGTGGTAAAAACAATATGCGCCCCGTCTAAAGCTGGTATAGGCAATAAGTTGAATACCGCAAGATTGGCAGAAATTAAAGGAATCAATATAAGCAAATTCAGTGCATTCATTTTTGTAAAGTTTGCGATTGTGGCTATAGTAGTGACTGGCCCGCCTATTTCAGAAATAGGTATTTGGAAGGTAATTAAAAGCCAGAAGCTCTTTAAAACAGTCCAACCTAACCCCATAGTAAAAGGAACAGCTCGCTCAAACGCCTCTTTTACGGTATGAACATAAGCTTGTGCATTCATATTGCAGCAATATACATAGTGTGTCCCGCTAGTAATATTATTTTTTTTATCTAAATTATGGACTTCTACTCTAGAAAAACTTAGTTTTACATTTTCATACTTATCACCACGTCTAACAACGGCATCAACTATGGCAATTTCATTAAAACTTTCTTTATTTTTATCAAAATATTCAGCTTTCTGCTCTAAATATTGTTGATAAGAAACACCATATGCAAAATCAATTTTATTACCTTCAATAGAAATTACAATATCTCCAGGTTGAACAGTTTCATCCAAATTTAATTCAGGGCCTTCTACAACTGCTCCATCTACAAGATTTTTGATTTGATATTCATTTACAATATTATCCTTGCTTATAATAGATTTTGCTTGTGGAATGTCATAACCTATTGTGCATAAAAGAATAAAAGAAAAGATTACAGCAAAAGCAAAATTAAAGGTTACTCCTGCCAAGAATACCAAAATTCTTTTCCATGGTTTTTGATTGGTAAAAGCATCTTTGTTTTTTTCGCTTGTTTCATCTTCTCCAGCGAAAGCACAATATCCGCCTAAAGGAAATATTCTTAAAGATATCTGTTCTCCTCTTTTATTTTTACGAGAAAAGAGGGCTTTTCCAAACCCTACCGAAAACTCTTCTATCTTAAAATTTAACATTCTTCCAACAATATAATGTCCAAATTCATGCACCAATACCATCATAAGCAGGACAACTATTGCAATAAGCAGATAAACTAAATACATTAAACCTCTCTAAATAAACATTAAATTATTATTGGGTGGCAAGCTTACCACCCTTAATATCTTCTGTAATTAATATATTAGATTATAGCAAAAATAATACTAAAAGCAATGAATATTATTGGTGCAACAAATGTATGAGAATCAAATCTATCAAGCATACCACCGTGCCCAGGCATGATTCTGCCAGAATCTTTCACTCCTGCAAGTCTTTTAATATAACTTTCAAATAAATCTCCAAATTGACAAATTACAGAGCCTACAGCTGAGATAATTGCAATTCTCCAAGCGTTTATGCCTGTAGCGGCAAATAAGTTTGAAATAGTAGGAAATGCATTAAAAATAAAGAATACGGAAACTGATAGTAAAATACACCATACAAAACCACCAATAGCACCAGCAATGGTCTTTTTAGGACTTATTTTTGGGGCAAGTTTTTTTCCACCAATAAGTCCTCCCATAAGATATGCAAATGTATCTGTAAAGATTGGCACTAAAAATGCAAACAAAAGGACAAATAAAGATATATAACCTTTCATTTCTGCAAGACCATTAAAAGTGAAAGTAAAATCTTCAAAATGGTTGATAAGTGTCAAAAATCCTATTAAAAGCGCTGGATAAATAAATACAATCATGGTATTTAATGCTTTAATAAAAGAATATTTAGTCAAGTTGGTATTTGCAATTTTTCTTGTTTTTATTTCAAGACTTGTCCTTTTAAAATTTATAAGTTGTAAAAGGAAAGTTATGGCTGCAAATAAAATAAGCACAGCTATAGCCATTACAATTGTATAAATAATTCCAATAGTTTCATCAAAAACCACTCCAATTATAAGTGTAAACATCAGAGCAAACGGAAAAATTGCAGACATATATTTGTCATTATACCTGCCCATTTTTGTGAATATTTTTGATGCTTCAATGCTTGCAACAACTCCTATTAAAAGGATAAGCACATCAAAAAAATAATTGCTTACATAAAACTTTAAAATAAACGCGATTGCGATTATCAAAACGAATGCAATTGATGAAAGCAGACGTGTTTTCATCATACACCTCCATATCTTCTTTTTCTTTTTTCAAATTCTCTAAGTGATTTTACAAAGTGTTTTTCATTAAAACTAGGCCAACATATTTTAGGGAAATAAAACTCGCTGTATGCCATCTGATAAAGCATAAAATTTGATACCCTCTGTTCTCCACTCGTTCTAATTACAAAATCAGGTTCTGGCAAACCTTTTGTATCAAGTTGTGATAAAAATACCTGTTCATCTATACTTTTATTTCCATTTTGTAAAAGTTTATTAATTGCCCTTACAATTTCATTTCGGCCGCCATAATTTAAAGCAAAGGTAATTGTCAATTTATCGAAATCTTCTGTCTTTTTTTCAATATCAACAAGACAAGCTTTCAAGTCATCGGGGAAAGGTTCTATTTCACCTATATGTCTTAATTTAACTTGTTTTTCAATAAAAATATTGTCATTTTTTGAAATATATTCCCTTAATAATTCAAAAATACCATCAATTTCTTCCTTACTTCTCTTCCAGTTTTCTGTTGAAAAAGCAAAGAAAGTGCAGTATTTTATATTATATTTAAGACAGGCTTCAATTGTGCGTTCAATAGCTTTTACACCCTCTCTATGCCCATAATTTCTTGGCATACCGCGTTTTGTCGCCCATCTCCCGTTTCCATCCATAATTATAGCAATATGTGTAGGTAATTGTTTGAATAACTTAGTCATAAAAGGTCCTTTTTATTATATTTTAATAAAGACTATACTTCCATAATCTCCTTTTCTTTTGCCTTACTATTTTCTTCTACTTCTAGACATCCTTCATCAACAAGTTTTTGAATATCAGCTTCATATCTTGCTTTTTCATCTTCAGAAATTTGACCTTCTTTTTCAAGGTCTTTAATCATATCCATTGCATCTCTTCTTGCGTTTCTAACCACAATTTTTGTTTCTTCAGCCATTTTTTTAATGGTTTTTACAATTTCTTTTCTGCGTTCTTCGGTAAGCATAGGAAAGACAAGTCTAATTGTTTTTCCATCTTCATTTGGATTAACACCCAAATCAGCTGCTGAAATTGCCTTAACAATATTTTTTACCTGACTTTGGTCCCAAACAGAAATAGCAAGAATACGAGCTTCAGGCACAGAAATGCTTGCCATATTTTTTATAGGAGTAGGCACTCCATAATAATCTATCATAACCTTATCAAGAATATGTGGATTTGCACGACCTGCTCTTATAACCAAATATTCATTTACTTGATGTGCTATTGCTTTTTTAATGTCTTCTTTGCAAGATAATATAATATCTTCTACCATTTCGTTCATATAAAATTCTCCTCGAAAGATATTTTACTATAAAAATAAAATTTTTGCAAATAAATTAAGCCTTGTAATAGCTTTATATTTAAAATTATGCTCAAAAAATCAAAAAGGAAACAAAAAAGATGCCATTTGACATCTTTTTTGTGTTAATTTTAAAATATAAGAAAACAAACTATTAAAAATAATGTTTATATAAATTTTTGATAAAAATTTAAATTAATTTCCTTTCATTTGTTTTGCTACTTCACTTGCAAGGTCATCTTGACGTTTTTCAAGACCTTCACCCATTTCAAATCTAACAAATCTTCTGATTGAAATTTTTTCTCCAATTTGAAGAATTTTTTCGTTGATATATTGAGAGATTGTCATGCTTGGGTCTTTGACAAATGTTTGTTCAAGAAGACATACTTCTTGGTAGAATTTCTTAACTCTGCCTTCAACCATTTTTTCAATGATTTGAACAGGTTTGCCTTCATTGAGAGCTTGATTTCTGAGAATTTCCTTTTCTTTTTCAAGAACTTCAACTGGCACTTCTTCAATTCTAACATATTTTGGAGCTGAAGCAGCAATTTGTAATGCAACATCATGACCAATTTCTTTAAATGCATCTGTTTTTGCAACGAAATCGGTTTCACAATTAATTTCAAGAAGAACACCAATTTTTCCACCCATGTGAATGTATGAAGTTACAATACCTTCTGAAGCAATTCTTGATTGTTTTTTGCTTGCAGCTGCAATGCCTTTTTCTCTAAGCCATACAATTGCTTTTTCAAAATCACCATCACATTCAACAAGAGCTTTTTTACAATCCATCATACCAGCATTAGTTTTTGCTCTAAGTTCAGCTACGTTTTTAGCGGTAAAATTCATAATTACTCTCCTTCACTTTCAGATTTAGTTTCGTTTTTTACTTCAACTTCAGTTTCTTTTTTAGTTTCAACCTTTTTCTTTAAAGGTTTTTTCTTGCTTGATTTTTTGTTTTGTCTTTCTTCAACGCCTTCAGCAATTTCGATGTTTGGTTTGATTTCAGTCAATGCCTTTGCAAGGTCAATTTCTTCATCTTCAACATCTTCTTTTTGCATTGAAACACCTTCTTTTGCTTCAATAACAGCATCAGCAAGTGCAGCAATAATAAGCTTAACAGAACGGATAGCATCGTCATTTCCAGGGATAATATAATCAACACCATCTGGATTGCCGTTTGTATCAACAAGTCCTACTACAGGAATTGAAAGAAGTTTGCATTCATTTACGCAGATATGTTCGCAATTAGGGTCAACAACCACAACAGCACCTGGTAATTCTCTCATTTCTTTGATTCCGCCAAGGTTTTTCTCAAGTTTATCTCTTTCAGTTTTTAAAAGAGTAACTTCTTTTTTAGGTAAAAGGTCAAATTCGCCAACCTTTTCCATTTGATTTAATCTATTAAGTCTTTCAATTCTTGATTTAATAGTTTTAAAGTTTGTAAGACATCCACCAAGCCAACGTGTATTGATAAAATACATTCCGCTTCTTTCTGCTTCTTCTTTAACAGCTTCTTGGGCTTGTTTTTTTGTTCCTACAAAAAGAACCTTCTTACCACTTGCTACAACATCTCTTACAAAAGAGTATGCTTTATCAACTTGCTCAGAAGTTTTTTCAAGATTGATAATATGAATATCATTTCTTGCAGTGAAGATAAATTTCTTCATTTTTGGGTTCCACTTTCTAGTCTGGTGACCAAAATGCACACCAGCTTCAAGTAGTTGTTTCATTGAAATAACTGACATTTTAAATTCCTCCTTTTGTTTTTGTCCTTCCCTTATGCTTTCAAGCTCCTAATTGCGACCTCAGAAATAAAAATTTCTTTTAAATCATAATCAAAATTAAACTTTTGTTTGCGATTATGAAAGTTTTAGGCAACTGCAACTGAATATGCGATAAGGTGCTTATTGTCCAATGACTTAGTGAGTATATCAAATCTCACATAATTTGTCAAGTAAAAATTATCATTTATAAAAAACAATTTTAAAGATTTTCAATTCATTATATAAGCATTTAAATCTTTGTTGGCTATATTGCACCTTAAAAAAACCATGCTATTAAACATGGTTTTATTTTTTATTCTTTTAAAAGTTTAGGTTTTATGCTTTTTTCTTTGAAACATTCTTTTTAGGCCTAAATAAAGTTGACCAAATTGCAGGCATAACAAAATTTGAAGTATAGAATGTCACAACCAAAACAAGCAATATCGCAATAGCGATTTCTCTTATGCCTTGAACAGAAATGGCGATAAACAATATTGTAATTAAAGCAAGAATCATATAAATAAAGCTTTTCTTTACAAACATTTCTTTTATTGTTTTGTCTGCAATTTCATTGTTGTTAAGATTATCAAATTTTCCAGTTTTGAATCCTGATTTGATTTTATCAAGAAATACAAATGAATTTATGATTGAAATCACAAATGAAAGGATAAATGCAATTCCGATTGTCAAATTCACAACAGGTCTGCAAATTATTATCATGCTTAAAAGCAAAATTAAATCAAGTGCAACCTGCATTATCATCATAAATGTCAATCCACGATATTTTCTTAAAAGCATATAAATGATGACAAGTGCAAGACTGACAGCTATGCCAGCAAGAATTTCCACCGAGTAATTAAATGCATTATTGCCAACCCTTTCGTCTACAGTTGATATAGCATTTTGATATTCACCATAATTAAATTCAGATATAAGTTGATTTCTTATACTTTCATTTTCAGCTTGAATATTATCGCCTGTGGCTTTATTTTTAAATATTATTTCAACAGCTTGACCACCAAGCACCTGGTAATCACCAATATCCATAGAAGAAGTGCGATAAGATACAATTTTTAAACCATTTTTATTTAAAATAGTTTTGACTTTATTATATACCGCATTATAATCTTCTTTTTCTTCAAGATTATAATCCACAACATTTGAAAGCTTACTTTCATTGTTTACATAAATTTTAACTGCACTGCCGCCAGTAAAATCTGTGCCAAGATTAAAGCCTACACAGCAAATTAATATGATACTTAAAACAAGTGCAAGCAAAGGAGCAATCATATAATAGATAAAATTTTTACTTATTTTTATATTTGAATTTGCAAATTTTTTCTCTAATCTTTGGTCAAAAGGCATTTTATTCTTTTTAGTCATTGCTTACCTCCTCTAAACTAGGTAAGTTTTCATCACTATCATTAACACTATCATCAATTATAGCATTTTCGATTTGGTCAACTTCGCCAACAATTTCAACGTTCTCATCTTTAATTTCAACAACTTCTTTATCTCTATAAAGACCAATTCTCTTTGGTTTAGAACTATTTATAGCAAGATAAATACTTACAAACCATCTAAGAAGAGCAAGTGAAATAAAGATTGAAAGAAGAGCACCAATAATAATTGTAATTGCAAAACATTTCATTGAAGATGGAGCAATTACCCAAATAAATATTGAAGCTAATACTAAAATAGCATTAAGGTCAAGTATGGTAAACAGCGATTTTTTAAAACCACCCTTGCAAGAAAGATGAATCTTTTTACCTAATTTATATTCTTCTCTCATTTTTTCAAATATAATCATAATTGAGCCAGTTGCGAGCAAGAATGACACAATTGAGCCCACAAAACCAGAAATAGTGAGAGTGAAGAATGGAATTGACTGAATTAAGAATGTAAATAAAATAAGATAGAATGTAAGAGCCAAACTTCCAACAAGACCCAATTCTTTATATCTTACACAAAGCAAGATGAAAGCCAAAGCAATCACAATTAAAATACAAATGCCCATATAAAGTTGAGTGTTTTTACCCATAATAGGACTAATGCGGCTTACTTCCATAAGATTAAGCTCAACATCAATCATACCACCAGTAATTGAATAAGCAATCTCTCTGACTTCTTCAGCTGTAGAAGATTTATATCCACCATTTGTTGATGCAGTCAAGAAAATTTTGTTTTCTTTGGTGTTGATAGAACTTGTAGCTACCTCAGCAAATAAATCTTTTGAATCAAGCTCACCCAAATACACATAAACTGTTTTATTTGAAGTTGAACTTGCAACCTCTTTTAAGTTTTTAAGCTTTTTAAAACCCTCTTTGGTAAATTCAATTCTTACACCATAAGAGCTTGCATTATAATCATAATCTGCTTTAACTGACTTAATATCGTTTGAACTTACATAAACATCTGGATTTGTAACAGAATCTGAAACTTGAACAGAAGTGAAAGAAAGGTTTTTTCCATTTTCCATATAAGAAAAGGCCTTGTTCATTTCAAAAGCATCAGAAGAAGTAAGGACATAAACCTTATTTCCGCCCTGTCTTTCAACATAAAGTTGTGAAAATTTTTCTTGAGCAAAGATGTCTTTGATTTTTGACAAAGAATTGTCAATAGCTTCTGTTAAATTACCATCACTACCTTCTGGCAAAGTGCAATTATAAATAGCAGAAACACCCCCGTCTATATCAACCCCTTTATTAATGGCATTAACAAAACCATTATAATGATTAGAAGAGTATGGAACACTAAAAGGACATACACATAAGAGTATGCCCAAAATAGCAAGAATAGCTAGAAAAACAAATTTTACAATAGCATTTTTTTTCAACATTTATTTCCCTTTTAATTCATTTAATAATTGAAAGCAATTAATAAGATTTCAAAAACCATTTTGATTTTTTATATTACTAAAATATTATAAAGAATTAAAAGTATAATGTCAAATAATTTTATGTTTTAATTAACACTTTTTTTAATATTTACGCAAATAATCCCGCATATAGCACCAATAATAGCACCAAAGACTATGTCTGTAAGCAGAGTTATCTCAAAAGAGAAAGAACCGCTTAAAATTGAAAATACTAAAAATGCGACAAAAGTGTAAATAAAGCCTATTAAAAGTCCGCTGACAAGCCCTAATTCTTTTGATTTTTTCAAACTTATAAATACACCCAGAAATATGCTTATCCCTTTAATCACTTGATTTATTGGAAAGATTATACTATCAGGTATGTTTGTAAATTTGAGGATAAACGCAAACACTAAGACAAGCACAAGTGATATGCAAAGAGCAATAAGAGTGCCTTTTGCAATAAGCCCAACAATATGCGGCCTGCCTGAAGCATTTGTATTTTTCACAGCTTTTGATTTTGCTTTCAATTTCATAATTGACTCCTTTTATCAAAAATATACTCTAAAGTGATATTCTAAGGTAAAATATGTATGAAAAACAAAAAAGATAACCATTTTCAGGTTATCTTTTATCATTTTTTGTCAGCAAATTTTTATTTATCTTCTGCGCTGTCAGAATTTGTTTCAGAAGTTTTTTCTTCATTTTCAGAAACTATTACTGTTTCTTCAGAAGAATTTGCATCCTTACTTTTTTTGCTGAATAAAGCTTTGCTTTTCTTTGTTGGATTGATTTGTTCTTCAATGCTTGCGGTATCTTCATTTTTAGGTTCAGAAACAGGCTCATCTTTAATCACCTGAAAAATAGCATAAGCATCAACTGAAACATATCCTTTTTTCTTATCTGTCCCGGTTTCAATAGTAACAATTTTTTTATCACCTTCAAGTTGTAAGTCAACTATTGTGCCATAAACACCGCTTGTAGTAAGAACTTTATCCCCTCTTTTTAATGAGTTTGTCTGTTCTTGCATACGCATGGTTTCCTTTTTGTTTTTTGAAAATACCATTATTGGATAAGCAATCAATAATAAAACAATAAAGACAATCAAAATAATTTGTGTAATATCCATTTTTATCCTCCTTAATCATTGTAAGTTTAACATAAAATTTAAATTTTACCAAACAAAAATGTTTATATTTTTTTAGTATTTATTTCATTTTGAAGTCTGTCGATAAAATCTGACAATATTAGCCCAGATTTATTCTCATAACCTCTGCCACGAATTGAAATTGTATTTGATTTTTCTTCTTCATCACCAACTATGATAAGATAAGGGATTTTCATAGACATTGCTTCACGAATTTTATAACCAATCTTTTCATTTCTTAAATCTTCTTCAACTCTTATTCCGATGTTTTCAAGAGTCTGTTTAATAGAATGAGCATAATCATTGTTTCTTTCTGTTAAAGCAAGCACCTTGACCTGTTCTGGTGCAAGCCAAAGAGGAAATGCTCCTGCATATTTTTCAATGAGATATGCAAGTGTTCTTTCATAACAACCAATGCTTGTTCTGTGAATAATATATGGATTTTTTGTTGACCCATCCTTATCAACATAAGTCATACCAAATTTTTCTGCCAGCATTTGGTCTATTTGTATTGTAATTAAGGTATCCTCTTTTCCAAAGACATTTTTTATTTGGATATCAAGTTTTGGACCATAGAAGGCAGCTTCGCCAATACCAATAGAATAATTTACATCAAGGTCATCAAGAATGTTTTTCATAACCTGTTGTGCTTCATCCCACTGCTCTTTTGTCCCAATATACTTTTCACGATTATTTTCATCCCATTGAGAGAAACGATATGTTGCATCTTCATAAAGTCCCAAAGTTTTAAGCATATAGTTTGCAAGCTCTAAAGCACCTTTAAATTCACTTTCAAGTTGCTCAGGTGTGCACATGAGATGACCTTCAGATATAGTGAATTGACGAACGCGTATTAAACCATGCATTTCACCGCTTGATTCATTTCTAAATAATGTTGATGTTTCATCATAGCGAAGAGGTAAATCTTTATAAGACCTCATTTTATTAAGATAAGCTTGATATTGAAATGGACAAGT
Source organism: uncultured Eubacteriales bacterium (assembly GCA_949077035.1). GTDB lineage: Bacteria > Bacillota > Clostridia > Christensenellales > UBA1242 > Caccovivens. The sequence continues at coordinate 63,737 of CARUPR010000006.1, forward strand.
CATAGGACGAAGAGCAAAAACCTCTTTATCTTTATTTTCATCACCCAAAACAAACATTCCATCCTTATAATGGTCCCAGTGTCCTGAAATTTTGTATAAATCACTTTTTGCCATATAAGGAGTCTTTGTCAAAAGCCATCCTCTTTTCGCTTCTTCATCTTCTACAAATCTTTGTAAAATTTGAATAACCTTTGCTCCTCTTGGAAGCAAGATTGGCAAACCTTGACCAATATAATCTACAGTTGTGAAAAGCTCAAGCTCTCTTCCCAATTTATTATGGTCCCTTTTTCTTGCTTCTTCAAGCATTGCTATATGCTCTGCAAGCTCTTTCTTTGTCTTGAAGGCATAACAATAAACCCTTTGAAGCATTTTATTTTTTTCATTTCCTCTCCAATAAGCACCATTGACACTATGAATTTTATATGCCATATTTTGAAGTTGTCTTGTGCTTTCGACGTGAGGTCCCCTGCAAAGGTCAACAAAATCATCACCTGTATAGTATAAAGAAATTTCTTGATTATCTTCAAGTTCATTTATAATTTCAGTTTTAAATGGATTGTCTGCAAAAAGTTTTAAAGCCTCTTCTTTTGATATAACCTTTTTTGTAAATTCTTCACCCTTATTAATTATCTCTTTCATCTTTTTCTCAATATTGCTATATTCATCAGCTGAGATAGAATGAGGAAGGTCGATGTCATAATAAAAGCCATCTTCAATTGCTGGTCCAATTGTAAGCTTTGTTTCAGGATAAAGATTGACTATTGCTTTTGCCAAAATATGAGCAAGAGAATGTCTTGACTTTTCAAGTTCTTCATCTATTTGATTTTTGATTTCCATAAATTCCTCCTAAAATTTTAATAAATTCTTATTTTAAGGGATTGTTTTTTAATTTTTTATATTTTATAACTATTTTTAAAAACAAAAAATCGCCCTTAAAATTTAAGGACGATTAAAAAACAAACCGTGGTTCCACCTTAATTGCATATAAGCCAAAATCAATAAAAGAATTGTTTATATGCCACTTATTTTCACTTATCTTCGCAACAGTGGTTTCAAAATCGTTTTATCTTAGGTCTTTCACCAACCGACCCTTCTCTGAGCGAAATCAAACGTTTCTACTTGTCTATTGCTCCAAGTATGCAAACATTATAATATTTGAAAAATAATTTGTCAACTAAAATTTTGATTTAAATTTAAAATCAATTTTAAAATTCGATAATTTCATCTGCAATAGAAAAAACACGTTTATCATGCGAAATGATAATTGCAATTTTATTTTTAGCTTTAAGAGCATTTATTTCATTAAGCAATTTTTCTACATTAGCTTTATCAAGTTCATTTGTAGGCTCATCAAAAATATAAACATCAGCCTCTTTTGAAATTGCTCTGATAAAATCTATCCTTTTCTTTTCGCCACCTGAAAGAGTTTTGCTGGTATTCCCTTCATCATATTCACGCTCAACAATTTTTTCCATTCCAAAAAGACTTATAAGCCTATTAGTTTCTTCATTTATTTCATTATAAGGATATGTTATGTTTTCTTTTATGCTTCTATCAAAAAGAATTGAATCTTGAAACATATAAGAGATTTTTTGTGAATAGTCGAAAAGAGAAGTAAGATGGAAATTATCGTTTACAATAATCTCGCCCTTGTCCACTTCTCTCAATCCGCAAAGAGCATTAATAAAAGTTGTTTTACCCTTTCCGCTTCTGCCAGACAGCTGATAGACCTTTCCGCTCTCAAAACTCGCATTATAAATTCCTTCAAACTTGCCAATCTTGACATTTAAATTCTTTATATCAATTTTTTGTATATGACAATTATTCAATTCTTCATCAAATTCTTTTCCAAGCAATTTTAATTTGCTTTCATCAGCATTTATTTGCTTTAAATTGCAAAGCTTTATAGAAGCATTTAAAATGTCACAAATTTGAAAGCCCCACTGTTCTACATAACCTTGCACACTGAAAGAAAGGGTAAAAATCATTGCTATTGAAGAAATGACAGTTTGAGAGTCATTTCTGACCACAAATATAGAAACAGCACTTGCAAGCCCTATAAACTCAATAAGTAAAATTGTTATCCAATACCAGAATCCAACCTTTGCCCTGTTTTTATGATGCCTGAAAAAACGGCGATTTAAAATGGATAAATGTCTTTCTTCTTCCGATTTAGACTTTTGCATTGTAATAAGAGGAAGATTTTGAATTGAAGTCAAAAATTGATTTCCTATCTTTGCGTTTGTCGATTCAATCTTATCTACTATCGGATTTTGGATTTTAATTCTGATAAATACACATAAAAGTATCAATGCAATAACTACTATATTGCAAATACCAACAAGATAGTCAATTGAAAACAATGTTATACTCATTAAAGCAACGGCGATTAATCTTGTTACCACACTCCAACAAAAGGGCTCTAAAATTTGGTAAATGCAATCTGTCGCATTTTTTACGATATAATTGACCTCACCATTTGTCCATCCATAATCAAGATTTTTTCGTTCAAGCAACAACATTTCTTGAGCTTTAATATTGACAACACAAATCATCTTTCTTGCAAAAACATCAACAAGATAATAATTAATCATTCCTATGACCCAAAATACAATCTGGGCACAGCAAAGGATGAAAACAAGAGGAATAGTTGAAAGACCGGTAAAATCAACAAATAAAAATTTAACCTTTTCTCCTACAAGCTGAGCTAGCACCAAGGATGGAATGATATCTTGAAACAACATACAAAAGGCAGAAAAAATAGAAAAAACAAAGATAGAACAAAAGGTAATCTTTTCCTTTTTGCCCATAAAAGTCCATAGTATTTTTAAACCTTGAATTATCCCCTTTTTAGATGCTTTATCATCATTTTTGGTATGTTTATTTTGAATTGATTTCTTTTCAGCCAATTCTAAATTTTCTTCTGTCTTATCTTCTAAGTTTTCTTCTGTCTTATCCTCTAAGATTTCTTCTGTCTTATCCTCTAAGATTTCTTCCTTTATCATAACTTTCCTTTGTTTTTATTTAATTTTGCCTTATATATAATAAACTTTCTTTTGCGTTTTGTCAATATTAAATGGTTATTATTGTTGCTTTAAAATAAATATCGCCTTTTAAAATATTAATCATTCTATCCAAAAACATTAATATTTTCTTATAAAGTAAAATAAAACAAAAAAATACCACCCATTTAGGCAGTATTTTGCAGGTTATAAAATTTGGTTGATTTCAAATTTCTTTATGTTTTGATTGCTTGCTTCATTGATAATAATTCTTTCTTCAAAAATCCTTTCCAAAAGATTGATAGCACCTGTCATTTCATTAAAATATAGATTGATTTTTTGAGGTGATAAATCTATTACTGATGAAACCATGACATCCTCACTGATGAGATTATTGGTAAAATTTTCATTGTCATCAGTATAGATACGATATCCACCCTTTTCTTTGACAATGCTTATTTCCTCTTCACAAATATCAAGATTATCTACCAAAAATTTTAAAAGGTCAATAAAACTTTCCCTCGAAATCAAATATTCTTTATTTTCATTTGACAAACTTACAAGCTCTTCCCATTTTATTTGAAGAGATTTAAGTCTAAAATAATAGAAAGATTCAATAAAAAGATTTTTTTCAAGGACCAAGTTTTTCTTTATGATAAACCTATCTGTTTCCTTATCAAAATTAAGTAATGCCTTTTTAAAAGCACAAATACTTGCCCTATCAAGTTCTGGCAAAATAAGATATTTGTTTAAAAAATCAGACTTAAACTTGGTGCAAATAATTTCTGTAACCGCATTTGTAAGCACAAGTTTTAATTTATCCTTATATTCTTCCTTTACAGCAAGCAAAATAAAGATTGTCCCATCTTCTTCATGAGAGGTTACAACACCATCAATAGTAGTAATATAACTAGTCAAAGTATTATGCACCTGTTTTGCAATTTCAAAATTTTCAGTCTTAAAGTTTAGAGAAAACTCCCACATAGAAACTCCTTTTCATCAATATTCTATGCAAGCTTCTCAAAAATACACTAAGAAAATAAAAAATAAAAGAAATAATTTGACAAATAATAAGAAATGGTGTTAATAATATTAATAAGGTGGTAAAAATGAAGAAGTTTTTTAAAGTTTTTATGTTGATTTTATGCTTAAGCCCAATTTTACTATTGACAGCTTGCAAAAGTCCTGAAACTTATTTGATAAAGGCTGGCACAAGCGATACTGAGCTTGGATATTTCCAAGGTGCAATTAATAAGGAAATGGAAGAAGGCTCAAAAGTGACTCTTGTTGCAAAAGAATTAAGACCAGAAACCAACCCTTTTATTTGTTGGGTAAAAGACTATAACAGCATCGCATCAACTTCAAAAAATTTGACATTAACTTATAACAAACAAACCGCAGGTCACTATACAGCCGTTTTTGCAGATAGCAATTCTGGAATGAGATTTGTTTCACTATCAAATATTCAATTTGAAAGTGAAAATTATTCTTCAGCAGAATATCAAATTTCTTCTGCATTAACCTCTGCCGGAAGTGATAATTATAAAAATTTTTCAAAAGGAAAAATTGAAGTAAACAACGAAATTAAGACAGATAATAAAAATATAGTTTATTTAGGCGGTGCTAGTTCTGCAAACAATTACAATGAATATAAGTTTAAAGTAAAAGTCAAAATGATAACTGCTCAAAATATTCAAAATGAATATGAATTTGAAATTAATACTCTCTTAAATTACAAATCTTTTGATAATGAAGGAAAATGTATTTTAAAACAAAATGTTGAAGCTATAAATACAACACTTTCTCTCACCTTTACAAAACTTAACCCTTCTATGTTTTCTAACAATGCAAATTAATTATAAAACAAAATCTTAAAATGTTTATCAAAAAAAATCCACAACTGATATTGTGGATTTCTTTTAAGCTGAAAACTATTTGCAATTTTTTGCAGTTGAACTTGTTTTTGAGCTAGTTTTAGAGCTTGTTTTTGAACTACAGCCCTTTGTAGCTTCGTTTGAAGCTTCTACATTCTTAGCAGTTTTAGTAGCCTTTGTTGACTTTCCGCTTTTCTTAGATGAAGCTTTTGAATTTTTACCAAACATAGTTTTCACCTCCTATATTTCAAGGCTGATTGCCTTGTAATATTATGTTGTCAAATTTTAAGAATTTTATACTATAAAAATTAAAATGTTTTATTTTTTGTTACATTTTTCGACAATTAAAATAAATTTGTAATTTAAAATAAAGCAATATTCATTTTTATAAAAGAAAACCCTCACTTTGCCCGTTTCTATCTTGTGTTTATTGGTTTATTCATGCCATTATTGTGTGCAAAAAAATCGACAAGGACAATTAAAATAATATTTTATAATCTTGGTCAAAAAAAGACAACATAAAATCAACTCATCAAGAGAATTATGTTGTCTTTAAAAATCAAATTTAATATATATTATTTTTTACCAGCTTTCTTTTTGCCAGCTTTTGGAGCTTCTTCTTTGCTTTCTTTACGAGCTTCTTCAAGAAGGTCATAATATTTATCAAATACTGCAATAGCGATTTCTTCATCTTCTTCAATTCTGATAATAGAATTTCCTTCATCATCAGTATCAACTAAGAATACAATAGCTTCGTCATCACCAATACCTTCGATTTTATCAAGTGGCTTCAACACGCAGTAAAGTCTTTTTTCTTTCTTTACTTCAAAAGGTATAACAGCAACTTGTTCAAAAGTGATTTGTTTTTCATTTTCATCCATAAGAACAATTGGTTCTTTGTTTTCTTGGTCGAGTAAAACATCGAGAAGATCTAATTGCACTTCATTTTTTTCATTATTTTCCATAATTTATCCCCTTTTATTGTTAATGTAAGTTTGCAAAATAATCTGAGCTGAAATTTTATCAATGAGTTCCTTTCGCTTTTCCCTTCGAACACCGCTTGCAATCAAAATATCTTCAGCTTCTGCCGAGGTTAAGCGCTCATCAATATATACAACTTTGACATTTGAAAGTTTTGAAAGTTTATCACCAAAATTTCGATGAATTAATGCTCTTTCGCCTTCTGTGCCATCCATATTTAATGGAAGACCCATAGCAATTTCATCAACATCATATTCTTTAATTAAATTAATAATATGATTGATAGCATCATCTTCGCCAATATTCTTGTAAACTTCAAAAGGACTTGAGATAATACACAAAGCATCCGATAAAGCGATACCTATGCGTTTATCACCATAATCAATCCCCATCTTTCTATGATATTGCATTACATCTCCAAAATAATTATATATTATTTAATCAAAATAAGTCAAATAAAAAACATCTTTTTAAAAAATTTTTTAATTTATAAATTTTTATGTCTATTTACAATCAAAAAGAGTTTTACCTTTTCCTATTGAAATGTCAAGTCTGACTTTTAAATCAACCACCTTTTCCATCTCATCCTTTAAAATTTTAACCACCTTTTCTTCTTCACCTGGATAGGTGTCGATAATAAGTTCGTCATGAATTTGAAGTATGAGTTGACTTTTAAGAGATTCTTTTTCAATTCTATCATCAACTCTAAGCATAGCCATTTTTATTATATCGGAAGCAGTGCCCTGAAGTGGCATATTCATAGCAACCCTTTCGCCAAAAGTTTTTGTAATATATTTTGATGAGGCAAGTTCTGGTATCTGCCTTATTCTACCAAATTTTGTAATAGCATAGCCATTTTTATGGGCCTTGACAATATTTTCATCCATATACTGTTTTACCTTTGGATATTTATTAAAATAAGCATCAATAAAGTCTTTAGCCATAGCTCTTGAAGATTTTATATTTTGAGAAAGGCCATAATCGCTTATGCCATAGATTATGCCAAAATTGACAGCTTTGGCATCCCTTCTTTCATTTTCATTCACCTCGCTTAAAGGTTTTCTAAAAATAAGCGAAGCTGTAAGAGCATGAATATCGTCACCTTTATTAAAAGCATCAATCAATTTTTCTTCATCTGACATATCCGCCAAAAGTCTTAATTCAATTTGATTATAATCGGCTGAGATAATGTTTCCATTTTCAAACTTGGAAATAAATATCTTTCTTAAAACCTTGCCTTCATCTCCTCTTGTAGGTATATTTTGAAGATTTGGTTCACTGCTTGAAAGCCTTCCTGTGCTTGTCAATGTTTGATTAAATGTTGTATGGATTATATTGCCTTGCTTTGCACAAATTTCTTTATAAACTTCAATATAAGTATTTAAAAGTTTTGAATACTTTCTGTAATTTAAAATATTGTTTACAATTGGAATAAATTTTAATTCCTCCAAAACAGCAGCCCTTGTCGACTGTTTTTTATTGTTATAAGCTTCTATTCCCAATTTTTCAAAAAGAATATAAGCCACCTGTTTTGGTGAATTGATATTAAATTCTTCACCTGCCTCAACAAAAATCTCTTTTGTCAAACTTTCAATTTTTTCTTGAAATTCTTTCTCTATTTCAACAAGCTTGTTTTCATTGATTTTAAAACCACGTTCTTCCATTTTAAAAAGAAGTTCTATAAGCGGATATTCAATATTCTCGTATACAAAATTTAAATTTTTTGAAGCAATAAGTTTCTCAAGTTCATTCTTTTTTGTTATATAATTTTCTATAGATAAATTAAGTATGTTGCTATTAAGCCCAGCATTTACCAAATAATCGGCAAGAGATAAATCAAAGTAGTTGTTTAAATCAATATTTTGTTGTTTTAAAATATGTTTATCACTTTTTGAAGATTTTGTGATTTTCACTATTGATTTATCTTCAAAAATTTTTTTAAAATTTTGACAAAGTTCTTCTATAGTCAAAGGAGTGTCAAAAAGTGTGAACTTTTTTTCTAAATAATAAATTTTATCATCAATAAAAAACTCAAGATTATTTAAATCATAACAAAATATTTTATTAACAAAAGTCAAGCTTTTTAAAGTTTGTAAATCAAGTTTTATCTTTTCAATTTCAACTATTTTTTCAGTTTCAAAATCACCCTTAAAAATTGATTGATTTTTTAATATTGAAGTAAAATTCCATTCTTGACAAAATTTATAAAGTTTTTCTTCAAAAGGAAAATTAAACGACATTTCTTCCAGTTTTATTTCAAATTTGCAATCTCTTTTAATGGTTGCAAGTGTCCTTGACATAAAGGCATCATCTCTGCCTAGTTCAAGTTTTTCTTTAAGTTTTCCTTTCATTTCTTCAATATTGTTGTAAATATTGTCGATATTTTCATATTTTTCCAAAAGAGTTAAAGCTGTTTTTTCACCAACGCCTTTCACACCAGGGATGTTGTCAGAGCTATCACCCATTAATCCCTTCAATTCAATAATTTGATTTGGTCTTAAATTGAAAAGTTCTTTCAATCGTTTTTCATCAACTTTATCAACCTCAGTTACACCCTTTTTGGTAAGCCATACACAAGTTTTTTCATCTATTAATTGCAATAAATCTCTATCCCCAGAAAGGATGATTTTTTGTGCATCAAATTCTTTTGAAATAGTCCCGATAATATCATCAGCTTCTATTCCGGCAATTTCTAAATACTTTATATTCATACAATCAAGCATTTCTTTGATTATAGGAAACTGAGATATAAGCTCTGTTGGAGATGGCTTTCTTTGCATTTTATATTCACTATAAATCTCATTTCTAAAGGTTTTTCTAGCATGGTCAAAAGCCACCAACACCTTTGAAGGTTTTTCTTCCTGCAAAAGCTTAATAAGTATATTGGCAAAACCATAAACTGCACCTGAAGGTTTCCCTTCATGATTTGAAAGAAAAGGCAGAGCATAAAATGCTCTGTTCGCGATGCTATTTCCATCTATAATTAAAAGTTTTTCCATTTCAGCTCCCCTTCCTTAAGACCAAAAAAGTAAAGAAATAATAATAAAATTCAACAAAAATCAAACACAAAAACAAAGTAAACAAAAAGCAGTTTTTATTTTAAGAATGACAATAAAGAACTAATCATAGTTTTATTGTCTGATGCTATTTTCAACAACTTTCTAAATACATCAGGCATTGCAATTGTAAGTATCAAAAGCACAACCATTACAACAAGCAATATGAAGAAAACAATTTTAAGCGGATTACCAAAAAAGTTGACTGCAGCATATAAAAGTGCAATTCCAAGTCCGCCATAAATTGCGATATAATTAAATATTGGGTCTAATGTTTGAATACCATAAATATTTACATAGCATAAAAATCCTATATAAACAATTGTTAGCAATGCAAGAATAAAATAAACTATTGATTTCATATTTCACTTCCTTTTTTAAATGTTTTCCTGTTCACTTAATTGATTTTTCTTCATTTTGTTGTCATGTTTGATTTTGTTTACCAAAGGTTTAATCTTTTTTGGTTTATCCTTTGATTTCTTTTCTTTTGTCTTTTTTTGTTTTGTTTTTTTAGTCTTTTTCGCTTTCTTTTTGAAAAGTCTTTTAGGAATAGTTCCGTCATCAGGCATTTTTTCGTTTAATGTTTCTGGGTTTGAAAGTAAAACTTTGCAAAGCTTCAATGTTCTGCCCATATAAAATCCGTCAGCAATTCTTTCATCAAGAGAAAACTTTAATGTCAAAAACTTGCCTATTTTAAGTTCTTTATTATTTTCAACATAAGGTTTCATAGTTTCTTTACCCATTGCAACAAACATAGATGTAGTTCCAAAATTATAAAGATGATGATAGATTGAAGGAAGTTTTATTGACTTTAAATTTGTCACAAAACAACTTGTATGAAAAGGACTTGCTTTAATAAGGCTTTTTGGCATCATACCATGTTTATCAAGCCATCTAATGAAAGCCATAGCCCATCTAAAAAGAAAATCAGGAAGCTTGCAAAATTTCCCTGCAACCTTTGTTGTCTTATGCACTTCTTCTGGTTTTAAGTTGTTTGCTATTTCTTCATCAAGCATATTTTTAATTTCTTCCAAACTCTCTTTACCGGTAAAGTGTAATTTAAGTGTAATGTCTTCACCTTCATCTTCAAGTTTTTTCTTTATATCCATAGAGATACTGATATAATTTCTTTGATAAGTTGTCCCCCTAATCAAAAATCGATTCATTTTTTTTCTAGTATAAAGCACTCTTACCAAAGTTGCAAAAAGAATATGTGTATATGTATAATGTCTTCCATTTCTTCTTTCTTTCATTATAAATTCATCAATAGGCCCACATGGAATATCAATCTCAACAAGATTTACTGCATCAATTCTTTGCGGCATGAAAAAAGGGCCAGCCTTTTCAATTATATTCATATCTTTGACTTTTTTTCCGTCACTTCTTAAACCAAACATTTTATTGTTCTCCTTTAAATTTTTTTCTCTTTAGATTTTTTTCTCTGCCATTTTCACCAGGCTTATAATAAATTCTATCTTTAAGTGAATCAGGAAGATATTGTTGATTAACATATCCACCATAATCATGAGGATATTTATATTTTCCGTGTCCATCACTATTAGTGCTTGGATGGTTTTTTAAATGATTTGGGACCTTATTATCTGTATTTTTCTCTGCGTCCTCTCCTGCCAAATGCATTGCATTAATTACCGAGTTTGACTTTTCTGCCTCGCAAACATAAATAATTGCATGAGAAAGCGGTATCAACCCTTCGGGCTGCCCCATTTTTTCAAGAGCATACATCGCACTTGTTGAAAGGAGTAAAGCATTGCTGTCAGCCATTCCCACATCTTCAGAAGAATGTGCAACAAGCCTTCGAGCGATTATCATTGGGTCACAACCAGCTTTTATAAGCCTTTGGCTGTAATATAATGCCGCTTCAACATCACTTCCTCTCAAGCTCTTACAAAAAGCTGAAAGAAAGTCATAATACATATTTTCATCTAGAGATAAAGCTTTTCGGTCGGTTGATTGCTTTGCTACTTCTAAATCTAAATGAACTTTTTTGTCTTTTCCTATTGGTGTTGTCATAACTGCAAGCTCAAGCGAATTCAGCGAATTTCTAAGGTCTCCTCCGCAGGCAAATGAAAGATAATCAAGTGCCTCTTCGCTATAATCAACTTGCATATTTCCAAGACCATTTTCTTTATCATTCAAAGCCCTTATCAGTGCTTTTTTTATATCCTTTGATGTAATAGATTTAAACTCGAAAATTCTGCATCGCGAAACAATTGCCCTTGTCATTGATGTGTAAGGATTTTCTGTTGTTGTGCCAATAAAAAATATAGAGCCATCTTCTATCGCCTCAAGCACACAATCTGACTGAGCCTTATTCCATCTATGACATTCATCCAATATCAAAAATGTGTCAGTGCCAAACATAGCCTTGTCAACTCTTGCCCTTTCAATAATAGCTTTGGCATCGGCAACACCACTTGTTACAGCATTGATTTTTACATAATTTGCTTTCAGTGTATTAGCTATGATATTTGCAAGAGTAGTTTTCCCAGTCCCAGGTGGACCATAAAAAATACAGCTACCCAATGTGCCATAATTAATAGCTCTATATAAAAGTGTATTCTTACCAACGATATGTTCCTGCCCTACAAAGTCATCAAAGTTTTTTGGACGCATTTTCTCAGCAAGCGGAACTCTTTTTAAGTTGTCCATCAACAATATATTACTATACTACTCGGCAAAAGACAAGTATATTTCACTATTTTTTTCAAATATTTCTTTTGTAAGCAGTGTAAAATTAAAATATTTAATTCTATCAGCAAACAAATATGTTGAATTATTGTGGACAACAAAAACCCTCTTCCACCCTAAATTACGGAAGAATCGGACTTCTTTTAAGCCTTTGAAATCTTTTGAAATTTGAATACCTTTGCCTTCATTTTTTATTATCTCGGCTTTCATTTTTACCCATTTATTTTCACTTTCTTCATCTACATCAAATTTTTGCCATTTTTCCCATATATTCTGGGGCAAAGAGCGATTGAAAAGTTCGTCAAAATTACTATCTCGAGTTGTCACTTTTAAATCAAAAATTTCATTCATTTTGGCTTGTGATAATTCAAAGAAATAAGCTATATCTTTTGGTGATGAAATGATATATTTATTCTCTCCAAAATTGAAATAAACACGTCTTGTTTCTTTTGCAAGCAGCTCTATTTCACATGATAAATTTATGCAAGCAAAGGTGCTGCTTTCAATGCCATTTAAAGTTGAGAATGTTATGTTTGCATTTTTTATATTAAAGTTGAAATATGCCTTTTCTTTGTTTGTGAGATTTTCAATTTCTATAGAATTGCAATTTTTTTTAAAAATATAATAACCTCTTGGAAGTGGCAAATTAAATTCAAACCTTATTGATTTTTTTTGATTTGATGTGTTTGTAAAAGATAAAAAATAATTTTTGCCATTCAAAAGAAAGCACTTTGCATCTAAAATAACACCACCATCCATTACTTTTTTTCCATAAAAGTATGGGATAAAATCAAAAGAAACTTCCCTATCATTAAATTTTAAATACTCATATCTAAGCTGCTGCTGAAAATCACTATGAGTGAGATAATTTATATTCAAAGCTTTTATTGTATGATATAAATTAGCCCCCATTTCTTCCTTTAAAAGCAAAAAAGTTTTATCAAGAGATTTTATTTTTCTTGATGAAATTGCAGGTTTTTGAGTCAAAATAAGGTTAAAAGAAACCTTCTTTTTTGCATTTAAAAAGGCTTTATAATAAATTTTATCAATAGGTTTGTCAAAGACAAATATAGGATAACTTCCATCTATCCCCACAGCATCCAATAGCGCATAATCAACCTCTCCATCAATTTTGGGTGCATGATACTTTATCCTGTTGATTATCAAATTTTCTAAACTTAAAATATATTCATTCTTTGTCATAGACATTTTATTGACAAATCTTATTGTTTTAAAACATATTTTTTAGAGAATTGAAAAGGAAATACTCTTTTTGTTCGCTTTTCTTACCTTTAAGAAAAAGCACCAAATTCAATCTTGTCTCTTTACGAAAAGAAAGCACTCACGCTCTGCCTATCTTGCGTTCCTAAAAAAAATCACAATAAAAATTGTGATTTTTTAAAATTATCTGCTTACTTCTTCATACTTAGAATTTTCTTCATTCAATTTATAGAAATTTAATTTGTTTTTATCTGCATTATAAACTGCGATATCATACTTTGTAGTATCATTAAATTCTAAAATAAATGATTTATCTGATGTTACAACTCCATATTCACCAACAATAGCTTTACGCATAAAAATTTCCATATTATCTTTATACGCCTCACCAAAATTGTTTTTAGCAGCATTGAACAATGCGCAGCTTTTTTCTTTGGTCAATGAAACAAAAGTTGTAGATGCAAATCCAGAACAAAAAGCTTCTGGGTTGAAGAAAAAGATAAGTTCTGCAGGGATAGTTGAATCTATGTCAATAAGCCCCCAGCTTTCAAGTCTTTCCAGTTTACCTTTCACTGAATTTGTTGGATTTTTAGGATGACCTTTATAATAATAAACATAGTCATCTCCATAATAAGCCATTGTCGCTTTTACGTATTGTTCAAAATATGTATTATTTTCAGTATCAGTCCAAGTCCCTAAAATAACCATGATTTCTTTGTCTTGTTCTACCGCTTTTTCAAACATATTATCACTAAACTTGTATAATTTTTTCAATTTGTCTACATTGAAATATGCATCATTATCGGTTGGAATAGCATCCAATAAACCTTTTAAATCACGCACTTTGATATTTTCGGTTGCTTCAACTTTTGCATAAAAATCAGGATTGTTGTTTGCAAGTGTTCCATTTATTCTTGTGAGCCACCATTCAACATTACTTTCTTCTCTTGCCATAACAAAAGCATATTCTCTTAGCTTTTCTGCCTTTATTTCAACATTTGAAAATACAGTATAAGTCCCCTTTTTAGCAACCTGCTTTTTCAATTTAGCCCATTGTGCAGCCATTCTAGCATATTCTGTTTCGGCATTTGAATTATCAAAATGCTTGTTGAAATATGAGAATGAAGCGGTGCCATCTGAAAGCATTACCACATTATAGTTTTCTGTTGGTATTCCATTAGCTATTGTTGCTTGAACCCAGCCATAGTTGAAATAATCATTGTAGTAAAGATGAAACTTCGAGTTTTTGTTTATCTCATAAAGTTCTTTCACATAAGCACTTGTTTTTTTATAGATACTTTTTTCGTTGTCATCTAAAAATTCACTTGTGTCTGCAATTGGCAAAGGATAAACATTATTTGGGACATTATTCCAATTCCAAGCTCCACTTCTTTTAAGCCAAACAAATGTTGGTATTCTGCCATTGTCAGTAATTTCATCCAAAGCCAAACTGAACATAGTCACTGGCATGGTTGCTGTAATAGGCGCAATATTATATTCATCTGCCGATAAATTTACATTTACAGTTTTCTTGGCAAGATAAATACCTTTTTTTGCTTCCACTTTTATGGTTAATTTTCCATAAATACCATCAATTTCCTTTTCGCCTGAAATAAGCTCCAGCAATTGAGTTGTTTCTTCCATGCGAATTAAATCACTATTATGATAAACCTTAATAGTCATTTTATCAATAGGTTTTGACGTATCCCATTCAAGCTTGAATTTTTGAGAGTCTTCTATCTGCGTTGCAGCAATATTTAAATCTACCTTTAAAACAGTGCAATAAATAATAGGAAAGATTATTGCAAAGGCTAAGATACAAGCAAGGAAGACAACCAGCGGAATCCAAACTTTTTTTGATGATTTAATTTTATCAAACATTTTTACCTCCTATTATCTATTTTACCCCCCCCGGTAAAAAGTCAAGTTTATGGAGGAAATTTAAAAAATAATTTAAAATTTTGTAAAATAAAAGGTAAATAATAAGATTTTTATCACTCATTTTTAAATATTTTTTATATATCAAAAAAAAATACCGACCTTAAAGGTCGGTAAGCTATGCTGTAAGCCGAGTTCTGTATTAGACAATCATCTATCTAGCCCTGCCATTGCTGACAGGTTCAAGCGGTTCGTTCGGGGCGTGAGAGAACAAGCACTATTGCCCTTTTGACCTTGCATCAGGTGGGGTTTACAGAGCCTTGACCATCTCCAGTCAAGCGGTGGTCTCTTACACCACCTTTCCATCCTTACCATAAATGGCGGTTTATTTCTGTTGCACTATCCCTAGAGTCGCCTCCGCTGGCCGTTAGCCAGCACCCAGTTCTCTTGATGCTCGGACTTTCCTCATCATAAAATGACGCGATTGTCTGCATAACTTATTTGTATTATAGCACAAAATAAAATATAAGTCAAGCATCAACCAACGGTAAAAAGTGCTTTTACCTTATTAATCTTTCTATCCGAGAAGAAGGCTTTAATTATTCCGTCTTGAGAAATTTTAATAGCTGTCCCATACTTGGAAAGAGTTGTAGCAGCAGCAAGTCTTCCACCACCTTCACTTCCAGCTTCAATTTTTAAAATTGCACCAACTGCAATTATTCTACCCTCACTATCAATGACAATCGCACCATCCATACTTACAAGTTCAAGCCTAAGTTTTCTTGAAAGTTCATGAAAAGGTTTACCATTAATAATTTTTCGGATACACTGGGCTTTTACGCATCGTTGTTCTTGTAAAAAGGTAAGATAAGGCACATTGTATGTTGCTTCAACTGAAGATAATGTCTGAAGATTATATAATCTTCCAGCAACCTCCAATACCTGAGCTTTCTTAAGCTCAAAATAATGTTCATCAATAATGTCATGTGCATTGATATGAGTAAGTGCATTTTCTATTTCATCTTTGTTTAAATAGACAATACAACCACCTTTATATGAATAAGAACTGTCTAGTGCTGTGTAATAAATAGAACGGCGGATATCTTTAATTGAATAATTCCCACGATAAGATAACAATTGAATAACCTCTTCATGAGAATAGATATTCCATCTGCCAAGTCTATTAGCAAAAAGCAGATTTCTATTTTTAAATATTAATATATCACCATTTACAGTAAGGACAATTCCTATTCTTCGCTCATTGCAATATCTTGCAACATTTTCATATTCATAAGGACAGATTGTAGGCAATTTTTTCACCTTATCCATTTGAACATAACCAATCAAATTGCCCTTTTTGTCAAATTCTATATAGGAAGAAAGACCATCACTTAAAAGTGCAAAAAAATCATTACTCATGATATTTGAGAAATTTATTGCATCTTCTTGACCACTTATATCTTGACCAAGATTTAAAATAATACCCATTGCAATTTTTCTGCCTTCATAAGTTCTGGCAGACCACTTTTGTATTTCATTGATAATTGAAAACATACAATTTGCAGTTTCTTGTTCACAAATCGACTGACAAATAGATTTTTCAATAGCATTTTCTTGAAGCACAGAAATATAGCTATCATCCTGAAGAGGAATAAGAGCAATCTTGTTGATTTCAGCAATAATAGATTTTAAAAGGTTTACTTCAAAAACTTGAAAAGGCTGTCCCCTTTTCAAAATAAGTCTATATTCATCTGCCTTAGTAGGTTTTATAAGAAGAGTGTTTCTTTTTCCATAAGCAACTTCATTGTCTCGCAAAGAAGATTCAGCTTCACCATCAATAAAAGAACCTGTAAACAAAGGCAAAATTAATTTATCCACAAATTTATAAAATTCTTGTTTGTCCATATTTACTCCAACTTTTAATAAAAATGAACGCCAAAATCAATAAAATAATAAAAAAAATGACTTTGACAACTCCATTATATATTATTTTTTTTGCTTATACAATAATTTTTTATAATATTTTTTATATTTTTTTTATTTTTCTACATTTTTATTTCAATAAAAATTATTTTTTTTAATATTTTTTTTGATTTTTATATTTTTTTAATTTATTTTTAGCTTTTAATTATTTTTTAATATTAAAAATTTTATTTATTTATTTTTTTAAGCAATTCAATATCTTTTTCATCGAAATTTTCTTTTTCCATATTTTTTTGCAAGATTTTAATGATTTTATTTTCAATTCTTGAAATATATGACCTTGAAATTCCAAAAATATCGGCAACTTCCTTTTGTGTTTTTATAGTATAGCCACAAAGACCATATCTATATTTCAATATTTCTTGTTCCATAGATGTCAGATTTTTTTCCATTATTTTCATAATATCCATCATCAGACATCCTACTTCAACTTTTTCAAATACATCATCCTCATCTTCCGATGGTATAAGATTTGCAAGTTCTAAATCATCACTATCATTTTTAGGTGCAAGCATTGTATTTAAAGATATGGTATCCTTATGTTTTTTGTTGGAGCGAATAAGCATAAGTATTTCATTTTCGATACATCTTGAAGCATAGGTAGACAAAAGGACACCCTTTTGGCTGTCAAAACTGTCAACCGCCTTAATAAGCCCGATAGTCCCAACCGATATCAAATCATCAGCCTCGAGTGAATTATTGTATTTTTTTACTATGTGAGCCACAAGCCTCAAGTTATGGTTGATTAAAACATCCCGAGCCTGCTTCTCGCCAGCTTCAAGTTTTTTAATCCAAACTCCTTCTTCCTCTTTTGATAGAGGCTTTGGAAAGCCTTGAATAGAACTTACAAAAGATGTGAAACAACAAATTTGCCCCATAAACTTTGCAAAACTTTCATAAATCATAAACACCGCCCTCGAAAAACTCGATAGCAATATATATGTAGAAATTTGTCGAAACTTGCTTGTCTATCAAAATTTTAGTGTTAAAAAACAAAAAAACCATGATACTAACATGGCTTTTTTAATTTTATCAATATTTAAAAAGGAAAAACAATTTTTCTATTAATTTGAAAAATTTTAAAGTATTTTAAAATTAAAATAATTTATTCCAATTCATTTTCTTGGTCTTTTTGATTATAAGCTTCAAACATCTTATCAAAAATTTCATAAGGTATATCTTCTACCTCAAAAGGTAAATCTGTCATTTGTGGAGAGGTTTTATAAACTATAAGGTCATAATCTTCTCTTTCAATTTCATAACCATTTCTATTGTAAAAACGTCTAACAACATCCCCTTCTTCACCTTTTGGCCAAAATTTCCCTTCAAGGCACCAAAGTCTGTGTTTGACACAATCATTTTCAAAGATTCGCATAAGGTTTGAGCCAACCTGTTCATCTTTTAAATGTCTATAATCTCTATCAACACCTACAAAGTAAAGCCAAGCACTATCTTCTTTGATTTTGTATGTCAAATGCCCAATCATCTTATCATTAAGAATAGCTCCGATATAAACTATATCTTTTTCATCTTTAGCTTTTACATAATTGATTTTAAATTTTTCTTGCATATTTCCCTCTTAAGTTAAAATAAATTATCTATAAAATCATTATAATCAAATCTTTCTAGGTCATCAACCCCTTCGCCAACACCTACAAAAGCAACTGGAAGATGATATTCTTTTTCTATAGCAACTACCACTCCGCCTTTTGCAGTTCCGTCAAGCTTTGTCAAAATGATTCCATCAATTTTAACAAATTCATTGAAGGCATTGATTTGATTTAGTGCATTTTGACCAGTTGTGGCATCAAGCACAATCAATGTATATTTATGAGCATCAGGATATTCTCTGTTTACAACCCTATCAATTTTTTTAAGTTCTTCCATCAGATTGGTTTTTGTATGCAATCTTCCTGCAGTATCAACAAGTAAAACATCAGTCCCTTTAGCCTTGGCACTTGAGATACCATCATAAACCACAGCTGCAGCATCAGCACCTTCAGTATGTTTTATAATCCTAGTCTTTGTGCGTTCAGCCCATTCATTTAATTGGTTTGAGGCAGCCGCTCTAAAAGTGTCGCCTGCAACAAGAGTAACATCTCTCTTTTGATTTTTGAAATATTTGGATAATTTGCCAATCGTTGTAGTCTTTCCAACTCCATTTACGCCAACAATTGTTATAATTGCTGGATATTCAATATCTAAATTATCAACACTTGAAAAATCTTCTTTTATGATATCTTTAAGTTCTTTTTTTACATCATCAGCAGTTCTTAATTTGTTTTTTCTAGCACGAATACGAAGATTATCGACTATATCCATACTTGTTCTCACACCTATATCACATGAAATCAAGACATCAGTCAATTCTTCAAAAAAATCTTCATCAAGTTCTCCATGGCTTAAAAGAGCATCAATTTTACGAGCTAAAGCCTCTCTAGTCTTCTTAAGTGCATTTCCAATTTTTTTAAAAATTCCCATTTATGCATCCTCCTGAGCATGTTTAATAGCATCTGATAATAGAACAGAAACAATCTTAGATACACCCTTTTCCTCCATTGTAACACCAAATAAAGCATTGGCATATTCCATGGTTGGTTTTTTATGTGTAATAAGAATAAATTGAGTTTCAGTCGACAATTTTTTAAGATATTTATCTACGATTTCTACGTTTGAATCATCAAGAGCGGCTTCAACTTCGTCAAACAAACAGAATGGAAGTGGTTTTATTCTTAAAATCGCAAATATAACCGCCATAGCCGTCAATGACTTTTCTCCACCCGACAATAATGTCATATTCTGAATTTTCTTTCCAGGTGGCTGAGCAAAAATTTCAACACCTGATTCAAGTGGGTCATTTTCATCAGAAAGTGCAAGTTTAGCAGTTCCGCCACCAAAAAGTTCTCTAAAGGTAAGTTTAAAGCTTTCATTAATACGTGCAAGTTCATTGCTAAACTTTTCAACCATAATAACAGACAAATCTTTTATAATCTTGTTTAGGTCATCTTTTGCCTTTTCAAGGTCTTCTGCCTGTCCGTTTAAGTCATCATATCTCTCTAAAAGAGCACTGCAATCTTCAATCGCATTTACATTGACATAACCAAGAGCACTTATACTCTTCTTAAGTTTTGCAATTTCAGGCATAGCAACATCAATATCAAAATCAGGACGTCTAAACTCCAAACAGGTAGAATAAGAAAGTGAATATTCTTCATAAATACGTTCTTGCATTTGTTCAAGCTCTGTATCCACCTTAGATAAATTCATCTCTTCCTTAAATTTTTTGTCTTTGATATTTGAGATTTCATTCATAAGAGAGGTTTTAAAGTTGTCAAGCTCTTTAATCTTATCTGAAAGTTTAGCTTTGTCTTCTTCTGCTATTTGACGTTTCTTAATAAATTGTTCAAGCTCAACTTTCTTGTCAGACATTGGTGCAGATGCCAATTTTTCTTTTATCATCTGCTCGCATGAAGCAATAAACTGCTCATTTTGAGCAATCTGCTCTGTTATATTTCTCTCATTAGTTTTTTGTCTGCCAAGTTCATTTTCTATTCTCAGCAAATCTTCTTCAATTGAAACAATTTTGGTTTTTGCTTCAGCAATTTCAACCTTTACTGCCAGTATATTTTTATTTATCTGTTCTCTTTGGTTTCTCAGTGCTTCAAATTGTTCTTTCTTTTCTTTAATAAGTTCGTCCGCATCTTCTTTATTGCCAGAAAGAGCAGATTCAATCTTTTCTGAACGAGAAAGTTCATCAGTAATAAGATTTATTTTATTTTGAACGGTATTTTCTTCCATTTGAGCGACTTTCAAATTATCTTCCGCTTCAGCTAAAGCAGATTGATATTTATCAAGTTTTTCTTTGCTTGAAGCTAAAACAATTTCAAGATTATTTTTCTTATCAGTCAAATTATTAAATTCAACCTTCTTATCACTAAGTTCTTTTGTAAGATTGCCTTCTTCAAGTTCTATAGTTTTCAGCCTTGCTTCAAGTTTAGCAATATCTATCCCAAGATTCTCAATTTCGCGTTCTCTTCCCATAAGATTTGAGGATTCAGCCTTCTTACTTCCACCGGTAAGCGAACCTTGAGGATTTACAATATCTCCTTCCAAAGTGACTATTCTAAAAGAATATCTTGTTGCCTTTGCAAGGCTAACAGCTGTTTCAAGATTGTCAACAATGACTGTTGCACCTAAAAGATTACTTACAACACTGAAAATATTTTTATCGAAGTCAACAAGTTCGCTTGCAAGACCATAGCAGCCATTTACGCCAGAGATAAGACGCTTGTCAAATTCTCTCTTCTTCATTGATGTGACAGGAAGAAAGGTTGCGCGACCAAAAGAATGTTCTTTTAAAAATCTTATAAGATATTTTGCGCCATCTTCATCATAGGTCACTATGTTTTGCAAACTACCACCAAGAGCAACTTCTACCGCTGTTTCAAATTTCTCAGGCACCTTTATTAAAGATGCAACAACACCAACAATTTTATCTTTAATTACAGAATTTCTATCACCCTCTTTAAGAAGTTTTTTTACCGCATAAGAATATCCATCATATTCATTTTGAAGGTCTGTCAAAAGTTTCTTTCTATTTTCATAAACTTTTATTTGAGTTATTGTATTTGCCTTTTCATTTTCAAGTTCTTTTATCTTTCTTTCATGAATATAGTTTTGGCTTGCTAAATTATCAACCTCAAGCTTTAATGAATTTAAAACTTTTTCATTCTCTTCAAGTTCTGACTTAATACCATTTACCAAAAGTTCATTTTCATTCTTCTTTGCTGAAAGTGAAGAGATGTCTGTTTGAAGATTGATAAGATTTGTTGACAACAATTCCTTTTCTGCCATAAGCCTTGAAACAGAACTTTTTATGTCACTAAGAGAGCCTAGCGTTTCAATCACTCTTTGTTGGCTTTGACCGGCTTCATCTTCACTTAAAGTAAGCTCGTTTGCAATTTTAAGATAACTTTCACTAAGCTCATTAAAAGCCTTTTCAAGAGCTTCTAAATCGTCTTTTAAGCCCTTTAACTGTTCTTCTTTCTTACCCTTTTCTTCACTGCCAATCTCAATGGCTCTTTCACAATTTGTTTTATCAAGGTTTAATCTATCATTTTCTTTTAAAGTAAAGTTTACCCTTTCCCTAGCAAGCTTTGTTTCACCTTCCTGCTTTTCAAGATTTACTGTAATATCAAGTATTTTATCATTCAAGGAAGCCAAAACTTTATCAAAATTTGCAAGGTCAAACATACACTTTTCATAATCTTCGTTGGCTTTAGTTATGTCGCCCTCTCTTTGTTCAAGTTGTCTGTTTATCGCAT
This sequence comes from uncultured Eubacteriales bacterium, assembly GCA_949077035.1. GTDB lineage: Bacteria > Bacillota > Clostridia > Christensenellales > UBA1242 > Caccovivens. The sequence continues at coordinate 85,765 of CARUPR010000006.1, forward strand.
CAAGTTTTAAGTTTATCGCCTCTTTTACATTATTGGCGTTTTCATATTGATAGATATAGGCATTTACTTCAAGGTCTTTTAAAGTTGCTTTATATTCAAGATATTTTTTTGCATTTTCAGCCTGCTTTTTAAGAGGTCCCATCTGTCTTTCAATTTCAGACAATATATCCTTGACACGTGTTAAATTGTCATTGGTCCTATCAAGTTTACGTTCTGCCTCCCTCTTGTCATTCTTGTATTTAGAAATACCTGCAGCATCCTCAAACATGGCACGTCTAGCTTCAGGTTTTGAATCAACAAGTTCGGTCACTTTACCTTGGCTGACAACAGAATAACCATTTTTGCCCAAACCGCTGTTATATAAAAGATTTGTAATATCCTTTAAATGACAGGTATTTCGATTTATAAGATATTCGCTTTCACCCGAGCGATAAAGTTTACGTGTGATTGCAAGTTCGTCATAATCAAAATTGAAAAATCTTGTTGAGTTGTCAAAAGTAAGAGTAACTTCGCAATAAGATAAACTCTTTCTTTTTTCAGTTCCATTAAAAATAACATCCTGCATACTGTCACCACGAAGAGTTTTTGCACTTTGTTCACCCAAAACCCAACGTATAGCATCAGAAACATTACTTTTACCACAACCATTAGGCCCAACAATCGCTGTAAAATTATCTCCAAATTCAATAATAGTCCTTTCTGCAAAAGACTTAAAGCCCACCATTTCAATCTTTTTAAAAATCATTTTATCCTCTCGTTTTTATGTAAAATCTATATCTATAAAAGTTTTATTTTAAAGTTTTATTCTGTCATCTAAAATATATATTTAAATAATTTAATATTTTAGATAATCTTCATTATTTATTGTCATTTATTAAAAACAACTTATCAATCGCCTGTTTTGCAGCATTTTGTTCTGCTTCCAATTTGCTTTTTCCACAACCTGTAGAAACTTTATCTTCATCCATAAAGAAATTTGAAATAAATCCATCGTTTGCAGCCTTAGTATCATAAGTCATTTTACATTTAAAATTGCCCTGTATTAATTCCTGCAATTTAGATTTATAATTATCATCAATGATATGTTCAAAATTTTCAAGTTCAAAAAATTTATAAATAAACTCTTTAGCCTTGTCCATCCCACCATCAAGATAAATTGCCGCAATAATTGCTTCAACAATATCGCATTTTAAAGCTTTTGATATTTCACCTTGACAACTTTTGCCAAGCTGAACCATGTTTGTCAGATTAAGTTTATTAAATATTTTTGCTAAATAATTTTCTGAAACAAAATGGCTTCTTAAAACAGTCAACCTGCCTTCACCATCCTTACAATTAATATAAAAATATTCACCAACCACAAAATCCAAAATGCTATCACCCAAAAATTCAAGCCTTTCATAATTTTCACGTGATTTTGAACTATGAGTCAAGGCCTGTTTTAATAAATTTTGATTTTGAAAATCATAAAATTTTGTTTTCATTTAAAAATCAAATTCCTTTTAAAAATGTTAAAATTATTAATTTTCTTCAGATGCAGTGTCTAAATTAAAAGTTGCAAGATTATTTTCTATCTGGCTTATAAGGCCTTTTTCATGAAGAATAATTGTCTGGTTTATTGAAGAGCAGATATTATTTCTCTTGCAAGAACCATGATTTTTTACAACCAATTTTTTGCAGCCAAGCAAAGGCGAACCACCATGTTTGTTTAAAATGTCGATGCGACCTTTAAGTTCTTTAAAGGTTTTTTTCATAAAAAGCGCTCCAATCTTGCTCCAAAAATGCGATTTAATACTTTGTTTCAAAAGTGACATTACTGCCATAACAGAACCTTCAGTCCCTTTCAAAAGTGCATTTCCAGCAAAACCATCTGTCACCATAACATCAATATCTCCGCTCATAAAATCTCCACCCTCTTTATTTCCAATAAAGTTTATAGGAGCTTGTTTTAGAAGTGGATAGGTTTCCTTGGCAAGGTCATTACCCTTTCCTTCTTCAGAGCCATTATTTAAAAGTGCAACTCTAGGTTTTGTTGTATTATAAATAATTGAGTAATAGGCAGAGCCCATCAAAGCAAAATGCAAAAGATTGATAGGTTTGCAATCAACATTTGCACCACTATCAATGATAATGACATCACTATCCTTTTTAGTAGGCAAAATAGGAGCAAGAGCTGGTCTTGAAATCCCCTTAATTCTTCCGATTTTCATAATAGCACCCGCAAGCACAGCACCTGTGCTTCCTGCCGATACAAGCCCAATAACATCCTCTCTTTCTTTTAAGATGTCATATGCTCGCACAAGTGAAGAATTTTTCTTTTTTCTAATTGCAAATGTAGGATGCTCTCCATTTTCAATTACCTCATCAGCATCGACTATTTCAATGCGATTTTGATAACCTTCAATCATTTTATTTAAAATATCTTCTTTTCCACAAAGCACTACCTCTAAGTCCTTATTTTGTTTAAGTGCCAATTTCACACCCTCAACAATCTCTAAAGGTGCATTATCACCACCAAAAGCATCTATTACAACTTTCATAAATCTATCCTTTATTTTATTTAAAATTTTAAATATTTAATTTATAATTTTATGTGTTTATTTATATATAAAATATATACTACTATACTATAGCAAAAAAATAAAAAATTTGCAATAAAAATTTTTATATTTATAATTTATTGACAATATACAATATATAGTATTATGTCTGAAATACATACTACAATATATTCTTTTGTTTGAATATAAAACAAAAAAACTCTCGCAAAACCGAGAGTCTTTTATTCATTATTTATTTTCTTCTTTCTTTTCAATAATGGTTTCACCCTTATAAGTTCCACACTTCTTGCAAACTGTATGAGGTTTTTTCATCTCATGACATTTTGGACATTCAACAAGTGTTGGAGCAACTGCAACAGAATTTGCAGAGTGTCTTGAATTTCTTCTTGCTTTTGAAACCTTATGCTTTGGAACTGCCATTTTTTCCTCCTTCAAAAATCATCATGCTGACTTATTATATCAAACGTAATCAGTTTTGTCAAGCATTTTAATTAACAATTATATCTATTTTAGATAATTAATTTTTTTTAGTTTATTCTTCAAATATTTTTATTATTTATTAGCTAATGTTTTTGTATCTCTTGCAATGAGAAGTTCTTCATCTGTTGGCATAACAAAGATTTTGCATCTTGAATTTTCACCTGTTATGTCACAAACTTCTCCGCGAGTGAAATTATAGTTTTTATCTTTATCAACTTCAATTCCAAGCCAGTCTAAGCCTTCCAAAATTTGTTGTCTTATTTCTGGTCTATTCTCCCCTGTTCCTGCTGTAAATACGATTGCATCCACACCATTTAAAACAGCGATATATTCACCAATATATTTTTTCACTCTATAACAAAGCATATCTACAGCAAGTCTTGCATCGGCATTACTTTCTGCCTGTGCTTGAATATCTCTAATATCACTTGAAATTCCACTAATTCCAAGAAGACCACTCTTCTTGTTGAGATAATTAAGAGTTTCATGGATATCTTTTCCTGTCATATCCATAATGCGTTCAACTACAGCTGGGTCAATATCACCTGACCTTGTCCCCATAACTAAACCTTCAAGTGGAGTAAATCCCATTGAAGTATCAAGGCATTTGCCATTATTTACAGCAGAGATAGATGCACCATTTCCTATATGGCAGATAATAAATTTACCATCTTTGTTTAACAACTTAGCAAGTTCACCTGCAATATATTTATGAGATGTGCCATGAAAACCATATTTTCTTATCGCCCATTTTGTATAAGCTTCTTTTGGAATAGCATATCTATAAGCATAATCTGGTAATGTTGAATGAAATTCTGTATCAAATACTGCCACTTGTGGAACGCCAGGCATCAATTGCATACAAGCTTCAATTCCTTGAATGTTTGCTGGTTGATGAAGAGGTCCTAAAGGAATAAGCTCTTTCAACTCTTCCAATACTTTTTCGTCAATAAGTGTTGACTTTTTAAATTTTTCACCACCATGAAGAACTCTATGCCCTACTGCCTCAATTTCTGATAAATTTGAAATTATGTCGTTTTCTTTGTCGCAAAGTATTTTTAATACATGCTCCATAGCTATCTGATGATTGTCAAGTTTGATATCAAAAGTTTTAACATTTCCATGAGCTTTAAGAGTGATTGTAGAATCATTAAGACCTATTTTTTCACAATTTCCTTTTGCGATTAATTTTTCATCATTCATATCCATAAGTTGAAATTTGAGTGAAGAACTTCCTGCATTTAAAACCAATGTTTTCATTTATTTTTCCTCCTTATTGCATTGTAAAACTGTCACAGCTGTCATAGCTACGATATCGTCAGCTGTGCAACCTCTTGAAAGGTCATTAATTGGCTTTTTCAGCCCTTGTAATGCTGGGCCTATGGCATTTACACCGCCCATATATTGCATTGCTTTATAACAGATATTTCCGCTGTTTAAATCTGGGAAAATCAATATATTTGCATCCCCTTGCAAAGGACTATTTGGGCATTTTTGTTTTTGAACCCTTTTCACCATTGCAGCATCAAACTGAATTTCTCCATCACAGGCAATACCTGTTTCCTTAAATTTATTATAAGCATTTTTTACAACATCCAAACTTTCGTCATCTGCAGAACCTTTTGTAGAGAAAGAAAGGAAGGCTACTCTTGGGTCATCAAAACCCAATGATTTATAAGTTTCTACGCTTTGGCAGGCTATTTGATAAAGTTCATCTTCACTTGGATGTTTTATTACACCACAATCTGACAATATCAAGCACTTATCACCCAAAAATTTATTTTTGCCAAACATTATAAAGCATGAAGAAACGATATCACCCTTCTTTTTGGCTTTTATAATTTGAAGTGCAGGTCTTACTGTATTTGCAGTAGAAGCTTCAGCTCCTGCAACCATACCATCCGCATAGCCACATTCAACAAGTAAAGTTGCAAAATAATATGGGTCTTTTGCCATTTCTTCTGCCTCTTCAATAGTCATGCCTTTTGCCTTTCTTTTTTCATAAAGACAATTTACAAGTTCATCCTTTGATGTAAAAGTAAGAGGATTTATTATTTCAAACTGAGAAAGACTTTTATCTCTTAATATAAGAGCACTTTCGTCACCAATTAAAATAGGCTTTGCAATCCCCTTTTTTTGTATAATTTTCACTGCTTGCAAAGTTCTGTCACTGAATCCTGCTTCTGGAAACACAATAGACTTTTGCAATAATTTTGCTTTTTTATAAATATCCTTAATTTTCATAATCATCCTTCTAAAATTGTGTTTTATTGAATAAATTTATCTATATATAGTTGTTTTTATAGATATATATTCAATAATCAATAGTAATTATATCAAAAACATTTTATCATTGTCAAATTTTTGGAGCATTAAATGAAAAAATATAACACAATTTTATCCATTTTTTTGCTGTATATAATAATAAACATGGCAATTTCGCCATCATTATATATAAGTCAAACATTAAACGGAATTTCGGCATGGGCATTTAATGTCCTTCCAAGTGTTTTGCCATTTATTTTTTTTGTAAAAGTTTTAACTTCTCTTGGTACTTTGGACAAGTTTTCAAAGGTGTTTGAAAAGCCATGCAAATTTCTTTTTAAAACTTCATCTTCAGCCTCTCTTGTTTTTATGACAAGCATTATTTCAGGCTATCCTGTCGGTGCAAAAATGACTGCCGAGCTATATGAAAATGGTAAAATATCAAAATCTGATGCATTTAAAATGTGCAGTTTTTGTTCTACTTCTGGGCCAATGTTTATTATTGGCGCTGTTGGTATTGCAATGCTTAAAAATCATCTCTTTGGTATTATAATTTTTATTGCCCACATTTTAGGTGCACTTATAAACGGTCTTCTCTATCGAAATATAAAACTTAAAGATGATAAGATAATAGAAAATAAAACTAATCAAAAAGAAAATAAAGGCTTTGATATCTCTTCAATAGTCCTTGACTCTGCTTTAAGCATGATAATTGTTGGGACAATAATTGCAATTTTCTTTGTTGTAATAACCTCTCTTTCACCTATCTTTAATCTATTTCCACCATATATATCAAGTATTTTAGAAGGATGCATTGAAATTACAAAAGGTTGCATTGATATAGCCAGCCATTACTCTGGTGCATGGGCAATAATACCTGCGACTTTTGTAATCAGCTTTGGAGGAATTTCAACGATATTGCAATCTCTATCAATGTTATCACGACTTAATATGCCTGTAAAACTCTTTTGTTTGCAAAAATTTACTCATGCTTTAATAAGCTGTTTTATATCTGTTTTGATTGTTGCTTTAATGATGATATAGCTATGCAAAAAAGATTTTATCAAAGTTATATTTAATTTCAATTGATATAATTATTATTATGTTTATAATTTTTGCAAACTATATTAAAAAAAATATCCCATAACAAGAGATATTTTTATTTTGTAATTATATGAATAAATCGCAAAGTTCTTTCACCAAAAATTTCACCTGTTTTGCCTTACAACCCTTAAGAGCCATTGCAAGCGAAGAAGTCACATCTATATCACACATAGAAGATGTTTTGACAATAGCTCTGCAAATTTGCATCGCTGTTGAATTTGAATAATCATTTCTTGCATATTCAAGTTGACTTAAAATTTGGACTGCAATTTTTTGTGCACGTTCAAACAAATCTGAATCAACCTCTTCCTCTTCTTCAAATTCATCCTCTTCAACATTCTCTTCTTCAGATTCAGTATTTTCATTTTTATTATTCAAAAATCCAAATGCCTCAACAATCAAACTTTTAAAAGGAATTATCATAGAATTTACAAAAGATTTATATGGATTTTCACTATTACCAAAAAATCTCTTAACAAAGTCTGTAAAATCAATTTTCTTTGCATCAATGTCAACAAGTGTGCAAAAAACCAAAGCCAAGATTTTATATTCTTCATCTGGTAAGATAAACATAAACTCTCCATTGCCATCTTGCACAAAAGATTTAGAAAATTCTCTATCACGATTAAAAGATTCCAAACATTCGCCAATCAGAGAGCATATTTCTTGAGTATTTGCAAGCTCTTGCAACATCTTCTGAAGTTTATATTCGGCTACTAAAAACTTGCAATTAATAAGTTCATCACAAGAATTTAAAAAATTTTGAAAATTGCTGTTTTCCATAAACCCTCACATATTCTGAAAAATTAAAATTTAAATATTTTTTTTCAATATATATTAGATTATATCACATAAAAATTAAAAATGCAAATAAAAGAATTTGATTTATTTAAAATTTGTGATATAATATTAATTATGAACAAATTACCAACCGAAAAAGAAAGAATCGTGCAAGACAAACTTACAATGTTGTTTGTAGTTGACAAAATGGAGTTTCCTTTGACAGAAGACTCTATTTTGGATATTTGCTCTATCAAGAATGAATGGATTCAAAATTATATGGATTGCAAAACAATCATTCATGACCTTGTTGATGCAAAGCTTTTATATAAGATAAGCAACGATGAAGATAGCAAAGAACTCTTTGCCCTCACCTATGAAGGCAGAGAATGTTTGTCACATCTTTACAGACGACTTTCGCTTGAAAAAAGAGAAGAAATTTCGGCATATCTGCAAGCAAACAAACTCAATGTAAAATCTTCACAGGAATATAGTTCAACATACAAAAAAAATGAAGACGGCTCTTATAATGTAGAACTTAAGATTTATGAGCCTCAATCAACAGCACCAATGTTTGTTTTGACAATAAAAGCACCAACAAGACAGAGTGCAAACGAAGCTGTGCATAAATGGAGAACAAATGCACCAAGTATTTATGAGGTTATTTATGAAAAGCTTATCAATGTAGACTAATTTTAATAACTGAGCTATAAGAAAATATTAGTTTTTAATTAGTAGTTGATTTTAAGATAAATTAGTAGAAAAAATGCCATCTTATATGTTGGCATTTTTTATCTTTTCAATTTCACCTCTTGCAAGCGCATCACATCGATTGTTATATTTATTGTCTGCATGACCTTTTACTTTATGCCAGCTCACCTGATGCCTTTCAAGCAGCTCAAGCAGCCTTTCCCAAAGGTCTTTATTCATAACACCGCCCTTTGTGGTCCGCCATCCATTATTCACCCATTTTGTAATCCAATCTTGCAAAAAAGCATTTACCACATAGGCAGAATCACTATAAATATCAACAATGCAGCTTTCCTTAATTGCTTCAAGTCCTTTTATAACAGCCATAAGTTCCATACGATTATTAGTTGTCAACTCTTCTCCGCCAGAAAGCTCTTTTTCTTTGTTGTTATACATTAAAATAGCACCCCAACCACCAATTCCAGGATTGCCAGAGCAGGCACCATCAGTATATAAAATAATTTCCTTCATAATCATTCCTTTATTCTAAGTTTTTCACACATCTCGTCAAGGGTAAACTCATTTTGCTTAAGTTTAGGAAATGTTTTCATTCCATCACCCTCTTTTCTAGGCAGAATATGAAAATGAAGATGAAATACACTTTGTTCTGCATCTTTTCCACTTGCGTTTAAAATATTTACACCAGAAAAACCGCAATTTTCAACAAGATGATTTGATATCTTTTTGATAGTCTTAACCACACTTGCAAGCACTTCTGCATCACAATCTAAAACATTTGTATAATGAATTTTTGGAATAACCAAAATATGCCCATTAGCATCATTACTGATATCTAAAAAAGCAAAAGTATCTTTATCTTCATAGATTTTATATGAAGGCAAATCCCCTTTTATAATCTTACAAAAAATACAATCTTCCATGTTTATCCCTCACTTTTATGTTAATATTATTTATATTATAATAACTATTTACCTACTCCATAAATAAATTAATATAAAATAAAATCTAATTTAATTTTTCAACAAGTAGTCTTTCTTGTTCATTCATTGGTTTGTATTTTTTATTTCAGTCAATAAATTAAAATTTTTCATTTCATTTCCTAAAATTGGCGCAGAGAACAGGATTCGAACCTGCGGAGGCTTGTGACCTCACACGCTTTCCAAGCGTGCGCCTTAAACCGCTCGGCCATCTCTGCA
>CARUPR010000007.1 GCA_949077035.1 uncultured Eubacteriales bacterium
CCGGTAAAAATATATCCAGTCTTAGAAAAAGAATTAACTCTAAGATTTTGTGCAGTGTCATATCTAAAGTCTTGGTCAGCCATAGAACCAGAAGTAGCTCCATTACCATCAAATCGAACTTTGTATGATATCGCCTCCCATTGCGCGTAAAGAGTTGACACATTTACACTTGCATAAGTCTTATCAGCACCTTTTCCACTTGCATCAAAAATTTGTGTTCCACCGCTGGACGCAGTATAAAAGCCTTTAAAAATATAGCCTGTTTTTGTAGGAGGTGTAACAGAATAGTATTTATATGACCTTTGAGAATAGGTTTTTATTGAAGAAGTTGCACTTCCACCTTGCGCATTGAATGATACCGTTTTAATAGAGTTGTCCGAAGGCTCAAGGGTCATAGTAACATTAAGTGTGGTTTTACCCTTACTTGCTCCTCTATCTCTCAATCTTTGATAGATATTATAATAGGTGGTAGAACCTTGCGCACAGGTCACACCATTTTGCACATAACCTGAAGCCACTTCATTTGTGCCACTTTTATTTATTGCACTACGCAATGTCCCAGATGATTTTTCTGGAATCCTCCATCTATCAACCGCTGTATTGTCAGTATAAAAATATAAATAAGTAAACTTATATCCTGATGGTGCTTGAAGTGAAATATATACATCATTGGAATTGGCACAATCATATACGGTTTTGATTGTTGTGCTGCCAGAAACACCTTTTCTGGAAGTGGAGGATTTGCCGACCAAAATATTACCCCATTGTGCACTTCCTGCAGTATCGTTCCATGCAGCGAAAGTTACAGAGGGGCCACCTGAAGAAATTTTTGAAGCGCTTGTTGCTGTCGAATTTAAATTTAATAAATTATATGTAATAACTATGCTTAACCAATCACTTCCTGCAGCTTTTCCCTTTTTATCAAAAGCATTGATAAGAACAACGCCAGAACAAAGCAATAACAAAGACATCACAAAGGTAAAAAATAAATAATTTAACTTTCTACTTTTCATTTGTCCTCCAAAAATTAAAAATTTTTATATTTTTGCCTCTCATTGCAATAATAATAAAAGTCCTAAGCTTCAATATATACATTAATTTTACCCCCCCCCGCCACAAATTGTCAAATAAATTAAACTCTTTTTGATATTATTTTTAATAAATATATTTATTATTACTAAAGCACAATCCTATTTAGTATGTGTAAAAATAAAAATTTTAGTTTTTAAAGTGATGATATTTATTAAAACAAAAAAACCGCCCTAACTAAAGCAGTTTTTTTTAAGAAGACAAGCTAGGCACAAACAACCTGAGCGCTTGCTTCTATTTTTGACATATTATTTTATTTTTCTATTTCATCCGACAAATTAAAACCTGAAGTTTTTAGTCCTTGCTAAAAAATGCCACAGCAATTGCTCCTGGCCCAATATGTGTCCCAATAGTTGAGCCAATCATAAAGGAAGGAATAGAATCGGTCTGATGTTTCCATAAAGCCTGACTATCTTCCAAATATTTTTTTAAAACATCATCTGAAAGACCTGAATAACCCACGCAATATGGCATATCAAAATCAATTCCACCACATTTTTCAACAAGTTGATTCAACAAATTGTTGCCTTTTTTTGAGCCAATCGCCTTGCCCACAAGTTTTACTTCACCATTTATAACCGAAACGACAGGTTTAATTGAAAAAGCTTCACCAGTAAAAGCAACCACACTTGAAATTCTGCCACCTTTTTTAAGATATTTAAGAGTCCCCAAAACACCCAAAAGTTGAACTTTCTTTTTCTTAGAATTAAGCTTTTCTGCAATTTCGCTTGCAGAAAGTTTACCTTCTTCCACCAGTCTTAAAGCATATTCAAATAATATACGCTGACCAATGCAAGCATTTAAGCTGTCAACAACAAACACCTTTCCTGCAAATTTTTTTGCAGCACGCTCTGCACTATTATAAGTGCCAGAAAGTTTTGAAGAAAGGGTGATTACAATGACTTCATCTCCTTCATTTACCAGTTTTTCATAGGTTTCTTCAAAAGTATACTCGTTTATTTGGCTGGTTTTTGGAAGTTGGTCACTTTCAATCAATTTTTCAAAAAAACGTCTATTGGAAAGATTGACACCATCCAGATAAACCTCATCATCAAAGCGGACTTCCATAGATACCAAAGTTGCACCCTTTTGTTCTGCTTCAACTTTATCTAAATCACTTGCAGAATCTATTACTATTTTAATTGCCATTTTTGCCTCCATAATTTTGACATATCTTTTGTAAATTATCTGAAACTATATTTAAATATAAGTAAAAATTTTCTCTTTCTTCTTCACTTATTCCATCACTTCCAATAGAAAAGATATCATCAATTCTTTTGCTTACAAGCTTGCCAAGTTCCAATCCACGAGGAGTAAGCTTGATAGGATTTCTATATTTTTGCCCGCCCATTTCTTCGACATAAAGATAGTCACCCATTTCAAGTTCTTTGACTGTCCTTGACATAGCACCCTTATCTTCATTGCAAAGAAGGGCAAGTTGAGTCACGCATATCCCATCCTCATCATTATAAAGATGATAAATACATTGCACCTGTTTGCCTTTCAAACCAAAATTATTCATTTCATAATTTTTAATTTTTTGTATATTCTTATTGATGCTGAGTATCAATGAAGAAAATCTATCATATCTTGATTTCATAATAATTCCTTTTATGACAACAAAATTGTTGACATGACAACATTTTAATATAAATTTATTGATTTGTCAACATTTTATGCATAATATTTTAATATTTCTTAAAAATTGAAAGCTTTAAGCTTGTTTCTTATCTATAAGCTGTCTTTCTTGCACCTTTAAAAAAACAATTTCCTTAAACCCTTTTTGCCTGAATAAAAAAGACAATCTGAAATCATCAAATTGTCTTTTTAATTTAAAATATATTTAAATATGATATAAAATCAAATCTTTTTCTCAAAATTTTTATCAATTCTTCTTGTTTTTTCTTTCATTTCTAATTAAGGCAATTGACAATAAAAACATTCCAAAAACAACCACGCCAATCACAGTGATTGCTATTATAAGGCCGCCTTTATCACCCTTTTCTTTCGAGGCATCAACAAAAGTGCCATCAGAAGGCTTTTCAACCTGATTGTTTCCACCAATATTGCCATTTCCGATATCAACATTTGGCGGTTTGACATCAATGATATCATTTGATATTGGCGGTTTTACACCAATAATCTCATCAGAAGGTTGATTGTCGTCCACCGCAATATCACCATTGGCATCTGTTTCACTTTGATATAATGCCTTTTCAACAACATTGGCAAGAAGGGGCAGAGATTTCATCACATATTCCTTTTCTATAAGATATGTCCCCATTTCAAACAATAAATCTGTTGGTTGCAAAGCCTGATTGTAATGACCTTTGCCTAAATAAATGTCTGAAAACAAAAATGGATACATATCATTGCCAAGTGCAAAAATGGTTTGCGCAAAGGAATAATTTTCATCAAAGTTTGGATTTGATTTGCCAACGACAATTCTTATTTTGCTGTATCCCTCGCCATTATTAGTCACATAATAAAAACTTTTGCTGACACCATCTCTATGGACATCAAACATCGCATCAGGACGTTGATTATCTAAAAGTTTTTTTGCGGTAACACCCGAACGCGAGTATGCAGTGCTGTTATGAGGTATATGCAAAGTTTCATCAAGCACAACCGAAATTCCCTTTTTGTCAAGCTGATTTTGAAACTCTTTTGCAACGTCATGGATGCCACCCTTTCCATAAATGCTATCATAACCATCTGAAGGGGTATAACTTTCATCATTATGAGTAAGATATAGACAAATTTTCTTTGAAAGCTGACCACGCTGCGCCAATTTTTGCTTAGCAAGATTTTTCTTTCGATTAATATTTGGCTGCCTTAACTTTTTAACAAGCTTTGCATATCCCTTATGATTTTCAATTTGTATAATTTCATATTCACAAAAGTCAGGAGTAATGAAGCCGTCACCAATTTCGATAGAACTCTTTTCGCAGATAATCTCACCATCTTCATTATATATAATATAATTCTCATTAGCCTGCCCATCCGCCAAAGCAAAATTCCCTAGTCCTGCAGCAGGGGTAAAAAACAATAATGATAGGATAAATAAAATAACAATTTTTTTCATGTTTTTATTATGTCACAAAACAAAATTATCATACATGAAAGATGTAAAATCAATAATTATAAAAAAAAGTGTTGAAATTTGCAATATTTTATGATATAATAAGACAAATCTAAGGAGGACTTTATGAATAACATAAATAAAATAAACAAATTAGAAGAAATAATAAACAATAAATACAACAAACTTGACAGATTGTATGAAAAGAAAAATCCATTATCTGCACAAGAAAAACAAATACTTAAAGATAAGAAAGTTGTAAATGATGAATTTAAAAAATACACCAATATTATAAATTTGCCAAACAATAATACCCCAAAGATTCAAGAAGAAAGACTTAAACTTTTTGAGCAACTTAAAGATTTAGAAATTGCAAGACAAAATGTCAGAAAACAAATAAATGAAATTGATATTGAAATAAGGACCATTCAAAATAATATCATTGACTTAAAAACAGAAATTCAAATTTTATCACATGAAATGATAAAACAATTTGAAAAGCCAAACTATGATTACAATGATTATGACCTTGAAAACCCTATTTTCATTGACCCAGCAAAAGAAGTCGTTGAACATATAAATGAATATGAATTTGATATGTAATCTTTGCAAATCAAATTTATATCATAAAAACAAAAAAAACTGATAGCTCAAACTATCAGTTTTTCTTTTTTTAGTTGTCGCATCAAAAACAAATGTTTATCTTGCAAATTATTTCACTTTAATAATTATTTCTTACCACTAAGTAAGGTAATATCATTTATCAAGGTTTCAATGCGGGCATTGATTTTCTTAAGCTCTTCACCAGCATCTTCTCTGCCTTCCAAAGCTTTTGCTTGTTCTTTCAAAGATTCAACAGCCGCAATAATTTCTTCCTTATCTCTCTCAATGCCTTCATCAAGTTCAAGTGCCTTATCAAGACTATTATCAACTATCGACTTGATGTCATTAAATCTTTTCTCTTCTGCACTGATAAGGTTGTTTATATCTTCTATTTCATCTTCAGATATCAACTTTTTAGGTCTACCCTTTTTTTTTGGAGCCTCAGAAATTGGCTGCTCATCAACCTCTTTTCTTGGTCTGCCTCTCTTTTTTGCAGGCACTTTTGAAGTTTCATCAACCTCTTTTCTTGGTCTGCCCCTTCCTTTCTTGCCCTCTTCTTCTGGCAATTCTTCTTCCTGCTCGTCTTCCAATAAATTTTCATTGAAGAAATGTCCAAAACTATCAAGTTGGTCACTTAAGATGTCTTCCTCTCTTTCTTCCTCTTCTTCATCTTCGTCAGTTTCATCAACCATCACTCCATTCATATCATAAACTTTTCCGTCTACATCATGGAATAAGCCCTTTGCGTCATGATAAGAGCCATCTTCATAGATGAAATTGCCATCTTTATCAAAGTTTCCGTTCGCAGCTGCATTTTCACTATTTTCTTGTGGATTTTCTGAAGAACTATTAAGTTCGTCAAGTCTAGCCCTCAAAGTAACATTTTCATCAAGCAAACGTTTGATTTGAGTTTGAACATTGATAAGCTCACTTTCAATATTATTTCTTTCATCGATAAGTGACTTTTTCTCTGCCTTAATCTTGCTGTCAGCAACAGTGTAAGCAGACTTTAAAACCTTTTTGAAGAAAGATTGATACTCGGCAGTCATACCCTTTTCAGCCTTATCAAGACTTTTCACCATCTTGCGAGAAAGCTCTTCAATTTCTTTATCAAGTTCATCCTTTGCAGAATTAAATTTGGTTTCTTCATGGTCAAGGTCGTTTTGGATTTGTTCTTGACGTTTAACTTCCTTATCCTGTCTTTCTCTAAGTCTGGAAATACCAAAACGGTCTGTAGTAGAATTTTGCTCTTCAATAAGTTTATCCATATTTTCTTTTGAAGCTTGAAGCTTTCTTTGGAAGTCCATCTGCTTTTCTTCAAAAGTTCTTCTCAAAGCCTCTTTTTGGGCTTCAACCTGAGCAATACGAGTAAGTGTTGCATTCTTTGTTGAAAGATAGGCATCACTTTCTTTCATAGCTCTTTCAAGCAAAAGTGCACCATCAACACCAACCCCTCTAAAGTTATAGTCGATAGAATGTGCTTCATTTTGAGAAGCCTCTTCAAAAGCCTCTTTAGCCTCTCTGGCAAGTTTTTCATAATATTCTCTGATTTGAGCATTTCCATTTTCAATTTCTTTGCGCTCAAAGAGAAGGTTGAAATCGATATAAGGAGGAAGCTCGTCACAAGCATTTGTCACAAATCTTGAAAAGATGTGATATAAATGATAAATTTCATCAAGATTGAGCACCCTCTTGCCCTTAATAATAATAATTGAAATAAGTCCGATGATTAAAACAATGCTTGGCAATAATAAGGCAAGAGCAAAGGATTGGAAAGAAAAACTTTCTGCAGCCTGAGAGCCAAGCCCCAACATAAAGGCAATTACCGCCCAAACGCCGGTTAAAATTCCAAGATTTTTGACATTGTTTTTCCAACTGCTTGTTCTAAGTGGTTTTTCGATTATGTTATCTTCTGTCATATAAGCAATTGGACCACCTTCACGGTTGAGAATAAATTGTTGCCAATAATAAGCAAAACGTTTTGGTCCTTTTTTGACAATATCATTAAATTCTTTTATATTGTCAGACTTAAGCACTTTATTTTTAAAAAGCCATTCATTAGACTTATCCAAAATCTTTTTAAGTCGATTTTCATAAGAAAAGATTGTTTTAATTGAAAATAGCAAAACAAACAAAAGTTCTATGCCAATAATCAATCCCAAATAGCCACCAAAGCCAATAGCCTCGGTAAGTTGAGCAAAGAAAAGTCTTAGCGAACTATCAATAGATAATAAAAGACCAAACATAACATAATCTCCTTTTGTTTTTAGTATATCATACAATAAAAAAAATTACTAATAAAATCGTCTTTTTTTTTGATTTTTTTAATAATTTTTTTTGTTTATTTTTTAATAACTTTTATCTTTAATTTTAAGGCTGAAATTGAAATACTTGAAAAAATAATCAATAAATAATAAAAAAATCAGACAAAAAATAAATGTTTTTTAATATAATTTTTTTTGCATTTTTTATTTATTTTAATCTGATTTTTTATCATAATTTATATTTTTAATCCACCTTAATCAGTTTTCCCTCTTTTAATGAAAGAATAAAACATCCTTCTACGCTGCGATTGAAAGCCTTTTCGATTGCCAATCTATAAAGCTTAAGCTGAGTTGCATATCTATTTTTAATCACATTTTCATCACGGCAAGAGGTATATTTATAATCAACAAGAATGATTTTCTCGCCTGCAGCAAAAAGGTCAACAATGCCTTGCACAATCAATTCATTTTCATATCCTTGTTCTGCCATAGACAGACTCTCTTCTTTTAATGGTGTTCGATTTTCACCGCACAACTTTTCATTTGTTAAGTCAGAAAGCCCACAATCAAAATTCCCTTTTCCCATGCCGCCACCACTATTATCAGGCTCTTTTTTTAATTGCTCATTTAATAATTGCTCTATTTCATTGACAGACATTTTCATGATAAACTCTTTTTCTTTAAAGAGAGCGCTGTCCTTTACCACCTCTTTTAAAATGGATATATTTTTATATAGAAGTGTTAAATCAATTCTTTCAAAATAGCCTTCTGTCATATTTGTCGATAAAAAGTCTATATCCACATCTTCCTCGTTTTCTATCTTGTAAAAATCAACCAACTTCAATGCTTCATGATAGGCATTTCCTGTAAGTATAGCCTCCTCTCTGTTTTGATAATTTGGCATTTCAACTTCAGCCCCTGTTTTTTGTTGCTGGGCAATATTATCTTCTTCAAAAAGCTCTTCCTGCATATGATGCAAGACGCCGGTAACCGAATTTTTGAAACTTAAATTGCACTGCTGAAAATTTTCATATTCAAAATCAAGATAGCTTTCAATTTGCTCTTTAAATTTGTTGGATTTAAAATTATTTAAAACAACAGAAGAATTTGCAATTTCTTTTATTTCACTTTCACTGTCAAGGATGTTAAATTCAAAACTTTCAGTTTTAATCTTTCTTTGGCTAAACAGTTGCGATGCAAAATTTTCACCAAAAGCAAAAAGGATAAATTTTAAATAGCTGTTTTGCTCTTTCTCGTCTATAAAAGAAAAATCTTTTTCTTTAGCCTTTCCTATTATAAATAGATGATTTTGGGCCCGTGTAAGAGCAACATAAAAAATCATTATTTCATCAACAAATTCCCTTCTTTCAAGTTCCTTTTTTCCGGCAAGGAATGATGGCGCGGGAACCCTTGTCATGCTTTCAAAATCGAAAAGAGAGCAGCCTAAACCAAATTTATCTGAAAGAATAAAGCTTTTGTTGTAAGCCTTATCCAGGCTTTCACCGCTTCCACATAAAATGACAACAGGATATTCAAGCCCCTTTGTCGCATGAATGGTTGTGATTGTAATAGCATTTGAGCCGCCCTCTCCACCACCAACATCAGAAGAGCTTTCCAGAAGAGAAATTATCCCTGGCACATTGTGGTCAAGCTTTGCACCCTTAATAAATTTAAAAAGGTTGTTGATATTTATAGTCTTTTGCTTGCCAGCGTCAAGACTATCCAAATAATCATAAAAATCATATCTATTAAACAGCCTGCACAATGCCTTTGTCACACCAAAGATTTGTATGTCAAATTTAAACTGCTCAACCATATTTTTAAATGCAATAATCTTTTCATTCTCACTATTTAATATAATGTTGAAAAAATTGTCATGCAAATCCCCTTCATATCGAATTTGCGCAATCTCATCAATGCTGAAATCGCCAAAAGGCGAGCACATAACACATGCAAGCGATATATCATCTCTAAAGTTTAGTGTCAATTTTAAAAGTGCATTTAAAAGTGCAATTTGACTATCTTCAATCAGCGATTCTTTAAGGTCTGCATTTACAGGCACTCCCAAATCCCTAAGCCTGATGACAAGCTCTTGCATAAGTTTGCTTCTCCCCCTAAAAAGGATTGCAATATCACCAAATTCAGCTTTGCGATGCCTTTCAAGCTTTGCATCATAAATGTTGCTGCCTATCACAGCCTGAATCTTGCTGATGATAGCTTCAACCTCAACTTTTTGCGAATTATCACTTTCAAGCCTGTCCTCTTTTACGCTGTAAATTTCATCATCCTCTTGCCTAAAGTCTTTTCCTTCAACATCTGACTCTTGGTTGAAATTCTGCCCGCCATTTCCAGACAATTCTTGATTGAAACTTAATTCTTGACCCAATTCCTGCTTTTCAGCCTTCTTTTCCTCCAAAATGATGTCCACACAAACGGGCGGCAGGTCACCTTTTAAAAACTTTTTAAGGCCCTTAAGCATAGAATTTTCTTTATATTCAATGCCAACAGTCTTTGCAGTCATAATCTTTTCAAAGATGATGTTGACAAATTCAAGAATGCTTCCATCCGTTCTAAAATTGCCATTTAGATAAAGCGCCTCTCCATCTTCCATTTCAGAAAAGGTATCGATGTCATTTTGCATAATTTCCATGCTTGCATTTCTAAAACCATAAATTCCCTGCTTGATATCACCAACAGCGGTGAAATATCCACCCTCCGCAATCGGTTTTAAAATTCCCTCTTGCAACCTGTTTGTATCTTGATATTCATCAATAAATATATAATCATATTTTTCTTGAAGCGACCTCTTGACCTCGTCATCGCAGAGCAGCCTCTTTGCAAACTTTTCGATATCGGCAAAGTCAAGTCCTGACTTTTTAAGCTTAAGCAAACTATATAAATCAATATAATAATGATAATACTGAAATATAGCCTTGACTAAAGCTCCGCTTCTGGCTTGCTCGGCAGCATCTTTTGGAAGATACTGATATTTTTTCGCAAGTTCCAAAACAGGTTTAAGCTGGTCACGAGCAGCCAAAAGTATATTTTTGACCTCCTCTTTATGACGCCCTTTCAAGGATGGGACCTTGCAGAGATTTATCCTTTGACAGATATCAAAAATGTCACCTTCAAGCGGAAGTGCGATTATCACACCCAATTCTTGCACAAACTTTTCTTCAGAGGCAGTCAGGTCGCAACTACTCGACTTTTGCAACAAACTTTGTGAGGCATCTTGACAATCTTTAATAAAACCTTTAAGTCGCTCTTGAGAAAGAAAATCGATTTCTTCCAAATGGTTTTCAAAATAATCAAGCCTTCCTTCCTCGTCATCGGTCGAACTACAAAAGTCCTGAATTGCAAAAATACATTCCTGCAATGCCGATTTATTCTTCTTAAAAGCAAGATAAATACCCTCAAACAAATCTTGCTTTTCTCTTGCAAAATGTTGATAAGTATTGGAAAATGCAATATTTTTAAGTTTTAATGAGTTTTTTTCATCCAAAATGGTGAAATTTTCATCAATTTCAAGCTTATTTATATTTCTCTTAATCACCTTCTCACAAAAACTATCTATGGTGGAAATGTCACTAAGCGGAAGCGCATCCAGGCTTTCAATCAACTGCGGACTAGGCTTCATAGAAAGGATTGCATTGGTAAGTCTTGTCTTCATCTCCTGTGCTGCAACCTTTGTAAAAGTCAAAACAAGCAACCTTTCAACCTTTACACCGGCGTTGCAAATCAAATCCTTCAGCTTTTCAATTAAAATATATGTCTTCCCGCTTCCCGCAGATGCAGAAATAACAAGCCTCTTCGCCTTGCTATCCAAAATTTTCTGTTGTTCAATCGTTGCTCGACTTTTTTCTTCCATTTGTTCCTCTTATAAAATTTCTCTGTTTTCTTTTTTATTTTTTCAATTTAATTTGATTTAATCTTTCAATTTTTCTTTTTATTTTTACTTTTTTGATAATTTAATTACTTTTTTGATAATTAAATTATTTTTTCGATAATTTAATAAATTTTCGATATTTTTATCTATTTTTTAATAATTTTGATGTTTTTTCAAGTTTTTTAAGTTTTTTTAATAAATTTCACTAATTTCACATAAATTTTCAATTTATTCTCAATATTTGTATTCAATTATTTAATCAAAATTTTCAACTTGGCCATCAGTAATTTTAAAAACCTTTATCCTGTTTTCTTGTGCCTTTTCCTTTTTCATATCCGCAAAAAGCTCTGCATTTGCAATATTCACAACTCTTTTGGTTTGGCTTTGGCGCGATATAACCGCCAGAAATTTCTTCAATTGCTTTTTTGGTGACCTCGATAGAATAATCTTGCAGCTTTTCAAGCGGAAGCTTTGAAATTGCATTTCCTTTATAGCTTCCGTCAACTGCCTTATATGCCGATAAAATTTTGCTTTTACCTTTGTCAAGCAAATCGCTGTCAAACATTTCAATTATGCTGTCATTGTTTCTCACAAGCCCTTTCAAAATCAAGTTATCTTCATCGGTGGCAGAATAATCAAGGCGAGAATTGAAATAAAATGCACCAGCCGCAATTTTTCCATTTATTGACATCATCTTTTGATAAAGGAAAAGTTGCAGCTTTTCTCCATAATACAATTCCTTTAAAATTGTGCCAGTTATACCAGTTTTATAATCAATAATTCTAAAATATTCACCATTTTCATCAATTCGGTCGGCCCTTCCCACAAGTTTAAAATCTTGATTGTTTACTTTAATGATAAAATCATCAAACTTTCTTTCAATATATTTTGGTCTAAACTTTGTTTTTTCAAGGTCACGAATGATATCTGAAAAGTTTGATTTCAACTGCCTTTTAATAAACCTTATAAAAGAAACTTTCTCATCAAGCATTTCAATCTTTTCTTTCAAATTTTCTTCATTGATGATACTATCAAATTCATCTTCAATAAACCTTTCAATATCAATCGTCAAATCAAATCTGTTTTTAATAAGCCTCTTTATAAATTTCTCATTGCCCTTATGACAGATGTTTCCCACATCTCTTGCGTCAAATTCACAACTTTCAATTTCGCTGAGTTTAAGCCCATAATTTACAAAGTGTTTGAATGGACAACTGAAATATTGCTCAAGCTGCGTCACCTTCACAATATTGTCCTTAAACATCAACTTTTGAGGCATAAACTGCAATAATTCACGATTTTTTATCAAATTTTGCTGTTTTTTTGCATAATTTTCATCAATTTTGCCTTTTTTTGAATAATCAGCACTAAGAAGCGCCCTTTCCTCACTCTTTGGATTTAAAGAGAAAAACACATGAGATGCCTTGATATCAATCTGTGTAAATATATCATTAAGTGATGCAATAAAGGACGGAATTTGATTTCTCTTTCCCTCATCACTCATCATTTGATAGAAAATAAACAACCTCTTTTTGGCAAGCGGAAGCAATGAGAAAACCTTAAATCTGTTTCTTCTGTTTATCATTCTGATTGTTGGCTCAATTTCCTTGATGCTGATATTCATTTCTTCATCGCTCAAAAGTCCGTTGTCAAGCGATGTTATCGGCAAAGCTTGCGCACCCATCATGATGAAGATGTTGCCCTCATCAAAAAAACTGGTTGAGGCATCGCCTAACATAACCCCATCAACATAACTTGGCACCGTGGAAACCTGTCTGAATGACAAAAGCAATTTAAATTTTCTGATATATTCATCAATTTCAATCTCGTCATCATATTGATTTATCAATTCAACACTTTCTTTTATGATGTCAATCACCTGAGCATTGATGTTTCTTTCCTTAATTTCACCCTTTTCTTCAAGCAGCCTCAATGTTTCATCAAAGGAAGATAAAATCCTTCCCAAAAACTGCAATATCACATCACCATATTCTTTAGAACTTATGCACCTTTCAAAAGCGGAAGCTATATCACCAAAAGGAAAGTCCTTTTCAATATACATTTTATATTTTCGCCTGCTGTCAATATTTAATTTCTGACATCTTTCAATAAGCTGACCACTTCCAAGAAGAGAATTTGAAAGCAAATTGATTAGCCTTTCGCCACAAAGTCCAAAACTCACCCCCTCCAAAAATTCAATCATCAGCCTGCCAAGAAGTGTGTTGTCGGCGGTAATTGATGAATCTATATAATAAGGAATTTGATATCTATCAAAGATATTTTCAATTTGTGTCTGATATCTTTCAATGTCACTGACTGCAATGGAAATATTTTTAAATCTTTCACCCGCATACACCTGATACCTGATAAGCTTAGCAACGCTCTCAACCTCTTCTTGAATATTGCCTGCCGAAAAAAGATTATAAAAACCATTATTTTCACATCTGACCTTGCTATAACTATAAACCCCTCTGACAATGGCCTTTTTTTCTGCGCTCATATCCTCTTTGGCTCTATTCACGCTAAAAATCGCCCCACTTTCATTTGCAAAACTTTCAAGCTTTTGCAAAACGTCCCTGTCATATATATATTCATTGCCCTCATCAAAACTCTCAGCAATAGAAAAGCTGACCTCTTGCGAAGCTGCTATCAATTTTTTAATAAGCTCAAAGCCCTCTTTGGTGAAAGCATCAAAACCGGCAAAATAAAGTTTAGTGTTTTTCAACAGCTCCCCATTGTCAAAATTTTTTATAAGAAGCCCCAATCTCTCATTGGCATCAAGCTTGCCTGCCAATAACCTTTGATACTCGCCATAAATAAGCCTCAGGTCATGATACTTTTCTTCCGCCAGCTTGCCATCACCCCTCAAATCATCACAATCAATCCCGCAACTTTTAAATTGCGACAAAAGCTTGCTTATCTCATATGCAAAGGCAATCCTGCTTTTCTTAAATGACAAAAGCTGGCCCTTGACATTTTCAATCGCCTTTTGGGTAAGAAGCAAAACCTCGCCATTAGACAAAATTTCCCTCTGCTTAAAACCAAGTTTGCCAAGCAAATCTACAGAAAAACTTGTAAGGTTTTCAACCCGGACATTGAATAATGACTTTGAAACAGCCCCCAAAAGCAATTTTTCTGATAATAGAGAAAATCTATCAGGAACAATGACAATATGCTCAACAAAAATATCACTATTGTCAATAGCGGAAAACATATCTTTGACAGCATCAAGCTGCGTCACATTCTGATAGAGGGATATTTTCATATAGATATGATAACATATTTTTTAAATTTTTAAAAGTCTTTAGCAAAAAAAGCTAGCCCCTTTTTTTTAGAATTAATCAAACAATTTTTTATAAAACTTAAGCACAAATTCAATAAGCCTTATCTCTCTTTCACCCCAATATGTGTTTAAGCTGTCTTCATGCTTTATATAATGATTATAATCTTCATAACAAAGTGTCTTTTTCATAAGCTCTGCAAAGCCGTCATCCAAAGCAGGCGTTTTTGAATTTTGCCCCTCTTCCCTCTCAAACTCCTGCTCAATTAAATAGATAAATTCTTCCATATAGCACCTCCACCATTTATTATATTGAAAAATAAAAAACTTTCAAAAGACTTAGTATATTGAAAATATACCTTAAAAAAGTGGTAAAAATAAAAAGATAAGAGGACAAAAAAAGAGCAAGATTATTGCTCTTTTTGTTGTAATTTCTGGCGCAGTTTTTCTGCCTTATCGCATCTCAGTTGCAAATTCATATTGATAAGTCTTGAGTTTTCTGTTTTGACTTTAGAAAGCTCTTCCTTCAATTTATCATTATCGCGTTGGGTCAAGCTGAGTTTTGCAATAGCCCTTCTAAGGTTTTCATTTGCCTGAGTAAGACGGGCTTTAAAAGCTTCTTCGCTTTCTTCCATAGCATTTCTTTTGACCAGTCTGACAAGTCCCATAAATAGAGATTGCACCTCACTGTCAGAAAGTGTTTTGCCTGTCTTTTTAAAAGTGATAACATTGTCTGGCTTGCTTAATTTATCAATTTTCACGTTTTTTTCAGCATTTTTCTTGTTTTTTGCCAAATAATTGCGATATTTATTCTGAAACCTAAGCATTTGCCTGACATCGCCGCCCGAAAGAGTAAGGCAGGCTTTTCTGACAGAAACACCTTTTTGCACCATTTCATCCACCTCTTTCATAAGTTGTTTTTCTTCATCTGGTGAGAAATATTCAACATTTGTTTTGTTGTGAAGGCTTAGGTTTATCCCAAGTTTTTCAAGTCTTGAGCCGTCCTCTTTGAGATTGTCCACTTCGTGATAATAATAATTTCGCACGCTGTTTGGCTTTCTTCCATACTTTTCAGCATGAGAGATAAAAGCAAGCTTTAAAGATTTGTTTTTCTCTTTATAATTTTCTACCACTTCAAAAAGTTCTTTGACTTCGCTATTTTTCCAAATTCCTTTCATATTCACCTCGAAAGGATTATAGACAGCGATTTTTTATTTTATACATAAATTTTATTTTTTTATTCTCGACCATTTTAAGCCAATTAAAATAAAGAAAATTCCAACAATAATCAAAATTGCATTTCATAAAATAATCGATAATTTAACCATATTTTTTGAAAATTTCAACATTTTTAAGCATTTTTTATTAAAAAACTATATTTTTTAATCATTTAAAGGCAAATTATGCATAAACTAATATATGAAGTTGATTATTTACACAGCCTATCCTTGCCTAGTTAAACTTGAAAACAAATTTCAAAATATCAACCAAAATGAGCATATTGAAATTGAATATCAGGGGCAAGATATCATTATAAAGCCAGATAAAAATCATGGTCAGTCTTTTTTGATTGATATTGAAAATGAAAGCCCTGTTTATAGAGTTATAAAAAAGGAAAATAAAATTTTGGTATTTTTATTGGACGGGTTAATGGCTGAAAACATACAATGTTATGAATTTGACAACAATCCAATCAAAAGCAGTGTTGAAGTTGGGACAAAGCAGCTTGTCTTTTTTGGAGCAGGTCACAAAAAGGTTATACATTTAAATCTGCCAATAAAAGATATAAAGGTCGGGTCATTTTCTTTTATCAACTATCTTTGCTTTGATGACGGCAATCAAAAGACATTGATAGCATACAATCCAAAGAAAAACGCAGCCAAAACCTTTTCGGCAAATGAAATTGAAATTGGCAATGACGGCTTTTCAATAACCAAGCATGATTTTAATTATGAAAAAATAAAGCTTGAATATTATGTTGACAATGAAGGGTTGAAACTTAAAAATAAAGATTTCAATGCTCTTAATTTAGCCTCGCCAAGTCAGACCATTCCATACAAATTTATGACTGCGATAAAGTTTGGTGATTATCAGACAGCATTATCATTTTTATCTGCACCGCTTGCACAAAAGTTAAGTCAGGCTGCAATAAAAGAATATTTTGGTGAAATATCATACTTTTATATGCTTGATTCATCCTCATGTTTTGCCATTTCAAACGGAAACAATATCATATACGATTTTTCATTATCTTCAGACAAAATATCAGACATCCAGCAAAGTTAGGCAACCAAATGTTGCTCGACTATCGTATATTTTCATCCTATCCACAACCTCATCAGTTCCGCAACCAGATGTTGCTCGTTTATCGGAAAACTTAGTTTTCATCATTATCGTAAACTTTCATCCTTTTCCAACTTCATCCGTTCCCAGCAAACTTAGGCAACCAAATGTTGCACGTTTTTCTTATTTCAATCTCTCAACCAAATGTTGCACGTTTTCTTTTATTTCATTCTCAATCTTTCGCAAATTATTTCTCTCAAGCAAATTTTATCTTTTTTTTCAAATCCATCTTCATATTTATTCAGAAAAAAAGGGCTATGCAACCCATTCATTTGGCATAGTCCTTTTTTCTTTAAACCATTGTGTATCTTTTAAAAGTGTGTTGTTGTTTGAACATTCAACCGAAAACTTGCCCTTGTTTAAGATAAAAACAATATTTCCATTCATTGAAACCGCATTTCCTTCACTATCAATCATTGTTGTCACAAAGACTTTATCTGTATACTTTGCTATATTATCAACAAATGCTTGGGTTGGAAATTGATTTTCATTATTTGTTGTATACTCATCAGAGCCCGCACAAGCACATACACAAACATAATCAGGTGTGATTGCCTGCAAAAGTTTTGGATTGCTTGAAGTGCCTGAGCCATGGTGACCTGCCTTATAAAGCACGCAATGTGGAAGACCACCATTTGCCTCATAATATTCCACCAATTTTTCTTCGCCCTTCTTTTCAAGGTCGCCAGTAAATAGATAGTGATTGTCACCTTGATTTATCATCACGCAAACAGAATAATCATTTTCATCAGAGGTTTTGTTTTCATAATAATAGTTGTAAAGAATTTCAAGCTCAACACCTTCCCCAATTTGATAAACTCTTTGAGCGCCATTTTGATTGTTATAACATTCGAGAGCTGTCCAGTGTTTTGCACCATTTTGGACCTCTAAGTCACGATATTTATAATAATTTTCAACCACCTTTGTGCTTGAATTTGTCATAGGAAAGTCAATTATCACTTCGGTATCAAAACGTTCAAATATTCCCATTCTTGTTGAGGTGCTTGAAAAAGCTGCTATGTGGTCTTGATGACCATGTGTGGCAATGACATATTCAAGAGTATTGTCTTCAACATAATTTTCAAGATAGGAAATGATTGTTGTTGCCGAATCATATCTTGAGCCTGCATCAATTAAAATATCAACATCACCATATTTGATATAAACACTATCACCGGTATATTTATTGCCAAGCTCTAAAAAGTGGACAGAAAGTTGACCATCCAAGATAACCTCGCCTTCGCCCGGTTTTTCGCCCTCATCAGGCAATCCTGGTTGCTGGGTGTCATCTTTTTCAACCACATTGACATTTCTTACAAGATTTTTACCATTGAATCTAAAACTTTCAATAGTGTAAGTGACTATGTATTCACCAATTTTTGAAGTGTCAACATTTGATTCAATTTTAATTTTATCATTTGAAACTTTGCGACCAAACTCAATTACCTTAATGCCTTGGTCCTCATATTCGTCACCCACATTTAATGTGATTGTCTTTTCACCAATCAGAAAACAACCATCATCTTTTGTAAGATAGCTGCAACCGATAAAACCGCCAATTGCGGCACACAACATCAAAATTAGCGTAAAAATCAGCAAAAATAGCGATTTTTTGCCAGATTTTCTCTGTTTATCTCTCTTTTTTGCCATATTTTATTCTCCAAGCTCACTTTCTTCTAAAACGATAGTTGGTAGTTGAGGATTTTTAACATAATTAATTTCAGTTTTATTATCAACAACTTCCGCTGGTTTTTCTTCACTATTTACTTCAACAAATAATTTATTGCTTTTCAAATCTTTGTCAAGAAATTTATAACAATCTTTATATTCTTTAAAAAGATATTTTCTTACCTGCTTTGGGATTCTTGCTAAATCTATAATCTGTCTTTGAAAGATATCGTTGCGGTCCTGCTTTATATCTGCATAAAAATCTAAAATAAAGTTTGTTTTATAAAGGCCTTCTTGCTGTTGATACTTTGAATAAAAATCAATATTAAACAAAAGCACTTTTGCAAGTTTATCTTCTTCGCTTAGACTGTCTTTAAAAGAGCTTTCAGCTACTATGCGATTTAATAGATATCTATATTGAACCAAGTCAACTGTTTTTGCATCATTATCAAAAAAATTCATACTCACCTCTTAAATTTATATTAACATATCTTGCGAATATTGTCAATAAATAATTTTTTGGCAAAAAGTATGCTATACTTAAATAAATTACTAGACTATTATACTTGTTCTAATAAAATTTATTTTTAATTTAATGAATAAATTTTAAAAATAGATTCAAATTAAATTAAAAGCACAATCAGCTTTTAAAGGAGGAAAAATGAAAAAATTTACAACAATCGTATGCACTCTCTTGCTTTGCTGTCTAGTTTCAGCTACATTTGTTGCTTGTGGTGGCAACAATGTAAACTGGATTAATGTCAATTCGTTTGAACAACTGCAAGATGCACTCAGCAATAAGTCGGCCAACATTCGTCTGACAAACAATATTGCTTTATCTTCAACAATCAATGTAAACCACTCTTGCACAATCGACTTAAATGAACATACTATTGCTTTGGACGCAAGAAACAACAGCGAGCTTGCAAATAAAGCTGTCATAAGAGTGTCAAACCAAGATATGGATGATATCAATGTGACAATTAAAAATGGTCAACTTTCTAAGACTAATTCAGGCTCAGCTGTAGCAGCCGCTTTCGGAAGTTCTTACAAAAACAAAGTTTTGCTTGATAATGTGACAATCAATTCTGATAGTCAAGGTGTGACTGCCGCTTCAGGTTCTCATCTCATTCTCAAAAACAGCAAAATCACTTCAAAATGGCAATCTGTAGGTACAAACAACAATTATACCGGAATTGGCAACGCTATTGATATCAATGGCTGCAAACTTACTTCAACAAACGATGTTTCAGTCTTTGTATCAAATTATACAATGCTCAACATTGACAATTCAACTATCAAAGGTTTGACAGGTATGCACATTTTACTTGGTGATATCAATGTCAGAAACAGTGAAATTATTGCAACAAGCTCATACAATCCTTATACTACAAACGATATCAAAGCTTCAGGGACCAAGGAAAATGAAGGTTCTGCAATAGTTGTAAGAGCAAACCTTTATTATGACAAATCTTATAAATCAAACGAATTAAAACTCAACTTTGAAAACAACAACATAACAACAACAAGCAATGTAGATGTTTCAATTTACAATTGCAACAACGCAAAAGGCTATATCCCTTCTGCAGATACTGAAGGTGTGAAAGTTGTTGATGAAAATAAAATTGCAGTTGATTATTTTAAAACAAAGGATTTGACAATCAAAACATATCAATATGTTGATGGAGCACTCTCTCTTGTTGGATAAAATAGATTTATAAAACAATTAAAAATTATTAAAAAAGCACTATTGTCATAGTGCTTTTTTTTGAATTAATCAGCAAAAAATTGAAAAGTTTTTAAAAGAATTAATATAAATCCAAATTAAAATTCTTTTTCGTCTTCAAAATTTTTGATATTATCTTGCCTATTGAAAGATGACTTAATTTCATTCCAAGATGAAACCAATATAAATTCATTATTATTTTCTTTGCAATCTTGAGAAAAGTGAAATGTTTTTATATCAGAATTTGAAGTAAACTGCCTGCAAATATTTATATCATTGTCTATAAAATAATTAAAATTGTGAGTTTTTGCATAATGAAGTTTATCTTTGCAGCCCAAAACAATTTTATCAAATTGGACATTATTAAGTTTAAACCACTGACTAGTCATCTTAACAATTGGTTTCAGCTTTGGTCTGTTTGAAAGAAAATGTATCTTTTTCCCATTGTTATGAAGCTCATTTATCGTGTTGATTGCATCAGGCATTGCAACATAACTTTGAGGATTGAAAAGTTTAAATATCTTGTTTAAGTTGCCTATTTTGTAATTGCAATCTTCAATAACAAAATTTTTGCTGGCTTTGTTTTTGCCATTATTCAAATTTAATGTATTTAAAAATCTATATAGTTTTGAATCGCAAGTAAGAAATGTTTGGTCTAAATCAACTCCAACTATCTCTAATGGATTTTCCATCTGAGCCTCCTTTTAATTTATAATGATAATTTATTATCCTTCTATTTAAATTATTAATTTTGTCTTTTTTTAATATGTTTTTTATTATATTATCTTCTTTTTAATTTTATCTTCTTTTATATAACTTTTATTATTTATTATAACTTATTTACTTCTTTATTTTATTAATTGAAAAGTAAATTTTTTATCTCGAAATTCAAGTATAAAAAATAAAAGAACTTTGTCATTATAACATAAATTATTTTATAATAAAAGAGGTTTTTTTGATTTTTTTTAAACTATTCCTAAAATTGCTGTCGCAAATGCTATGATAATTAAAATAATATAGCTTGTAATGCTAATTTTTTCCTTCATCACAATTCTTTCATAAAGCATAATCAAAACAATTCCAAAGACACTTACCGCTTCAACAATTCCCAAATTCATCTTTAAGGCAAGATATATTAGGCTTATTTGTGACGCCGTTCTGCAAAAACCAACAACAAAAAGCCAAGGGTCTTTTAAGACAGAAATGGTTGTTTTTAAAAATTTTTTATTTGAAACAATTTCCTCTCTTTCTTTTGAGCCAAGTTTTATCCCATCACTTCTTTTCAATGGATATCTTTTTATTTTATGTGAGGCAAAAGAATTTTTTGAAAAAATAAAAGCAACACTTGCCACAAGCATTATACAAGCAAGCACAAAGTTATAGGCAAAGCCATTCAATCCATCAACAGCAACAAGCCCTGGAATCAGTCCTTTTGCAATGCTTAAAACAACCCAAACAGCAAGAAAGATAAAACCCAATTTTAGATTATACTTACTCTTGCCGCCACCTTTATTTTGGATAAATGCAAGCACAAGGCAGGCAAGAACCACAACAGCAATCAAAATAATATGCCAATAGTTGAGCTTTCCGCCAAACAATAGCCATGAGAAAAAGGTAAGAAAAGCTATGTAAATTTCTGAAACTCCCTCTGCAATACTCATAGGAAGATTTTTTGATGCACTTGCCCAAGTGATTATGCTTGCAATAGTCAAACAGGCAGAAAGCAAAATAAAAGCAAAGCTGACCCAGTTGAAATTGCCAAAAAGCTGACCTTCTCCCACCAAAGAATATATTATTATGGTCGGAATTGACAGCAGAAAGGACCACAAGGTTACACCATATAAAATTTCAATCTGACTTTGGATTTTAGTATTTTTATAGCCTATTGTTTCGCCTGCATTGCAAAATATCATCAAGATTAATAAACAATATACCATATTTAACCTTTGTAATAATAAAACAGATTTGAAAAGGTAATGCTAAATTGCCACCTTTTCATCTAATACAATTTATTCATCTATCCAAAGTTTTGCCACAGCAAACTTCTTTAAATTTTATTTTAAAAAATATTGCAAATAAAAAACGCTTTAAAACATAATCATTTTAAAACGTTTTTTTATTTAATTATTTTCTGCTATGCAGTCTGCTCAAATTGACTGTTGTAAAGGTCGGCATAGAAGCCACCTTTTTCAATCAGCTGTTCATGATTTCCACTTTCAATAATATCACCATCTTTCATAACCAAAATCAAATCTGCATTTTTTATTGTTGAAAGTCTATGCGCAATGATTATTGATGTGCGGCCTGTCATAAGTTTATCCATAGCATTTTGAATTAAAATTTCAGTCCTTGTATCAACATTGCTTGTCGCTTCATCCAAAATTAGCATTGGTGCATCATCGACCATTGCTCGAGCGATGGTGACAAGCTGTTTTTGACCGGCAGATAAACTAGCCTCTTCATTAAGTGGAGTGTCATAGCCTTGAGGCAATGTTTGAATAAAATGATGAAGACCAACAGCTTTGCTTGCCTCAATCACCCTTTCAAGCGGAATATTTTTATTGTTGTAAACAATATTGTCATAAATAGTCCCCTCAAAGAGCCATGTATCTTGCAAAACCATGCAGAATAGTTCATGCACATTTTCTCTTGTCAAACTTGAAGTTGGCACACCATCAATCAGAATTTCGCCATTGTTTATCTCATAAAACCTCATAAGCAGGTTTACCATTGTGGTCTTTCCTGCACCGGTAGGTCCAACAATCGCCACCTTCTGCCCTGCTTTAACTTTTGCTGAGAAATCATTGATAATTGTCTTTTCTGGTATATAGCCAAAATTGATATTTTTAAATTCTATATTACCCTTAGCACCTTCCAAAACTTCTGTTTTAAAGCTCTCATCTTCAAGCTCTTTTTCGCCCAAGAACTCAAACACGCGATAACTTGCCGCCCCTGCCGATTGCAAACTTGCCATAGACTGAGCAAAGGTGGAAAGTGGTTGGGTAAACAGGCGGACATAAATCATAAAGGCAACAATATCTTCAATACCTGAAATTCCCTTCAAACTTAGCACCGCACCAACAACGCAGACAGCAACATAACCAAAGTTGCCCACAAAGTTCATCATAGGCATCATCAAACCACCAAAAAACTGAGAGTTGAATGAGCTTGAATAAAGCTTTTTGTTTATTTTGTCAAATTCTTTATACAAAGCCTCTTCTGCATTATAAGCTTTTACAACATTATGACCGGTATAAACCTCTTCAATGTGACCATTTATTTCACCAAGTTCTCTTTGCTGTGCAACAAAGTATTTTTGTGCTCCACCAATGACTATCCCCATGAAAATAAAACCAAAGAGTGAGGCTCCAATTGCCACCAAAGCCAAAATCCAATTTGTGACAAACATCATCACAATAGAGCCAACAAATAAAGTTGCAGCCGAAACCAGTCCTGATACACTTTGATTGAGCATCTGCCCCAAAGTATCAACATCATTGGTCACCCTTGAAAGAACATCACCATGACTTGTGTTATCAAAATATCTAAGAGGAAGACGATTTATCTTTGTTGAAATATCTTCTCTCATCTTTTTTGTTATCTTTTGGGTGACTATAGCCATGATAAAGCCTTGAAAATACCCAAAAACCAAACTGGCAGCATAGAAACCCACCAAGGTGAAACCAATTGAAGCAATCTGTTTCATATCAATTCCACCAAACATCAATCCAAGACCTATAGCCTCGGCCATGTCAGAAATCTTATCTGGGCCAAGAATGGTAAACACAGCACCACCAATTGCAAATATGAGTGCAATAATGGTCGCCGGAATAAACTTTTTGCAATATTTAAAAAGTTTTCCCCAAGTTTTGCTGAATGGATACCTTTCTTTTTTCATTTTTTGCTTTTTGCTTTGTTTTTTATTTTTTAATTTTTTCCCACCAATTTCTTCTTCGTTTGCCTCAGCAAAACTTTCCCCGTTGCCTTCTTTTATCTCAACAATTTCAACATCATTTTTATGTCCGGCATCTTTAATTTCATCTTTTTCAGACACATTTTCTTCATAATTTTCAGACACATTTTCTTCAATTTCTTCAACAACCTTTTCTTGGTTTATATTTTGTAAGATTGTGTCTTCTCTAATATTTTCCTGTTCAATTTTTTCTTGTATGATATTTTCTTGTTGAGCATTTTCAATTATCTTATTTTGCTTATCAAACCTTTTCATTGTGCCAGTTCCTCCTTAGATAATTGTGAAAGTGCAATTTCGCGATAGACCTCGCAATTTTTCATAAGCTCTTCATGCCTGCCCATTCCAACAACATCACCTGATTCAAGCACGATAATTTTATCAGCATCCTTGATTGTGCCAATACGTTGAGCCACTATAAACTTTATGCTTTCTGAAGTTTCCTCTTTAAGTTTTTTTCTTAATACTTTATCGGTTTTATAGTCAAGTGCTGAAAAACTGTCATCAAAGATAAATATTTCAGGTCTTCTTGCAATCGCTCTTGCAATTGACATTCTCTGTTTTTGACCGCCTGAGAAGTTTGTTCCACCCTGAGCCACCCTTGCATCATATTTCAACTCTAAATTATCAACAAAATTCTTTGCTTGGGCAATGTTTAAAGCTCTGTCTATTTCTTCATCAGACATATTTCCATTGCTGTTGTCACCAAAATCTATATTTGATTTGATAGAGCCGGCAAACAAAACGGCACGTTGAGGGACATATCCAATCTTCTTATGAAGTTCTGCCTGTTTATAATCTCTGACATTTATGCCATCAATCAAAATTTCACCATCGGTTGCATCATAAAATCTTGGAATAAGATTGATTATTGTGCTTTTTCCGCTGCCTGTCGAGCCAATAAAAGCCACCGTTTCGCCACTCTTTGCGGTGAAAGAAACATCGCGGACAACATATTCTTGAGCATCTGGATATTTAAAGCTTACATTTTTAAACTCAACCACACCTTTCAAATCTTCAGAAATTTCATTTGAAATATTTTCAATGTTTTCAATATTGTTTATTAAATCACCGATATTGTTTTCAATATTTTCGCCATTGTTTAAACTTTCTTCAGCTTTTTCGCTTTCGTCAAGAATTGCATTTTCGCCACTATTTTGTAAAAAGCCTTCGCCATCCACCACTCTTGGTTTTGTATCAAGCACTTCATTTATACGTTTTGCAGAAACGCTGGCTCTTGGCACAAACATAAACACCATAATCAGCATCATAAACGACATTACGATAAGCATTGCATATGATGAATAAACAAGCATATCACTGAAAAGCTCTGTCTTGTCACCAAGCGCCGCATTGTTGATAATAAAAGCACCAATCCAATATATAGCAAGATTAAGACCATTTGAAATAAGGGTCATTCCAGGGTTCATAATAGCCATAACTTTGCCTGTGAAGAGATGTGTATCAGTAAGGTCTTTGTTTGCCTTTTCAAATTTTGCCTCTTGATATTTTTCTGCATTGTATGCTCTGACAACCCTTAAGCCATCCAAATTTTCCCTGGTAACACTATTTAAGTTGTCGGTCAATTTCTGAATTTTCTTAAACCTTGGCACTGCAAAAATCATAACAACTGCCAAAATAGCCACCAAAATTATAACCGCACCCACTGTTGCAAGCGACCATTGCCAGCTTTTGCCAGCGATTGTGCAGATAGACCAAATTGCCATAACAGGTGCTTTTACCAGAAGTTGAAGCATAAGTGTCATTGCAAACTGAACCTGAGCCACGTCATTTGTTGTCCTGGTAATCAAAGATGAAGTAGAAAATTTTTTAATTTCTTCCATTGAAAAATCTTCAACCTTTTTATACACCGCCTCTCTCATACGATAAGACATAATAGCAGCAACTTTTGATGCGATAAAACTTATCACCACAGCCGACAGCAAACTGCCAAAAGCACAAGCAAGCATGAAACCGCCATTTTTAAGGATTTCAGAAACAGCTCCCTTGTCTTGCAAAATATTGGTGATAGTTTTCATATAATCAGGGATACGCAAATCAAGCCAAACTTGAAAAACAATCAAGCCAGTGCTGATTAATACAAAAAACCATTCTCTCAGTTTAAAAAATCTAAAAAGTTTAAGCATTTTTTCTCCTTATAATCGTATAGTATAAATTTGTTTATATTTAAAAGTTGTTTCTTAAATTAAAATTTTTTCTCTTAATAAATAAAATATATTTTATTTAAAAATCTGCAAACTAATATAAATGATAATCATTTCAGATATTTTTGTCAAGCAAAAAAAGAGTTTCTGCCCTTAATTATTTATTTAAAAATAACTATTCTCAATTATGAAATTTAAGCAAAATATGTTAAAACAAAATCGGTTTTGATTAAAAAATTATAAACAACTTTTAAAAAAGCTTTTAAAATAAACAAAAATTTCAAAACAAAAAGACAGAATTATTCTGCCTTTTAATTTACTCTTACAAAAGCTGTTTTAACACTTGAGAAATTTCACCAATCGATAAAATTTTTAGCTCATGCATTGCCCTTGTCATACCAACATACAAAAGTTTCATATCCAAAACTTTGTTTGTGTCATATTGTTTTTTTGAAGCATCTGTTAAGATGACACAGTCAAATTCCAAACCCTTAGATTGATAAACGGTTGTCACCATTACCCCTCTTATTTCAGAGTTATCTTGCAAAATCACATGTGAAACATCGCCACCTTTCAAAATCTGGCTTACCCTTTCGCATTCTTTTTCATTTTTGCAAAGGAGGGCAACTGTTGAAAATTCTTTCATTTTTTCTTGAATAAGCCTTATAAGCTGCCCCTGATAATCCTTTGCCGAAAACTCATAGGCCTTGACCGGCTTACCATGCCTGATAACAGGCTGACCAACCACAAGTTCTACAAAGTTTCCAATAAGATTTGAGGCATCCATTATTTCGACAGTAGTTCTATAACTCTTGGTAAGCCTATAATATTGACATCTTCCATCCAGCAAAATTTGGTTTGCTTGGTCCCAATTTTCAATCGAGCTATATCCATATATGGCTTGATTCATATCACCAAACAGGTCAAAAACGCAATTTGTAAGCAATTGTTTGAGCGCGAGATAATGAAACTCACCCAAATCCTGAGCCTCATCTATTATCACATGACAGATGTTTTCAAACTCTTTATAAGGGCAAATCTTTTGTTTTAAATAAATAAGTGCTGGCAAATCTTCAAAATCAAAAACCTTAGATTTGATATTCTGAAGTGTTGATGAAATCAAATAATCAAAGTCACCTTTATTTTTAAGAAAATTTATAAAATCTTTATAAACATTTATGATAGATATCTTTTTAAACATAATCTGCTTTTTAAAAAAGTCAGCCTTTCCCTTTTCAAAGATGTCGCGAAGCTTCCACTCGTCTTTTAAGCCCATACTTACGCCCTCTTCTTTTGCACGAGCAAACACCTTTGAAAGCATCTCTTTGCTTACCTTAGGATTGGTAAGTCTTCCTGTCAAAATGTTTGAAAGTCTTAAAAATTCAGACTGGATGTCGCCACCCCTATTTTGTTTATAAATTTCTTCAAGCTCCCCTTTTGAAAAGACTTCCACCCCCATATAATTAATATTCTTAGGCAAAAGTTCTATTGCGAATTTATTTAAATAGTCATCAATAAGCTCTTTAAATAATTTGCTGTTTTTAAATCGCAGCTCTTTTGGTGCAGGTTTGTTATCTGACAAATCCTTTAAAACTTCATTTTTATCCTTAAGCTTAAAGCTTTCTCCCAATACTATTTGTGCAATTTCTTCATAGGTAAACTGGGTTGCATTTTCTGTGTCAAGGTCAGGTAATACTCCTGAGATATATTTTAAGAATACCTTGTTTGGCCCAATTATCAAATAATCGGCAGTAGTATCAAATTTTTTCATTTGATAAATTAGATATGACAACCTATGCAATGCCACCGTTGTCTTTCCACTTCCGGCAACACCTTGGACAATCAAATTCTGACGCGGTGCCCTGATGATTGTATTTTGTTCTGCCTGAATGGTTGAAATGATATTTTTAAGTCTTTTGTCAGATGCCTGATTCAAATATGGTCTTAAAAGTTCATCATTTGTCATAAGGTCGCTGTCGGTTATACTTACAATTTTACCATCGACAATTTCAATCTGCCTTTTAAGCAACATCTGCCCCGTCTTTGTCCCTTCTGGTGACTTGTATGAAACCTTGCCCACTTCAGAATCATAATAAAGGGTTGAAATTGGCGAACGCCAGTCCACAACAAGCATTTCATCATCATTATTACAAAAGCCCACCTTCCCTATGTAAAGATTGTCGGCAACCTGCTCGGAATCATCCTTGTAAACAATCTTTGCAAAATATGGTGAGCTTCCATGTTTTTCTATATCATTTATTCGCTTTGCATAAGCAAAAGACAATGCAACAGCCAAATCATTTTCATCTTTTGTTTTAGTCAAGTTCAATTTATCAAGCTTCTTTATGACAATATCACGAGTTTCTTGAAGTTCTTTGACAACTTTTTCAAGATGTCTTTTTTCAAAATCCAAATCAGACATAAACACCTCGCGAAAATTATAGCAATTTAAAAAGAGTATGTCAACTAAAATCATAAATTTATAAAAAAATATTATCTCCTGTTTTACCTTTCATGATTTTCTCACATAAACAAAATCGAATTTCTAAATAAACAAAATAAAGATAATACAAAATAGACAAAATACAAAATAGACAAAACAATCAAAATATTAAATAGACAAAAAACAAAAACTTATTAATCTTTATAAAAATTTTACAATCTCTTTAAATTCTTTGTCATAACCTGTTGCCGCAGTAAAATGACCAGCCTCTTGAATTATCTGCTTCTCGGCATCTATCTCTGTTGCAAATTTGTCTAATATGCCAAAATCATAGATATCAGTTGGCGAATAAAAACAAATTCTTTCTTTGGCAAAATGGGCAAAATCGCTCAGATTTTTCACAAAAAAAGTCTTATTTATCTCTTCCCAGTCTGGATGTGGAGAATTTTTATTGCACTCATTAAATGAAACAATACCAATAAACTTCTGAATTTTAAGCTTATTCTCCATCAAATATTTTACAATAAAAATGCTTCCGCTAGAGTGTCCTATAAAGACGGAATCTTCATTTATATAACTTTTATATCTATCAAATTCCTTTGCCCAAGATTGATAACTCATTTTTTCAATTGGCGGCATGGTGGGCACAAAGCAATCATAGCCACTTTCTTTGACCACTCTTTCAATATATCTATACCAATAATCATCGGCAGTATTGCCAAGTGCGTGCACAACAAAATAATTTTTCATATTTCTCCCTTTTTTGTATTATAACACTTTTTCAAGACAAAAACAAACATATGAATGTTTTTAGAATGATTACAACTAAACCAAAATTCTTATTGCCCCAAAAACTTTACAAAAACCTCTGTCGCCCTATTTATCAAAATTTGATTGATATAATATCCAAAAGTGATTTGAGGCAGTTTATAATCTTCATAAGCCACCTCAGTTTCTCCATTTGCCAAACTCTTTTTGGCGATAGACTCTGGGATAAGCGCAAGCCCAACACCCAACTTTGCAAGTTCAATCGCCATTCGATAACCGGTGACAATGATATCGGGTAATGTTTTTAATTTCTTTTCTCTTTCAAACTCTTCAAACAATTCATAGGTATAAGAGCCCTTTGAAA
Source organism: uncultured Eubacteriales bacterium (assembly GCA_949077035.1). Taxonomy (GTDB): domain Bacteria; phylum Bacillota; class Clostridia; order Christensenellales; family UBA1242; genus Caccovivens. The sequence continues at coordinate 29,652 of CARUPR010000007.1, forward strand.
GCTTGATAAAACGTTTGATTTCACAACCCTTCTTCTTTACAAAAACATATTTTTGATTTGCAATCGGATAAAATTCAAGGTCAGTTATCTGAGCGTTTTGTTGCGAAATAATCAAATCGACCTCACCCTTTCTCAGTTTTTCAAACATAACCGATTGCACACCTTCAACCTGAACAATTTGTATATTCGGAAAGCTCTGCAAAAACCTTTCAAAAGGCTCCAACAAAAATTCTCTGGCAACCATTGAGCCAGAGCCTATTATAAGCTCTCCACTTAAAAGTTCATGCTCCTCTTCAGCCATATTTTCGGCAGCTTTGATTGAAAGGATTGCAATTTCCACCTTCTGGAAAACTTGCTGCCCAAACCTAGTCAGCTCGACCCCACTTTTGTTTCTTATAAAAAGCTTTGCCTGAAGCTGCTCTTCCATTTTCTTTATGACCTGTGAAATTGCAGGCTGAGAAATATAAAGATTTTCGGCAGCCCTTGTGATATTGCCCACTTTTGCAACTTCATAAAAGATACGATAATTATCTAACCTATCCATAAGCACCCCTTATGATAACAATCAAATATTCATATTTTACTTATACCACAAAACTTGATATAATGCAAGTATAAAGGAGAGAAAATATGGAATTAAATATTAATCAAAGCTCATCCACAGCAAAGTTTGCAAAGGCGGTATCATTTGCGGTAGAAAAACATGGCTCACAAAAAAGGAAAAGCACAGCATGGCCATATGTGGTGCATCTATATGAGGTTGCTCAAATATTGCAGGAAAATAATTGCGACTATAACACAGTTATTGCAGGCATACTTCATGACACAGTTGAGGACACTAAGACCACTTTGGAAGAGCTTTCACAAAACTTTGGCAAAGATATTGCTGATATAGTTGATGTATTGTCTGAGAATAAAAAATTGCCATATCTAGAAAGAAAATTGTTGCAGGCAGAAAGGATAAAAAATGCTTCACGCGAGGCAAAAATGGTGAAATGCGCCGACTGCCTTTCCAATATCAAATCAATATATTTTGATTTGAATCGGGGAGAAAATATCTGGGCAAGATTCAACTCAACAAGGGATAATATCCAAAAGCACTATCGCTCAACCATTGAAGCAATAGGCGAACTTGAAGATTTGGAAATGTATCAAAAACTCATAGAATATTATCAGCAGGTATTTGACGAAAAAATCTTGCAAAACACACCTAATATTTTAAAAAGCAAAAAAATGCTTAAATTTGTAGAAGACTTAGAAACAATAAATAAAGCACAATTTACCTGCGATGCAAAAGATGTGCTTGAAGTCTTGGAAAAAATGGATACCAAGACAAAATCCAAAAAGGATTTAGAGTTTGAAAAACTTTTACTCTCCCACTGCCAAAGCCCAAAACAAAATATTGATAGCGATGAAATAGAAATCGGCTAAACTGAAAATTTGATTATATTAAATTAAAATATTTCACTTAAAAAAATTATTAAATAATATAATTTTTTGAAAAAATATGATAAAATATAAAAATAAATTGAAAAAATAGCAAAAAAAATAAAAAAATTATATAAAAAATCAAAAAATATTAGAAAAATGTTTAAAAATAATAAAAATTAATTAAAATATAAAATAAAATGATTAAAAAAAATAAGAAAATATTAAAAAAAGGCATCAAAAATAAATATTGATGTCTTTTATTTTATTAAAAATAATATTTATGTTGCTTTTTATTTGGTTTTATAAAGAAAATTTACCAAATAATATTAAATAATTTATTTTATTTCAGCTTTTTTCTTTTTTATATAATATTTTTCAAACAAATATACACTTATCGTATAAATACTTGAGAAAATCATCCCCGCACTAAAAACAGCAATGAGGCTATCTAAAGTGATGACCCATACACCACAAAGATATAGAATAAAAGAGGTCAGATAAACAAGAATGTTTGTTATCACATTTTGAATTAAAACATGGTGCATTTTTCCAACAGAAATAAAATATGATTCTATGACATTGTCAAATATGAAAATTATATAGCAAGGTGCAATCTTCAAAAATGTTGTAAAATACTGCATATAATTATCAAATCTATAAGCATATTTAAACAATATAAAAGCCACAAGCGTCATCAGGCACATATAAATTAAAATTAAGATGTTGTTTATGAAATAAGGCTTTAAACTTTCTTCATTGTTTTGTGAAAGACTTTGTTTTATAATATTATTTTGAGCAAGAGCTGGCACCAGCATAATCGACCAGATAAAATCATTGCTTACATAATATAAATCTTGATTGTTTATAATATTTAAAAAAACCAAAATTACACAATAATATACCACATTTCTTATTGTGGTTTCTAAAAAGGAAAAAAGCACAAGTTTGAAATAGCCTTTTTTGTTAAACTCACCCTCCACCTTCTTCTGCTTTGGCATTGTAAAAAGAAGGTATAAAAACAGCACAACATTTACAACAAGAGAGCTGACAGCCATCCCGTTTACGCCAAGCCCAACACACCATTTAGGAATAAATATTATATCAAGCACCAAGGTTGCAACAGCACTTATAAGAAGATAAATAAACAAATTTTTACTGTTTTTGCTTATCATATTAAAGGTAAACAGATATTGAATAATTATTTTCAAACCATTTACAAAAACCATAATCTGTAAAAATAGATAAGTTTGGTCAAAGATTTCTTGCGGAATCTTAGAAGATAGCATGATGGGCTTCAACAAAAAGAAAATCATCAAGATAAAAGCGGCAACAATCAATGAATAAATCCACAAAAACTTTTTTGCATAATAATTTTTGCATTCCTCTGAATTGTCATTTTTACCAAGCGTTTTAAAAAGAGGATTTATTAAAGTCTCTTGCAAACATTTAAAAATTATTCCAATAAGAGTCATTTGGCCAATAATCTTCATAGCATCAACAAATGATGTCAAAAAAGCAGTTTGGCAAATCTTATATAACAATGGCATATAACCAATGATTAAAAAAATCAAATATTCTTTTGTATAAACTTTCTTAAGCAACTTTTTCATATCTATATAATAACACTTTTATCTTCAAATTTCCAGTATAATAAATTCAAATTATTTTAGTTTCTTCCACTGCGCCAATTTGTTTTTCAAAACTTTTATAAATTTTTGAAACATTTTTCAAACTCTTCAAAATCGTTCACCCTGACAACTCCGACAGGGACTGAAATATCTTTATTATAGTTTGACGTGCAAAGAAATGCCTGTCTATTTCCGCCAATTGATTTGAAAAAATTTGCCACCCTTTCAGCAATGGCAACATCGTCATCAATAAAGAAATCTGCGTTGACCTCTCGGCAGATATTTTCCTTATCATTTCTGCCAACATAGATTTCATCATAAGGTATTTGGTTTTTTGCAAGCCAAGCTATAGTTATTTCTTTTGGATTTGTGTGCCAGTCTGTTGAACGGGCTGTTGCAATGACAATTTTATGACCTTGCGAGTGAATATCCTGCAAAAACTTGACAGTATTTTTCTTGCAAGGAAAACTTGCCATCATTATATCACCATAACTTTTATACCATTGCCTAGCAGTTTCTGTGTCCCAATCAAACTTACTTTCGGCATATCTAACCTTTGTTGCAATCTGTTTGTATGGAAGTTTGTGCGATAAAATAAACTCGCCAATAAACTTTTCACTATATCCGTCAGTATCGCAAATCGTATCGTCCAAGTCAAATACAAAAATCATAATGTCACCTTTTTAATAATCAATCAAATTTAAATATTGAATCAATCCATTCAAATTCAAAAAGATTAATCTTTCTTCATCTGTTTTTTAAAAGAATTTTTCTTCATCTGTTTTTTTTAAAAGAATTTTTCTTCAATTTTTTATATATTATCATAAAAACTTTGCTTTGTAAACACAAAACAAAATTGATTTTTTAAAAACCTTTAGCTGTTTATCATAATCAGTGGCACTTCCATTTCTTCTGTGAGAGAAGAATGATGACCTTTAAACCTCAACCCATTAGGCAGCAAAACTGCTTGCTTATGGGTATATGTTCCAATTGCGATATAGTCGCCAAGCAAATCTGCCTTATCGCCAAATCCGCCAAAAAAGTTTTCCTTCAACAAATCAGCAGTTTTAAAAAGCTTAAAATCTTTATCATATCTGCTTCGATAATAGTCTTCAAACAATTCTTGCTTTCCTTCCTTCACTTTAAAGGTGATAGCCCTTGACTCTAAATATGGATAGGTTTCAAGCATATCATACAGCTCTTTGTCTTTATAGAGTTCTACATAACCTTCAATGTCAATTTGACCATGGTCGGCAGTCACAATAAACAAGGTATCTTTTACATCTTCAACAAGCTTTTTCATTTTGTCAGAAATTTCTTTGATTACCCTCTTTCCTTCCTTGCTTGACACCCCAAACCTATGCATTGTGTAATCTGGTTCGGGATAGTAAGCATAAATAAACTGCTTATCTTCACCTTGACATATTCCTTTAATTGTCTGGTATAAATCATGCTCCTCGCTTAAAATATGATTTCTTTCAGGATGCGCAACCTTAACATAACTTGGAAAGATTGTGCTGATTTGATAATCGCTTTTTGCATTGTCAAAATAATAATCAAGTTTTCCAATCGGACTATCGACAATATCAACTTTTTCGCCTGTCAAAGTGTCTGTATCAAGAAAAATCTCTATATTTCTTTTAATATTTTTGAAATATACACTCCATCCAAACCATCCATGCTCAAGCGGCAACTTATTTTCAATAAGAGAGGTTGTTGCATTTGTTGTGGTAGATGGAAAAGTTGAAACAAGGGTTTGCTTGATGTTTTTTCGTAAGAAGTCATCTTCGCTTAAATTTCTTTCAATAGGAAAAATACCAAGCCCATCAAAACAGATAAAAACAATGTTTTTATAACCTTTTGCAAGCTCCTTCTTCAAAATAGGCAAAGTCGCATTTTTATTTGGTGCACCCAAAAACTCGGCAAGCGTTGCCGAAACATTCAAGTTGCAATTTGACCAGTCAGGCCTTATAAAATCTTTCATAATATTCCTTTATTATAGTTTAATATAATTTTAAAACTATATCAATATAAAACCATAAAAAATTTATAAATTTGATTTCATCAACAAAGCATTTTTTTCGATAAACTCATAGTTATATTATAATTCATATATATTTGAAATGAATAGTTGACATAATCTGTATATAAATGATAGAATAATAAAAGGAGGAAAACATGGAATTATTTGATTTATATGACGAAGATAGACAACTTCTTGGAAAGACTATTGTTCGTGGGGACAAATGTCCTGAAGACACATGCAGACTTGTTGTTCATATTTGCATTTTTAATAAAAAAGGAGAAATGCTAATTCAACAACGTCATTCAAGCAAAAAATCTTGGCCAAATGCTTGGGATATAACTCTTGGAGGTTGTGTCCAAGCGGGAGAAACATCAAAAGTTGCAGCATACAGAGAGTTAAGTGAAGAACTAGGAATCGAGCATGACTTTTCTAATGAAAGAGCATTTATGACTATCAACTTTGATAATGGATTTGATGATTTTTATTTTATAGAAAAAGAACTTGACGCAAGCTCAGTAAAATTCCCAGACCAAGAAGTTCAAGCTGTAAAATGGGCGACCGAAGAGGAAATATTAAAGCTCATTCAAGAAAAAAATTTTATTGGATACTATCCAAGTTTCATATCTGCATTGTTTGAAATGAGGGCACGCAGAGGAGTTCATAAATAATTAATATGATAAAAAATTCACAGATTTCTCTGTGAATTTTTTATTTCTCAGTATTATATTTATTTTTTATATTATTTTTCCCACATACACACTTAACTATTGTGATTATTGGACCAAATGTGTGAATTATAAAAAATATAAAATCTGTAAAAACAGTAAATATCGAATATCTATTTTTGATATATCCTTTCTTTTTCAAAACTATATAACTTAAGAAATTTAATACAGTTATGTATATAAAAGTTAGCGCACCTATACCAACAGAATACCAAAAATTGCAGTAAAAGCCCAATGTAAAACCTAAAACAATAAGATAAGGAAATAACAGCCAACTTAAAGCAGCCTTAAAGTTAAAACATGCCAGAATGAAATTTTTAATATTTTTCTCACCTTTTGAAAAATAACTAAATGCATAAAGCGGCCCATTAAACCATGTCGACTGCTGCTTTATATATATTTTGGTATTCTTAGCAAATCCCGCCCTTTCCATGTATGGAATGGGTTTTATTCCCCCTCCTTTAGATAATATTCTATATCCAAGTTCATTATCTTCATTTATTTCTTTATCACTCCAATAACCATATTTTTCAATGTCCTTTTTATATATAAAAAAACCATGACCAATACTATATGTAAAATTTAATATGCTATGTTTTTGACTATACTTTCCCATTTCATAGATTAGTGACCATCTATTTTGCCAATTCTGAGCACTTGCATTAATCAGATGCAATTTATCATCAAAATATGAAACTTGCTGTAAGGCAACCCCATATTTTATATTCGCACAAACATATTTAAAAGTCCTTTCATCTGGAAAAGAGTCAACATTGTATATTCCAACTATATCATCTTGAGAAAAAAATTGAGCAGCGTAATTTAGCTGAGTTGCCATTGTCCCTTCTAAATTAGGGCAATTTAAAAGGTTTATATTTGAGGGCTTAAGCTCTTCTAAAAGTTTTCTAACCTTGTTGAAGGTCTTCCCATCCTTTTCCTTACTGGTAGTGACATAAACAACTTCGCAAAAATCTTTTAATTTCATAAAATATCTTACACTTTTTTCAACGATATTCACTTCATTCATAATAGGAATTATAATCTTTATTTTTTGCAGATTCTTTACTTCTTTTTCTTTTTTCTTTAAAAATGAATATGCAAAAATCAACCTTACTATAGATTTTAAAATCGCAAAAGTAATAATGAAAAGAACAATTATTATAAAAACTAACATTTATTCCCTCCATAACCTTCTAAAATATCGATTAGTAAAATTTCTTCAATATCAAAATTAAAATCCAACTTTAAAGCTTCAAAATTATAATTTTTTAAAAAAGCAACAACGCTTTTATAATCAAATGATATAGCAATGTTGATATTTTTTGATATTTCATTTATAAATTCTTTCCGTTTAGTGGTTGATAATTTATCACTGATATAGAAAAAAGAATATAAAAAATCAAAATCTATTTCGTTTTTATCAATAAAATATCTTTTTTTAAACTCGCTTATATCAAAAACATTTGGCGTCCAACTTTTCATAAATTTAATATTGGTATAATTATTTTGATTTTCAATAAAACAATTTGCAAAAGCTTTCCCGTCTAATTTAATAATTTGCCTTAAATAGGAAGATTCAACAATCTCTTTCTTTAGTGTATTTCCAAGAAAAAATTTATTATAAAATAGATAATAATCATATTTTACCAATGACTTTTGAGTCTTTTTAAATTCAGCATTTTCTTCATAATATCCATTTATTTGATTATATGGCAACAATAAAAAATAAATTTGTTCTGGAATAATAACCTTTCTCTTTTTAATAAGTTTTGAAATTTTTCTTATAAAGTATTCTTTATCCTGTTTATTTAATAAATCTGTATAATAAGTATAAGCAAGCGTTGAAAAAATTGACCTATCAGTTATAGTATTAGGCGAAACATTTTTTGCCTTTTTTATCTCTTCATTTATATAATATTCTTGAAGCTCAAACTGACTTAATCCCTCTTTAAAAGGTGTTTCCGAAATTAAAACAAACTCTGGGTGTTGTTTTATATACCTATTAGCAAAAGTTGTTTTACCTGTGTTCACATTTCCTTCAAGAGCTATTATCATAAGTTATAACTCTCTTTCCCATGTGGAAGCATCTTTGCAATTTTTATATCACATTTTTTAAGCTTATTAAAAAATCTATAGTAATTTACTTCGCTTTTAGCATACAAAGTTTTTAAAATAAAAACATCTTTTTCTGAATAGTCAAGATTTAGAAATACCTTTTTTATTACGTCATACAAACTATCATTTATTTCTTCAATGACTTTTTTACTATCTTCAAGCTCTTTTATATAATCATCTTGTCTACTATATTTATAGAGAATAGCTCTTGCAAGCGTAATACCATTAAAGAATTGTTCAAAAATTCTTATATCTATATGAGATAATAAACCAACAAGAGCGCTATGAGCTTCTGATACTTTTTCATCATCAAATTTATAATTATAAGCTATATCCACCTTATCGCTTTCATTTTTAAACAACAATTTCTCTTTTTTATATGAAGGCAAAATTCTAATTTTTTCAAGTAAAATCCCCAATCTAAAAAGTTTTTTAATGCTTTTTAAATAATCTATATTGACAAAGAGGTTTTGATAACTTAGCTCTTTATAGAATAAAATAAAACCTATGTGAAAACTTATATTAAAATGGTTAAGTTTTTCTATCATAATTTCTGCCAAACTTGTTGACACATTTTTTGAATAAAAACTAGCAAAATCTTTGGCTGCATTTTCAACCCCAAAGAACACGCGAACAAGACCAATTTCACTAAGTTTGCTTAAAATTTCATCTGGCATAATAGGCTGTAAAGCAAGATAAATATAAAAACAAAAATCTAAACCTCTTTTTTTAACTTTTTCGTAGAATTCTTCTACTCTTTTGTTATCACTTTCATTTTTCCAAAATACACAATCATTAAAAATAAAAAATCTTTTTCCACGCTTTATAAGCTCTTCAATTTCGTCAACCAAACTATCTATCGATTTCTCAAAATATGGCAATTTCAAAATGTTGATATGACAAAAATCGCATCTATATTTGCATCCTAAACTAGCTTCTATATTTATATAACTGCCTTCTTCTTTCATTTCGATTTCTCTGTCGATATCACATATTATTGAAGATTTATTGATTTTTTCGCCGATTTTTGGAAAATTTTCGTCAACATCTGCCCAATTTTGTAAATCAAAAAGTTTAAAATTTAATTTTTTCTCTTCAATTCTTTCTCTGTTAATTTGAGAAAATACACCAGTCAAATACATTTCAATATTTAAGTTTTTATTTAATTCTGACAATAGTCTAATGCCATACTCATAATCTTTAAAATTACATTTATATATAATTTTGTCATATTTATCAAAACTGGCACATTCTTTTAAATTTTGCCCATAATCAGACAAAGATAAAAGATGTAAGTCAACCTCATAGCCTTTTTTGTGTAAATATGCTGAAAGTTTGCCCACAGACAATGACCCTGCTGACTGCGAAAATAGAGTTCTAAAAAAATATATTCCTATTTTCATTGATTTCTCCTACTCCTATTTTTTATGTGCAAGTTTACAATTGCAACAAAGTTCTGGCGCTTTTTTATCATTGCTAAATAAACTATCTCTTAAATTTTGATAAATCTTACCATTCCATATTTCTTTTATTGTAGAATCATGTATATTGCCAACTTTAAATTCATTTGACCAATCTTGGCAACAAAAAATCACATCCCCATTTGCGAGAATATGTATTCGCTCTGAAGGCCTGAACTGCTCGCAAAAGTTAACTGAATCATTATAAAAATTGTTTGATTTTTTGGCAACATTCTTTGCCCTATCCAAAAATCCCCATCTACAAAATTGATAACCGAGTTTTTCTACAAAATCTTGCATTTCATTAAATTCAACCTCTTCTATAGTTCCATCATCAATCACTACTATAGACCTTTTGGTTTGAGAGTCTTTAAAAATTTCTGCAATTGTTTTTATATTTTGTAAAACTTTTTCTCTATTTAATGTAGGCATAAATCTCTTATAAGTATCTCCATAAAAGCCGAACATACTTATTCTTAGTTCTGTCAATTTAATCTTGGCAAGCTTCTCTATTTTTTCTTGGTCAAGTAATGCTGCATTGGTTGAAATTTCTATTTCGCCATCATAACATAATCTCAAGCGTTCAAGTTTATCTATAAAATTTCTATCTGTAAAAGGTTCATTGTTAAGATATGGTATTATTCGTTCAGGTTTCTCTAATTGAATTTCTTGCAAAAACTTTGAAAAAAGTTCATCTTCCATAAAATGCTTATCATAATGCATATCTTTGTATGGGCAAATAGTGCAAGAAGAATTACATAAATTGTTAAATTGAATTTCTATTACTTTTGGAAAACTTATTAATTCTTTCATTACAAATCCCTTTCATCATAATCTTCATACATATATTCTTTTTCTCTATCAATTACCATTTTTGCCCAATTAAAAACCTGTTCTGAATTCAAATTGTCTGTATTAATAAAATGAGTATTAAGACCTCTAGCGGCAGCGTATTTTCTCGCACCTTCACTTGATAGAGATAAAACTTCTTGATTATTTAAATCTGCTATATCACCACGTTTTGCCAGTCTTTCCATTCTTTTATCTTTACTAGCGTCTAACAATATACTTACATCAAAGCCAGCACCCATTTCAAGATATTTATCAAATACATTTTCACTAGTTGAATCACCATTAAAGATATAGCAGGATAAAATCCCCCTATCTATTATATAATCATTTCCGTCAGTCAAAATTTCTTTTAAATATACTAAAAATTTACAAACAAAATCCGCTTTTTCAGCATTTGAATGATGAGAGGTAAATATTTCTTTCATTTTTTCATTTGCCATTCTTTTCCAATCGCAGTCAGAAAATTTTCTTTCATAATATGTATATATAGGTTTATCAATAACTTTACAATTGTAGTGCTCAGCAAGTCTTTTAACTAATGTGCTTTTTCCTACTCCATCAGCACCATCTACAGTTATTATCATATTTACCTCGCTTTTTTTACAATAATATCATACTATAGCCAACAAGTCAATACCAAAATCATTAAGTCAATACTAAAGCAGGAAAAACAATTAATCTTCTCTATCAATTTCTTCTATTAATTTATAAATTTCTTTTGCTAATTTTTTGTGAGACTGGGATGTTAAATGGACACCATCGCTACCATGTTCTAAACATTCATTACTCACAAAATAACAATTCTCAAGTTCTGCCAACCTTTTGTAATATAGGTTAAATTCCTTAGATTTTTCGGTTGCGCCATCAAAACCTTCAAATTTTGTTTCGTCAATTATACATGGTGCCACTATAATAATTTTTGGACATACAATTAAATAATTCGCCATTTTTTCTCTAAGAAAATCAATATAATGTATTTTTAAATTTTGAGCCAAATCTTTACAAGTCTTATTAAACTTAAATTTCAAATCATTTGTGCCAAGCATTAAAATAATATAATCAATAGGGTCATGAGAAAATACACATTGAGCAAAAAATTTAGCTCCATTTCGATTTCCTTTTGGCTCTTTAATATCATCACAAGCTACTGTTCTTGCTCTAAGGCCTTCTTCTGCAACATCCCAGCCTTCACCAAGCAACTTATTAAGCACTTTAGGGAATCTGATATTTTCATCAAATCTATCATTTATAGTCGATGGAACAGCACCCCAAGTATTTGAATCGCCATAGCATAAAATTCTCATAATCAACACCTCTCATATATTTTATCATAAATTCCAAATAATTCCAACTAAAAAATACGAACCCTTACAAATCGCTTGTGTTCGTATAATTTTATCTTTCAAAAATGCAATCTAAATTGATGCTTAAGCCTTTTTTAGCATCAATTATATTGCAACACTTAATTTATTATTGTTTTTAATGCAAAAAACATTATTACATTGACAGCTCAGGCTCGTCATCCTCAAGCATTGCACCGACCATATTTTCCAAATCCTTTGGATAAATATCAATAACCTTTCCACAGCAAGGATTAAAATTTCTATTGCTGTAAACAAGCCAAATAACATTTGTGCCTTTAAGGTCTTCTTTCGGCATAGTCCCAGGAGCAGGATGACCATCTGTAAATACAATTTTGTTTACCTCTCGTTTTTTGCTGAAAGAACGAACTGCCAAATCCCAATCTTCAGTCCAAGCAGATTCTCCACGGGCATCACTTGGAATTTTGAAATTATCAATATCCCTATCAGACTTAATCTCCACCATTCCCCAAAACTTTTCATTAAAACATCCAACTCGAAGTTTTGACTCTTTAAGCAAAGGTTTCAGCTGTCTCAAAAAGGCCTTTACCATATCAAGCGACACAGAGCCAGACACGTCAATCATAACTTCTGTTTCAGCTTCATCTTCAATATCATTTTCTTCCAAGCGATAGGCATAATTATTTTCTGCCATAGAACGCCTTTGCGACCAAATTGTTTCAGTTTTCTCTACCTCTCGCCTTAAAAGAAGTTTCCAATCAATTATAGACTTGGCTTCACCAACTTCACCCAGTTCAATATTGCCATTTTCAGGCTTTTGAAAGGCTTTTTCTCTCATTTTTTCAAATCTCTGCCTTGCAATTTCTCGTCTTAACTCGCGATTTTCTGAAAACTCTGAATTCTCATTAAATCGAAAACTCTCTTCAAGCTTGACATCTTCAAACTCTGGCAAATCTGAATTGGATTGATATTTTGTATCTTTAGATTTCTCACTTGCTTGTTGACTTTCGTCAGAATTTTGTTTTTGACCTTCCCCGCTTTTTTGGCCTTTTCCACTTTGCATGCTTTCTTCAAAGGCCTTTTCCCAAAGACTATGGTCATCAGCAAATTGGTTTCCGCCACCAGAATTTTGACCACTTTGAGAATTCTCGTCCTGACCAGATTGCTGACCTTGGCTATGCTGGCCTTGCCCATTTTCTTTTCCTTGCTCTTCATCAATCTGCTGACCTTGATTTTGACCGCCATTTTCATTCTGATTTTGACCGTCTTGACCATTTTGCTCTTGACTTTGCTGAGTGTTTTGACCATTCTGATTTTGACCGCCTTGACCATTCTGCCCTTGGTTTGACTGTCCATCTTGACCTTTGCCAGACTGCTTTTGTTTCTCGCTTTCTTTTAAAAGTATTTCATAAAATTCTTCAGAACTATACTTTAAGGCTTCAGGCATATTCACATAACCTTCCTTAATTTTAAATCCATCTCGCTCTAAATTCGCATTTATTATGGCGTCAGTTGCCCTATTCCAAATATCAAGGTCACGCATCTTTCCATCTTTTCCATTAATTCTAAACATATGCTCAAACTTTATGTGCATAAGCTCATGTGCTGTGATGAAAAGTCTGTCGTCATCACTTAAACTCGCAAGATAGTCAGGGTCAAAGTAAACATTTTTCCCATCAGTCGCCGCAGTATGATATTTTAAATTGGTTTTATATTCCAATCTTGCCTCTGCTATCTCGGTGGCAAAACGTGGATATCTGGCAATCATCAGTTTTTTTACATCTGAAAGAAGTTTTCTATCATATTCCATAGTCACCTCTAAAATGCCACTACTGCAAAATGATAAAGCTGTGGCGATACATTTTTTAAAGCCAAGTTATCTTTCACTGTGAAAACAATTATGCAATTTTCTGGCAGAAAATAACCATTAAATTCTCTATCTTTCACAAGAGCGACATATCTATCTTGCCTCTCAGTGGAAATCTCGTCAATGCCTGTGATGACAAAATAACAAAGCTCATTTGTTTTACTTTTCGCTTCCACTTTATCTGCAAAGGGTGGTTTAACCCCTGCAAAAAGGAAGCTATCACTTACACCCGCTTTCATAGAAATAACAGAAGGAAGTTTTTTATATTCATCAGTTCTTACAATCACACAGGTTGCTTTTGAATTACGCTGCAAGTCAATTAAGGCTTTATTCATCAAACCAAACCTCCTTCAATTTCATTGTCAATTGTTGAAATTTCGCTAAGCTCTGAAATCTTTTCCATTCGCTTTTCATCATTGCCAACCCAATATAAATCATAGACAGATAGATACTCTGGGTCACAATGATTTCTAATAAATTCTCTGCAAGCACCAACCTGACTTTCTGTCGCATTTAAAAGAGTCGCTATTGTTGCAAACTTTTCATTTATATCCCTTGGAAAATCTGCCTGAGTATATCTTTTTTCAACAACTTCCTCAACCGTCAATGTTGGATGATTGTAAAAATCAAAAAATTCTTCTGCCCATTCTTCACGAAGTTTAGAGTTTATAGAAACCCTAAGCAAACTTTCAACATCCTTTCCAACAAACTTTCCATTCTTTAAATCTTCTTCAAACGCATAAAGAGAATTTGAAATTGATACCCATCCACGAGGGTCATTGGTTCTGCCACGACAACCATTTTTATCTAAATGGTTTTCACCAACCTCAGGCTCTTCATAGAAATATCCCATTTCCTCAATTTTTTCACTACGTTTGCGCAGTTGATATTTGCTGAAAATATATCCAATAACTGATGGATGAATCTTTGAAGGAATTGCATATTCATAAATCCATTCACCAACTTTAGGCTCCATATCCAAAATATGGTCAAATCTCTTCTCTAATGGCTCTGCCAAATCTTCAGAAACACTTGAATATTTCTTTTGGTTTCCTGTTGCGACAACGACTGTGTTTGCAGGAAGCTTTAAACCTTTGCCAGTTTCAACAAGCTTATTCAAAACAAGTGTATAAACCAAAGATTGCACTGCTGGCTTAACATTTAAAAGCTCATCCAAAAGAATTACCGTTTTGCCAGAAGCTGACTTAGAGCGTTCATAAACGTCATCAGCAATCTTGTATAAATTTTGTATATTTTCTTCAACCAGCTTTCTTTCATCCTCGGTTGCACAAGAAAGAATGGCTTGTTTTGCAAAATCTGGTGGTATTGATTGACCTGTTTGCAAGTTCATAGAGCCAACCACCTTTTCAGGAAACATATTGTTTGTAAGTTTTATATATATCAGGTCTGGATAAGACTTTTTAAGCCTTTCAGTCTTACCAATACCAGAAGGACCGCGCAAAAGAACTGACTGACCCGCGTCAATCCAACTTTTTATCATTTCAGTATCTGTCATCTTTCTTCGAGAAGCAACAGGTGTTGTATCTGGGTTTAATTTTTCAAGCCTTGACCTGCGTGGCTGTTTCTCTTCTTTTTGTTCAATTTCTTTTCCTTCTTCTTTGGTCAAAGTGGAAGAACTTGATGCCGAAAAATTAAATGCTTCCTCCAAAAATCCTTTGCCCTTAAAATTAAAGCTTTTATCGGTTTTATATTTCTTGTTTCCATTGCCATTATTTAACTCTTCATGCAAATCATAACCATTGAAAAAAGCACGAAGCATACTATTTTGCCACATTGTCTGTTCTGTTTTACCATTTTCTGGATAGAAAGGAATACCAGACATGATTGCTTCTTCACTTTTTATATAGATTGTTTTAGCAGTCCCATTTCCTTTTGGATTGATTGAGGTTGGAAGGTCCTCCCAATTCTTTATCTTCCATTTAATTGGCTGCACCTCTGCCCATAATATAGTGCCATTTTTAGGTGCCTTTGTTTTATCTTTATACTCAGAGTCATCATCAAATTTTTTTGTAACAACTCTGACATACCTTTTTCCACCATATTCATATTCTTGGTTTTGCGTGAAAGTTCCATCATCATTTCTATATCCAGTATAAGTTTTACCGGTTGAAACAAGACTATGTCTTTTATATAGTTTTTCAAGTTCGTCACTATTTTTTGCTTTATCTTGTGGATAAGCACCAATTTCAATTGTGTGATATAAAATATTGCCTTTTTTATCCCTAATCTCCGCCAGCGCAAAATCACCAGACGCACTGCGTGCGGAGATTATAGATTCAAGATTGATGTTTAAAGCTGGACACAACCCAGAGCTCTCTTTGTTCGCATAGTCATTGCTGAGCGACCCGTCATCGTAAAGTTCGTAGAAAATAGAGTAGGCCGAGCGCAGAAAATGCCAGGTAGAACGTCTATCCTGAAATCCTCTTTTATCCGCTGAAAGCATCGCCCCATTCATAACTGCATAATCAGAAGCATAAACAAAACGTTTATCAGAACTGATATCTTTCACTTCATCTTTGCTTTCAAAAAACACATAGTCATATGTATCAAAATCAGCATTTCCTGTTTTTTGATTTTCATCTGTGTTTCCAATAAAGGTTCTTTCAATAAAATCTTTCAATTTTGCCATAATCTGCTCCTATTTTAGATTATTGTAACATAAAATGCGCTCAAAAGCAATAACAAAAAGGATATTAAGCTATATTTTATACTTGCTGCGAAGTGATATAAGCAGTTTTTTTGAATTTGAATGACATAAATGGGCATTAAAAGCATTTAATCTGACATCAATATATTCTCTATCTACAAGATTTTGATTGCGCAACTTTGATAATATCTTTACATTTTTTTTAAGCCTTGCTTTTGCAATGCCGCGCAAAAATGTTTTTATTTTACCATTTTCACAGAGTATATGCCTAAACCCTAAAAAGTCAATTCCATTTTCAAGTTTGCCTATTTGCGTTTTGCTGTTGAGGGACAATTCAAGTTCTTCACTCACACACTTTTCGATTTCTTGTTTGCAAAATTTAAGATATTCTTTATCATCATGCACCAAAATCATGTCATCCATATATCGGACATAATACTTTATTCTAAGCTTCTCTTTAATTAATCTGTCGACCTTGTTTAGATAAAACAACCCAAACCACTGGCTGGTTTGATTACCAATCGGAAGCCCAATTTTTGTATCATTGTTTTTGCTTTTCAATATAGTTTCAATAAACCATAAATCCTCTTCATCAAGGGAGGTTTTTTCAAGATTTTTCAATAATATTTGGTGATTTATACTTTGAAAATATTTTTTTATATCACACTTTAAAAAATATCCCGACTTGCCAAATTTGCGATAATATTCCTTTAAAAATTTATGTAATCTTTGAATACCAAAAAATGTCCCTTTTCCTTTTCTGCAGGCAACATTGTCATAAATCAAAGCTTTTTCCATCTTTTTTTCTAAAATATTAAAACAAAAAGCCATCAAAACAACTCTATCCTTATAAGGTAGAGCTTCAATCAGTCTTTCTTTTGGCTCAAATATTTTGAATGTTTTATATTTGCCCGGCTTGTAGGTCTTTGATAATAAAGCTTTTGATAATGATGTTAAGTTTATCGGTAAATTTATTTCAAAAGAGACTATTTCCTTTCTGTGCTGCTTAGAAACTCTGCACTTTTTGTGTGCGTCAAGTAATTTTTGAATTGTAAAAGCTTCTTCAAACAATTTATAGACTCCTTGTATTTTAAAATGATGGCCATCTTCCTTTCGGTAAACTCTCAAAAATTTCTCGTTGATTGTCAAGATGACCGTATTCTTCTATCTCTTGAAAAGAGAATAGAAAAGATAAGATTCCTTTGCCTTACACTCTGTATTGTTTTACCTAAAACAATCATAAACCGGCTGTTTTATAACAAGCGAAAACTCGTTCTTCAAAGGCAAATCTGGACACAACCCAGAGCTCTTTTTGTTTGCATTTTTATTGTTGAGCGACCCGTCATTGTTTATTTCGTTTACATTATTTTTAGAGTAGGCCGAGCGCAGAAAAAAAAGAGCACTGGGGAAATTTCAATCTTATCTTAATTAAAGCGTCACCGCATTAATCCAATTTTATCAGCCAAATCTATCGGCATCACTTTTTCGCCAAGCAACTAAAAGATTTATACAATCAGCCACCTGCAGGGAAATTTGTTCATATTGTTTTTTCAATATACATTGACTTTCCATAGATAGAAATGCCATATATCCAAGAAGTTTCAACTTTAAAAACGCTTGATGCTGACACTCTTTTCTTCTATCTTTGTTTTTTGTGTTATCCATTCGCATAGTGTTTGCTTCAATCAAATATTCCAAACAATCAAGACAATAATTTTGCAGCCTATTGACAAAAACCGCCCTAAATTTTTTTGGAGATTTTTCGGTAACAGTCATTATGTAGGCGGCAAGCTTTTTAGTTTTTGTGATAACCAACAATTCACTTGAATTTGACCTTATTTTAGTGTCTTTGTCCATACCTTCAAGTTCTTCCAAAAAAACTTTATCTTCAATAAATTTCTTTTTATTTGCCTTCGCAACGCCTTGCGCCGTTGCGATTTTATCCTCATCGCTCTCCTTTCTCTCTTCCTGAAGAGGGACAGTCATTTGCAACTGCAATTTGCGATTTCTTCCTATGTTGTCCATAAAGACTCCCTTTGCGGTATTATAACATAACCATTGCAGCAAAACAATACCTATTTTAAGAAAATTTACAACAATCCAAAATATCAAAATAGATAATCTTCAAAAATATTCTCATGCCCAATAAAAACACCAAAGAAAAAAGATAGCACTCTCGCTATCCTGCCCGTCTTGCTTCCTATCACTTTGTTTATCATATCTTTCATAATACACTTTAGCTGTCATATCATCCTTCAAAAACACCCTATTCGCTATTTTTGATTTTCAAATAGAAAAGTTTTGTCCTTCAATATAATTTATTTTTTTACCAAGCCCTGTTGCATATTCAATTTCTTTTTTTGTGCTTTTGCCAATATACCCATTTTTATTAATAACAAGAATTTCATCGGCAATTTCTATTCTTTTTAAGTGCAAATCTTTCAATAATAAAGATTTGGCACCATCAAGTTCATCTTCCACAAAATCAAATACTGGCATTAAAACAATATTGCCAAGAAGGGATAGCTTTTTAAGTTCTCTGACAAAATCTTCTTTAAACTTTGCACTTCCACAAAGGGTAATTATCTTTGTTTTTTCTAATTTGTTTGACACTTCTTTCCATCTCCTTAACTTTATTATAACATACAAAAAGCAAAATCCCAAACCAATCCCATAAAAGCCTATATTGCTTCCCTAAAGAAAGCATTCTCGCTATCCTTCCCACCTTGCCTTCCGCAAAAATCATCTTATTTTCTATCTATCTTACCTTCCGCAATAATTATCTTACTTCCTGCCATTCTAAATTCCATAAAGAAAGCACGCAACTTGCGACCTAGCTTGCCTTCCTAAAAAAAATACACACCCTGCATTATTAAGGTGTGTATATTTGGGCGGACTGCTGTTCTGTTTGTTTGTATTTTGTTCTATTAAAAATTACAAAACCAGCATGCAGGACAAGTGCAACCTAAATCGAATTTATTTTAAACTCATCAATTATAGCTTTTAATTCATTGTTGCATAAATTCTCAACCTTATTTCTTTCCCCTTCAACTGCAACAACTTTCATTTCAGGAGATGTATAGTCGTCAATTTCAAAGATAATATCGTCTTTAATAAAGACATACCTTGTTCTAAAATTATCAGCAACTAATTTAAAATTAAGCACATCCAAAAGGGACAAAACGAATGGCATTAGTTCATCTGTCACGACCAAAACCTCTGACTCCTTTGATGATTTTTTGCCATCAATTTCAACTCCTGCAAACTTAAAATCAAAATAAGTTTTCCTTCCATTTTCATCTTTTTCAACAGTTAAGCGAGAAATTAAATGTGAATTGTAAATACTTTCATACACTTTTCTATTTTGAGATGCTACTGAAATTTGTTTAAAATTATTTTCTTTACAAAATTTGATAAAAGGCTCTATAAATTTCACCTTAAAGCTATGCTCATATTCTTCCATAAAGGACTCCTTAATTGCTTTGATTTCAAAAAATTATAGGTTTAAAAAATCTAATTGAATTATTTTTATTGCAAATCAATTTCATCTTTATCTTTATTTTGCTCCAGCAGTTCAACTTCGCCCTTTGTTATGTCATACATTTTGCCGAATTGAGCCACTTTCCCATAATTATCTATCAAATAATATGAGTCATTTGGAATACCGATTAAACTTCTTTTATGAGACATAGGCAGAACATAGTCATTTATTACGTCAATTTCATTGCATTCAATTTGATATTTTAAATTTTCGCCATCAAAGTGGGGAATTATTATTTTATCAATTACTCCCAGACCTTTTAGCCATCGTTTTTCTTTTATGTCTGCGAGTTCTTCAGGGAAATTTGCAACAGTTGAGCATAAATTCATTGAGCCAGCCGAAAGTCCGATTGTGAGCCCATCAAATTGTTTTAAAAGTTTTTTAAGTTTTATTTTTTCAAAGAATTGTTTTTGACATACACATTTACCGCCAGCTAAAATTAAAAGGTCGGCTCCTAATATAATGTCTTTTGCTTTTTTTAAATTTCGTTTATCTAAAACAATTTTCTCCTCAAAATCAAATCCAGATAGTTTAAAACTTTCAAAGACAACAATGGTTCTAGCATCGTTTTCTTCACAATTGTTTGGATTATTGGAGAGCCAAACAATTCTTTTATTTTGCTTAATATATTTTTTTAAGTTTGTCAAAATTTCATTGTGGTTTGTGATAGGCAGCACAATTTTGTTTCCATTATCATCTTTCTTATGCGTTTCAATTCTGCTTGCTAAAATAAATGCCATAGTTTTCTTCTCCTATTTTGCTTTTTTTACTGTTTGAACTTTTGGCTTTGCTGGTTGTTTTACGCCCTGCTTTTCACTTTTTTTCGTGTTTGATTTTTTAGTTGTTGATTTTCTAACATTTTTAGATGATGATATTTTTTCAGTTTTATCGACAGTTTGGTCAATCTTTACAGTTGAATTTGCTTTATTATCATTATTGATAGATTTATTATATCTTTTTTCAAGGAATGTTGGAATTACAAATGCACTTGAACGATAGTTAAAAAGTCCATCAGCAAGCATTCGCATATTGCGTTCGTCTGACATATAAAGCAATTTTTTGTTTTCTGACAGCTTGTCAATTTGCTCAGTTATATTCATTAAGTTTTGAAGTTGACGCATTTGCAGTCTGCAACTATACCATGAATTTCCTATCGTTGTAATTGCAGATAGAGAAGGTATCAATATGTTTATCAATGTAGTAATAAATGAATCGTTGAAGCTTAAGGCAATCAAAAATATTAAAACACAAAAACCTATCCAAATTGTTAAAAAGAAAGGCTGAATTGAAAGATAAAGCTTGTAATCGGAGTGAACAACTTTGCGAATATATTCAAATTGTGCTGTTGATTGTTTTGGGTCGGCATCTTCATTATAAAGATAATTTTGAAATTTTTTGTCAGCTTTTCTTTTTGTCTTTCTTGCGTATTCTTCAACTACTGTATTAGAAATAGGGCGAAGAATTGAAGGGTTGAGGGTGCCAAACACAAAAGATTCATATTTATCATGAAGAACTGTGCCTTCGGTGTGCATTCGATTAATATAAAAACCTAGCACAAGTCCGACTACTAAGAGAACACCAGATATAAGATTGATTACTGTTGCAATTATCTGTTGTATATCTTCAATATTTTTTACTTTAGGCATTAATTGTGGTAAGTATCTGTTGAAAATAGCAGCAAGGCATATAGCAAAAGATAAAAAAATCATCAAATACTTAACTGATTTTTCCTTTTGTAAACAATAATGGCTTGCTCTTAAATATGTAATTGCTTCGTTTTCATTTTGAAGTTGAACTAGTTTATTTTTCTGTTTCATGGATATGATTTTATCATAAAGAAAAACTTTTGTCAATGTTATTTAGAAATAGATTTTGGACTTAAAATATTTCCATTTATATTGGAAAAAATCAATGTTTTTATTAATGTTTATCTCTTTTAAATACTATCATAATCCCAAAATAATTTCAATTAAAAAAAGAGCCACAAAAGGCTCTTTTTAGTTAGTCCGGACACGGACTATTTCTGGCGGAGAGATAGAGTGTTTATACGCACCCTATTTTCTTAATATCCCGCCCCCATTAACTTTTAAGTTTTCGCCATTGATATAGTCAGCTTTGTTTGAAAGTAAAAACAAAACTGCGTTTGACATATCTTCAACTTTTCCAAGTCTGTGGCACGGATTTCGTTTTTCTTTTCCTTCAATTTCCTCTTTTGTCCAACCAGCAAGTGAAAGTGGTGTCGGTGTAAACGCAGGACTGACACAATTAACTCTTATGTTATAATCTGCAAGTTCCATTGCAAGACACTGTGTAAGTGTGATGATTGCAGAAGCCGAGCAACAATAAGCAGAACACTCAGAATCTGGTCTAATCCCAAGAGAAGAAGCAATATTCACTATGCACGCATTCTCTTGGTTTTTAAGAAGTGGTATTGCATATTTACTACAAAGCATTTTGCCAATGAAATTTGTGTTTACAACTTTCATATAATTTTCAAGTATGCAAGTCTCTACAAATTCGTCAACATTTGTGCCAGCATTGTTTACGAGCCCATTTAATTTCCCGTAATTCTTCTCAACAAAAGAAAACATTTCTTTAACTTGTTTTTCGTTTGAAATGTCAGCCTTGCAAATAGAAAACTTATATCCTTTGCTATTAAATTCTTTCTCGACAGCTTTTGCTTGTTTATCGTTGTTTCCATAATTTAAAACAACTTCATTTCCACTTTTAAGCAAATCTTCAGCAATTTGCTTTCCAATCCCGCTTGTGGCACCGGTCACTAAATAAATCATATTATTTTTACCTCTATTATAATTTACCACAATCGCCCAATAATTCCAACAAAAAACACGCTCCCATTAAAATTAGGGTGCGTGTAATTCGCTTTTGGCGGAGAGGTAGTAACCTAAAACGAATTTTTAGGCATTTTTGAAAATTACACGATGTTTTCGCCTAATAAAATTTTAGGCATTGTTATTAAACATCTATTCCATCTTTTATAAAAACGTTCTAACCCAAGTTTGGAAATACGAGCGTGAATTTCTTCATTTTCTACTGTCCAATGTAAAATATATGTAACTTTACCTACAAATCTTGTTAAACGAATAGGCACTTTACCTTCTTTGACGGAGTTAAAGTCTTCTTGTCTATGCGTGCGTTTTATATAACGTACATCAATTACTCCCGATTGTGAAAGATAAAATTCCGCAATTTCTTTCATTAGATTTTCAATTTCGTCTTGTTTATCAATTTTGGCTTCATAAATGCAAATTTCATTAAACATAACGCGCTACAACTCCTTGAAATGTAATTTTATTATTTATTATAGCACAAACGAACGTTATTTTCAAGCGTATAGCATATCACAAAAACAAAATGGCACTGTGGCGGGTGCTTGATAAAACAAGCGGCTCAGCTTTGCCTCGCCAAACAAGCACACGCCTAAACTTTAACTTTGGAAAATTGAACAAAATAATTGAAAGAAAAGGCAAACTAAAATTAACCTTTCGCAAAACGAAAGTGGGCACGGCTAAAGCAATCGTGCTCCACTTTTTGTCCACTTTCTCTTTTGTTTCTTGATATTAGGTTATTTCTTCATCTCATATCAAGCACCTTCCTCTGCATAAAGTAGCCACTTTAGTTATAAATTGCTATTGGTGCAACAACAAATGCTGGACCTTTAATAACATCGGCAAATTCTTTAGGAGTCTCTAATTGTTTTTTACTAGGCATACTTCTTCGTTGTTCACGATTCAGTGGCATTTCTCTAAATGTTTTGAAAATATCTGTAAGTTGAATGCTATTGCCTTTTTCTACTTTCTTTTGGATTTTACATAAAATTGTAACAACTCCAATAAAATTTTCTTGCTCAACATTAAAACAAGATTCGTCTAAATAGCAGACAACTTTATAGTCTTTCACATCTCCAAATGACAATACACATGGGATTTCATTCCCTTTTTGTAAACTATTTAAAGATTTAATTCCTTGCAATGTCTTTAGAGTTTTATTGTCAATTAAAGGCTTGTCTGAAAAATCTTGAAAAATAGTGCTTAACTTTTCTAATTCGGAAACAGCAGTAGTTATTTCTTTTAATTTTGAAAATCTTATATTGCCCATAAATTCAACGACTTCGTCTCTATTCAGCATTTTCCAAGACGATTCGTCCATGTATTCAAAGAAGGGAACCTCAGATTCTTCACTAAGATAAGTTATTAGCTTTTGGACCTTTGATGCTGACGAAATCTCCACTTCCATGAGAGTTTCAATCTCGTTGCTCTTATTTTTGCCAATTCCTCCAGATATGGCTTTACACGAACCACTAATTCCTGCGTTCCTAGAATTAGTTTCTTTTGTTGTTTGTGTAACCTTAGTGGGTATATAACCTTCGATAGCAGAAAGATAACTATCCAAAATTTGTTCGTTTAAATATAAAAAATTTCTTAATACCATTTAGCAAAC
This sequence comes from uncultured Eubacteriales bacterium, assembly GCA_949077035.1. GTDB lineage: Bacteria > Bacillota > Clostridia > Christensenellales > UBA1242 > Caccovivens. Next base: position 53,748 of record CARUPR010000007.1, read on the forward strand.
CTCCGAATGTATTATAACATAATTTCTAATAAAAGTCAGTATTAACAACAAAAAACCTAAACCGTGGGTTCGATTTAGGTTTTTCTTGGCGGAGAGAAAGGGATTCGAACCCCTGGAGGCTATTAACCTCAACGGTTTTCAAGACCGCCGCTTTCGACCGCTCAGCCATCTCTCCATATATTCTATAAGTCTTTAAGTTTGCTTTTAAAACTTATCTTCCTATATTATACACAAACGCCCCCATCTTTTCAAGTGTTTTTTGATAATTTTTTAAAAATTTTTATAATTTCTTTTCTTCTCTTCCTTAGTTGTCTTGACATTTTAAATTTTTGTCTAATCTACAACATAATTTAAATGAAATAATCTTAAATCATTCTCTATCAGTTTTTGGCTGATTATTTTTATTATTTTATTGAGTTTTTAATTTTACTATGATATAATTTTAAATAAACTATTGGATTTGAAGAAATATACAAAAGAAATTAGGAGTTAGACTTGGACAAAAACAACAAAAGAGATATTAAACTGATTTTTATTTTTCTAAGCATATTATCATTATCTATAGGAATATGGGAAAATTATAAATCAATTTGGCTTGAAATCAACAATATAAACATCTCAAATATTTCACTTATCATAAGTGCTTCTCTCATCGCAACAAGTTTTATATCGATTGCATTGATAATTATTTTTAAAAAATTTAACATGCTCATTCTAATACGTATTTCTTTGATTATTCGTTGTCTTTCCTTTCTTGCAATGATATTAAGCTTCAACAAAACTATTCAGTGGCTTAAAATATTCAGCTTTTTTATAGAAACAATATCAATAAACTTAATCATAATTTCTATATACCCATTAATTACTCAAAAATTGAAATCATATAAAATATATTCTCATAGAAAACTTATTGAATATCTTTTTACCGATATCGGAATTTTGATTGCTGGTGGAATTATTGCTTTTAAGCTTGCCGGTTTTTTTGAATATAACATTCTTGCTATTGCATCATTGATTTTGACTATCGCCTGCATACCAATCACCTTTTTATTAAAAAGCGATAATTCAGAAAAGAAAATCAAAATAAAGGCAATTTTTAAAGATAAAATCATAAACATATATCTCATTTATTGGCTCATTCAAAGTATTGCTTACAATGTCGCACTTGGTTTAATGTCATTATTACTTAAAAATTTATTAGGTATTCCAATAAACTATATTTCTATTTTCCTATTAGCTTCATACATTTTAGGTGATGCTTTTGGATATTTGGCTCTTTATAAACTTAATTTTAAAAATGATTACCTCACCTATTCTTGCAAATTTGTGCTTCGCCTAATTTGTTATATTTTAATTGCAATAACAGGCAATTTCTATGTTGCAATTATCGGAATTTTTCTCTCACTTTTTGTAAGTCGAGCATGGGAAAATGTGGCGGACGGAGTTTATATAAACAGAGCAAGCAAAGAAAATCAACTGGCCTTTGCAAACATTCGATATGCGATTGGGAAAATAGGTATGGCCATTGGCGTTTTGATAAGCGGTCAATTGTTCAAATATGGCATAAAAGCAATCTTTGCTTGCGCAAGTGGTATAATGCTTATTTCAATTTCGCTTGCCTTCTATTTAATTCACCTCAGACATAAAGAAGAAAAATCAAAAGAGGACAAATCTTCAAATTCCATGACAGAAACTCTTGAGAATAAATCAATATCAACAGAAATCACAACCGAAGAAATTTCTTTAAAACCAGAAAACAAAATTGAAAACAACGAAATTGAAAATGTTGAAACAAAAAATATTGAAAAAGAAAGCTAAAAAAAACAACTTAAAGCAAAAATTAAGTTGTTTTTTATTAAAAGTTTTTAAATTTTATCTATGCGCTTACAAAAACAATCTTATAAATCTCTTTCGTCATCATTGTCTTCAAGACCTTTGTTTTCAGCCATAAATTTGTCATATAATTTTTTATGTTCTTCAGTCATTTCATTTGTTCCGCTTGCAAAATCTGATTTTGTCAAATATTTTAATGGTATGTGGTATAATTTATTAATCTCACCTATAGCATAACAATTCAAAATTAAACCGCGGTTATCAATAGCATTGCGCCAAATATATTCCTTGCCATCATCCAGCTTCATCAAAAAATATCCTATCACATCAAGCATAGCACCTCTATATCCACTCTTTTTAAATTCATTGACATGGTATTCGAGTATTGATTTTTCTAATGTTGAATTAAATTTAAGCGTCCCTTTATCAAAAGAACCCAACATAAACTCTAAATTTCCGCAAACGCAATCTGCTTTATGAAATTCAATCTCACCAGTGACCTCATTCCTTTTAGGATAATCAAATGAAAAACGCCAATATTTATTAGGCTCTTTACGAATAACATCATTCACAAAACACATTGGCACTTCTTCGGTCCTGCTTCCTTCCGAATAAAAATCACGCACATCGGTTATTCCATATTTATCCATTTTCAATTTCACATCTGGCAGCATCATAACACTTTCCTCCTTTAATTTTATTACACTATATCATATAAACGACAACATTTCAAGCCCTTCTTTCAAATTTTCTTATATTCTAAAAATTAAGAAATGCCAAAGCTTGCAATAAATAGCAAACAAAAAAACCACCATAATCGGTGGATTTTTTTAAACTAATTACATTTCAGGTTCAACATCAACATCAATAGCGTCAGCATTTGCGTTTTGCCAAGTGATACTTACTGGGTCTTTTTTAGTAATTTCTTCTGCAAGAATTTCCTTTACCTTCCAGTTTGCTCTATTTGCCTTAGCCAGACCACAAGCTTCAAGATTTGTTCTTATATTATTTGAAGCGCCAACAAGCTGACCTTCTTTGCCATATTTATATTCAATGTCATAATATTTATATATTACATCATACAAATCTTTTTCAATTTCATATGTCGCACTGCAAAATTCTGGTTTTCCACCTGCCTGCTTAACACCAATTCCAAAGATTTCAACATAATACTTGCCGTCTGTTTCTGTTGCCAAAATCGCATTTCCTGTAAATTTTGCAAGTCCTACACCATCTTTAACATTGGTTTCAATTTGCACCATATCTTGTCCCATAGAGATGTTTCTGCTTATTACAGCACCGAGATGATGTAAAGAGCCTACAAGTCCAGCCGCAAAAACAGAACAAATCAGCACAACCCCGATTGAACTTTTTATGTTGTAGGTTGCTCTTTCAATTTTACGTTTAAATTGTATCTTTTTCACATCCCTTTGGCTCTCTTTCCAAAGACTTTGAATTTTTTTATTGACGTCTGGGTCAGAAATCAAATTATTAATATTTTCTTTTCCAACCTTGCATCCCAAATGTTCAACTTGATACTTAGTTAAACTTGAAAATTGGTCTAAGTCTTTCATCTCTTCAGCTTTTGAAATATATTGTTTTAAAGCATCTTTATTAATTTCATAAAATGTGCTAAAAGAAGACCTACCGAATAAATATCTATATAAATATTCTTTTCCTTCATCTATCATATAGTAATCATCGTTACGATGCGCTTCTAATAGCTTTCCAAAAGCTTGTTTTTGAATATTATAAAATTTGTCGTCATATTCTTTCATCAAATCTTTATCTTCAGCTTTAAGTTTGTTTCTATATTGTGATAATGAATTAAACATATAGATATTATTACCATTTTTGCCAAAACCGACGAGTTTACTAACTTCTTCGTTCTCTACAGAATTCAAAAAGTTTTCAAAAATTTCAAGCAAGCTATCCATATCTTTTTTTGAAGAGCCATCAAAATTTTCATTAATACTTTCAAGTTTTTGTTTATAAGCTGCTTCATTAATATCGTAACTTGATAAATGTTCAGGTCTATTTTTGACAACTGACATGATTCCATCTAAAAACTGTTTTCTTAATTCATCTGAAACGATAACATTTCCACCCTTCTCATCATAAAAAACTCCATTCATAGAATCAAAAAAACCTTTTTTATCACCCAATTCTTTTATAAAGCTTTTTAAGTGTTCATTAATCTTCTCAAAAGACAAATCTTTCACATCTATTTTTTCAATCATAAAACCCTCCCGGAATATATCTTTATTATATCACAAATATAATTTATTTTCAATAGTTTTATTAATTTAAACTAAATTGCAAAAACAAATATAATTAATGCTGATTAATAAATCAATATAAAAAAAAACTAAATCATCAAAATGGATACAATTTAAAACAACTCACCAAAACAAAAAAAACCTATCAAAAATGATAGATTTTTTATTTGTTTATTTAATAAGATTACATTTCAGGCTCAACATCAATGGCATCTGCATATGCATTTTGCCAGGTTACATTAACAGGTGCTTTTTTAGTCACTTCTTCTGCAAGAATTTCTTTAACATCCCATTCAGCTCTCAATGACAGCGCAGGTCCAAAAAATTCAAGATTTTTTCTTCTATTATTTGAAGCACTGATAAGCTGCCCATCTTTGCCATACTCATATTCAATGTCATAATATTTGTAAATTTTGTCATACAAATCTTTTTCAATCTCATAGGTTGCGCTGCAAAATTCTGGCTTTCCGCCAACATCTTTTACTCCAATTCCAAAGATTTCAACAAAATATTTGCCATCTTTCTGTGTCGCCAAAATTGCATTTCCTGTAAATTTTGAAAGTCCTGCACCAGCTTCAACATTGCTTTCAATTTGCACCAAATCTTGCCCTAAAGAAATTTGTCTGCTTATCGCAGCACCAGCATGATGCAATACTCCTGCAATTCCAAGCGCTGCAACGGCACAAATGAGAACAACCCCAATTGAATTTTTTATATTACATGAAGTTTTCTCAACTCTTTTTTTGAATACAAGCTTTTTAAGGTCGCTGTTTCCGTTCTGCAAAATGTCTTTCAATTCTTTTGACTTTATTTTTTTCACAAAATCTTTTCCCAATTTTTCATACAAATGTTGGGCTTGAAATTTTGTCAAATCTTTAAACTGCTCAATATCATTTTTTTCATCAGCTTCTGTAAAATACTTTTTTAAGCTTAAGTCAACATTGTCTAAACAGAACATATTAACACTTTCATCACGAATTTGGAAAGAATATTGGGTATAATATGAATTTTTTGTTGCAAAAAAGTCGGACCCTTTAGTATTTTTAATAATGTTTTCAAAGACCTTTTTTTGAACATTATAAAACTTGTCATCTGCTTCTTTTTGCACACTTTCATAATCTAAATTAAGTTTTTCTTTATAGTTTGATATGGCAACAAAAACTTCTTGGGCAAAATCCCTATTGTAATGATTTATACCAAACATTTGCGCTATGCCACTTAAACCTTTATTATTATTAAGCTGATAAGCTTCATAAACCTTTAAGAAATTTTGATAAATTTCAACCAAATCATCCACTTCTTTTTGTGAAGTCAACTTAATAGAATTTACTACATTTTCCACAGCTTCTTTATGGGCAGTATCATGATGACCATTATCATATTTATAAGACACGGCTAAACCAGTAACAATAGGTATGATTTCATTTTTTAAAACATAACATTCAAATTCGTTAGCAATGGGGTTTTCACTGGGGTTTTCATTATGCAAAAAACATTCATTTCTGTTTGAAAAAAAACTCTTGTCATCACTCTCAATTATTTTTATAAAATCTTTAAAATGCTTATTTATTTCTTTTAAATTAACTTCTGCTAAATTATTAAATTTAATCATACAGCCTCCCTATTTATAAAACTATTATAGCATAAAAACTTATATATTACAATAGTTTTTATAAATCTAAATTTTAAAGGAAGTTTTTGATATCAAATGCCCTGTTTCCATTAAAATAGGACGCTGCAATTATTCAAGTCAAAAAACTCTCTTTGTCTCTGACTATCTTACATCATTAAAAAAAGTTCCCTTATTCTTTACACTTTCTTGCAGTCCAAAAAGATTCTCCATTATTCGCACCTATCTTAACTTTCCTAAAAAAAGATGCCAAAACTTGCATCTTTAAAAAATAAAAAATTATCTTTCTATTTCTTCATCGTCATCACATTCCTGTTTTGTTTGCGCAATTGCAACAACGCCAAGCCCAGGAAGCACAAAACCTGCACCCAACCCCAAAGCCATATTTTGGTCCATCTTCGCAGTTTTATATTGACTTAACTCATCTTTATATAATTCCTTTTCTTCATCAGAGAGATGATTTAGATAAAAATCGATATCCTTCAAATTCTCTTCAGCTTCCTCTTTCTTTTTTTCAGAGATTTCTTTACTTTCAAACATTTCATCTATCTTTTTCATTTCATTTTCATAGAACTCATTATAGGCATCCGAGCTGAAAATTTGTTCTTTCAGACTGGATTTAATATCCTTGATTTTTTCACCCACACATATACCCCAACTAAAACTTGCAATAAGCCCAACAATAATCATGCCATAACCCATCAATTTAAATCTCTTAATACTTTTAAGCATCTTTTCACCACCTTAATTATATAAAATATATTGTCATAACCATTTTTATGCAAAAACTAAACACAAGTTATGCCTTACCATATCATCTTATTAAATTTGTTTAATTAATGTTAAAAAATACAACCCAAAAACAAAAAAAAGCAGGATAAATCTCCTACTTTTTATTTCAAATTTTTTTATATTAAACAAACCAGTTGCCTATTTTTACCTCTCGAATTCATCATCGTCATTCATTCTTAAGTGGTCAGCAAGGCTAACCCCAATTACACCAGCCATACCTGCCAAAACTAGCACTCCTCCGCTTAAAGCCAGCTTAAATCCTTGGTGTCTTACTGGTTGCAGTTTTCTTTCTATTTCCATTCTTTCTTCAACCGACTGCTGTTTAAGGCAATCCTTGACAGACAAACTATCCACAAGGTTATCATACTCTTTTTCTGTAATTTTCCCATTCTTATATTCTTCAAGATAATTTTTTACATTGCTTTGATAATATTCTGTGTATGCAGGTGTTTTTTTATATTCATCATATATTTTTTCTTCCTTTATAATAGGTCCAAGCATTCCAAAAAGACAACCTGCTCCCGCAAGCATCATTACAACACCTGAAACAAAAGCCAAACAATAAACTTTAGCACTTTTAAGCATAATTTTTCTCCTTCTATCTATATTGTATCATATTAAAAGCCGTAAGTCAATGGTCATTTTGTGACAAACATTTGACAATTCTTCACATTTTGTTCTGGACAATAAACAATTCTTTATATTTTATGCAAGATGGTTGACAACTTTTTATTCCATTTGTTTAATCTAAATTCCTGCTATCGTCACGAAATTGCACGCCTTCATCTTTTCTATATTACTTTAATTTTTTCTTGAACTATTCATCAATTTCAAATTCATCTTCATCATTCTTTCTTTCGACAGCTTCAACCACTGCAACACCAGCCATACCTACGCCCATGAGAAGCGCTCCGCTCATACATATGTAAGCGCTTTGGTCATCCAATGCTTCTATTTCTCTTTCTATTTCAATTTTTTCTTCAATCGGCTTCTGTTTAATGCAATCCTTGGCAGACAGATTTTTAACAAATCTTTTATACTCTTTTTCTGTGATAGTCCCCTTATTAAACTCTTCAAGATAATATTTTACATTACTTTGATAATATTCTGTGTATGCAGGTGTTTTTTCATATTCCTCATATATTTTTTCTCTCTTTGCAATAGGTCCAAACATTCCCAAAAAACAACCTATTCCTGTAAAAAATATTACAATAGATGCAGCAAGCGCCATACTATAAGTTTTAACACTTTTAAGCATAATTTTTCTCCTTCTTTTTATTTTGTATGATATAATCGCCATAAGCCAATACTATTTTTATCAAACACTTCAAAAGCTGACTATAAACAATATTCACACAAATTAGTTTAAATAAAATAAATAACAAGCCTCTTTAGCTATAAAATAGCCAAATTCACATAGCTTAGCCAATCAAATTACTTAAAAATTCATCAAAAGCTTCTTCTCTCTCTTTACTATCCCTGACAATTTTTGTAACAGCAGCAGACGCTGTAACAATCGCACTTGCACCAGCAACAGTTAAAAGAGCGTTGACAGTTTTGCCACCCATTTCATTGTATTTTTCCATATAAGCTTTTTTGTCTTCTTCGGCTGCAATAGATTCAACAAATTTTGTGGTATCTTTCAATTCATCTTTCCTATTATCATAGGCATTTTCAGAGATTTCGCCTTTTTCAAATCTTTCGTTGAGAGATGCAGTTTCAACTTGAACATACTCCTTATATGGCTCTGAATCTTTTACATAACTATCAAATTTTCTTGCAAGACCAATACTTGTTACGCCAAGCGCAATAAAGCTGCTCATCATTGTGAGTGCAGAAATTACCATAGTAGAAACAATAGCAATTTTAAACATTTCTTTGCTTTTTAAAATGCCCTTTGTTTTGTTTTCATTATTTTTTATCTTTTTCATAAATTACATCCTTTTTCTAAACCATTATATCATAAACTGGTGAGATGTCAATACCCGTTTCATTTGTTTAATCTAAATAATTTACATCGTCACGCAAATGCACGCCGTCATTTTTAAAGCTTCTATTTCTTTTCTCAAGCTTTTCTTTATCTCTTAACTCTTTATCCAAAAGCAAGAAAGAAGCTGCCATTGTTGCACCACCTGTAATAACTGATGCAAAAAAACTAGCGTTGCCAGTAATAATATATTTATCTAACAATTTTTGATATTCAGCCCTTTCTTCATCAGGAAGCTTTTTTAAATATTTGATGACATCTTTCAAATCTTTCTTCAAATTGATATATTGATATCCGTCTATTGAATTGCTCATTCTCATATCTTCCAACTTGCCAAGAGATTCTTCATAATAACTTTTGTATTGCTCTGTCTGAAAAACCTGTTCTTCCAATTGAACTTTCATGTTACTAGTTGCAATCATGCCGCCAAAAAGAATTGTTAAACTTGTCAACATTCCTGCAACAAACACTCCGATAGTCGCCTTTTTATATATTGTATTTTTATAACTTTTAAGTGTTCCAACATTTTTTCTCATATTATCAATAGATTTTTTCATACTAACCTCTTTTAAAACTAAAAATTAATTTGCCTTGATATCCAATTCATCATCATCGTCATTCCAAGGACCATATTTGCGTCTATCTTCAACTTCTTTTTCCAATTTGCTATGAAACAAACAAAGCTCACTAGCAATCCCGCCAAAAAAACCTGGCACCAAAGTTCCTATTGCAGCCCCTTTAAGTTTTTCTACTTTTTTGCCTACTTCTTCAGCTTGATTTTCTAAAATTTGAACTTGCTCTTTAGCTGAAGCCTTGTCAATCTCATCAATAAGACTATGATATTTTGCAGCGGTTGTAAAAGTTCCAATCGCAAATCCTATTCCGACTAAAGCAGAAATCACACATAAAGACAAAGCCATTCTATACATTCTTATTTTATTTTTAAGTTTCATTATAAATCTCCTTATTTTTACTTGGTCATTATATCACGCGGGGGGGGGATGTCAAGACCCAATTAAAAAAAGGCTTAAATTAATAAACCTTTTTTATAACCTATGTTTTTTTAAATAAAATTCTATAAAGAATATTCATCTTCATCTAAATTGTTTTTATCTTTTAAATTGTTTTTATCTTTTTTAATTTCTGCCAAAATTTCGTCAATCTTTGCATTTGTATTGTCATAAAGTGCTTTCAATTGGTCATACATTTCAAAAGAAACTAAAATATGATAAAAGTATCCACAACTAGCATATGAAACATTTAAAGGTTTTTCAGCCTCTTTATACAATTCAATCTTTTTGTCGTCCATCATTTTCATATCAAATTCAAAACTTGAAACAATTTCACCAAGCTCTTTAAGTGATAATTCGCCAACATTATTGATATGACTTCCAATATCCATACTTAAATTAAAAGGAAGCTTAACCGCTTTTTGAAGGTTGTATATCATAATTTTTTTTCTTTCTATTTCCAGCTCTGGTCTTTCTTTGATAAGCTCTTCAATAGATTGATAACTCACAAAAGAATCTTCCACGATTCTACAATATTCTTTGTCCTTGACAAAGTTGTCGATATAATATTGTGCAGCCTCTTTATTTGTAAAAGAAAGACCTCTATACATACTCCCACCAAATGGACCAGCAAAATTATCATGCATTATTTTATAAACAATTGTTTTCATAAACATCCCCTATTTTTCTATTTAAATACTACTATATTGAAATTAAATCCAATCATCAATTTCATCTGGCTCACGTGTTTTAATACTACTGCTAATGTAAGCAGCAGTGCCAAGACTGGCAATTGCACCAAGAGCCAAACCTGAAGAAACCCCAGTAAGACTTTTAGTCGCCACATCGCTGACATGCAACTTGTCTTCAACCTCAGCTCTTTCAGCGGCAGGCAATTGTTTGATATATCCGTCAAAAATTTCTTCTTTATATTTATTGTATTGATGTTTTGTAATCTTGCCCTCATCACGACTCTGATTATATTCTTCTATCACTTTATTATAATAGTCTATATATTCTTGACTCTGGGTAATTTCTAGTTTGTTTTTATCTTCCATAGCAGAACCATAAGCAAGTCTTGCCACAAAACCAAAAATAGCGCCAACAGTCATAATAGCACAAGCTATCATAGCTATTGAATAAACTTTAAATTTATTTTTTAATATCATATTCCCCTTTTTTTCTGCAACCTTAATTTTACATAATAAACAATGTAAAACCTTTCTTTATATAATTATATCACACCGCCCATAATTAATCAATAGTTTTTTATTTATTTTCTTTTATAATCAGCCTTCACACCAAAACAAAAAATATAATGATATTTTCTTTATAAAAATCAACACACACCTTTCAATCAGTTTTTTTTGAAACAAATGATAAAAATTTATGATAAAACTATTGAAAGCACTTTGATTCTATGATATAATATTTTTATATGAGGAGAAAATAAAATGAAAAAGTTTTTAACTAAGCAGCTTTATATTAAGTGCTTTTATGGAAATGAATTTGATAAAAGCGAAGATAAATTTTTGATTGGATTTTTAAATAAAGAAGGCAGTAAATTAAAAGACGCCATAACAGGTCAGATTGTGGAAGATATATACTTTATTTCTATTAAAAACTCGAGATTTTTGAAAACGAGAATTTTTTCTTTGATGACAGATGGCTGTTCAGAAATTCAAACTAATTTTCAATATGTTAAAGCTGAAATAATATCATCAATTTTATTAGAAGATATTGTAAACGAAAAGCAATTAGCCAAAATTAAAAAGTCTATGAATAAAGAAATTGTTAAAAGTCATAAAAAAATAGAAAAGTATCTTGAAGCTAAAAGAGAAGAAGCAGAAGAAAAAAAGAAAGACTTAGAGCAGTATTCTATAGATGAATCTGAAAGAGATTTTTAATATATAAATGATTTAAAAAAAACTGATATTGTAAATCCTTAGGGATAAATTTATCAGTTTTTTTATTTTTATATTATATTGGCTGTTTTAAAGTTTGGCAAACCTTTCAGAATTTTATAAAACACTTTCAAAAACTTTCAAACCTTTTAAAAAATTCAAAATTTTTCGACTTTATAAAATGCTTTCAGCTTCTTTCTCAATTATTGCAATATCTTTCTTTTCTCTTTTTGCTTTAATCTTTCTTTTATTCTTTCCTTTGTTTTTTCTCTTCCTATCATCGTCCATGTCCTCTGTCAAAATTCCAGCTACAGCGCAAGCTCCGCCTGCAACTAAAGAGGCAGAAGCCACCCTTACAGAAGAAACAAGTGCGGTTGACAACTGGCTGCTGGTTTTCATATTAGGAAGCATTTTTTCAACAAATTCATCCATGGTTATATTGTCTTCCGCTTCAATCTGGTCAAGTTCTGCATTCTTTTTAATAAGATTGTTTGTATAGGCAATTCCGCATCCAAGAAAAGCAAAAGCAGAAATCACTGTCATCAGCGCCCCCACCATTGCCATCTTAAAATATCTTCCACTTTTAAGTGTCATATGTTTTTCGTTTTTCATTTTTCAGCCAACCTCTCTTTTATTTATTAAAAATCACCTTTTTTGTTTCTGAGTGTTTTATTCTTTTTAACTTCGTTTGCAAAGAAAACACTTTATTCAGTATTTCTTGACTTTTTAAAAAAGCACTTTATTCACATCTGTCTTGAATTTTTAAATTACTTTATCTTTATTGAATTTATAAATAAGTCACTTTATTCACTGACTTTCTAAATAAAACTCTCATAAAAATATTTACGAGAGCTTTTTTTATTTATTCATTCACACCTATCATAGCAACAACAACATCTGCTATGCCAATTGCGATTCCTATGCAAGACAATGTTAATCCGGCACAATTAAACTTTTTTCGTGTATCTTTTGCAGGCTTAAGCTTTTCTTCATAATAAGCCTTTTCATTTTCAGGCAACTGTTTGATATATCCGTAAGCGTCAAGCTCTTTTTCTAGTTGGTTAAACCTGCTCTTAGTAATTTTTCCATCAGCCAAAGCTTGAGTATACTCACTTATATTTCTTTTATAATATTCTTGATACTCCACTGTCTGATAAATTGGTTCATAAACTTCCGCTTTCATTTTTTCGTATTTTGCCGCACCACCAATCACAGTAAACAATCCAGAAAATGATACAATAGTGGTTGCAATAAAACCTAAAACACATAACTCAAATTTTTTTAAAACTCCCATCTCAGGCTCCTCTTATTTGTCATTGTATCATAGAAAGAAAGGTCAGTCAATACTCAAACAAAAAAAATTATTAAAAAGATTGTATATTTCGCCCATCCAATTAATAATTTTTATTGCCAAATTTATATAATTTTTGATAAATATTTTTTATCTTTATCCTTCTTGCCTTTGTTATGAAATTCAATCGGCATCAATCAAATTTGCAATCAATGCTATCAAAACGTTTTAAAACTTTCTCTTTCACAAACAAATACATCTGTTAATCCTCAGATTCGCTCAGCTCATCTTTATCAGTTTTTTCTGAACTTTCTTCTTCTACTATTTCAATTTCTCTCCTGCTGCCAAGTATACCCAAGTATACAAAAAGCACTCCAAGTCCAATTCCATCCAATGTTAAGCCAGCAGCCAAAGTCTTTTTTTCTAAATCTTTTGCAGGTTTAAGCTTTTCTTCATAATCAGCCCTTTCATTTTCAGGCAACTGTTTGATAAATCCTTCGGCATCAAGCTTTCTTTCTAAATCATAAAACTCGTTTTTGGTGATTTTTTTATCAACAAAATCTTGAGTATAATCACCCATATTTCTTTTATAATATTCTTGATATGCCATTGTCTCATAAATTGGCTCATAAATTTCTGCTTTCATATTGTTAGATTTTATTTCACCACCAAGTAAAGTAAAAACACCAGCAACACCTACAATAGTGCTTGCAACCATTCCTAAAATGAATAATTTATAACTTTTTAATGTCATTCTCAAATTTCTCATAATTAATTTCCTTTTATATTTAAATTTTTGTTTGTTTTAATTTTTTACAGCTTTTATCAATTTTTATTAATTTCTTATTAATAGTTATCAATGGTTCTATTAAAAATATTATAAACATTCCATTTCTTCAATATTTTCCTTTTCTTCTGGCACAGCAAATAAACCCTCAAATCTTTTTCTAGCTTCATTCAATTCTTCTGTAGATTCAAGGTCTTTTTGTTTAAGTTTTGAAAAGAAAAATCCTATTGTCCCAGCAATAATTAAGCTCGCGCCACTAAAAAACAACTTAAGATAATTGTTGTAATGTGGTCTTACTTGATTATCAAACTGCACTCTTTCAGCTGGTGGCAATTGTTTGACATATTCCTTAGCAGTCAACATCCTTTTATAATTATCAAATTGTTTTTGTGTAATATTCCCCTTTTCCAACTCTTTAGCATACTGCTCAACACTGTCATTATAATATTCTACAAATTCATTTGTTTGCTCAATATTATCATAAACTTGATTCCAACCCATTGTTGGTGCAATGGTAGATAAAACCAGCCCACTCCCTGCAAGCACCATCACAGCGCAAGAAATTGAACACATTGCATACATCTTAATCTTATTTTTAAGTTTCATAAATATTCCCCTTTTTCAAGGTCATTATAACATACCGGGGGGGGTAGTCAATACCCTTTTGAAAAAAATTTCACCATAAAAAAAAGGTTTTTATTCATAAGATTTTTTATAATTAAACTCTAAAATCTTATTTAATTTTTCAATAAAAGCAGGCTCTCATTTCTTGCCTATCTATCCTACCTTCCCTAAAAAACTTACTTTACTTTTGCCCTTTTTATCCTTCTAAACAAAAAAAATAAAGCCCCTTTTGGGACTTTATCAAATTGACTTATGCCATTTCCTTTTCTTTTTCCTTCTCTTCCTCTTCCTTCACATTGTCATATTGTTCGCCAGCGACCAACAACATTGTAAGACCTGCCAAACCTATACCGCCACCGCTATAGCCACACTTCTTCTCAAAATCTTTTGCAGGTTTTAATTTTTCATTCAATTCTTTTCTTTCCTCTTTTGACATATACTTGACATAACCTTCCGCCGAAATTTTTTCTTCATAAATTTTATAATCGCTGAAAGATATTTTGCCTTCGCTGTAAGCCTGATAATATTCACTTTCCATCATATCATAATACTTTTGATAAGCTTCAGTTTGCTCAACTTCTTGATATTTAAAATTTAATTTTTTATAAAACCAAAAATCTATTTAAAACCTATCAGCACCCTTTTTATTTAAGAGGGTAACAATATCAATATATTTATCATTTTTGCCAAAAACCCGTTTCATGGTTTTGTCATGCATACTATAAATGCCATCTTCACCAACAATAAAATTATCACGCAACTCGCAACCACTAAACTCAAATTTATTTTTCAGGTCTTTTGCAGACATATTATCCTGCTGTGAAGGAAGACATGAGCCACCAGGGTGATTATGAGCGATATAAACTATAGGCACTTTATATGTATTGACAAAATTGCTTATCTCTCTAATTTCAATACCAACCATTTTCAAAGTTCCTCGAGCTAGACACCTGTCAGCAACATAATCGCCACGACTATTAAAGCCAAAAACATAAAGTTCTTCAACATCTTTATATCGCATAATACTTTCAGCATAATCATAGATATCACCAAAGGTGCTTAAACCATCTTCCTTATTTGCTTTAGAAGAGGTATAAATATTAAATATTTCTGTAAGAGCTTTTATCTTTTTAGCAGAGGTTTCTCCCATTCCTTTCACCGTTTTTAAATCATCAAGCGAAGCATCAAGGACAGTTGAAATGTTTTTAAATTTATCAAGTAATCTGTGTGCCAAAGGATTTACATCTCCACGTGGGAAGATGTAGCATAAAATAAATTCCATGACTTGAATTTTACTCAAACCATACAGCCCTACATTATGGACAGTATCTAAAAGTCTTTCTCTATGTCCATAATGGACATTTTTGTCATCACTCATTCTTCCTCCGTTGTAAATTAAAATAGTGAAAATAAGGGACTTTAATCATAATTTTTTTTGCTATATCCTGTATTTAAAACTTTGCGTAAAAGTTTAATTTAAAGTTCTGTCACCCCTGCTTTCAACTTTCTTCCCCCTCTTTTTTATCAAATAATCAATGGCAATGCAAACGATAATAGCTAGTGCCATGATAGCAAGAGGTATTGTTATCCCCAAAAGATACCACCAACCAGGGTATATGAAATTTAAAGTGATATTAAAACTTGTCTTCTTATTTTCATTTCTGACCTTGCAGATGTGACTATAAAAACCATCACTCGCAATAAAATAATCGCCATTAGAATTTGCCCTTCTCACCTTTGAAGAAAATTCAATAAAAAAATTAGGTTGAAAGTTTTGTTTCAGTTTTTCCTCAAAGCTCATCCCTTTTGCACAATCGTATATCCCATTTAAAAAATTTTCATCTTTTACCTTTTCAAAGATTTTAGAAGAAAAATTAAATTTAAGTATGGTCATTAAAAAATTATCATTTTTGTGAAAACTTACTTGGTCACAATAATAATCAAAAGCAACTATGGAAGGGAATATAATCTGATATGAAATGCTGTCATTTTCCATCCACTCAGGCTTTTCAATTTTATATGAGTACTTGTCATCTTGTCTATTTTCTTCAAACTCTTGAATCTGTCCGGTCAAGCTTTCATCCATCATTGACTTAATCTTTTCCTTAAAGATGTCAAGCTCATTTTCATTTGAGGCAAAACTTTTTGCATTAATATTAAGATTTAAGCCAAAGGCCACATTCGCTTTTTCATCTATTTTTATTTGATATGATATATAATTATCTGGCAGCTTTTCATTTCTATAAAATGGTGAGCCGAAATAATTATTAAATACCAACATACCTAACATAGCAAACAAACCAATAAGCACTGATATAGTAATAATAGCCAGTTTTTTCAATGTTGATTTTTCCATATAAACCTCAAGTAAATTTTTAAGCTTTTACATCCTTAATCAATTGACTAAAATTGATTGCATCAAGGCAGGCTCCGCCAATAAGCAAACCATTCACCTCTTTTATCTTGGCTATGCTAGAACAATTTTTGTTGTCAACACTTCCGCCATAAAGAATCTCTATCTTTTGGGCAGCTTTGTCAGAAAAATCATTTGCTATCACCTTTCTTATCGCCTTTATAGAAGCTTCAATTTCTTTTGAAAGAGGGGTTTTTCCGCTGCCAATAGCCCATACAGGCTCATATGCGATTATGATATTTTCAAGCTCATTTTCATAAAGCCCTTTAAGACCATCTTCAATCTGAGTTTTTAAAGTTTCAAAAGTTTTCAAAAGGTTTTTTTCTGCCAAACTTTCACCCACGCAAAATACAACCTTCAATCTGTTTTTAAGGGCAATTTTAATTTTTTTGTTTATTGACTTTGCATTTTCTTTATATTTTGCACGTCTTTCACTATGCCCAACGATAACATATCCTGCCCCACAATCATGAAGCATTTCTCCGCTGATTTCGCCTGTGTTTTTGCCTGCTTCTTCATCACAAAGGTTTTGAGCCCCAAGCATAATGCCACTTCCTTCAAGCAAAAATTTTGCTGTTGTAAGAGAGGTATAAGGCAAACACAAAATGGTCTCATGTTTGCCCTGTTCATATCTAGGCAAAAGCTTCATAATATAATCTTTGACCTGAGTGTTTGTCTTATTCATTTTTATATTTCCAATAATAATCATATTTCCCTCCAGATTGAATGATTTTTAAATGGGTTTTTTGTTTGACTTTCTTTTTTGTTGAGAATTCTGAAATATTCATTGCTGGTTGATTTTTAAGTGCTTTCAGATTTTTCTTTTTTTGTTTTAAAAACTTTTTTGTCAAAATTGTCTTTGCTGCAATCCCTTTTTCTAATGATTTTAAAATCTTTATATCATCATTTTTTGTTTATTTTAAAAAACTTATTATCATCTCATATTGTTTGTCGATTTTAAGTTTTTCAACTCTTTTTCTGTTTTTTAAATCTTTTATTCTGATTTATTTCAAATGATTATCATCTAATTTTTTGTTGAATGACATCAATGCATGGCAAAGAGCCTTGTTCAATAAATTCCATACTTGCACCGCCACCGGTAGAAACGAAATCTATTTTATCTGCCACTTTAAAGGTATTTATTGCGTTGACAGTATCACCTCCACCAACAATAGTGAAGGCATTTGAATTTGCCACCGCTTCGGCAATCTTCCTTGTTCCGCCTGCAAACTTTGGATTTTCAAACATACCAAGTGGCCCATTCCAGAAAATCTGACTTGCGCCGTCAATTTCTTTTTTAAATAGTTCCACAGTTTTATCGCCAATATCATAGCCAGCAAGGTCACCTTTAAGCTTATCAACCCTTTCAATCTTACCCTTTCTGTCGCTTGTGCTTACACCAAGATGGTCGATAGGAAGCAATATTTTCTTTCCTTGCGCTTCAGCCTTATCAAGAATTTCTTTGGCAACTGCAATCTTATCTTCCTCAATAACACTCATTCCAACCATTTCGCCTCTTGCAAGCATGAAGGTATATGCCATCGCCCCGCCTATAATCAAACAATCGGCTTTTTCGATAAACTTTTCAATCACCTTAATTTTTGTATCAACCTTAGCCCCACCTAATATTGCAACAAAAGGACGTTTAGGCTCTTTGATAGCAAGCGAAAGATTCTCTATTTCCTTTTCCATCAAAAATCCAATCGCATTTGGCAAAACACGAGCAAGCGCAAAACCTGTTGCGTTTTTTCTATGAGCAGAACCAAAAGCATCATTTACAAATATATCGCCATAACTTGCGATTTCTCTGGCAAAATCCATATCGCACTTATCTTCTTCTTTATAAAAACGAGTGTTTTCAAGAAGCAACACATTGCCTTCTTTAAGATTTTTAATCTTCTTTTTCACCTCGCTTCCAACAACTGCATTTATAAAGTCAACATTACATTCAAGCCTTTTCATCAATTCTATAGCAACCGGATATAATGATTTTTTTGTATCAAAACTCTTAGGTCTGCCAAGGTGAGAAAGCAAAACAACCCTTGCCTCCTGCTTTGTAAGATATTCGATTGTAGGAATTACATTTTTTATCCTTGTATTATCAAGAATTTTTCCGCCTTCATCCATTGGCACATTGAAGTCAACTCTTACCAAAACAACTTTTCCTTTAAGTCCAACAAGGTCTTTTATCGTTCTTTTCATACACTCTCCTATTTTTAAAGTTTATCGCCATTTCGTTTAAACTTTGATTTCATTATTTTTCAATGCAGTTTTTATAAACTCAACTTTTTTATCATTCAATTTTTACCACATCAGTTTTTATCAAATAAATGATTGTTCAGATTTCACATTTATATAGGTTGTTTCCTTTTAAAATCTAAATTCCACATTCTTGAATATATCTCTCAATTATTTCAATAGACTGGTCAATAGAAGGGCTGGTTGCCACCTTAATTCTATCTTCACCTTTCAAAAAACTTGCATACCATAAAAGGTGCTTTCTCATATATTTTGTGATAAATTCCTCATCATAATGTTCTCTCAAAAGCCCAACATGACGTTTTATAACTGCTATTAAATCTTTTTTATAATCCAGTTTTTTAAGCTGACTAAATATAAATGGATTGCCCTGACTTGCCCTGCCAATCATTACAGCATCCACGCCGGTTGCAAGCATATTTTGATAGCTTTGTTCATCTGTGACATCACCATTTCCAACCACAGGAATTTTAAGACTGCTTTTAAGTCTTGCAATAGCCTCATAATCAGCTTTTCCACTATAACCCTGCTGCATGGTCCTTGCATGAAGGGTCACCATTGCCGCCCCACTTTCTTCACACATTCTTCCAATTTCAAGACTGTTGTCGCTGTCATAACCAAGCCTAATCTTCACCGAAACAGGTCTGTCGGATGCTTTGACGCAGGTGGAAATAATTTTACTTGCAAGCGGAAGGTCCTTTAAAAGTGCAGAGCCCTCACCATTCTTAACAATTTTTGGTGCAGGACATCCCATATTTATGTCTATAATTTGATAGTGACTTAAAAGAGGATTTGACAAAGCCTCAGCCATAATATCAGGCTCATGACCAAAAATCTGACCAATCTTCAATCTTTCATTTTCAGAGTAAATTGTCATAAGTGCAGTCTTTTTTGGATTGTGATGCATCGCTCTTGCAGAAAGCATTTCGCTGTAAGTTGCATCAGCACCAAAAGAAGAGCAGACATCGCGAAATCCAATATCGCTAACACCTGCCATAGGAGCCAAAATCAAATTTCCACCAAAGTCAATATCCCCCAATTGCATAGCTATATTTTAACATTTCCCTTTTAAATAAGCAAATTTTTTAAGCAACATTTATTGAATTTTTTGTAAAAACTTGGATGGACAAAACAAACAAAAAAATTGTCAGCTTCGCTAAAACATGGCAAAAAGCAATCACAAAATAGTCAAGTCAGACATAAAATGTCTTATCGCCAGCATAAGAAGGGGCAAAATAAAGATATTTTAAAAAAATGGGATAAATTTTGCCAATAATTGCAAAGAAGATGAAAAAATTTTTAAATTAAGTATTTACAAAATGTTTTAGTTGTGATATTATAATGTTGTATAATATAAACGAGGTGAGAAAATGAAAAATAAATTTTTTATTGACAATAATGATGATTATAGCAAAGAACAATTAAATAAAATAAAAGCCAATAATATGTATATTGTTAAAGCTTTAGCTCAGCTACGTTCTTCAGTAAGAAAAAATGACTCGATTATCGGTGGAAATATGCGCCCATATCTCTTGAAAGGAAAACTTCAATATTCAGATTCAGTGACAGGCATAGATACAAATGACTTTGCTGGAAAACTTAAATTTTTAACTATCGCTTTAAATGACAAATCTCATCCAGAAAATATCGAAGTTTTTAAAAATTCTTTACTTAATGAAGTAGTAACTAAGTCATTGGTAAGCGGAAACTATCTTGACGACAGCCTTGAATTTTGGGATAACTTCAAAAACATCAGCACAAGCAAGAAAAAAACAAGCATTATTGATTTTGTGCTTGAAACACAAAGAAATGATTTGACTGCACCTATCGGCCTTGACTTCTCAAAAATTATCGACACTTTGGTTAAAACTGATGAAAATGGAAATTATTATATTGAAAATAGTTATTCAATGGAAGATGAAACCGAAATTGCTGAAGCTGTTCAACTTCAACTGCACGCTTTCCAAGACCATCCAAAATTCAAAGAAAATTTTGCTTTGATTGAAAATGAAGACGAGTTGAATCTTGAGTAAAAAAGTTCTTTAAATATTATTGTTAAAAAAAGCCTCCAATTTTGGAGGTTTTTTTATTGCAATTTAGATTTAATATAAGCAAAGTTTGCTGAATTTTTTATCAGAAATTTTTATTATATATCTGAAAATTTTTTGTTGTTGGTAATTTTTATTATTAATACCCTTTTTAAAATTTTTTTATGGGGTCATTCTTTCTGGGCCACGGAAGATAAACATTGCATCTTTGATATTTGGCAATTCAAGAAGATTTAAAGTCATTCTGTCAAGCCCGATTGCAAAACCGCCATGTGGAGGGCATCCATACTTGAAGAATTGAAGATAAAATTCAACATCCTTTTCAAGCCCCTTCTCTTTTGCCTGTGCCTTAAGCACTTCATATCTATGTTCACGTTGGGCACCAGTGGTAATTTCGATTCCCTTCCAAATAAGGTCATAACCTTGTGGGATGCCATCTTTACGAAGATGATAGAAGGCTCTCTTTCTTGCACCATAGTCGGTTACAAACAAGAATTCATGACCATAAACTTCCTTTGAAAAACGTGCACAAAGCTTTTCAGCCTCTGTAGAAAGGTCATCTTTTTCCTCTTCAGTAACATATCCATATCTTTTTTCAAGCTCGCTGTAAAGGTCTTTAAGCTTAATTCTTGGGAAAGGAAGTGTTGGCACAACAACCTCAACACCAAAAGTTTCTTTAATCGCCTCGCCATACTGCTCTTTAATTTTCTTAAGTGCATAGGCAATCATCTCTTCTTCAAGAGCCATAACATCTTCAAAGCTTTCAATCCAAGAAAACTCAAGGTCAAAGCTAGTAAACTCAGTCGCATGCTTTTTTGTATGTGACTTTTCAGCACGGAATACTGGAGCAACTTCATAAATTCGACCAAAGTTGCTTGAGTTTGCCATCTGTTTATAAAATTGTGGGCTTTGTGCAAGATATGCAAGGCCATCAAAATATTTCAGTTCAAAAACTTCAGAACCGCTTTCTGATGCAGTTGCGATAAGTTTTGGTGAATGAATTTCAATAAATTCTCTGTCATTCAAATATTCTCTCATAGCATTACATAAAAGGGTTTGAACTTTAAAAGTCAAAAGATTCTTATCCTGTCTTAAATCAATCCAGCGATAGTCAAGACGTTGGTCAATGTTGCTTTCTGGGCCAATAGGATAGGCTTCTGCTGTGCTTGTGACTTCAACTTTGTCAGCCAAAACTTCACGGCCGCCAAGTTTAACATATTCACTTTTGATAAGTTCACCTTCAACAAGGACAGTTGAACCGGCAAGAAGATGAGAAAAAACTTCACCTACTTCAGGATGAGCAACCTTATCAACGGTGACTTGAATTTTTCCAGAAAAATCTTTAAGGACGATAAATTGAATGTTCTTTTTGTCACGGACTACATCAACCATGCCTTGAAAACGGACCCTTCCTTCATTTAATTTTGAAATTTGTGTTGTCATAAAATGCCTCCTTCTTGGGGCTAAACACAAAAAAATCGCCCCCATGTAAAATTACATTAGGACGAATTAATATCCGCGGTGCCACCTAATTTGTCAATATGACCTCTTTAAATAAATTGTCAAACTCCAAAGTGTCCTTCATTTTATCTCGCTTGGCAATTTCCACCCTCATGCCTCTCTGAAAAACAAAAGATAAAACTACTCTCTTTTTCATCGTTTTCATCAAAAGTTTACTCTTTTTAGTTGCCCTTGTCAATAATTTTTTTAAAGTTTTAAAATTTTTTATCTATGATTTTTCAGTTTTTCCAAAAATACTAAAATGTTTAAAAGCTTTTTCTTGTAATTGAACTTTTGTTTAAATAATATTTTTAATTAATGCCGTCAAAATGTTGAAATGATTGCAACTTTGTTTTTATCATTTATATATTAAAAATTCATAATAATATCTTTTTCTCAAAATCTTTATTCTTTCTCATGTTTAATTTCAAAATCAATTGAAAAAAATTTTTATATATGATAAAATGTTTTTTGGAGGAAATGTGCTAAGACTTGTAAATCTAAAAGATGGCGAATTTAATGTAGAACTTGCAATTGCAACCGTTGAGATTGAAATTGAATCGGCAAAGAAGGAAGGCTTGGTTGCATTAAAGGTTTTGCATGGCTATGGCTCTCATGGCAGAGGTGGAACAATTGCAATAGAGCTTCGCAAAACTTTATCGCTATGGAAAAAGCAGGGCTTTATCACAAATTATTTTGGCGGCGATAGATGGAATTTATTTGACAAACAAAGTCAAAAAATTCTGATGAAAGACAAAGACATTTTTAATGATTGCGACATCAATTCATCCAATCCCGGCATTACCATAATTGAATTGTAAGCAATCTTTTTAAATAATATTATATAATTTAATTAAAATTTACAAAAAATTGTTAAAAAAACGCAAAAAAAATGCAAAAAACCTAGAAAAAATAAAAATTTTAATGAATTTTGGAGAAATAATGTTAAAAATAGAAAATCTGCACTTTGGTGTAAAAGAGAATAACAACAATAAAAAAATAATTAAAGGGATAGATTTAGCTCTCGATTATGGCAAAACCTATGTCATAACCGGACCCAATGGCAGCGGGAAATCAACACTTTTAAAACTGATAATGGGTTTAATCAATCAGACAGAAGGCAAGATAACTTTAGATGAAATAGATTTATCACCTCTTTCAATTGATTTGCGGGCAAAAAATGGTTTAACCTTTGCCTTTCAAAAACCTGTCACTTTTAAGGGAATAAAAATAAATCAACTTTTAGACATAGCAAGTGGCAAAAAAAATAATGTCGGCCAGAGTTGTGAATTTCTTGCAAACGTAGGACTTTGTGCCAAAGATTATATAGACAGACCTTTCGATGACAACCTTTCAGGTGGTGAACAAAAGAGGATAGAACTTGCAATGGCTCTCGCAAAAGGCGGAAAGGTATTTTTATTTGATGAACCAGAGGCAGGAATTGATATTTGGAGCTTTGAAAACTTGACAAAAATTTTCTCTTCTCTGAAAGACAGCATCAATATTATTGTCAGTCATCAACAAAAGATTTTGGAGCTTGCCGATGTAATCATTATGCTTCAAGATGGAAAGATTGAGAAAATGGGAAGCTATCAAGAAATTAAACCTTTTTTAACTGAAAGCAAATGTCAAAGATTAAAATAAAGATAAAATAGATTTAAATAATATGATATTTTCACATAAAACAAAATATATACAAAATACAAAAACAAAATAAAAATTAATAATATTAGTTTTAAATAGAGGTAAAAATGGATTCGATAGAACAAAAACTCTTTGAAAAACTGACCGAGCTTCACAAAATTCCAAGCGGAGCTTTCAGTATACGAAAAAATGGCACATCAGAACTTTCTTCAACCAAAGAAATTGAAATAGTCAAAAAGACTCACAAAAACGGAATTGATATTATTGTAAAGCCAAATGTCATTGGCAAAAGTGTTCATATTCCAGTTATAATCACCGTGGGCGGTTTGTCTGATATAGTTTACAATGATTTTTATATTGGCGAAAATGCGGACGTCATGATTGTGGCAGGATGCGGCATACACAATGCTACCTGCAAAACAAGTATGCATAATGGCTTGCATAGTTTTCACCTAAGCAGAAATAGCAAGGTCCGATATATAGAAAGGCATATTGGCGAAGGTGAAGGCGAAGGCGAAAAAATATTAAATCCTGTGACAAAGGTCTATCTTGAAGAAGGTGCTCAGATGACAATGGAAACAACTCAACTTGGCGGCGTTTCTTCCACCATAAGAAAAACTTTCGCAACAGTGAAAGACAATGCAAAATTGACAATTCAAGAAAACATACTCACAACCGATAACCAAATTGCAAAAACTCAATTTAAAGTAAATCTCACAGGCAAAAATTCTGGAGTTGAAGTTGTAAGCCATAGCGTTGCGAGAGATAATTCACTGCAAGAATTTAAATCAAATGTTATAGGCAAGAATGAATGTTTTGGCCATGTAGAATGTGATGGAATACTGCTTGATAATGCTCGCATTATTTCCTTGCCAACTGTTGATGCTCAGTGTAAAGAAGCTTCCTTAGTTCATGAAGCTGCAATCGGAAAAATTGCAGGTGAAGAACTTGTCAAACTTATGACCTTGGGCTTAAGCCAAAAGGAAGCGGAAGAAATTATCATTCAAGGCTTTTTGCTTGGCAATTAATATGTGTGAATTTTAATATGATGTCTTTCTTTAAAACTTTTTTTTTCTTGCTCAGCTTTTCTTCTTGCTATAAGGAATTTCTTTCCTTATCATATCACCTGCTTACTTAAAAAACTTTATTTTAAATCAAAAAATCTCTTTCTTGAAGAAATACTTTTTTTCTATTTAAAAATTTATTCTTGTTTAAACGCATAAAAATCTTAACAAAAAAACTATCCAATCGGATAGTTTTTTTATTGACGCATGATAGTCAATGATATCTATAAAACAAATAGGCACAAACAGACACTATCTTTAGAAATACAAGATAGGCGCAAACAATGCTGTCTTAAGAAACGCAAGATAGTCACAATTGAAATTGGTTATATCTTTAAAATTTATCTAAAATACCCACAACTTCATATTCGCCAGTTCTTGCAAACATATCAAATAAGGTGACAGAGCTTAGCCTATAACCACTCAATCTGTCCACATCTCTTACAAAGGTCGCACTATTGCAAGACACATAAATAAGTCTTTGACAATTTTTTAAATTCAAAGTTTCAACAACACTTTTTTCCATGCCAGACCTTGGCGGGTCCACAATTATTGTATCAGCATCTGTTATGTTTGGCAAAACTTTTGCACAATCACCATGGATATTTGTAAGCGATGTATAAAGAGCATTTTCTTCCTTCAACAATTCAGCATCTTGATGTTCACTTTCACCAAGTTCTATGCCAATCACCCTTTTATTTTGATTTGCAATAAAACCGCTAAGAACGCCCGACCCGCTGTAGCAATTTACAACCAAATCACCCACTATATTATCAACAACATATTGATACAAGCCAGAAACTAAAAACTTATTCACCTGATGAAAGCTGTTTGGCTTAAATTTACAATTCAAACCATGCTCATTGCTCTGCAAATACTTATTGCCCATTTTGTGTGTTAAAGTATGATTCTCATATTCATAAATTCCGGTGAAATCGCCCAGCATCAGATAAACACCTTGATAATTTATCTCTCGGCCTCCCGGTTTTTTATAAAATATCACAGCAAGATTATCATTTTCTTCCCTGATAACAATTTCCGAGAAACTATATGTAAGTTTTTGTGCACTTATAAACCTGTCAATAATTTCAATTGCTCGGTTGATTTTTTCATCAACCAATAAACAACCATCCACCTTGCAAAGTTTGTGACTTCCCCTCTCTATCAGCGATAAACCATCTCTATCAACAAACATTCTAATCTTGTTTCGATAGCCATATTCGTTTGGTGATTTTACCACCCTAGCCTCGACTTGAAAGTTTACCTTTTTAAGTTGCTGAGCCAAAAGGTCTTTTTTAATTTCAAGTTCATTTTCATATGTGGTATGCTGATAACTGCAACCTCCACATCTTCCAAAATACTTACATGGTGCGGCCGCACGCTGAGGACTGCTATGCAAAACTTCTGTCAGATTTCCATTTAAAAAGGTTGAATGAGAGGAAACAATTTTAAATTTTATCACCTCATCTTTAAGTGCATAAGGGACAAACACAACCTTTCCATCAAGTCGCAAAACCCCTTCGCCGTCATACCCATAACTATCTATTTTTCCTTCATATTCAACATCGCTATCATAATCCGTTTTGCTTTCATTTTTCATTTTAATTTCATTTTTCAATTTGCTTCCATAACCATTTTTCAGTTTACTTTCATTACTTTTTCTTATTGTTTCAGCTTTCAATTTCTCTCCTTAAAAATAAATATGGAAAACAATATCCACAATAAAATATGGATAAAAATTTTCTTTAAATATTTTATTCAGCTTGTGACATTTCCAATTTGTTTTCAATCACCCGCAAAATATCTTCCTTGCCGACATTGCCGCTTGCACTGCTGACAATAAAAATTTCTTCACGCAAATTCAAAGCTTTAGCAATAGCCCTCACACTCTGCCCCACCTTGCTCTTTGCCAACTTGTCAGCCTTTGTGACAATGATAGAAAATGGTAAATTATAATATATAGCAAACTTAATCATTTGAATATCCTGCTCTGAAGGAAGATGCCTTATATCAAGCAAAATAAACACATTTAAAAGAGATTTTGAGCAGGTCAAATATTCACTTAAAATAGAAGACCAAACATCAAATTGGTCTTTGCCAACTTTTGCAAATCCATAGCCAGGCAGGTCAACAAATCTGAAACTATCATTAATATCAAAATAATTTATCATCTTTGTTTTACCAGGCGTAGCAGAAGTTTTAGCCAGCCCTTTAACACCAACCAAATTGTTTATCAAAGAAGATTTGCCAACATTGCTTCTTCCAACAAAGGCAAACTCTGGCACCCCATCATCAATTATCTTATTTTTACTTACCACACTTGTTTTATAAACTGCTTTCTTAATAATCATAACAATATGATATCATAAAATATCAAATATTGCAAACTTATAAGAAGATAAATCTCGCCTTATTACATTTTTTACATAAAGTGATAAACGCCTTTAAAATAATTTAAATGAAATAAATCTCACCCTTTCTTAAAATTTTTAAATGAAAAAAACTTAAAATGAATATTTCAATCTAAATTACTCCTAAAAAACATTTCATTATTCCCTCTTAAAAATTTATATATTTTTTATGTCGACACAAAACTTTCAAATTCACTCTTTCAGCATAATTCCAACCATCTCTTCCATATGAATTTATTGCAACAAAAAAATTCTATACAATTAAGTATAGAATTTTTATTTTTTATTAAAGTCCAAATATGAAAGTCACATTTATAGCAAGACCAGCGTCCAAGCCATCAACTTCTTCAAGAGCTCCAACAATGTTTCTGAAAGTCAAACCATCTTCAGTATTGATTTGAACATTTGCTCCGTTTGAAACAGTAACTTGAATTTTTCCTGTATAGCTAAGCTTTCTTCCATCGAGTGTTTGATAGTTGTCTTGATATTGGTCTATCAAAAGTGAAGTAGCAACAGCATCTAAATCAAAATAGTTTTCTTCATCAATGTCATTGAAATATACTCTCAAGCTATATTCCATATCTTCAACAGTTGTGCTGCCAATTTTGCTTGCCTTAACAATCCAGTCACCAGTTACACCAAAATCTGGATGATAGTAGTTTGCTTGAGCATCAAAATTGAAGATAAATGAATCATAGTCACATTCCCAAACAGCGGCAACATCAACTTCAAGCAATCCTTTTCTAGCAACAGCATCGCCTAAGCCTTCAAATTGAACACCTTTATAAGGATAAATTTTGCCGTCAAACTCAGCACCAATAAGAGTATAAGATTCTCTTTGACGAGTATAAGAATAATCTTTCAAACCTGAATTGTAAATAACTTGGTCAACAATGTCAGAACCTGGCTTGTAAGCAATATTGATAGTATAATCAATATATTCTTGTTCACCCCAAACAGGAACTACAACAACATTTTCTTGTTCAAAAGTAGCAAAAGTGAAGATTTGAGCATCTTGAACTTCATCTTCTGTTGCAACTTGCCAACCTTGGAAATATTTTGATTCACTGCTTGGAAGTTTTGGAAGTTCTTGACCAAAAACATATTCTCCATTAGCGATAGTAATAGGGCTGCCATCAGCCATAAAACCTTCAAATCCTACGGTAATTCTTCTAAGATTTGCAACAGCTGTGAGCTTGGTGCTTTTATTAATTTCAAATTTATAAGATGTTTTTTCACTTGCAGGCTTATCTTTAGTGATATCATAATTTCCTTGATACCAGCCATTAAATTTATAACCATTTTCAATGCCAGTGTAAACAACTTCAACTTCGGTATATTTTGAAACGTGAACAGAAGTTTTATCCTGCTTCTTTCCATCAACAAAAATTGCAACATTACTTTCTGCAATTACGCCTTCTTCTTCAACAACCTCACTTGCATTAACAACGGTAAGTGTGCATCCAACAGCCTCAGTCACACAAATAGCAGAACCTACAACAGAAACTGCCAATAAAACAACTAAAGCACATATAGATAAAATTTTTACTAAATATTTAGACATAAAATTCCTCCATGTAGATATATTATAGCACAATATAAAATGTTTTTCAATAGCTTAACAAAACTTTTTTTAAAATTTAACAAATATTTACAAATCAAATTCTCAAAACAAAAAGGTTTATATTGATATTTTATGCAAAAACAACCATTTTATTTAATCAAATATTATTCCACCCATAATAATAAACGGACCAAAGAGAAAAAACATCAAACAAATGATAATCAAAAATAAAATAAGCAAACAAAACTTATCGAATATAAAAAGCAATAATAATAAAAATATAGATAACTTTATATTTTATAACTTTTTAAAAATAGAATTTTAAAAATTTGAGTATAATAAAATTAAAAAAACAATATGTGAAGACGACTTATCAAATATTAAAAAAAATAATAGGCAAAAATAATTTAAAAAATCAAAAATTATAAAAAATAATAAAAAATTTTTATAAAAAATGTTGACATTTTAAGTAAAATATGATAACATTTAAGAGTTCTGGGGGATTAGCTCAGCTGGCTAGAGCGCCTGCCTTGCAAGCAGGAGGTCATCGGTTCGATTCCGATATTCTCCACCAAAAATTTCAACCTAATCTAAACCATCTTTTATGGAAAGATTAGGTTGTTTTTTTTATTTATTTTTTGCTATTATATTAGTTTTTTATTAAATCGGTGTGACATCACCACTCTCGCTATATCAAGCACCCGACACAATCCCATTTGCTCAGTCTATTATACTTGAAAATAGATGAGCTTTATAGTATAATAATTAAAAACATTATAAAATTCAATATATAATACTATTACTCCTCCAATATAAATTATCTAAACCAAAAATACTGAGGTATAATTTTTATGAAATTAGAAAATTTTAAAACTCCTGATGCAGATGCAGTTTTCCCAAATGAGTATAAAACATCATGTTTTATTAAAAATGTTGTAAAAGCACCAAACATAATTATAGGCGATTTTACCTATTATGATGATGACAAAGCAGCAACCGAATTTGAACGCAACAATGTCTTATTCAATTATCCAGAATTTGGTGATAAATTGATTATAGGCAAGTTTTGTCAGATTGCACAAAATGTAAAGTTTATTATGGGCGCAGCTAATCACAGATTATCAAGTGTAACAACCTATCCATTTAATGTTTTTGGCGGATTATGGCAAAAAAATACACCGCCACATTTACAACAACTCCCTTTTAAAGGCGATACAATCATCGGCAATGATGTATGGATTGGTCGCGAAAGCATAATTATGCCAGGAGTAAAAATTGGCAATGGCTGCATTATTGCAGCATATTCTGTTGTAACAAAAGATATAGAACCATATAGCGTTGTTGGTGGAAATCCTGCAAAGTTTATAAAAAAACGCTTTGATGATGAGTTGATTAATTTGTTAATGGAGTTAAAGTGGTGGGATTTTTCTCCCGAAAAACTTGTTGAATTTTTACCACTTCTATGCGAAACTAATTTGGAAAAGGTAAAACAAGTGTTAAAGACAATGAAATAAAAAGTTCTGTTAACAATCTTTTATAATTATTGTGTTGGATAAGATTGCATTCACAAAGCCCCTGCCTATCTTGCGTCCTTAAAGAAAAC
The DNA here is from genome assembly GCA_949077035.1 of uncultured Eubacteriales bacterium. Taxonomy (GTDB): domain Bacteria; phylum Bacillota; class Clostridia; order Christensenellales; family UBA1242; genus Caccovivens. Next base: position 84,391 of record CARUPR010000007.1, read on the forward strand.
TATCTTTTCTTTGTGCCCATTTTTCTTCCCTAAAGAAAGCACTTACTATGTCAATGTCTTATTTTTTTTACATAAAAAACCACTCACATTGTTCATGCCTATCTTGCCCACTTAAAAAAGAGGATAAAATTATCCTCTTTTTATTTTTAAATTATATTTAAATTATAATTCACTTTCATTTTCAGCTTCTAAAGTCACGCCTAAAACATTTGCAAGTTTTCTCTTAATTTCGTTTTCTTTTTCAGCTGCACTTACCTTTCCTTTATAAGATTCTTCTATCTTATAAGTTTTCATTCCGTCTTTACCAAAAACAACAGCAGTTGCAGTAATTTTTGTCAAATCACTTTTTGAATTATAGCTTTCGGTAGTTGAGTATTTAATAGAACCAGCTTCAACATCAAAACCGCTTCCCATTTCACTGCTATCTCCGCCAACTTCAAAAGACAATTCTTTATCAAACACTTGCATAGTTACATTTTTGTTGTTTTGATTACGAAGTTCATTCAAAATAGTATCAGCATCAACATTTAAAAGGTTTTTATCCAATTGAATTTCAATAACATTGATGTATTTGTTACCTTTTTTATCAACGCAGTCTACAATTGCAGTTGCCTTTCCAGTTTGTTTTACATATTCACAAGAAGTGATACCCAAACTTGCACCACCTTTTGCAGGGTTTGCGAAAAGTGCCTTGTTTTTAGCAAATTGGTCAGCCATTTCAATTGAAACTGTTGGAACATTTACAATCTCTGTGAGGTCATCAAGTTCTTTTTGTAAACTTTCTACCTTAATTGAAGTTGCAGTTGAAAGGTCATTTACAAGTTGAGAAGATTCATGTGCATAATCTGCCATCTTTTCACTAAGTTCTACAACTGGCTTTGCAATTTCTGCCTTTTTGAAAGTTGAAACACCCTTATCATCTTTAATTTCATTATAATTTTTAATTGCGCCATTAATATCGTTTTTGGTTACAAACTCATTATAATTTTCTTTCAATTCTGTTAAATCGCTAACTTTGCTATCGACTACTGAATAATTAATTGCCTTTCCACCATTCAACTCTTGAGTTTTGCCTTCATCTTTTAGTACAGCTGTAAGAGCTTCTGCAGAAGCAAAGTTGTTTACAACAGTAGTTTGACTTGTACTGAGAGTATTTCCACTGATGATTCCAGTTGCTTTATCAATAATTGAGTTTGCACCACCAAAAAGTCCACCAACTGTAAGTATAGTTCCAAGCGCTAAAACAGCAACAGTTATACCTGCAAGTGCAACCTTTTTATTTGCAATAATGAGGTCTGTGAACTTCACCGATGTTTTTTCATTAATTATTTTTTTAATTGTTTGTTCTGAAGATTCTGCTCCAAGTTCTTGTTCAAGAGTTTTAAATTTTTCAGCACCTTCACGAGCATAGTTATACTCATAGGTATTTCTTAAAGTAACATAAGATTCAGCCATTTCATTTACTAAATTAGCATAAGATGTCTGAGCTTTGTTCTTCTTTTCAGCTTTTTTAGAAGCTCTAACAGCTCTTGCAAGCTTAGAAACGCCAACATTTTTTGCTGTATCTGAATCTGAGAAAACAAGAGGGAACTTTTCTTTTAATTTTGGGAAGATAACATTTTCATAAATCAAATTTTTTACGTCAACGACAGCAAAAGCTCCATCTTTTAATCTAACCATTTCATCAAGGGTTTCGTCATACTTTTTCTGTCTGTCTTTATAAAATTTGGTCAAACCTTCTCTTTCTTCAACACTTTTCTTAACTTTTGCTTGAAGGTCTGCAATAGTTTGATTTACTTTATTATAAGTTTCTACATTGTAAGCATATTTTTCAGCACTTTTTGCTTCCTTAAGTTGACGTTCAGCAGATTCAAGTTTCTTTTTATAAGTTTCAAGAGTCACCTTATTTTCATCTAAAGCTCTCTTAGTGTTCTTAAGCTCGACCAAATTTTCCTCAGCACCCTTCAATTGTTCTTGCAAACTTACAATTCTAGCCTGTGCTCTATTCTTTGTGCTGTCATCTTTATATTTCTTTTTGGCGTCAGAAGAAACTTGAGTTCTAAGTTTCTCGATATCGCCACGATATTGATTTACCAAATTCTCAAGTTCAGCAATTTGACTCGCCATATATTCTTGTTCGTTATTAATATCCATGAGTTACCTCCTATATCATACATATATTATACTCAAGATAAAATCAGTTGTCAATAGTGATTTTGAAAAAATTGCATATTTCCTGCAAAATATGGCCTTTTTTTTAAACAAAAAGCCTTTTTGTAATATTTGAAAAATTTAATCGACAACCAAACTACTTATATATAAATTATTACTTTAATTTAATAAATTAATCTTTTTCTTTTAAAATAAAATTTAAATTTACGATTTTTTCTTACATATTTATATGCAAAATTTTCTTCAAGCAAAAAAACAAATCAGTTTTCACAAGTTTCATCAAGATAAGTCGCTGTAACATCGGCAATATGCAAAAGAAAACATACTGGATATTTATAATAAACATCTGCCATCATAAAATTGCCATTTTTCGCCCTAATATCATATTCTCCCATATGCCAATTGATGGCCAGAGCTTCCTCTCTAGTCAATTTAATAAAAGCGGAAAGGATATAAACTGATTTTTCACCATGACCATAAGGCAAACTATCTTCAAATCTGAAATAAGGTTTTTGTTCCCACCTTCCATCAACTTTTACATTCCTTACATCTTCAACATAGGTTCCAACTTTGCAAATGTCATGAAAAAGTCCCATGATAGCCACACTTTCTGGCGAAACCTTCTTTTGCCAATCATCCCCATACTCGGCTTGAAGAAGCTTAACAAATCTTTTATAAACATTTATAGAATGTTGGCAAAGTCCACCTCGATAACAAGAGTGTCTTCTGCCACTTGCAGGGGCAACAAAAAAATCTGACTTTTCAAGCCAATCAATAAGCTTATCAGCTCCATCTCTGTCTACATTATCATAAAAGATATCCAAAAATTCATCTCTAGCTTCCATTTTCACCTCATAAACAAAAAATCATCAATATTGCTTTTGCCTGTTTTATTATAATTATACATAATATAATAAACAACTGCAAACATTTTAGCAAATATGATGATTCAAAAAACAAAAAGTCTATTATTTTAAATAATATAAGCCCTTCCGTTGTGTTCATGTTCAATTTGTTCTTTTGCTTTTAAATATTTGTCCATAGTTTGAAGCAAATATCTTTCTCTGCCACATTCATCCATTTTAGAGACTTTTTTCTCATCCATCAAAATCTTAAGAGGATTGCAACAAGCCTCCTTCTCTTCTAAAAGTTTTCTCACCTTTTCAACAAATTCAGCGTCATCATTGCTTATAACTTTAATTCTTGCATCGTAATATGAATTTCCCTTATTAATCAATCTATTCTTTGCACGCATAGCAAGTATTTTCAACATATTATTTCCCATCTTTATTTTACCTCCAATTAATTTAAAAATATAATGTTGATTGAAAACAAAACTTAAAAGTTTTAATTTGTTTTACTTAAATTATATCTTACTTAGCCAAAAGAATAACAACTACTAAACCTCATCTTTAAGTATCACTTTTAAATTTTACGTATATATTATACAATAAAAAATTAATTTTGTAAAGATATATTTGCTAATTTTTTGTAATTAGCTGTCGAAATGTGTCCAATCTTGAAATTATAATCAATATCTAGTTGTTTTAAGAAGAAACCTACCATATATATTGAAATTTTAAAAAATTTTTTTGACTTTTTTTGCTAAAAAAATCTAATGTTCGACATTAAAAATATTTTCATTAATTAAGTTTTGTCTTTCTTCTATGTATCTTTTTGTCACTTCTGCCAAATATTTATGCTGCCCATTTTCATCCAAAGAGAGGATTTTTTGATAATCATAAAGGGATGAAAAATCTTTTTCTTTTTTCATAATCTTCATTACTTTAGACCTAAAAAGCTCTCTTTCACAAGGCTTTTCATCATTAAAACCTGAAAATTTTTTAAACATCTGCAACAACTTAAACCTTAAATTAATCCCCATTTATCAACCTCTTTTTGCAATTTTATTTTAATATATCAGTCTAAAAATAGCAACCAGAAAAGCTGTATAAAATAGCAAAATAAGGTCGAATTATATCATAAAACATCACTTAAATTAAACAAAAAAATTAAGGGTTTTTAATCAAAAAAAAGCAGACAAATTTGTCTACTTTTAGTTAATATTTCTTCAGTTTAAATTATATTTTCAATATCCCTATACTCAAGTCTTTTGATATTATATTCACTTTCAGGAAGAACTGATGCCAAAGCAATAACCGATACAAGAGTCAATGCACCAAAGCCGATAGCAAGACCATCACAGGTATTATTCAAACTTTTTGCAGGCTTCAACCTTTCCTCAATCTCAGCTTGTTTAGATTCATCCATCTGCTTGATATAGCCTTCAATATTATCATAAATATTGATTTTAAGGTTATTTACTCTTGCTGAAAACTCACCTTCTGAAATCTTACCCTCTTTATACAACTGATTAAGTTCTGCCTCCTGTCGAGCAATAAACTCCTTATAAGCTTCAGTTTGGTTCACCTCATTATAAACATCTTGATATACTTTGTTTGCCATTTTTGATGAAGAAACAGTTCCACCAATAAATAAACCAAATGCAGCAAAAAATGAAACTGCAGCCACAACGCTGGCCATTAAATAAATTTTAAACTTATTTTTCAATTTAAGCATAATAATCTCCTAATAATTTCTAAACCAAATTTTCACTATATAAATTCATTAATTATATTTCTGTTATAAAAATTTGAAATTAAAATTTTCCTATTTAGTAAATTTCAAATCAAATTGTTAATCCTTTTTGTAAATTTTAAACAAATATTGAACTTTTTATTTTTCTAAACCAAACTTTAATATTGTTTTAAATTTCATATGGCAAATTAAAATTAGTCAAAATCCTTTTCATCATCACAATCGCTTTTGCCTTCTTCCTTAAGCTTAGCCTTTTTATAATTTTCGCTATCAACAGCATAAGCTAAGCCACCATAAATAATGCCCATAGCCCCCAAAGCTACACCAACTTCACCACCAATCTGTTCAGCAGAAGCCTTTTTTTCAACAACTTCGCTTGAAACAGCAGAATCATTAGTTGGTTTCGCATATGCAGACTTTATAATAAAACCTAACCCAGTTACAAAACCAATGACGCCAGCCATGGCTATAGCCACACCTATACCTGAAACAATCTTATAATATTTTGAAGTTTTTAACATCTCTTCTCCTTTAAATATTTATTATCAAAATAATATTTTTTTGAGATTATTATAAGGAGAATAAATCTTCTTCAATAAACTCAATAAGTTTTCAAATTCATCATTATATTCACAAACCTATCAATAAATATATTTATAACTATCAATTTTCACAATTAATATATCTCAATTTATAAATACAACTATCATAGCAAATTCTCAATCTTACCATTTATATGATAACATAGATGTTTCAACTTGTCAATAGTGATATTGCAAAATAACCCTTTTTAAAACAATCGACTTTACCCCAAAATTTGTTGTATTTTATAATTATTTTAGAATCTATTTAAAATGTCATTACTATAGAATATTTGTAAGAAATCTTGCATTTTAGTCCTGCATTTTTTACCTTTATAAGAATAGCTTACCTTCCTAAAGAAAGCAATCACGTTGTTCGTTCCTATCTTGCCTTCCTAAAAAACTCACGCTCTTCTGTTTTGTCTTCCAAAAAAATAAAGCCTCTTTTTAAGACTTTATTTCAAATGATTAATCTCAATATTTTTCGTCTTCAAGCCTTGTTGATGTAATAGCCAAGCCCGAAGCAGCCGCAAACCCCAATAAACCAATAACTCCACCAGTAACTTTCAATTTATTTTCTGAATTTTTGGCTGATTTTATTTTATCCTCTATTTTTACCCTTTCTTCAGCTGGCAAATTTTTAATATAACCATCAACATTTACATCATCAGAATATTCTTGATATTGTTCAAATGTTATCTTACCATCCTTATAATCTTGATAATAATTCTCCACTATGTTATTAAAATATTGTGTATAAGCAGGAGTTTGAGCAACTTCATCATAGACTTTTTTTACATTTTTATTACTTATTATCATTCCACCAACTAAACAACTTAATCCTACAACTGCCATAGCCGCGGTTGTAATTAATGCTAAAGTATATACTTTAATTTTATTTTTAAGCATAATGATTTTTCCTCACTTTTATAAAATCATTATAACCTACGGGGGGGGGATGTCAAGACTTTTGCGAAAAATTTTTATGTATTTTTAGAAACTAAACTAAGATAAACCTAATTGCTTAAATTAAAATAACAACTTTTAACCTATTCTTTTATAGTTTGCTTTATAAATATCTCCAAAAAAATTTATAAAAAATTTAATTATTGCAATTATCTTTGAAAATTTACTTTAAATTTCTTCTTCACTAAGATATAAATCATCAAGAGTGTCAACCATTGCATATATACCTAAAGGAAGCGCACCAAAGAATCCACCGATTCCTAAGATGATAACAAGTGGGTAAAAAATAGCACGAGTTTTATTATCTTTGTAAGCTTGATAATCAGTTTCAAATTTTACTCTTTCTTCTTCTGGAAGTTGGTCAATATATTTATCCACTGATTTAAGTCTATTTTTCATATTTATATATTCTTCATTAGAAACAATACCATTAGCTTTCATTTTATCAAGTTCATTTAAACCTTCTTGATAATAATTATTATAATTTTCGGTGATTACTATCTGTTCTTCCAACTTATTATATAAATTATCTGTTTTGACACCAAAATAAATTCCACAAACAGTCCCTGCAATTATGCATGAAGCAAGAGCAGCAATACCTACCATCTTTAAGATTTTTAAACTTTTAAGCATTTTTTCTCCTTATTTTCTTTAAAATATTTTCATATAAAACTATTATACCACATTAAAGAAATTAGTCAAGGTGCTAAATTTGGAATAACTACAAGTTTCAATAACTCACTTTTCTTTTCCATATAAAAATAAAAAACCGATATCACTATAATTTTGACAAAAAAACTTATCTAGCTTTAATTTTACATAACAAAAAACTTGTCTAGCTTTAATTTTACATAACAAAAAACTTGTCTAGCTTTAATTCTGACAAAATCAAAAACAATTTCACTTTGATTTCAACAAAATTAAAAAAACACCTTTCTTTTAAAAAGCAAAATTAAGAAACTACATCATATAAATTCTGCTACTACATTTTGATATAAACATAATAAAACCAACTGCTTAAATTTTGAATATATCAAAAGCACTCTCACTTTGATTATTATAAACGAATGTATTCTATTTACTTCCCTTTCACTCATTACAACCTTATATCCCGAAAATATAATTAATAAATTTCAAAATAAATTCACAATTTCCCAAATTAAATCAATAAAATATTTTATAAAATCATACAAAACTATTTCACTTGATTATTTTAATAAGCAAAAAAACAATCACATTTTGATTTAAAAACCAACCTCACGCGGTTGGTTTCTCGATATTCCAGCAGTGTTCATTAGAAAAACGTAAGTTTTTCGCAAGGTCGTATTCTTTTTACTTTTTTTCTTCCATCCCACTTTTTACGACCTTATTTTCTCCGGGAAAATGTTTTAGATAGAAAACGCATGCATCAGCATGCTATAACACTGCTTCTGTATTTTAATAAAACAAAAAACCAACCTCATGCGGTTGGTTTCTCGATATTCCAGCAGTGTTCTATTTTCCCGGGCCGTCGCCAGCCAAGTATTTTCGACGATGAAAAGCTTAACTTCTGTGTTCGGTATGTGTACAGGTGGATCCTTTTCTCTATCGCCACTGGAAATGGTATAATTACAAGTATAAAACTTGGAATTACTGAAATTTATCATGATTTTATCACATCTTTTCATATTTGTCAAGTGATAAACCATTTTTAGTTGCTGATAGAGCCCTGACGACTACATAATATAAACTTTTCAGTTTATTCCTTGCGGAATAATGTTTTTGAATGTAAACAAGATTACTTTTACTAAGTTTTCCGTGATTAAGCCCTCGAACTATTAGTATCGGTCAACTCAAAGCCTTTATATATACGCTCTTACATCTCCGACCTATCAACGTTGTAGTCTACAACGGTTCTTACTAACTTATGTTATGGGATATCTAATCTTGAGGTGGGCTTCACGCTTAGATGCTTTCAGCATTTATCCCTTCCATACATCGCTACCCAGCTATGCCACTGGCGTGACAACTGGTGCACCATTGGTATGTCCATCCCGGTCCTCTCGTACTAGGGACAGCTCCTCTCAAATATCCTACGCCCACGATAGATAGGGACCGAACTGTCTCGCGACGTTCTGAACCCAGCTCGCGTGCCACTTTAATCGGCGAACAGCCGAACCCT
>CARUPR010000008.1 GCA_949077035.1 uncultured Eubacteriales bacterium
AGGGTTGAAAGAAATTTTAAAGATTATAAAAACTGAAAGTTTAACGGACGAAATGCAATAAGCAATATATTTTATTAAGTTAAATGTCGCGATTGATTGTAGACGCATTTAACAAGCTCATAGACGCATTGTAATTTAAGTTTTAAATATATCGTCGTTTTCATCTTTCATCGATTTTTTTAAATATTTTTGTGAGTACTCTTTACCAAATTCTTCTTCGATAAATTCTGCTAATTGTTTTTTGTAAAGGGTTTTATAATCGATAAAATCATAGTTCCAAAGAGTATTATCTTTAAAGTCCAAAGGGTTAAATTTCCAACGAGTTAGGTCATTAAATCTATCTTTTCTAAATTCCTTTTTATTGTCAGCATTACTAGTTTCTTCAAGAAGATTTTTAATTCGCATTTTAACAGTTCTTCTTTTCCCTGTAATTTTAATTTCGTTTATCTTTTCTTCAATACGTTTTTGTTTTTTTTCTTCTTCTGTTCTATCATATTCGTCTTGGTTTTTTAATCTATATTTAAGCCTTAAAGCAAGTATTGTTTGCTGGCATAAAGCATCAGCATAAGCAAAAGTATTATAGTTGTAAGGTTTAAATATAAAAGTGTTTGAATAATGAGATTTTTTATTATTCTTATCAAATATTAATGCTCTATGTGAATAATCTCTTAGTTTGGTTAAAAAGTCAGCAAAGCATTCGGCTGACATTAAATTAAATAAAGTATCCTGCCTTTCGTTTGAAAGGTTTTTAATTATGTTAATAAAGTTGGCAAACTGGTAAAGATTATTATATTTCTTTTCAAGTTGCTCATAATTAGATTTTAAGGTTTTGTAGTCCTTTTCAAGTTCTGCAAAACTTTTTTTATCTTCTTGCTTTTCTTCCATGGTTGGAATAAGGTCGTTTAAAGTAAAGCAAGGAACATTAGAATAAAGGTATTCAATGCACTTACAAGCCTTTTGCCAAAAAGGCTCTTTGCTTCCATTTAAGTCTTTTGTTATAGAGTTTGCAGTTTTATAGCCGATAGAAGAAGAAAGGTTTTTCTTGTTAATGTATATCTTATTATCAGCCAAAAGTTTTTGCAAATTAGTTTTAAAAGTATTAGATAAATTATCCATGGTTTACCTCCCGCAAAAAAGTCTAGAATGATTATATATATAGTAATCAAAAATATAATTAGCAATCATATTTAAATATGATTTATAAAATATTATAAACAAAAATCGAGCTTAAAGCAAGGCATTTATAATACTTTTACTAAAAAAACTTGGCAAACTTAAAACAACTTAAAAAACACCTTTCAAAACCCTTGAACTTTTTAAAAAATGAAATTAATATTAAAAAAAGGAGAATAAAACAATGTTTAAAAGAATTATGCCAGAATGAAAAACTATAAAAGGTTGTATGGAAGAATTGAGGTCGCTAGACAAGAATACCGCAGTGAGCGAGTGATTTGTTAGGCAATTATGCAAAAGTGGTAAAATAAATTGCATAATTAATTCAAGCAAAATTTTAGTTGATTTCAATTCACTTATATTATTTTTAGGTGGAAAAATTATTGAGGTGCCAGATGAAGAATAAAAATGATTTAATGCATACAGAAGAACGATATAATCAAAAAGGCGAACTTTCATTTGTATTTTGGTGCAACTATAAAGACCCTTTAACAAAAAAATTTAAACAAAAAGTTAAAACATATAAAGTACCTAATCACTTAAAGGGTAAAAAAGAAATTGAATCGTATAAACTAAAATGTCAATTAGACTTAAAAGAACAAACTGAAAGGCTTTCAAATGGAATTTTAAACAAGCCTATGGAAGACATAGGATTTTATGAATTTGCTGAAAAGTGGGTAGAAGATATTTTAATATACCACGAACAAGGCTATTCTTATTATAATAGTTGCAAAGGCTATTTAAAAATTTTTAAAGATAAATTAGGCAAATACACTTTAAGGGGTTTAAATCAAATTATAATACAAGACTTTTGCAATTGGCTATGCGAACGAACTCATAAAAAAGAAACTATAACCGTGAAGCAAAGCATAAGAGATTTGGTTACTGCAAAAAACCTAACTACTCAATCTTGTGCAAAATTATGTGAATTGGCTGATACTACCATAGAAGTTGCTTATAAAGTTGGTAATAAATTAAAAAGGGAAACGGCTAAAAAAATATGTAGAGGTTTAAAAATAAATTTTGAAGATTATTTTAAAGCCGAAAGCGAGCAAGTTCCATATTCAAGAGGCTCAAATAATGCAATTAAAATAATGCTACATACGATACTTAGAGATGCAGTAAGGCAAGGTATAATTAGTGTTAATTATGCTTCTAGTGATTTTATTCGTCCTATTAAAAAAGGTTCTTCTGGTAAAAAAGAAATATTAGATGACACGGAAACTATAAAACATTTTGTAGATTGCATAAACAATGAAACAGATATTAGAAAAAAAGTTGCATTTACTTTAATGATTGCTTTGGGTGTTCGCAACGCAGAGTTGGTAGGTTTAGAATGGAAAGACTTTGATTTTGAAAAAGAACTAGTAACAATTTCAAGAAATAGTATATATGCTTGTGGCATAGGGGTTGTAACTAAAAATACAAAAACAAAAAATTCTAACAGAACAATTAGCATTCCAAGTGGAGTTGTATCATTATTAAAAGATTACAAAAAATTTTGGGATAGTGAAAAAATAAAATATGCCAACTTATGGGCAAATACCGATAGACTATTTGTAAGATGGGATGGCTCAAATATGGCAGGAGCAACAACTTTTAGATGGTTAAAACAGTTTGAACAAAAAAATGGACTGAAAGAAATTACTCCGCATGGGCTAAGGCACACAAATATTACCATGCAACTTACTCGTGGTATGGATATAAAAACAGTATCAGCAAGAGCTGGACATAGTGATACAAATACAACATTAAATATTTACACACACTACACAAAAGAAGCCGATAAAAATGCAAGCAATTTAATAAATCAACTATTATATTGCTAATAAAGTAAAAAATAAAAAATATAAGTGGGCAAAGATTTTGCAACTTTGCCTACTTATTCTATCTAAAAATAAACCAACCAGAAAGGTAACTTGTATCTTAATTTATAATTTTTGTAGCATTTTTATAAAGTTTTTTATAAAAGTTTTATAAATTTAAATTTTAACTTATTCAAAATGCCGTAAAACCTAGGAAAATAAGGCAATTTACATCACCAGAGTATTTTATTATTAAAAATTTAACCGCTTTTAGATTAAAGATAAAAAAGCATTATAGATTAAAGTTTTTAATATTATCTATGTTGGTTGATTTTTTTTTAAAGGTATGTTAAAATTCGGGTGGAGAATTTTTTTGTGTTTGCTGAAATTATAATTGACCAAGATGCAAAAGCTCTTGACAGAGTTTTTGAATATATTATTCCACAAGATTTGGCTTTAAGTGTAGGTATGCGTGTCTACATTCCTTTTGGCAAACGCATTGTGCAGGGCTACATTATTAAAATTAAAGATGATTGCGATTATGAAATCTCAAAATTAAAATCTATTATTTCAAAAATTGAAGACTTTTCTGCCATCAAGACAGAAATGCTTCAGCTTATGGAATTTATGGCTCAAAAAAATCATCTTAAGCTTGCCTCTGTTTTAAGACTTTTTTTGCCTTCTGAGATGAGAGAGGGCAAGGTTAAAGAACTTTTTAAGACCTATTATTCTCTGGTTGAAGGCGTGCAGATTAATCTTTCTAAATCGGCAAAAAAGCAGGCTGAAATTGTGGATATCTTAGCCGGTGGTAAAAGGTCTGCAGTGGAGCTTGCTGAAATTTATGGATATTCATCATTAAAGGCACTTAGAGAAAAAGGTTATATCAAAAAAGAGGTTGAAGAGATAAAACGCACACCTTTTATCATCTGTCAAGGCGATAAAAAGGTTGAGCTTAACCAATGTCAGAAAAATGCGATTGAAAGGATAAAAGAGGACAAGACATATCTATTGCATGGTGTGACAGGCAGCGGAAAGACTGAAATATATATGAACCTTATTGAAAATACCCTTGAAAAGGGTAAAAATGCCATCATGCTTGTCCCTGAAATTTCACTTACTCCACAAATTATGTCAAATTTTAAGGGACGATTTGGTGAAGCCGTTGCCCTGCTTCATAGTGGACTTTCGGCAGGTGAACGTTTTGACGAATGGAAAAGGCTTTTTTCGGGAGAAGCCAAAATTGCCATTGGGGCACGTTCTGCCATTTTTGCACCTTTAGAAAATTTGGGAATGATAATAATTGACGAAGAGCATGAGGCAAGTTATATTTCAGAGTCAAACCCGAGATATGATACAAGGGATGTTGCCCAGTTTAGAGCCAGATACAATTCATGTCCGTTGGTGCTTGGCAGTGCAACACCTTCCATTGAAAGTTATAAAAGGGCTGAGGATGGGGAGTTTGAGCTTATTGAGCTTCCTGTCAGAGCAAATGGCAGAGAGATGCCGCCTGTGCAGATTGTTGATATGATGGAAGAGCTTAGGCGGGGAAATGGTGGTATATTTTCAAATCAGCTTATTGCAGACCTATGCAATGTTGTAAACAACAAAAAGCAGGCAATGATATTTATCAACCGCAGAGGGTTTTCCTCTTTTATGAAGTGTAAGGAATGTGGTTATATTGCAAAATGTTCTGACTGCGATGTCAGCCTTGTCTATCATAAAGAGGATAATAGGCTAAAGTGTCATTATTGTGGCAAGCAATATAAATATTTGGCAAGATGTCCAAGTTGTCACAGTGAGCATGTCAAGTATGGTGCTGTAGGCACTCAGCAGATTGTTTCAAAGCTTAAAGAGCTTTTCCCAGACGTCAAGATTTTGCGTATGGATAATGATACCACCTCAACCAAAAATGCACATCAAAATATACTTAATGAATTTAAGGTGACAAAGCCTGCTATTTTGGTGGGCACTCAAATGATTGCGAAGGGACATGATTTTGAGGATGTGATTTTGGTTGGGATTGTTGATGCCGACCAAAGCCTATATCAAAGTGATTATCGTGCCACCGAAAGGACATTTCAGCTGATTACTCAGGTTGCAGGCAGAGCAGGGCGAAGTGTTGATGAGGGCAAGGTTGTTTTGCAAACTTACAGCCCAAGGCATTATGTTTTTAAGTTTGCATCAAATTATGATTATAAGGGGTTTTATCGAAAAGAGGTAAATATCAGGCAAACTGCCCAGTTTCCGCCTTATTCTCGAATTTTGCGTATTCTTTTCTGTGATTTTGATGAAAATCATGTGCGTGAACAACTGAAAATGTGCTATACTGATATAGAAAAGCTTAGAAAGGTGTATGGCGATGATATAATCTATCTTGATGCCATGAAATCACCTATCAAAAGAATACAAGACAAATTTCGATATCAAATTATGATGAGGTTTAAACTGGCTAAGGCTGACAATATTGAAAATGAGGTTTTTAGGATGGTTGATTCTGCCACCAAAAATTCGGTGTTTTTTGAAGTCAATCCTCAAAACCTATCTTAATTTGATAAATTGAAAATTTGCAAAAGCTTTTTATTTTTAAATAAATTGAATTTGTTTTTAAATTTATTATCTATTTTGTATGATGAAATGATTGATAAATAAAAAGTTGATGATTAAAGTTTAAAAACTTATAAGTAAAAAAATATTCAGGAGAAAATTATGGCAATAAGAAATGTGACAATGATTGGTGAGGCTGTTTTAAGAAAGAAATCAAAGCCTGTCAAAGATTTTGATGAGGACCTTTGGCAACTGCTTGATGACATGAAGGAAACTATGTATCAAAATGACGGCATGGGTCTTGCGGCTCCACAAGTGGGCGTTTTAAGAAGGGCTGTTGTTATTGATGTCAACAATGCTTTTATAGAGCTTATAAATCCTGTCATTATAAAAACCAAGGGTGAAGATATTGAAGATGAAGGCTGTTTGTCTGTCGGAAAGTTTAGGGGAAGAGTTTCAAGACCGATGGAAGTGACAGTTCGCGCCCAAGATAGATATGGTTTTGAGTTCACTTTGACTGGTGAAAAATGGCTTGCACGTTGCATATGTCATGAGCTTGACCATCTTGACGGAATTTTATTTGTTGATAAAAGCCTTGATAAGGACAAATATCTCAAAAATGGTGGAAGAATTTAAGTCTTATTAAAGATTAAAAAGAAAGAAAAGAAAAAGTTAAAAGTTGGTTTTATGAAAGTTTTATTTTTAGGAAGTTCTCATTTTTCAAAAATTGTGCTTGAAAAAATGCTTGAAAGAGGGATTGATGTTTCTTGCATCATCACTCAGCCAGACCGTCCTTCCGGTCGTGGCCATAAGCTTGCACAAACAGAGGTTAAAAGTTTTGCTATCGAAAGAGGTTTGTCTGTCAAAACTTTTGATAAGCTTAGATTGCATATTGATGAAATAAAGGATATTGATTTTGACATATCTGTTGTTGCTTCATTTGGTCAAATTTTGCCTGATGAATTTTTGGCTTTGAAGTTATGCATCAATGTTCATCCTTCTATTCTGCCAAAATATAGAGGAGCTTCGCCTATTCAAAGTGCAATCTTGAATGGTGATGAGCTTACAGGGGTGACAATCATGAAGGTTGCTCATGAGGTAGATTCGGGCGATATTATTAAACAAAAAGAGTTTGTTTTAAATGGTGAGTATTATCATGAAGCTGAAGAGAAGCTTGCTGATATCGGCGGCGATATGGTAAGTGATGTCCTTGAAGAATATCAAAATGGTCATATTACATTTACAAAGCAGGACCATGAAAAAGCAACTTTGGTTGGCAAATTTTGCAAGGAAGATGGTAGGCTTGATTTTTCTTTGTCTGCAAAAGCGATTGTAAACAGGGTTCGTGCGCTTTCTCAAGAGGTGGGCACATATTTTGTCGTTGACGGCAATGTGATTAAGGTTGAAAAGGTAGCCGATGTCAGTGGTCAGTTTGATGCAAAACCAAATGAAATCTTAAATGACAAAAAGCATTTTGTGATTGGTTGCAAAGATGGTGCTGTTGAAGTTCTTGTTTGCAAAGCACCTTCTGGGAAAAGTATAAGTGGAAGAGATTTTTTAAATGGTCATAATGATTTTCTTGCAAAAAGGATAGACAATGCTTAGTGATTTTTCTTTTGAAGAGATGAAAGAATATGTGGTGAAATTGGGTTTGCCTGCTTTTAGAGGCGAACAGATTTTTAATGCAATTTACAGCGGAAAAACTCTTGAAGAGATAACAAACATTCCAAAGGCTTTAAAAGAGATAATCAAGGATGATTATCCTAATTATAAAATTTTAAAAAAGTTTGTCAGTCGTGATGGCACACAAAAGTTTATCATTGAGTTTGGTGATGGCAACATTGTTGAAAGCGTGCTGATGAAATATAAATATGGTTATACCGTCTGCCTTTCTTCGCAGGTTGGTTGCAGAATGGGCTGCAAATTTTGCGCCTCAACTTTGAATGGGCTTGCCAGAAATTTATCAAGCGGTGAAATTTTGGGGCAGCTTTTGCTTATCAATCGTGAAATTGGTGGCAGTGAAAAAAATCGCCAGATTACAAATATTGTGCTTATGGGCAGCGGAGAACCTCTTGACAACTTTGAAAATGTTTGCAAGTTTATTGATATGATTTCTTCAAGCAGAGGGCTTAACATAAGCCAAAGAAATATATCGCTTTCAACCTGTGGTTTGGTTGATAAGATAGAACTTTTAGCCGAAAAAAGATATAATATTTCGCTTACAATCTCTCTTCATGCAACATTGGATGAAAAGAGGGCTGAGGTTATGCCAATAGCAAATAGATATAAAATATCAGAGATTATTGAGGGATGCAAAAATTATTATCAAAAGACCAAAAGAAGGATATATTTTGAATATACTCTTATCAAAGGTGTCAATGATGCAAATGATGATGCAGTAAGATTGTCAAAACTTTTAAAAAATTTAAATGCCCATGTCAATATCATTCCGCTTAATGAAGTTAAGGAAAGAGATTTGAAAGGCACAACAAGACTTGAAGCTTATAAATTTGCAGACTTACTTAAAAGTTATGGTGTATCGGCAACTGTCAGAAGGACAATGGGCGAGGATATTGCAGGTGCCTGTGGTCAGCTTAGAAATAAGATAATAAAAGATGCTAATAAAAAATAATCAATAAAATATTACATAATTTTATTGTTTTTGATGAAATTATTAAAAAAATTGCAAAAAATATCAGAAAAATATAAAATAAATTAAAATTAAATAAAAAATCATTTAAAAATTATAAAATAATTATTAAAAATAAAAATTAAATAAATAAAAATAAAAAAATAAATTGATAAAATAATAATAATTCATTAAAAAATTAAAAATAATTAATTTTAATAAATAAAATAATTAAAAAATTATTAAAAAATAATAAAAAATAATAAAAAATATTAAATTTAATATAAATTAATTAAAATTAATATAAAAAATGATGAAAAATTAATTATATATAAATTAAATTATCAAAAAAAGAAAAGAAATTAAAAAGCTTAACAAAAACAGGAGGAAAGGTGCAAGGTTTGGTTGTGTGCAAAAATGCCGATTTATTTTCGGTTGAATGTGACGGAAAATTGTATAATTTAAAACCAAGTGGCAAAACAAAAGCCAAAGGCATTTTTGTTGGCGACAGGGTTGAATTTGGTGATAATATAACCAATGTTTTGTCAAGAAAAAATCTTTTGATAAGACCGCCTGTTGCAAACATAGATAGAATTTTTATTGTCATATCAATGCTGCCAAAACCTGATTTTGTGCTGGTTGATAAGATTTTGATATATTGTGCACTTAATGGTATTCAACCTTTCATAGTTATCAACAAGCTTGACCTTTGTGACAGAGAGTTTGTTGAAAGGATAGATGAAGATTATGGAGAAAATTATAAAATAATAAAAGTCTGTGCAAAAGATGGAAATGTTGAAGAACTTAAATCACAAATCAAAGGCCTTTGTGTTATGGCTGGGCAGAGTGCGGTTGGCAAGTCATCTATCATAAATGCAATATTTAAAAATCAAGATGAAATGGTTGGTGCTCTTTCAAAAAAGATTGACAGAGGAAGGCAGACCACTCGCATTGTAAAATTGTTTAAGATTGATGAAAATTATCTTGCAGATACAGCAGGGTTTTCGCTTCTTGACCTTTCAATGGTTTCCAAACTTGAAGAACGAGAGCTTGCTGCCTATTATCCAGATTTTTTGGAAGGGCGGGCAAACTGCAAATATCGTTCTTGTTTGCATATTTCAAATTCTGAATGTGGGGTTGTTGAAAATGTGCAGATAGGCAAAATTTCAAAAAGGCGATATGAGAATTATTTGAAAATTTTGGAAGAACTTAAAAGTGGAAGAAAGTTTTAAAAAACAAATTATAAATAAAAGATTATCTTTTTAAAATAAAAGAGTAAATTAAAAAAAAGAGATTAAAATTTTATAATAAAAAGATATGCAAAAGAGAAAAATAGGGAGAAGAGTATGAAAAATAATATTTATGTTTCTGTTTCAACAGACCCCATCAAAGAATATCAGAAGGTGGTGGAGTATGCAAAAAGTCTGCAAGGAATTGCCGACCTTATACATTGTGATGTCAAAGATGGGGTTTTTGTTTCAAGCAAAAATTTTGATGCCGGACTTACTCGAAATATAAATCAAAACTGCTTGACAATGCTTGATGTCCATCTTATGTGCAGTGAGCCGCTTAAGATGATTGACGACTATCTTAAAGCGGGTGCAAATATAGTCACCATTCATTATGAAGCTTTTGAAGATAAAAATGATATTGTGCTTGCATTGAATAAGTTGAAAGATGCCAAAGCTTTGGCTGGGCTTGCAATTAAACCTGAAACTGAGATAAAGGAAATAAAGATGTTTTTGCATGATTTTGATATCATTCTTGTTTTGGGTGTTCAGCCTGGTGCAAGTGGTCAAAAATTCATTCCTTCCGCACTTGATAAAATCAAACTGCTTGATGAGATAAGAGAAAAGAATGATTTTAAATTTAAAATTGAAGTGGATGGAGGAGTAAGTGTTGATAATGCTCAAGAACTTATTTCGGCAGGTGCTGATATTTTGGTGAGTGGAAGTTTTATTTATAAAGCGCAAGATAGGCAGGCTGCCATCAATAGTTTGAAAGGAAGATAATGCATGCAAAATAGGTTGGAGGGCGCTCGGGGACGAGAGTCAACCTTTGAATGAGACATTCAAAGGTTTGTTCACGGCAGTGAACAGCTTGACGGAAGGTCAAGCACTCTCGTCCCCGTCCCCGCACCAATTTGGTAACAAACGCAAAATAGAAAAAATCAAATTCAAAAATACAAAATAAAAAAATATAAAAATATCTTCAAAATTGCTTGAAGATTTTTTTTAAATGAGCTATAATTTAAGGGTAGATTATAAAAAGGAGAAAATATGAAACAATTTGTTTATTTGTTTAAAGAAGCTGATGGAAAAAATAAAGCTCTCTTTGGTGGCAAAGGCGCAAACCTTGCTGAAATGACAAATCTCGGTATGCCTGTTCCTCAAGGCTTTACCATTACAACTGAGGCCTGCACTCAGTATTATAAAGACGGCAAAAAAATCAATGAATCAATTATGTCGCAAATCGAAAACAAACTTAATGACCTTGAAAAGATGACAGGCAAGAAGTTTGGTGACAAGAAAAATCCTCTTCTTGTATCTGTTCGTTCAGGAGCTAGAGTTTCTATGCCTGGTATGATGGATACAATCCTCAACCTTGGTCTTAATGACGAAGTTGTTGAAGGTCTTGCAAAACTTACAAACAATGCAAGATTTGCTTATGACTCATATAGAAGATTTATCCAAATGTTCTCAGATGTTGTAATGCAACAAGAAAAATCAAAATATGAAAGAATTCTTGACAAAGTTAAGGAAGAAAAGGGTGTTGAATTTGATAAAGACCTCACCGCTGAAGACCTTAAAGAAATCGTAAATATGTTTAAAGAGCTTTACAAAAAAGCTCAGGGCGAAGAATTCCCACAAGAACCTCGTATCCAACTTATCGAAGCTGTTAAGGCTGTATTCCGTTCTTGGGATAATGACAGAGCAAATGTCTATAGAAGAATGCATGACATCCCTTATGAATGGGGAACTGCTGTCAATGTTCAATCAATGGTATTTGGAAACATGGGTGAAACCTCAGGAACAGGTGTTGCCTTCTCTCGTAACCCTGCAACTGGTGAAAACAAACTCTATGGTGAATATCTTATGAATGCTCAAGGCGAAGACGTTGTTGCTGGTATCAGAACTCCACTTCCAATTTCAAGTCTTGAAAAACAAAATCCAAAGGTTTATAAAGAATTTGCTGATATTGCAAAGAAACTTGAAAAACACAACAAAGATATGCAAGATATGGAGTTTACTATCGAAAATGGCAAACTTTATATGCTTCAAACAAGAAATGGTAAAAGAACTGCTAAGGCAGCATTGAAAGTTGCTGTAGACCTTGTAAGCGAAGGTATGATTACAGAAAAAGAAGCTCTTATGATGCTTGACCCAAAACAACTTGATGCTCTCTTGCACCCACAATTTGATGATGCCGCTTTGAAGAAAGCGACTCCAATCGCAGAAGCTCTTCCTGCATCACCTGGTGCAGCTTGTGGTAAAATCTATTTTACAGCTGAAAAAGCAAAAGAAATGTCTGCAACTGAAAAGGTTGTTCTCGTTCGTCTTGAAACTTCACCAGAAGATATTGAGGGTATGGCTGTAAGTCAAGGTGTATTGACTGCTCGTGGTGGTATGACTTCTCACGCTGCCGTTGTTGCTCGTGGTATGGGAACTGCCTGCGTTGCTGGTTGCAGTGCAATTAAGTTTGCTGATGATGAAAAATCTTTCACTCTTGGCGGAAAGGTATATCATGAAGGAGATGATATCTCTTTTGATGGCTCAACTGGAAAAATCTATGATGGTATTATGGCTACAGAACCTGCTAAGATTTCAGGTGAGTTTGCTACTATTATGGAATGGGCAGACAAATATCGTGCAATGCAAGTTCGCACAAATGCCGATAATCCAAAAGATGCAAGAAATGCATTCAATTTCGGTGCTCAAGGTGTAGGTCTTTGCAGAACAGAACATATGTTCTTTGAAGCTGACAGAATCCCTGCGGTAAGAGAAATGATTGTTTCTTCAACTGTTGAAGAAAGAAAGAAAGCTCTTGCAAAACTTCTTCCTATGCAAAGAAAAGACTTTATCGGAATTTATAAGGCAATGGAAGGACTTCCTGTTACTATCCGTTTCCTTGACCCACCACTTCATGAGTTCTTACCTCACGAAAATAGTGAAATCAGAGCTCTCGCTGAAGAAATGGGAATCACTTTTGATAAATTAAAACAAACAGTTGCTGACCTTCACGAATTCAACCCAATGATGGGACACCGTGGACTTAGACTTGCAGTAACTTATCCTGAAATTGCTGAAATGCAAACTCAAGCGGTTATTGAAGCTGCAATTGATGTAAACAAAGAAATGGGCTTCAAAATTGTTCCTGAAATTATGATTCCTCTTACTTGTGATTCAAAAGAATTTAAGTATGTTCGCGACATCGTTGCAAACAAGGCTGATGAAATTATCAGAGAAAATGGTGTTGAACTTAGCTATAAGATAGGAACTATGATTGAAATTCCTCGTGCTGCATTGACAGCTGATGAAGTTGCCAATAGCGCTGAATTCTTCTCATTCGGAACTAATGACCTTACTCAAATGACTTATGGATTTAGTCGTGATGACTCAAGTAAATTCCTTGATGTATATTATTCTAAGAAGATATTTGAAAGCGACCCATTTGCAAGAATCGACCAAAATGGTGTTGGCAAACTTGTTAAGATGGCAAGCGAACTTGGAAGAAAGGCAAGACCTGATATCAAACTTGGTATCTGTGGTGAACATGGTGGTGACCCATCAAGTGTAGAATTCTGCCATAACTGCGGACTTACCTATGTATCTTGCTCTCCATTCAGAGTTCCAATTGCAAGACTTGCTGCAGCTCAAGCAAATATCAAAAATCCAAGAAGATAATTGGATGTTTGGTTGACAATAGCATATAACAATTTTTATAAAATAAAAAAGTGGGCATAATTTGCCCATTTTTCTTTATGAATGCAAGACAGTCAGGAATAAAGAGAGTGTTATTTTTAGGAACGCAAGATAGGCAGAGCGTGAGTGCTATGTTTAGGAACGCAAGATTATCTTATCACTTAAAAGTTTGGTTTATATTTATAGCACAAGCAAAGAGGGTGATGATATTAATAAAAATATAAAACCATCGGAAAATCCGATGGTTTTTACAATATTTTAAATATAATTATTTATTAATTTTATTTTAAAAATTTCTGTTTAAAGATTATATTTTAAAAGAATGTGTTGTATTCTTCATTATAGTCAACATAATCTTTAGATTCTTCAACAGTTTTGTTTGTTGCTTCTTTAACTTTTTTAGGTGCTTTAGCAGCTTTTGTATTGTTTTTTTTATAAACTTCAATAGCGTGACCATTTGAATCATTGATTACAAAGTTTTGTCCGCTATAACCATATTTCTTTAATTCTTCAATACATTCCAAAGCAACATCAATATTTGCAAAGAAACCTTTATTAAAAATCTCTGTATCGCGGAAAGTCACTCTTCTTTTTTCGGTAAGATAAACATAATCATTGTTATCTACTGGTTCTGCATTTTTCAAAAGTTCATCATTTTCTCTGTATTTTTTATTGTTTAATTCTTCTTTTGCACGTTTTTTGCATCTGTCAAGGATATATTCCTCTCCATAATAATACAACTCTTGTTCAGTGCGAGTTTTATTATAAAGGTCTAATGCATAATCGCGAATTTCTTTTTGTGTTGGCATTATAACATAGTTTATAAATTCTTCTTTTGATTCAAAAATTGGATTTTTTTCTTTTATGCCAAGGCAATAAATATTGTCGTTTAATTTTGATGCTTCAATATATTTCATAATATACCTCCTAGTATTTCAATATTAATTATATCAAATTTTTAGTGATTTGTCAAGGTAGCAAATAAATTATTATATCAATAATTTTATTTATGTTTTTGAAATTTATAAGTTTTTTGCCAATAAAGTTAATCAAAAATTTAAGATAGACTTTTTAGTTGCTGTGCAATTTAAAAATAATATAAAATTTCTTTACTTTTTGAAAAAGATGTGTTACAATATGATAGCAAAATAATAAAAGAGGTGAATTTTTATGATGATTGAACCATCTATAGACAAACTTTTAAGTCAAACAAAAGGTAATAAATATATTTTATGCAATGTTGTATCAAAAAGAGCCAACGAAATTGAAAGCGTAAGAAGGTTGGAACTTGCCGACCAAGACAAAAAGGCTATCAGTATTGCTTGTGAAGAAGTTGCAACAGGCAAGGTAAAATATAAAAGATAATTTATTTTTAAGATAAATTGATTTTATAAGAAAGATTTAGAATTTTTAATAATGCTTGTTATTCTTACAAATTTTATTTATATAATTTTCTTTGCTAAAATAGATTAATATAAATTTGCAAATAAAAAACACCAGTTATATGGTGTTTTTTATTGTTTTATAAATTTTTTATTTTAAATTTGTAATGAAATTTTTAATTAATCAAAATTGATTTATCAAACCAAGCGTCAACGGGAACTTATTTTATCATTTCTTCTTCATGGCTGATATATGTCTCATCTTTTAAAGTTTCAATCTCATCACAATAGCTTTTTTCACTTTTAACTTTGTTGTGAAGTTCAACATCGGCAGTGTATATATCCTTTGCAAATTTTTCATTCCATGCAAAATGATTGCTGTCATAGATGACTTGCCCATGGGCCTTTACATCTGCTCCTTCAATATCTCTAGCATAAAAATAATTCCATTTTAAGTTTTTGCTGTCAATTATGATTTGACCTAGGCCTTTGATATCGGCATCTTTGATATGCTTTGCAAAATAATAGCACCATTCAGGGGATTTTGAATCTTTTATTATCTGTTCATGTAATTTTATATCTGCACCTTTAATGTCTTTTGCATATAAAAAATTGACTTTTATATCTTTGCTTTTGGCGATTTTTCTTCCATGGGCTTCTATATCTGCACCTTTAATAGAGCTTGCAAAAATATAGTTCCATTTTGGGTCATTGTTGTTTAATACCACTTTTTCATGGGCATATATATCTGCTATCTTTATATTTTGGGCAAAGAGGGTGTTGATAGAAGGGTCATTTGTTTCAATAACAACTTGTTCATGCTTTTTAAAATGAGCCCTTGTTTTGAATATTTGGGCAAACAGGTAGTTGTAATAAGGGTCTTTGCTGTCTACAATTGCTTGAGATAGCGCTTTGATATCTGCATTTTTGACATTTGTTGCAAATTGATAAATTGCTTTAAGGTCATTGCTTTCAATAACTTTTTGCATAAAAAGTTCTTTATCGGCACCAGGAATTTCATTTGCAAAAGAAATAATCCAATCTAAATTATTGCTTTCAACAACAGCTTGTTGATGAGCTTTTATGTCACAACCTTTGATATTCTTTGCTGCTAAAAAGTTGTAATATACATCTTTGTTTTCGATTATAACATTGCAGTGAGCGATTTTGTCGCTGCCTTCAGTCATGAGGGCGAAATCGTAATTATTTTTAATATCTTTGTTTTCAATTATGACCTTTCCATGAGCCTTGATATCAGCACCTGGAATAGTTTGGGCAAACATAATATTCCATTCATCATTTTTGCTGTCAATGATAACCTTTCCATGTGCTTTGTCATCGGCACCAATCACATTTTTTGCTGCTAAGACATTAAAAAGGCAATCTTTGCTATCTATAATGACTTGAAGATGTTTTGCTTTATCAGCAAAAGGTATATTCATGACAAATTGATAGCATAGTTTTGGGTCTTTTGAATTTAAAATTTGATATTCAATATCATATACCTCATCACACTTGCCATATCTTTCATATAGTTTTTTTGCTTTTTGAACTAAATTCTCATTATTGTCTATCATGTATCTACCTTTTATTTATATTTAAAGCTCGGTTAAAATTATAGCTCGGTTTCTTCTTCCTTTCTTTCTGCAACTTTTTCTCTGACCAATTTAAATTGATTCATATGATAATAATCATTATTTTCTTTTATTACATTATAGTGGCCATCAATATCTGCACCATCAACTTCTAAAGCGAAATGAAAGTTTAAATAAGAATCATTTGATTCCTGGACAACTTTTCCATGAGCCAAAATGTCAGCATCAGGAATATTTTTTGCAAACCACAAACTGATTCGCGGATTTTTGCTGTTTAAGACTTTTTCTTCAAGCAATTTGACATTTGCGCCAGGTATTTTTGCGAAGAAACACATATATTCCAAATCATTCGACTTGATAATTGCATCTTGAAGAAGGTTTATATCAGCACCTTTTACATGAAGGGCAAACAGGTAGATATATTTAGGATTTTTTGCATTTATGACAACATTGCAAAGGGCATTTATATCAGCACCTTTTACATGAGCCGCAAATTCATAACAAAATTCACTATTTTTGCTTTCCAGCATCACTTGCTCATGAAGTTTTACATCGCAGCCTTTGATATCTCTGGCAAATGCAAAGTTGTAATATAAATCTTTGCTTTCAAAGACAACCTTGCCATGAGCTTGCGCATCTGCTTTTGGAAAAGCTTTTGCAAATTTATAATTCCATGTTGCATCTTTGCTTTGAAGGACAACTTGAGCATAGTCATCGATGTCATCAATTGGCAAACTATATGCAAGCAGGGTGTTTGCTTCAGGATTTCCACTTTCTAAAACAACTTGTTTATGCTTGCTTAGCACTTCAGGCTCTTTTAATAATTCTGCATATGTGAAAATGTTTATAAAATTAAAACTTAACATTGCATCATTAAATTCAAGCACTTTATCGCTAAGATTTTTTAATATTTTGCACATTCCAAATTTTTTATAAACAAATTTTGAATATTTTAATAATTTTTCTTGTTTATTCATATTTCCTCTCTTTCAATAAGTTTACTATATTTATTATGATTTGTCAATATTGATTTGTTTTTTAATCAATTTATACGACTTTGTTTTTTCATTTTTTTGGTGTAAATATTCATTTTTTTGGTGGCAATTATTGTGTTTGTTTTCTTTTTGAAATCTAAAGACAATATTGCTTTTCGTCGAAAATTTTGTTATAATATCAATATGCAATTTATAATATCACAAATTTTAGGTGGAATTGCCTTAATTCTTGTTGGAATTTCTTATTTTTGCAATAAGAAAACTTTTTTGCTTCTTCATACTTTTGCAAATATATTTTACGGGGCAGGTTTTGTTGTTTCCCTTTCTTTTGTTGCCGGAATAAACACTTTTATAAGCACTTTGAGGACGATTGTATTCTTTTTTTATGAAAGAAAAGGGAAAAATATCCCATATTATTATATTTTGATTTTTTCAATAATGTATATTCTGGTTGGCGCGCTTCTCTACAAATCACCATGGGATATCTTGACAACAATTTCACCAATTATGTTTACTGCTGCCATGACCCTTAGAAAGATGATTACCGTAAATTTTGTGATGTTGTTGCCAAACCTTATGCTTTTTACCTTCTGTATTTGCAATGCCTTTTATACTTCTTGCATTTTGGATGCGATAGAATCGATTATTATCATTGTTGCAATTGTCACATATTTTGTGAGAAAATATCGTGAGAAGAAGGAAATTTATAAGCTTATTTAAATTGTCAAAAAAAATACAGAAGATTATTCTGTATTTTTAGTTTTTAAAAAGTTTGTTGATGAAACTGGACTTATTTTAAATTTTATTGGCAAAAAGGACTTAAAATTTATAAATTATTGAAAGATTTTGAAAGAGGACGATTTTATAAAAGCTCACTTTCAAATTTTGTCATTGCATCTTCAAAGGTTGTCTTTAAGATTAAGTCATTATCTTTTGGTCCTTCAATTGGATAAGAGATAAAACCATCATCATTATAAAAACCTTCTGGGTCTATGAAAATAATTTGCAAGCCTGCCGCTCTTGCCTGTTTTTGCACCTGACGTCTGTCTGCGTGTGTGCCAATGCAGATAAGCGATTTTGCCCTTTTATCAAATTCAATTTGTTGGATATAGGTGTTTATATCATATGTTCTTAAAATAATCTCTGGTATATCAAAGCGCTTTACAAGTCTATCAAAGTTATTGTTGTAAACAGTGCCTACAAACAAACCCTTTTTATATAATCTGTCAAAGGTTTTATATCCCTCTGTATGTTGTGCTTGCAAACACTTTTTTGGAGTTTGAGAAAATTTTATGTATGATGCGATTGGGTCTTTTATAAGTTTTTCCATTAAATCATCGTCATCCGCATAATAGAATTTCTTAGATAGGTGGTTTTGCACTCTGTAAGTTTCATGCATTTCATAGAGAGGGTCAATCCCTGCCGCGATAGATGGACCGCAGCCCATTTCAACTTGTGCAGGAAGATACTTTTTGATTTCATCGATGTCTGAGATGTATTTTGGGTTTTCTCTTTTGTTTGGGATTCTAAACAATTTTGTTGAATGTTTCCACATACGCTCATAATGAGCTTGATAGTCAAAGCCATCTGTGACAGCAATGACATCAACAGAGTTATAATTGTCAGGGAAGGAAGCTTTGCAAAGTTCATTTTTAGGGTGGTTGTCAAACTTTTCGATTATGATTTTCAAGTTTTCTTTCATCCATGTTTTGTCGTCAAACTTTGTAAATGAATTTTTCTTCAATGCTTTTAAAATTCTGTTTAGATATCTTTCATTTTCCTCTTTTGGCATTGTGTTTGAAACAATCATGTAAGCATATTTCATGGCAAGATTGTCATTTTCATTTATGTAAGTGTTGTAAAAATGAATATATCTTCTTCTTTGAGTTGTTTCATTTTCATAGCCTGACTGGTTTGCATTTTCAGGTCTTTGATTTCTAAACCACATTCCTTCAAAATGAAATTCGCCATTTTCTTCAGCAAAATATTTGTTGAAGGTTTCGCTTTCATTTATGTTGAATTTAAATATTTTTAATGGAAACATTTTTTTACCTCTTTTTTTAGTTTTGTAGTTTTAATTTATAAGATTATTTAATTAATTTTCATCAATAGGTTGTTTATAAGTTTTAATCGAAAGGGCTTAAAATAAATTAAATCAATCAGCTTTTATTTGTTTTGATTTTTGCAATTTTTTATCATTTCTTCAAGTTGGCAGGCCTGTTTATAAACTTCTGCCAAAACTTCAGTTCTGTCTTCATTTCCGCGTTTAGCCATAAATATTTCATAGTCCAAAACTAGTTCGTTTGGCACTTTTGCAAGTTTTTCAGCAAGTTTTTGCCAGTCTATTGTGCCATATTTATTTAATGTATGCTCATCATCTTTGCCAGAATTATCATGAAGATGTAGGCAGATAATTTTGTCGCCATAATCTTTAAAATAGTCAAATTCTGGGTCAACAAAATTGTTGTGACCGCTATCATAACAAATTTTCATATAAGGATGTTCAATCTCTTTAAAAATTGCTTTGAAGGTGTCTGGGTCATCAATGTTTTCAATTGCAAGAGGGATGTTTTTCTTTTGACAAAACTTGAGCACTCTCTTGATTCTTTCAAAGCCTATTTCTCTTGAAGGCTCTTTGCAAAATAGGTGAACAACCACGCAGGAACAATGATATTTTTTTGCAAGGGCGACATCCCTTTTTAAATCTCTTTCCATTCTCTTCCCAATTTTTCCATCGATAAAGAATTCGGGAAGTTCATCATTTGTATATCTCATGTGAAGTGAAGAATTTAAAAGATTATATTTTTTAAAATTTTTCATTTGATTTCTAATTGAGCCATTTTGTTTTTTACGATTTTTATTGGCTATTGTAATCACGCAATCAAAGCCGGCATCCTTTATCAATTTTACACGCTCTTCATGAGAATTTTCATCATTATATCCGAAATAAAAACTTATACCTTTTTTCATAATTTTCTCCTAAGTATTTCTACTGCTTCTTTATATAAAGCTTTGTCCTCTTCATTTAAATATTTTGAAAAGGTGTCATAAATAGCATCAAGATAGTTGTTGTTTAAAACGTCCTTTCTTAAAAAATCAAAAGTTATGTTGTAAGCGCAAGAGGTGAGTATAAGACTTCTATCAAGTTTGGTTTGCGGTGAGTAATAATATATTGGTTGCAAACTAATAAACTTGTCATATATTTCTTTTGTGAAACCATCTTTATCAATAAAAATTTGCTGGGCACCATTTGCTGTGGTAATTACATTTGAAAAAGAATCAGCATTTTTTACTATCTCAACAAATTTTAGGACATCTTCATTTTCGCCATTATAAGGTTTATTATGATATTTTGCAGTTTCGCAAAGGATATCAAACTGGGTTTCGTCTAAATATAATGTTTGACCATCCCAAGTCTTTAAAACTTCGTATGAAAGGTCGCCATGGTCAGCACTGTTATTGTCATTGTAAGTTTGATATTTTTTCCATTGTTCAAATCTGCCAACATCATGCAATAGACCAACTAAATAGGCAAAAATTCTATCCTTTTGGCAAAGTTTAAGCTTACAGGCAATCTTAAAAGAGGTGGTTGCGACATCAAAGCTGTGGATAATTTTTCTGAGAATGTTTGTATTTGAAGTGTCATATTTTGAAATAAAATTCCAAAATATCTTGTTATATTCTTGAATATATTGAATCATTTTTATCCTTTTATTTTGTTATCTCTATGATAATTTATATTCAAAAAAAAGTCAAATTAATTTAAACAAAAAAGACATATCATTTTGATATGCTTTTTTTATTAAGATATGAATGATTTAATCAAAGAGGTTGTTTTATGAATTCTATTATTCCAAAATATTTTCAATATCTTTGTTGTATTTCAATTCCATTTTTAACTTTTGATTTAAGATATTATCAACTGCTTTTGAAATGTTGTTTTTAAACATCCCCCAAAAAATATCTTGCCAGTTGTAATTGCAGAAATTGATATTATTGCTGATAAGACCACTATTCAAGAGGTTGATTTCCTTGTTTTGGATAAACATATCTGAAGCATTGTATTCACCGCGTGCAAAATTATTTTTATGTCCAAAAGTCATTTGTCTGTCAGAGCCAACTTGAAAACCAATTTCAAATTCTTTCAAATATGCGATGTCATCAGGACCATATGGGTCGATATCGCAATAACAAACTTCGTTTTTAATTGTGTTTGTAATAAGAGTAATTTCTTCATCTGGGTAAATTGATTTCAATTCATTCAACATTTCAGTAATAAGTGATTGCAAAGGAACATTGAAATATCTGCTTTTTTTGTTTAAAATTTCATCAATTTTCTTAATTTTTGCCTCAGCTTTTTCAATTTCGCTATTTATTTCCTGCACTTTTTCAATATCAATAGGCTGGTTGATGTATTTTTGATTGTTAAGTTGATGACTTAAAAGGTATACTGTAATACCACAGTTGTTTTTCTGAGTAATTAATTCCTTATATTTTTCAACTGCCTCTTCAATTTTTTGGTTTGTTTCAAATTTCATATTTTACCTCTCATTAATTATTTATACTTTACCATATAAATTTGATAAATTTTATTTTTTAAATTTAATATTAGTTGAATAATTCGTTTAAGTTTTCTTTATATTTTTCATCCAATGATTTCATTGCTGCTTTATGTTTTTGAGAAAGTTCTTCAACCTCTTTTTCAATGTTGGATTTAAATATTCCCCAGAAATAATCCTGTAATTCTTGACAATCAAAGTCTTCTTTATTGTTGATAAGCCCAATTTCGATAAGATTTATTTTTTCATCTCTAAGAATCATATCAAAAGCATTATATAAAGGGCTTTGTGTTGTCCTTTGAATTTTGAAAGTCATTTCTTTCTTGCCAACATTGACGCCAAATTTAAATTCATTGCAATAGTAGGTGTCGCCAGGGCCATAGAAGTCATCGGCAGTTTTGAAAGATTTTAAAATTTTTGTATCAAAAATTTCATAAACTTTTTTGTCAGGGTATTTTGTTGCCATTATCAAAGCCATATCTTTCAAAAGTTCTTTTACAGAAATGTTGAAAAAACGACTTTTCTTATCTAGCAAATCTTCAATTTTTTTAATATCCTTAATATTTTTATTGATTTTGCTATTAAGTTCTTTAATTTCAGCATCTGTCAATTTTGTGAATCTAGCACCAGCAAGTGTATAATCTAAATGGTCTTTATTTTCTTTATAGCTGTCTAATTTGTTAAATAAATCTTTATATTTTTCAACTATATTTTCTATTTGTTGATTTTTAGATGTTTCTTTCATAATTTTCCTCATATAATTTTTTATAATTTGGTTTAAAATAGTGGTGAATATTATTTTTAAATATTATTTCTAATTAAGAAATAATTTTAATTTTATTTTTTATCGTTTAAGCGTGTGATAGATGACTTTTAGCTTTCAATTATAATAATATGTCGTTTATCATTTCTTCATATTTTTTTTCTAATGATTGAATTTTTGCATTACGTTTTTCTGTAAGTTTTTTAATGTCTTTTTCAATGTTGCTCTTAAATATTCCCCAGAAATAATCTTGGTATTCTTGACTTGCAAAATCTTCTTTATTGTTGATAAGTCCTGTTTTTAGGAGGTTTATTTTTATATCTTTAAGGATGGCATCACCAGCACCATACAGATAATCCTCCACTGTCTTTTGCACTATGAAAGTGATTTGTTTACCGTCTACTTGAACCCCAAACTCAAATTCCTTGCGATATAATTTCTGGTCATAGCTATTATAAAATTCTTCACATGAAACAGTGTTATAAATTTGACGAATTTTGCTATCTAGTTTATTTTGTGTCAAAGTTTTTGTAATAAAGTGAAGAAGTTTGCTTATAGGGACTTCAAAATAATGGCTTTTATTTTTCAACAATTTTTCTATTTTTTCAATATTTTCAATATTTTTCTTAATTTTGTCATTAAGGTCTTTAATTTCATCCTTAGTCAAAGAAATTAGTTTGTTGCCATCAAGCATATAATTTAAAAGGTCTTTAAGTTCTTTATAGCTGTCTAATTTATTTAAAATATCCTTATAATTTTCAACTATATTTTCTATTTGTTGATTTTTAGTTGTTTCTTTCATAAATTACCCCTTATAATTTTAAATTTTCGTTTATAATATTTTACCCTATGCAAGGGTAAAAGTCAATAGCAATATTTAAATATAATAAACATTTATTTGGTAAATGAAAAATGGATTAATTTCAAATTTTTTTCTTCTGAAGTTTAATAAAGATATTACAAAAAAGAGCATATCAGATGATATGCTCTTTAATTTCTTTTATGCAAGTTTGTTTTTAAATTGATAAGTCCACTTTTTCAAAATTGAATGTTTGAATGGCAGGGGCATCTGTTATAACCGGAGTGGTTTCGATATCAGGTCTTGCTCCTGGCATAGCATAAATTCCCATGGTAAAAGAATTTTCGGTGATGTTTGTCAGTTTGAAATATTTTTCTGCTGCAGCCATGGTTATAATTTCCCAGCTTTCAGTTTGCTTATTAAACTCTCTTAAATATATTGTGATATGAGATGCAAATTCGTTGCTTTCAAAATGCATATTGTCGCTATAAATGCCAATTTGCATTATGTTGTTTTTAAACATTATTCCATAATAAACATCTTCGGTTTCTTCGCTGACTGGCTTGATAGATTTGTATGTTATTGTTGCGTTTGCATCTAAAGGATAGGCTGGTATTGCTTTTATGGTGTAAGCAATTTTTAGGGTATAAATTTGGTCGGTTTGATTGTCGATGTAGGAAAGGACCATGTTGCGAGTACCTTCTGTTTCGCTTGAAAATCCGGTTATCATTTCCTCTTCAATCGCAATATGTATTGTGTTTTTGTCTTTTGTATACTCAATAATTCCGCCTGTTACATCAAGGTTTTCGCCAACATAATATTCGGTTTTGAAAGTTGAAATTATCTTGATACCTTCAGGCTTTCCGCCGCAAGCAAATAATGTGACCATAGAACATAATATTAGTGCAGGCAAGATTAAAAACTTTGTAAATTTTTTCATAATAACTCCTTTTATCTTTATTATACTCGGGGGGGGGTAAAGTCAAGGCTTTTATTAAAAATTTACCGAAAAATTTTGTCAAACTTTGCTTTTTAGTTGGTTGACTTAAAGATTTTTATAAAATCCTTCAAGAATTATTGTTTTCAGTCACAAAAAATGTGGCATTTTCCCAAAAACAACAATTTTAAAATTAGTTGTATCTTTATTATGTATAACTAGGGTTTTCGACTTTATCCCAGATATCCCTTACATACTCGTCTTCGATTTTGGCATTTTGGATAAAGTCATCTTTGTCTGAAAAGTAATAGATATTTTCAGGGCTCCAACCAAATTCAATTTCATCCTCATCATCGCCTCTAGATAAATAAAAATTTTTGTCTTGATATTTAAATTCCATTTCACCATAAAAATCAAAACCTTCTAAAAAATCATCAATGGATGGTTTAAATCCTTTGCCAGCTGCATAAAATTTTTTTGCTTTGTTGAAAGAAATTAAATTGCGATATATTACTTGGTCTGGATTTTCTTCACACATAGAATCATTGAACCAACCACAATATGGACAAGGGTTTATATCAAACTCTGAAGTCATGTAAACTTTCCGACAAACAGCACATTTTTTCTGTATATTTTTTTCTAATGGATTTATTTTCATTTTATTCTCCTTTTAACAATTACTTAAATTAATTCCTTTCGTATATTTTTGTCTTTCTTTTCCTTTTGGTTTTGTCCAATCCCAATAATGGTCATGGGGGAAGTATAATACTATAATTGTATAGGAGATTATGAGGTGGTTTTTATTGCAACCAATATCTGTCGGTTGTTTCGCTCCAAATGTCTTTTAATAGTTTACCTTCAACTTTTGCGTTGCTTTTAAATTCTTCATCATTATTAAAATAAATCATTTCTTTGGTCTGGGAGTTGTAAAGGCTTATCTTTATAGCTTGTTTATTTTCAAACACTAGTTCAACAGCATAATAAACCCCATTGTATTCAAATTGCATTTCGCTATATCCATGTAATGCCTCTAAAAATTCATCTAAATTGGGCTCAAAAGGTTTTCCTTCTTTGTAGAGCTGTCTTGCTTTATTTAGTGAAATTAAATTGGGATGAATTACATTATTGGGATTTATATCTGCAAAATGATTGTTTTTCCATTTGCAATTTTGGCAATCTCCTTGTTCATAAATATCTTTTTCTATAATTTCTCCACAAACCGAACATGGTTTTTCAAATACTTTATAATATAAATTATTTTTTTTATTTTTCATAATATTTACCTTTTAACATAAGCTTGAATTTGTTTTTTGTCCATCTAATCCTGTTTGAGTTGGCTATGTGTTTGGAATAATATTGATATTTTTTATGTATAACTAGGGTTTTCGACTTTATCCCAAATATCTCTTACATACTCGTTTCCGATTTTGGCATTTTGGATAAAGTCATCTTTGTCTGAAAAGTAATATATATTTTCAGGGCTCCAACCGAATTCAATTTTTGTTTGGTTTTTATCATTATCATCATAGATAAGAAAAACACAACATTCTTTTTCTTTATACCAAAATTCAACTTCGCCATAAAAATAAAGCATATTAAGGAAATCATTTAAATCTGGTCTTAAAGGTTTTCCTTCCTTAACAAGTTTTTTGGCTTTGTTTTCTGATACAACATTAGGGAAAATTATATTATCTTCATTTTCGCCATCGAAATTTGAATTATACCAACCACAATAATCACAATCCCCATGGCCCAATTTATCATATTTTATCATTTTTCCGCAAATATTACATTTTTTGTCTATAATTTTTTCATATGGATTATTTTTCATTTTATTTTCCTATGAATGATAAGATTTTAATAAATTTTATTATAAATAACTAGGGTTTTCGACTTTTACCCAAATATCTCTTACATACTCATTTTCAATTTTCGCATTTGCGATAAAATCATCTTTGTTTTTAAAAAACAATGTTCCGTTTCCCCAGCACATTTCAATGCCATTATCTCCATGTCGGAATAAGCTATAGCCTATTTGGTTGTAGTCAAAACTTGTTTCTCCGTAAAATTCAAAGGCTTCAAGAAAATCATCCAATGAAGGACATAATTTTTTGTTCTGTTGATATAGCTTTTTTGCAGTATTTAGAGATATCAGGTTAGAAAAGATGACTTTATCTGGAAACTCACAATAAATTGTTCCATTATACCATCCACAATTAAAACATTCTCCTTGTTCATAAATGTCTGCCATATATTTATTTCCACAAACAGCGCAATGCTTTTCAAATACTTTATCATAAATATTATTGTTTTTCATATTTTACTCCTATGAACAAAATGATGTATTGGTATATTTCCTACCATCAGAGCCATACCACCTTTGTAATTTAAACTTTATTTGAGTTTGCTATGTGTTTGGTATATTATTGATTTTTATGTATAACTAGGGTTTTCGACTTTATCCCAGATATCTCTTACATACTCGTCTTCGATTTTGGCATTTGCGATAAAGTCATCTTTGTCTGAAAAGTAATATATATTTTCAGGGCTCCAACCAAATTCAATTTTTGAAATGTCACCATTATTTTTGTGCAATAAAATTACACAACATTCTTTTTCTTTATACCAAAATTCAACTTCGCTATAAGAGTATAACATATCAAGGAAATCATTTAAATCTGGTCTTAAAGGTTTTCCTTCCTTAATAAGTTTTTTTGCTTTGTTTTTAGATACAACATTAGGGAAGGTTACATATTCTTCATTTTCATCGCCGAATTTATCGTTAAACCAACCACAATTTGAGCAAGCTCCATTGCCGCTGCTATCTACCAAAAGACTTTTGTCGCAAACAGAACATTTGCTCTTTATATTTTTTTCAAATGGATTTATTTTCATTTTTATCTCCTTCTTAGCATTTACTTAAATTTATTTTTTCATTATTCGGTCCTTTATATTCAAGCCTTTGTTTTCCTGGTGGCTTTGTCCAATCCCAATAATGGTCGTGGGGGAAAGTATGATTATGATGTGCATTTCCATGAGCCCAATCTCTATCCCATATTGCAAGACCATCAGGTCCATACCATCTTTGTTGAAGCAATTTTTTTGTTTTTTCATCATAGTAATCTATTCTAATATTTGGTTTTTCACTCCATCTTTCATGTATATTAGACCTATAAGGTCCAAACATATCAAATTTCCCGCCGCTTGATTTACACATTCCCATTATAGCACCTCCTGTGGCAAAACTTCAAATGTTTTGGATATTGTTTCTCCACCAATGCCAACAAGTTTAAATTTTAAATTTTTTCCTATTATTTCTTTTATTTTTAATTTTGTGGCGAATGGGCCGATGACATTATATTTTTTATCTATTATTTTATCATCTAAAATCCACTCAATTCTGTCGGTGAATAGGGTTTTTACTTGAATAGTTCCTTGATAATTGTCGACTTCTATTGAAACAATTTTTGGGGCACCTATTAAGTAATCGTTTCTTTTTATTTCAAATAGTTTTTTCATATCTTCATATGATAGCGAAAACCAATCTACATCTTGATATGGATTTTTTATTAGGGGAATGGTGTTTTGTTTTATTTCAATTCCGTTGCCGCCAAAACATTTTAAATCTGCAACCATTTTCCACCTAAAGACCTTATTTCTCTCTTTATAATCTATTATTGCTTTATTTAGATGTGATGCAAATTGCATTTCTGAGCATTTGTTGACTTTTATAAAATGCTTCTCAGCCTCTTCACCAAAGCCCAATCTTACAGAGTTTTTAAAATGTTTTACGCCATGGCATCTTGAGCAAATTGCAATAATTTTTGTCAATATTTGAGTTTTTCTTTTTATGTCAAAATCCCATTCCTCATGTGCATCAAGCTCATCTGTTTCATATCCGCAAATCTCACACCTGCCTTTTGCTCTTTTTAGGGCATATTTGCGAAGGATATCCCAGTCATTTTTTGGCAGGGTTTTGCTTAAGTCATTATTCCATGCTCCTTTTGGAAGCATATTTATTGTAAGTTTCATCTCTTCCATAGCCTGCCTCCTATATTTCTGGATAAAGCTGGCCGGCGAGATATCTTTTTGTAAACTCTTCTAAGCCTATCTTTTTTATCAAATTTTCGCTATCGAAAGGGTCTATTGCTTTTATATTGCCTTTCATTTCTTTAAAAGGTGTGCCATAACAAATGATTGCGCTCGGTTTTATTTTTTCCATCATAATTTCATAGCCTTCCATAAATCCCTTCTTGTTGTCTTCTCTTGTGTATGTTGAAACTGCCACAACAGAGCCCTCTTCAACACCGTCACAAAAGAATTCAAAGCAATCATAAGAGCCCCATGAAATTGTTGGAATTACAAGCATCCCTTGTCTTTGCCAAAAGGCGCCGCACCAACGATTTTTGAAAACGCTATCAATCTGCCGGGCAAGGGGCATATCTTTATAGGTGCTAAACTCGGGTGTCAACAATGCATAGTATTGGTCCAGTTTTTCTAGGGCTTGTGCTGGTTTGTCATAGACAGTTTCAAAATTCCAATCGTAGGTAAAAAAGTGGATGGATTTATTTTTGTTTTCAACATCATCATTTTTTGTTTTTAAAAAGCTTAATAATTCAATTTTGTCTAAATCAATTTTTTGCTTTTTGATAAGTGGCATTCCATATTTGCCAGTTTTTTCAAATTCGTTTCTTACAAGTTTTTGTTTTTTATGTCGCTTTTCTTCATAATAATCATAATCATTAGTAAAAGAAAAAAGCGAACTCAGTTGTTCGTTTTTAATCATTTTTATTCTCCTTTTTAAAAGACTTTTGCCTTTGGAGATAATGTATCATGAGAAAATTCTGTATTTCAAGTTTTACTGCCAACTTTTGGCATTTATTTTTAAATTTTTAATAAAAATTATATTCAATCTTTTTTAATATAAAATTGACAATATAGGCTGAATTGCTTTAAAAAGCTTGCGTCTATTTAAGTGTTTTAAAGGAATTACTTTGCTATTGTTTATCTTGCCTGCTTAGAATATTGCAGGTTGTTTGAAGTGCAGAAAAAAAGCATATCGTGTGATATGCTTTATACTATTTTTCAAGTTCTTCTTCAAGGCTATTCTCAACAATTGCAATCTGTTTGTCCACCTTTGCTTGAAGGAAGTTTTTTAAATCGGTGACATATTCTTTAGAGTTGCCGTATAATTTTGCTGTTTCAATTCTGAAATTGTTTGTTGTATCTTCATCTGTTTTATAATTTTTTTTAATTCTATCACCAACAGAAATTTCAAAATCATTATGTATAATATAATATTCTCCAAAATCAAGAAAATCTCCTATATCAAGGCCTATTGTTTCAAATTCTTATATCCTTAAACAATAGCTATTATTAATAACCGAGCATTTACAATTTTTCATATTTTCTTTAAGTGGAATGTTGCTTATTTTTGATATAATTTCGCAGGCGGTTTTTTTATTTTTAATATATTTAAAATTATAAATTCTCATATCTCCTTTGTTTTTATTATATCATACATATTTTATAAGTCAACAAATAAAATTAATATTCATCATCTATTAATATAAAACTTATGTATTTTTTAGTTTGTAATCTATTTTAGTTGTGAATTGTTTATTTGTATGATTTAAAATTTTATCAAGGTGGCGGCCTAAAGCTTTTGTTTCTAAGAATTATAATCATAGGGAATTTTATTTTTTCTTTCTCCAAGTAAATTTAAAATATACCCATCTTCAACTTTGCACCACCAATGGGGGTCATTTTTGGGAAGGTCTTGCAAGATTGATTGGTCTGAAAGTTTATTATCTTTGACCAGTTCTAAATCTTTTACGTGAACCAATATTTCAGCATAATCGCTTCCATCAGGTCTTGAAAATACGACTTCAAATTTATTTTCTCTAAGCCAAGCAAATATTATAGTGCCGATTGCGCCCTTAAAGACGCCTTCTTTTTCATATTTTTCTTTGCTTACAGTGACTCTTACTTGGTCTAACCATTTCATTGTTTTCCTCCTTTAATCTTTTTATTAAGTGAGGCAATTTTAATTTTGCCGTTTGGCCATACGACACAACCTATATGGCAATTAAATTTTTCGTGAGAATGTTCATTCTTGCCATCTAAAATAAAATTTATTTGAATATGTTGTCTATTTTCATTTAAAGTTTTTAATTGATATCTATTATTAAGAAAACCTTGTGAAACTTCTTGTGAAATTTTTTTATACAATTCATTTGCATTTTCTTTATTATATCCCATACTTCTCATCATTGCAAACTTATTTGGTTCATACAATAAATATTTGGTAATTTTATCTAGTTGAATATTTTTGAAAAAATATTGATTTTTTAGTTAATTTGTGTTATTTATAATAATGAAGGAGAAATATTATGAATAAAAAATCTATTAAAAGTTTTTTATTTCTTTTTTTATTTTGTTAGTTCCAGGTTTATTTTTTGCTGGATGTGGTGCAACTAAGCTCACAATTACTTTTGATACTAATGGTGGTAGTTTTATAGAAAGAGTTTTAGTAAAATCGGGGGAAAGTATTTCAAAACCAACTGACCCTATCAAAGAAGATTATATATTTGATGGTTGGTTTTGGGATGAGGATTTTCAACTCGCGTTTAGATTTGGTGAGGATAAAATTACAAAAGATACAATACTTTATGCAAAATGGCGTCAACCTAAAACATTTGAAATAACATTTAATTCTAATGGCGGGTCTAAGGTGCCAAACCAATATATGCAGGAGGGTGGAAGTTTTGCAAAGCCAGAGATGCCAACACGAGTTGGCTATGTTTTTGATGATTGGTATCTAAATAATGGGCAGAAATTTGACTTTGACGTTGATTTCAAAAACATAATTGAGGACACAACTCTTTTTGCACGTTGGAATGCACTTTTTACACTCAGTCAAGAAGGAACAGCAATTACAGGTTTGACAGATTATTCTCGAAATATTAAGAATTTAGTTATTCCAGATGAAATTGATGGGAATGTAATTACTACATTAAAGGAAGGCGCACTTGCAGGTGGAAAATTTGAAACCCTTGAATTCGGTAAAGATTTAAAAACATTTGAAAGTAAACAATTCATAGGAAAGGCATTAAGTGAAAACCCATTAAAAGAAGTTTATTTTAATGGAACCATTGACGATTGGGTTAAAATCTTATTCGCTGATACAAGCCCTCTGTGTGCAAATTTTGATGGTGTAAAACTATTTGCAGATGACGAAGAAGTTTCAGGGAATATTGCTATTACTGCTAATGTAAATTATATTCAACCTTATGCTTTTGCTGGTCTTAAAATTACGGGTGTAACATTGCCAGAAAGTGTAAAATTTATTGGGAATTCAGCTTTTTACAACTGCTCAAAACTCACAACTATAAATTTGGAGAAAGTTGTTTATATTTATGAAGGCGCCTTTTGGGGCTGTGCAGAACTGCAAAGCGTGTCACTTGATTTGGCTCAAAAGATTTTCAAGAAAGCATTCTTTGAATGTTTAAAACTAAAAGATGTCAAAGTAGGCTCTTATTTAAATGAAGTTCAACAAGAAGCCTTTCTTGCTTGTCCAATTGAGAAAATTGATTTAGCAATTACTCGTCTTGAAAAATTGGGAGAAAAGGCTTTTGGATGCACTGCATTACGAGAGGTGAAACTTCCATATACTTTGACAGAATATCACTTAGATTCCTTTTTTAACTGCATGTCCCTTAAGACGATGATAATTGATTCAAATACAATATATCAAAATTTATCTCAAAAGCCATCCTTCTGTGGAGGTTTGACAACTTTTAAAGTTTCCGATTCGGTTATTCAAAATTCGGGAGAAAATACTTGGCTTTACAACACAGAAATATTTACACACACTCAAGAAAACGGGTATCATGTTTTCACTTTTAATTATGCAGTAAAATAATTCTAAAATCGATTGTAAGTAAATAAAATAAACATAAGGGAGGCCTTATGTTTTTTATTTTAAAGAAAAAGGCGATTATCGCCTGGCTATTAGGAGTTTTACTCATAGCAACCTTTTGTGCCACATATTTTTCTATTAAAACTAATGCAATGCCAAAGCCGCTTCACACTATTGTCATTGATGCCGGTCATGGCGGTAGGGATGGTGGAGCAATTGGCTCGGCAACAGGGGTGACCGAAAGTGAACTTAATCTTATGTATGCAAAAAAACTTGCAAAGCTTTGTGAAGATTTTGGAATCAAGGCTGTGCTTACCCGAAGTGATATGAATGGGCTCTATGATGAAAATGCACAAAACAAGAAAAAGAGTGAAATGGAAAAAAGGAAAAGCATTATAAATGGTTGTGGTGCTGATATCATGGTCAGTATTCATATGAATTCTTTTCCACTTTCCTCAAGTGAAGGTGCACAAATTTTTTACGCAAAGGGCAGTGAAAATGGATTTAATCTTGCAAAAAGTGTGCAAACAAGTGTGTGTCAGTCTTTTAAAAGCGCAAGAGATTATGTAAGTGTTGGTGACTATTATGTGATAAACACAGCGAAGATGCCTGCCATTTTGGTTGAGTGCGGTTTTTTATCAAATCCAAATGAAGAGCGGCTTTTGAAAAGCAATGATTACTGCGAAAAATTTTGCTATTCGATTCTTGCAGGTGTAATTTCATATTTTGAAATATGATTTTTTAGAGTAAACGAGTTTTATTTAAAAAATGCGGTTTATAAATTTTATGTTTTAATAATCAGAAACAAAATTTAACTTCAAAAAATAATATATCGTCAATTATTTTGACAAGAAAGTTGATTTTTGATATATTTATAATAGAATATAGGCAAAATAAAACAAAAGTTTAAATGGGAGGATATTATGTATATTGCTTTCAGTGGTGTATCATCAAGCGGAAAAAACACGATTATGAATGAGCTTGTCAAAAGAAGGGATAATTTTAAGGTGCTTGAAAGGTCTTCAGGGACAACACGTCAACCTCGCGAGAGTGACAAGATATTTGACACCTATGTTTATATGAGTGAAGAGGAATTTAAAAAGGGGATACAAGAGGGCAAGTTTTTTGAATATGAACTTGTGCATGGAAACTATTATGGCACAATTTTGTCGCAGCTTGAAAGGGCTAAAGAGGCAAAAGACATATTTTATATCCGCGACATTGATGTAAAAGGTGCGGTAAATTTGAAAAAGTTTTTTGGCGATAGTCAGCT
Source organism: uncultured Eubacteriales bacterium (assembly GCA_949077035.1). Classification (GTDB taxonomy): domain Bacteria; phylum Bacillota; class Clostridia; order Christensenellales; family UBA1242; genus Caccovivens. The sequence goes on from CARUPR010000008.1 coordinate 33,298, forward strand.
TTTTACAATCTTTCTTGATGCCCCAGATGATGTTTTAAGAAAGAGATTGAAAGAGAGAGGGGACAGCGAAGAGGACATTGAAAAAAGGCTTTCAAGAAGTGTTTTGGAAAGGTCTTTTAAAGATGGCTATGACCTGATAATTGAAAATATTGATATGGAAAAAACTATTAGAACAATATTTGATTTTGTCGATAGTCGCACGCAAAAATAGAGATAATTAAATAAAAAATGGATAAAAAAGATAAAAAATCATACATTTTGTATGATTTTTCTTTATTTTTAATTAAATTATCTTATTTTTTATTAGTTTTCTTTGTTTTCTTCATCGCCGTTTGATGATGGTCGGGTAGTGTTTGAATTTGTCAAATCAGCATTTTCTGAATTTAATTTGGCATCACTTTTTGGCTTGCTTTTATTTTCAACGTTTGGGAAAATCTCATCCATTTTAAGTGAACATTCTTTAATGACGATTTTGTCGCTGCCATTGATTTCAATTATGCCTTCGCCTTCAAAGACCATGCTTTCAAGACCTGTGTTTGAGCTGACCATGCCAATGCAATCATTGTTTTGTGCAAGCTTTACAAAAAGTTTGTCTTTTTCAGAAAGCTTTTCCAAATTTTCAAACTTTCCGATATGATAAATTTTTTGGTTAAGCTTTTTGGTGGCGACAGGATATATATTGCCATTATATTCAATTTCATCAATCATTCTGTCAAAGGTAATTACTCTATAGCAGTCTTTAGGAAGTGATAGGTCGTTTATGTCATTTGATTTTACCCTTGTTGTCCTTTCTGCTGGAAGAATGTTTGTGTTTGTGAAAATGGTTGCATAGTGATTTACCTTCATATCGGCCTCCTGAAAAACTTTATATAATAAGTTTAACACAAATTAAAATTTTTTGCAAGTCTTATATAAAAAAGGACGGAAGAATTGAAATAAAGATATAGAGATGAAAAAAGAAGATAAAAAATATGAACAGAAGAAGAGAATAAAAAGGAAGAATTGAAAAGGAAGAAGAAAATAAAAAAAGAGGAATGAAAAAAAAGAAAATGAGGTGTAAGAAGATATGAAAAGGACGGAAGAATTGAAATGAAGGCGATAAAAAATAAAACAGAAGAAGAGAATAAAAAGAAAGAAGAAAGAAATAAAAAAAGAGTTATTAAAAAAAGATTTAAAAGGAAAGAAAAGATGTGTTGAATGAAGGGGGACTTGGAATAAAAGCCACTTTTTTAATGATTTTATATATAGATAAAGTGCGATAGGGTTATTTTCTCAATTTTGCCCTTATTCGTCAAATTTTGGCAAGTAATGATAAGAGGAATGAGAAAGAGGTGAGTTATAATCAAGATGAAATGAAATCTAAAATTGTCTATCTATTAAAATTCTTTTTATTTTTACTTTTATTTTTTGTGCTGTCAAGGGCGGGTATAAACGGGGTGATTTTTCCGTTTGCATTTTCAATGATGTTTGCTCTTGTATGGGCAAATCAAAAGGTTTGGTTGGTCGCTCCTGCCTATATAATTGGTTCTGTGGCAAACAATTTTTCTTTTGAAGGGGCAATCAGCACACTTGTTGCGGTGATTTTTCTTGTGGTGCCCTATTATATCCATGTCAGCATCAAAAAACCTATGCTTAAGTGGGAACTTTTTGTCTATGCCTTTTTAAGTCAAATAGCTTGGCTTGTTTTTGCCATTCTTGGTGATATGGAAATCTATTTTGCAATATTATCTCCAGTTGTCGGAATTTTTTATCTCTTCATCGCGCTGTCGATTTTTGAGCCACTTTTGAGGCGTGGGCTTAATCATAAGTTGACCCTGCCTGAAGTGGTTTGCGGTGGTGTGCTTTTGATGAGCATTGCAAGCGGACTGGCAAGTTGTGATATATATGGTTTTTCTCTTTTAAAACTTTTTGTTGCCTTTTCGCTTTTGTCGATATCGCAGGTGTCAAATTCTGGCAGAACTATGATATTTGCCTCGCTTATGGGGTTGGGTGCTTTGATAAGCGGAAACAATCCGATGCATATGACCCCTTTCATTATTTGGGGGCTTGCTGTGATTTCTTTCAAGTTTGCAAATAGAATATTGCCGGCAAGCGCAATTATAGTCAGTGAAGTTTTGATTACCTTCTATTTTCAGCTTTATTATTCTTTCACAGTTGTTGGTTTTATGCCTGTTGTGGTGGGAGCAGTGATATTTTTGATTGTGCCAAAGGCCTTTTACAATTCTCTTGCATTGCTGCTTTCATCAGAAAAGGAAAGAAGTGCTGTCAAATGTCTATTAAATCGCAATCGTGATATTCTGCAAAGGCGGCTAAATAAACTCTCAGAAGTTTTTTATGATATGAATGCCGTCTTCCGCACCCTTATAAAACAAAACGCAAGTGAAAGCGAAGCCAAAGAAATGCTTTATGAAGAGATAAAATCGACCATCTGCAAAAATTGTCCTGAATATAAACATTGCCATAGGACCTTCAGTGAAGATACAAGAGGGATATTTTTAAATCTCATAACCATTTCTTTAGAACGTGGAAAGATAAGCATTCTTGACCTTCCAAGTTATCTATCCTCAAGATGTGGTCAGTCTGCAAGGTTGATTTCTGAAACAAACACTCTTACAAAACAATATAAATCCTATTCTCAGCTTGTGGGAAATATTGATACAAGCAAGCTTCTCATTTCCGACCAGCTTGAAGGAATTTCAGGGCTGATGAAAACTTTGGCGGGCGAAGTTGACACGATGATAAGTATGGATTCTGGTCGAGAAATGAGGATTTTGGACGAATTATCGTCAAACAACATCATCTGCACCGATGCTGTGGTCTATGAAAGAGATGCAAGGACGATGATGACAACTTTGGTTGTCCGCGAAGAAGATGTGCAAAAACTTAAGCTTCAATCGATTGTGTCAAAAATATGCGGCAACAAAATGGTGATAAATGATGTAACACCAACAGAACGTGCCGGTCTTGTTTCGGTAAATTTAAAAACTGCACCTCGATATGATTGTATTTTCGGTCTTGCAAGCACTCCAAAAGGTGGTGGCGGTGAGTCTGGTGATAGGCATAGTATTGAGAGGCTTGACGGTGATAAGTTTATCTTTGCAATCTGTGACGGAATGGGAAGCGGTCAGCAGGCAGGCAAAAAGGCAGAAACTACAATCGGTTTGATAGAAAATTTCTATAAAGCTGGTTTTGAAAGTGAAATTATCTTGTCTTCCGTCAATAGGCTTATGAATCTTGAAAGCAATGATATCTTTTCAAGCATTGATATCTGTGTGGTCGATTTGAAAGATGGAATTGCCGATTTTGTGAAAATGGGTGCTACAACCTCCTATGTCAGAGGTGAAGACGGCTGCAAAATTGTTGAATGCTCAGCCCTTCCTGTGGGTATCCTTGACAATGCAAAGGCAATCACAAAAAAGATTGTCTTAAATGATAAAGACAACATCGTGCTTTGCTCTGACGGAATAAATGATGCCTTTGGCAGTGATGGCGAATTTAAAGACTTTCTGTTGACTGTCAAAGCCCACAACCCTCAAGAGTTTGCCGACCAAATTCTTGCAAAAGCTCTTTCAAACAACAATGGCTATGCTGTCGATGATATGACAGTGCTTGTGATAAAGATTTTTTGATAAACTTTTGATGCCAATCTCAATTTCTCAGCAGGAAGGCAAAATCAATTTGAAGATAAACTCAATCAGCCTCAGCTCCCTTTCAACCATATGGTCCATAAACAAAAAATCATATTCTTGAAATAATGTCTTTTGACCCTTTTGCAATGAGTGAATGAGTTTGTCTGTGGCATCATCAAGCTCTTTCGAGGTTTTATAGTGCTCTTTACTGTTTGCCTCAAGATAACAGTCATAAAATAATCTAACTAATGGTTCCATTTTTTCCTCCTTAACTTCGACAATTGTTTATATTATATTTCGACAATTGTCTAATGTCAAGCGTTTCTTCAACAATTGTTGTATATTTATTTAAGAGGAAAAAATGAATAAATTTGGTGAAAGATTGAAAGAATTGAGAATTGAAGCAGGTTTAAGTCAGCTTCAATTAGCGAAAAAAGTTGGAATAACAAATTCTGCAATTGGTTTGTGGGAGTTTAATAAAAGAGTTCCAAATTTAGATGCTGTGATTGTGTTGGCAGAATTTTTTGGTGTTACTGTCGGATATATGGCAGGGGTTGAGGACTGATGAAATTCTAATAATCTTTACTTTAAATTTCAAGTGATAGCAAAGAAAATATATATCCAATAATTCTTTGTTCTCTATCGGATATATGATTTTCAAAAGCAATATCATAATCTATAAACATTTGATATTGTTCATTACTGAGTGTTTCTAGAAACATTTTGCTTTTGTCATCCAGTTCTTTTCTTGTTTTATAGTGATTTTTAAAATTTTCTTTTAGATAGCTATCGTAAAATAACTTAATAATTATTTCCATATTTACCTCTTTTTAATATTTTCAATTTAATTTTACCCTAATTATTGTTATGATGTCAAGCATTTTCCTAACATTTGTTATAAAATTTTATAAAAGGGGTAAAAATGAACAAATTTGGCGAAAGATTGAAAGAATTGAGAGAAGAAAAAGGGCTTACGCAGGAAGAACTGGCTGAAGCGATTGGTTATTCTGATGTTTCAATTTATTATTGGGAAACAGGCAAAAGGCTTCCTTATTTGGATACTGCAATTGTTATTGCACAATTTTTTAAAGTGTCTTTGGACTATTTGGCGGGCATTGAAGATTAATATATGAAATCAATTGATTTTTTAAATGAAAAAAGTTATACTAATGAAAAAGGGGAATAATGGAACATCTTGCTTTATATCGCAAATATCGTCCTTCCAATTTTGATGAAGTGGTGGGGCAGGAACATATTACGCGAGCATTAAAAAATCAGATTGCATCTGGCAGTATTGGCCATGCATATCTTTTTACTGGTTCGCGAGGGATAGGAAAGACATCAATTGCAAGAATACTTGCAAGGGCGGTGAATTGTCTTGACAATCAAAATGGTTCGCCATGTGGCAGGTGTGAGAGTTGTCAGAAGCTTGAAAGGCAGAATGACATCAACATCATTGAGATTGACGCGGCGTCAAACAACAGGGTTGACGATGTGAGAGAGCTTCGTGAGAAGGTTAAGTTTGCGCCAGTTGATGCAAAATATAAGGTTTACATCATTGACGAAGTGCATATGTTGACAGACTCGGCATTCAATGCCCTTCTTAAGACATTGGAAGAGCCACCAAAGCATATCATCTTTATTTTAGCGACCACAGAGGCGCATAAATTGCCGGCGACAATCTTGTCAAGGTGTGTGAGGTTTGATTTTAGGTTGGTGGGGCTTGAAGAGCTGGTTGGGCTGCTTAAAAAGGTGTTTGACAGCGAAGAGATTGAATATGATGATGAGGCGCTCAAGGCCATTGCAATTGCGGGTGAGGGAAGTGTGAGAGATACACTTTCAATTGCAGATAGTGTGATTGCCTATTCAATAGGAAAGGTAACACTTGAGGGCGTTCAAAAGGTGCTGGGCTCGACTGATGAAAGTTTGATGATTGAATATTTTGACAAACTATACAATAAAGACATTGGTGGGCTTTTGGAGCTTGTCAATCGTCTTGATGAGGGTGGCAAAAATATGTCCATACTTGTCAAGGACCTTTCAAAGCACGCGCGAAATTTGTTGATTTGCAAGACTTGTGCAAAGCCAAATGAGATTTTGAATATGGCTGATGAAAGTTTCAACCGCATCAAAAATCAGGCTGAAGATTTTGAAGAAAAGATGCTTATCAGTTATATGCAAAGTTTTGGCGGGGCTGAGAATGAGCTGAGATGGACAATCTCACCAAGGCTATTGCTTGAAACGCTTTCTCTTTCTGTTATGGCTGGCCTTGGCAGCGAGGACGTAAAAAAAAACTGAAAATGGTGACAAATAAAGTTCCGCTTACTGCCAAGACGGTTTGGGGTAAGGTGGTGCTTTACTTAAAAGAAAACAGGCAGGTTGCATTGCATGTGGCTTGCGGGGATATCACCGATGTTGTCATTGAAAATGGTAAGCTTTCGATAAATGTTGTCGAGCAGATGCTGGCAAATCTTCTTCTTGAAGGGAAGGGGATTATTGAGCGGGCATTGCGATGGCAGGGGCTTGAGCTTGAAGTTGAAATCAACATGAAGGTGGCTGTGACCTCTGATGCCGAATATGATAAAAAAAGGCTGAGAGAGGTTTTTGGAGAAATAGAACTTATTAAAAGAAATTTATGGAGGTAAAATATGGGATACAATAATTTTGGAGGATTTGGCGGAGCTAATATGGGTCAACTTATGCGTCAGGCTCAAAAGATGCAAGAAGATATGGCAAGAGCCAAGCAAGAGCTTGAAGAAAGCGTGTTTACATCATCGGTTGGTGGTGGAATGGTTGAGGTGAAAATGACAGGTGCAAGAGCTATGCAATCTATCAATATTAAACCTGAAGTGATTGACCCAGATGATAAAGAAATGCTTGAAGACCTTGTCATTTCAGCAGTAAACGACTGCCTTGAACAAATTTCGCGCAAAGAGCAGGCAAGTATGCCACAAGTTCCAGGGCTTTTCTAGGATAAAATTATGAATAATGAAGATGTCATTGAAAAGCTTATAGAGCAGTTTCGCACACTGCCGGGTGTGGGATATAAGACGGCACAAAGATATGCTTTTTCAATCATAGAGGGCAAAAAAGAGCGTGCAGAGAGATTTAGTCAAGCGCTGATTGAAGCCAAGGAAAAGATTGGATTTTGCAAGGTGTGTGGCAATTTTACAGACAGAGAAATTTGTCCTATTTGCAATAGTAGAAACAGAAAGATTATATGTGTTGTAAAAGAGCCAAAGGATGTGCTTGCAATGGAAAAGGTCAAGTCATATCAAGGTGTTTATCATGTCTTATTTGGCACAATCAGTCCGCTTGAACATCGTGGGCCAAATGATATAAAAATCAAAGAACTGCTTTCACGTGTTCAGTCTGACAATGTTGAAGAGGTGATTATGGCGACAAATCCTGATGTTGAAGGTGATGCAACTGCCATGTATATTGCAAAAATTTTATCACCGCTTGGCGTGAAGGTGACAAGACTGGCGCAGGGTGTTTCTATGGGAAGCGACCTTGAATATGCCGATGAAGTCACACTTTCAAGGGCACTTGAAGGAAGGCGTGATTTAAATTGATTTTGGTGTTTTTGCAAGATATTGTATTTTGTTTGAAAGAATTGATACCATATATAGATAAGGTATTATTGCAAAAAAGTTTAAACAAAATCTAATTTTATTTTTTACAATATTTTACAAAATGTTTCAAAAATCGCATTTTATTTTTTACAATATTTTACAAAATTCGCTAAATTATTTTTACAATATCAACAGATAAATTTTTACAATATTTTACAAAATGTTACAAAATTTTTAAATAGGCCTTAAAATAAAATTTGTAAAATTCTTTACAAAATTAGACTTTTTTGAACAAAATTTTTACATTGGCTAAAATATCGTTTGAAAAACTGATTGAAAATATATTTTTACAAAATTTTACAAAAATGTTACAAAATTAGACATAATTCTTTTTCAATAAAGACAATTCTCTTAAAATAAATAAAATTTTTATGGAAAGAATGGAGAGTTTTTAAGGATAAAAAGTTGTTTGATTTGCAAAATTTATATTTGCTTTTGCTCTAAATAATTTTACATATAAGACAAAGTTGGAGATGAGATGAACTTAATTAAAGAAATTGAAAAAATACTTAAGGTTGCGTGTGAGAAGGCTGGCTATGATGAAAACTTGTCGGTCAGTTTTTCTAATATGGGCAATTGTGATTTTCAATGCAATGGCTGCTTTGCTTTATCAAAAAAATATGGCAAAAATCCATATGACATTGCCGAAGATATTGTCAGCAAAATTGATGCCACTATTTTTAAATTTGAGGTTTCAAGACCTGCCTTTATCAATATTAAGGTGAGCGATGAGGGGTTTGGTAGGCTTGCAAATTTTCTGCTTGCTGACGAAATGGGAGGACTTGAGAAGAATGAAGTTTCTCAAAAAGTTCTGCTTGATTATGGCGGCGCCAATGTAGCAAAGGCGCTTCATATTGGCCATCTTAGGCCTGCTATCATTGGTGAGAGTTTGAAGAGGCTTTATAGGCTTTTGGGCGATGAAGTGATAAGTGATGTTCATCTTGGCGATTGGGGGCTTCAGATGGGACTTACCGAGCTTCAGCTTTTTGAAGAGGGCAAGCTTGACGGTTATTTTGGTGGAAAGGAAAAATATGATATCACCATTGAAGATTTAAATGAGGCATATCCGGCGGCAAACAAACGTAAGGCAACCGATGAAGAGTTTAAGAAAAAGGCTGAAGAGTGGACACTTAAAATTCAGCAAAAAGAAAGTCCTTATTATGATATTTATAAGGTTATCAGAGAGCTTTCTGTCAAGGAAATCTCTGCAAACTATCTTAAGCTTGGTGCCTCTTTTGAGCTTTGGAAGGGTGAAAGTGATGCACATGATTTCTGCGATGAAGCGGTGAATATTATAAAAGAAAAGGGACTTGCAAAGCTTAGCGAGGGTGCTCTTATTGTAGAGGTGGCTGGCGAGGGCGAGAATGTCCCTGCCGGAAAAAATGAAGATGGCACCATTCGATACAACAATCCAATGCCTCCATGTTTGATACAAAAGTCAAATGGGGCATATCTATATGCAACAACAGATATTGCGACAATACTTATGCGAAACAAGGAATATACTCTTGACCGCATTGAGTATGTCACAGATGGCAGGCAAAAGATGCATTTTAATCAGGTGTTTAGAGTTTGCAAGAAAAGTGGAATTTCTCCACAAGAGCAAAAACTTGTGCACGTGATAAATGGCACTATGAATGGCAGAGATGGAAAGCCTTTTAAGACACGTTCTGGCGATACTGTAAAGCTTGAGGACATCATTGCAATGCTTATGGATAAGGCAAAAGAAAAGCTTGTTTCAAATGGAGCGGCAAGTGATGATGAAACCGCGCTTATGATTGGTGTTGGGGCGATGAAATTTGGTGACCTTTCAAATACTGTCAGCAAAGATTATGTGTTTGACATCGATAAGTTTATGGCGTTTGAGGGCAAGACCGGGCCATATCTTCAATATATGGTTGTGCGAATCAATTCAATTCTTGAAAAGCTTAATGGCAAACAGGGCGGCGAGATTTTCATTGATTGTGAGGAAGAGCGTGAAATTCTCCGCACGATAATCAAGCTTAATTCTTCATATCAGATTTGTTATCGTGAGAGGTCACTCAATGCGCTCTGCACAGCCCTTTATGACCTTGCAAGTGCTTTTGCAACCTTCTATAACAACCATAACATAATAAATGAGAGCGATGAAAACAGGCAAAAAAGCTTTATTTCTCTTATCACTTTGGTGAGAAAAAAGATGCTGCAGGCTCTTGATGTGCTTGCAATAAATGTCCCTAAAAAAATGTAAAAAAAATTACAAAAAGGTATTTACAAACTCTTATAAATGTGCTATTATATATTCAGAAGAAACGGAGGAATTATGACAGCAGTATTGAAAAAAGGTGAAATACTTTCCTATGGAATTGATAAGACAGCTTTTAAAGGAATGACAATCGCAAGAAAAAATGAAATTAAAGTAGACCATATTAAGACTATAAAAGATTATGTTGAAACTTATAATGATTTTGAAGATGGTATTCAACTTTAATTAAAATTATAAGCACCCTTAGGGGTGTTTTTTCTTTAAATAAAAAGAGATAAAAGAAAAAGTTTAACATTTTTGTTTGATTTTTCATATATCTAAATATGGCTGCTGAATATAACAGAAAATTAGCGGTGGAATACGCAAGAAAATGGGCGCTTAGTGCAAATCCAAAGTTCTATCATTTTGGTGGGATAGGTGGAGATTGCACCAATTTTATCTCTCAGTGTTTATTGGCTGGAGGGGGCGTGATGAATTATGACCCTATCAATGGCTGGTTTTACAACAGCGTTGCCAGTCGCTCGCCAAGTTGGACGGGTGTTGGTCAGCTTATGACCTTTCTTCTTAGAAATAGGCAGACTAAGGGACCTTATGGCAAAATTGTAAGCCTCAATGATATTGAAGAAGGTGATATAATTCAGCTTCGCCAAAATCCCACACATTTTAATCACAGCGTGATTGTGACAAAGATTTTGGGAAGAAAAATTTTTGTTTGCGCCCATACAAATGATGCAAAAGATAAACCTCTTGATGAATACTTTTTTTTAGAAGCAATGCCTATTCATATAATAGGAATAAAAAATTGATTGACAAACAAAAGATTTTATGATAAAATATATTATATAAATTAAAGAGGAGAAGATTATGAAAGATATCATTGTTGCTATGGAAAAATTGCCTCTTTGGGCAAAAGTTGTTCTTGCACTTCCAATGCTTGATATTATCTGGGTGGTTTACAGAATTATTAGGTCACTTGATAAGAAAAGTTATTTTGGTGTCATCCTTGCAGTTATCTTGATTATTATTGGAATACCTTTCTTATGGCTTATTGACATAATTTGTATTCTTTTAAATGGTCATGTTTTCTGGATTGATTAATTTAAGTGACATAAAAAAAGGCTTAATATATTTAAGTCTTTTTTTTAATTTATATTTCAATCTTTTTCTAATTTATTATTTCAATCTTTTTGTTGTTTTATAAATTTCAACCTTCGTTTTTTAATTTCTCATTTTTTTAATTTCAATTTTTATTTTTATTTTTTATTATTTGCTATTCTTATTAATAAGAGAAGTTTGAGGTTGTGCCAATGTTTATCGTTTTAAAGTCATTTTCATTCACTTCAACCAGTGATATGATATAACCGAATGTATTTGCCTGATAGCCGCCATAAATTTTTTGATAAATTTCAAGATAATATCTGTCGAGAGCGATGTTATAATAGGGCATAATTGAATTGACACTGCTTATATAAAGCTGACAATCTTCCTTGTTTTGGCAGCCTGAGTTTGAGCTATCTAAGAATATCCGCTTGCCTTCATAATCAATTTCAATAATATCATTTTCGATATATGAGGCTTTGATAGAGGGGTTAAAATCTTCGCTATTGAATATTGAAAGAGCTTTTTCGCCTTTAAAGGAAAAGATTTGATAAAAGCTGTATCCTCCGCTTCCTCCACTTTCTACACTATAAAGGATTTGTTCAAGTCCATTATCGGCAAAGTTTGCAATGAAAATTTGTGGATTATAACCTATATTGACTGCAGGCTCGACAATTATTTCATTTTCTTCGCCCTTGACTTTTATCTCAATATTTTCACGATAAAGTTTGCCCTCACTGCAAAGGCTGACATGATTAAATTTATCACTTTCGATAAGCCTGCCTACTTTATATTCGCAAAGAGGCGATGAAAGGGAAAGGCAGGCTAAAATTACTGGTAAAATTTTCATATAATTATTATGGGTATAAAAAATGAAAATATGTATATTGAAATAAATCTATTTTTAAGTTTTATTTAATTTTATTTGTTTTATTTATTTTTGTTTTGCAAATAATAGATATTATGATAATATATATTTATCATTTAATAGCCTACTTGAATTGATTGAGGTGATTATGATTGAGATTAAAGATAAAAAAGATAGTATTGTTAAGATGAAGGAAATGAGATTAAACTATTTTCCTCTTGATGTCTTTCAGGTTTCTGATGAAAACGGGATTGAAAATTTTATTAATACCTTTCCGGCAGATGAATATGTGCTCAGAAGTGCAAATAAGGCAAAGGGAGATTTCTTTTTTGTAAAAACTTTTGAGCAGGTAAAAGAGAAATTAAAGTTTTTTGAAGATGATGTGACAATAAGTGTTTCTTACAATCCTTATAAAGAGGACATTGTTTTGGTTGGTGATATTATTGTTCATAAAGATTTTTATTCGCAAACTGTTGATATTACCGCAAGAGATGATATTGAAGCGACTCACAGAAATATTTATGAAAATCCAAAATATAATCTTCACACTTCCATTGAAGATGATAAATTATGGAAGATTCCGGGTATATCAAAGATTATGAGATATATTACTGATAATGAACTTTATAATGTCATAATTGAGTTTTCTGTTTATGATTGCAAGATTGGCGTCAACAAAGATAATGTTGTGATAAGCGAGCTGAGAACGGGGTATTGATAAAGTTTGAAAAAACTTAAGAGAATTTTATAAATCATTGAATATTCAGTTTTACTTGACTTAATATCATATTTTTTATAAAATAGTTGAAAAGGAGGATGTTTGACATGGATGAAGATTATGACGATTATGATGACGATGGTGGCTTCAATGACGATGACCAAGATGATAGTTTTAATGATGAAGACAATTCAGCCAGTGAAGATAATGAGCATCCTTATGGCAGTGACCCAGAAGATGAAAATGAAGACAAGGGAGACTCTGCTGGCAATGATGAGGAAAAATCTGGCATAAAAGGGATGATTGCCGGTTTAAGAAAAAAACCAAATTTAAAGAAAATGAAAGCAGTTGCTTCTGCAAATGATTTTGGGCCTCACATTCCTGCCTTTCCTTGCCCTGGTTGTAAACAAGCAAGCCTTTTTTCTGACAAGATTATCCCAACAGGCGTAAGGGCGACAGTATCAATTGCAAAAGCCTGTATTGGGGTTTTCTCTGCCGAAAAAGATTTAAATATTTTGCGCTTTGTTTGCTTAAATAGTAAGTGCAAACATTTCTGGCCAAGGACTGGTGACAAGTTTATGATGAATGTGGCAAATCCTGGAAAACTTGTTTTGAAAAAAAATCCATTTCATGTAAATAAATAGTTTTTTTATAAAATACTGCAAAATTTGAAAAAAAAGACGCATAAAAATTGTGTCTTTTTTATTTTTTAGTTATTTTTATTTTACAATCGCTTAAGCACCTTAAAATAGGGCGAAAGAGAGGTTTTTTATCTTTAATTTTATTTATTTTTCTGTTGCTTAATATTTATATCGTGTTTTAACCCTATTTTATTGACAAATTTGATTAAATTTCTTATATTTTTTATATACAAATAATTGCAATTTGATTTTGTATGTGATAAAATATTTCCGTTCATAGATGGCTAATTTAATAATTAGTTTAATTTAAAAAAAGGATTTTTATGAAAAAAAAGGTTTTGATTTTTACAGTTACTGCTGGCAATGCTCATAATGCTTGTGCTTGCGGTATGGAAAAGAAACTGTTAAGTATAGATGATGAAGTTGAGGTTAAAGTAGTTGACCTTTTGCATAGCTATTCAAACTGGCTGTATGCTTGGTTGGCAGATGGCGGTTATAACTGGGCGGTGAGTAGGGCAACATGGTCTTATGATAGATTTTATAATATGTATAAGAGGATTAAGCCTATTCATAGATATACCTGTGCTGCACAGGGGACATCACTTTCCACTGTTGATGGGGTTATGAAAGAGATTTTAGAGTTTGAACCTGATGTAATATATTGCACACATTTTTATCCGGCTATTGCGATTACAGACTTAAGGCTTGTCTATGATTTGCCTTGTAAGGTGATTGTTTCCAATCTTGACTATGTCAATTCTCCTTTCTGGGAGGCTGCGATTGGTGTTGATTATTTTGCTATTCCAAATGAAGACTTTATTGAGGAGTGTGTTGAAGAAGGGTTTTCTGTCCAACAACTTCTCCCAATGGGGCTGCCTGTTGATGAACATTCGCTTGAACTGGTTGAAAAAATCGATGCAAGAAGACAGCTTGGGCTTGATGAAAGCCTTCCAACAATCATGGTTATGTTTGGTGGTGGAAGTTGGAGCGGCGGCTTTAAAATCTTTAATGATTTGATTAAGGTTGTGGGAAAGCGACGCGTGCAAATCATTATGATAAATGGTCACGATAAAAAAAGTTTTAAGAAAATTGAAAAAATGAACTTTGAAGACAATATCAAAGTTGTCAATGTTGGCTTCACCGATAAAATATTTTTATATATGTCCGCCTCAGATTTTATTTTAAACAAATGCGGTGGCGCTTCGATAACTGAAGCTCTTAATAAAGGTCTGCCAATGCTTGTGACAACAAAGATTCCGGCACAAGAAAAATATAATTTGAAGTATATTCAAGAAAAAGGCGTTTCACTTGCCTTTCATAATAAGAAAGAACTAGAAAAGCATATTGTAACATTGCTTGACGATAAAGATAAGCTGAATGACATGGTTGAAAAGACTAAAGAATTTAGAAAAAATGCGATTGGCGATTTATCAAGATTTATTTTGTCACAACCAAAAGCTGATTATACAGAGCTTAAAAATTGCAATATAGACCTTTCTAAGATAAAAAAGATTGTCAGAAAATATGTCAGATTTGCCAATAAAAAAGAACTTAAAAAAGCAAAGAAAACAAAGCAAATGAAAAAAATGGAAAAATTGGGAGAGATAAAATGAAGATAGCGGTAGTTACAGATAGTAATTCAGGTATTTCACAAAAAGAAGCAAAAGAGATTGGGAATTTAAGGGTTTTGCCTATGCCATTTGCAATTGATGGTGAAGAATTTTTTGAAGATATCAATCTTTCGCAACAAGAGTTTTATGTTAAGCTGCTTGATGAAGAGGCAAATATCTCTACATCTCAACCTGCAATAGGAATGATAACAATATTATGGGAAGAACTTTTGACAGAGTATGATGAAATAATCCACATCCCAATGTCAAGCGGGCTTAGTATGTCCTGCGAAACTGCAACTAATTTTGCAAAAGAGTATAATGGCAGAGTTCACGTGATAAACAATAGGCGTATTTCTGTCACACAAAAGCAATCGGTTTATGATGCATTAAAACTTGCTAAAGAGGGCAGAAGTGGATGTGAAATAGCAGAAATTCTGCACAAAACTTCAATGGATGCCAGCATTTATATTATGGTAAGCACCCTTAAATATCTTAAAAAGGGCGGAAGAGTTACGCCAGCCGCTGCTGCAATTGGCACTCTTTTGAAGATAAAGCCAGTCTTGCAGATTCAGGGTGGCAAACTTGACCAATTTGCAAAGGTTATGAATGAAAAGGTGGCACGTCAAAAGATGATTGAGGCAGTCAAAAATGATTTAAATAATCGTTTTAAAACTCTTTACAATAATGGCGAGATGAAATTGGCTGTCGCATATACAAATTGTGAAGATAAGGCAAAATCATTCATGGAAGAGATAAAATTGCAAATCCCTGATGTTGAAATCATAGCTGTTGACCCACTTTCACTCAGTGTTTCTTGTCATATAGGAAGCGGCGCATTGGCAATTGCTTGTGTGAGAGCTTTATAATAATAATTTTAAGAAAAATAGGATAAAGAGGTTAAGGTGAACAAACTTAAAGGAAAAATTGCGATAATAACTGGTGCAAGTCGAGGGATTGGCTTGTCAATAGCACAAGTTTTACATAATGAAGGTGTAAAAGTTTATGATATTTCAAAATCTTTAACACATCATGACTTTATTGCAAAAGGTTTTCAGGCAGATATAAATGACTATCAAAAGGTGAAGGAAATTTTTGAAGAGATATTTGCTATTGAAGGCAAAATTGACATATTTGTCAATAATGCGGGTTTTGGAATTGCAGGAGCGATTGAATATGCAAATCCAGAAAATATATACAAACAAATTGATACCAATCTTGCAGCATATATTGTGCTATCTTCTATTGCAATAAAATATCTGAAAAAGTCTGGCGGAAATATCATCAATATTTCTTCTGTTGGTGGAATAATTCCGCTTCCTTATCAAGCCACTTACAGTGCAACAAAGGCAGGAATTGAAATTTTTTCAAGGGCGCTTGCAAATGAAGTTAAACAATATAAAATTCATGTTACTGCAATTTTGCCGGGTGATACAAAGACAGGTTTTACAGCTTCGCGTGTAATTGACAATGAAGTTGAAGATAAAACTCAGCAAGAAAGTATAAGACTTTCTATTGCCAAGGTAGAAAAAGACGAGCAAAAGGGGATGAGCCCTGAAAGTGTTGCAAAAGTTGTGAAAAAAGTTTTGAAAAAGAAACATCCACCTCTCAGAGCGACAGTTGGATTTGCCTATAAATTGGTTGCTGTTTTGCCAAGATTGCTTACACTTAAAACTATCAATTTTATAGTAAGAAAAATGTATTGCAAAAACAAAAAAACAAAATAAATTTAAAGTCTTTAAAAAAATTATTTATATTAATAGAATAAATAGGTAAAAGAAAAATGCATTTTAAAATAGTAAAAACTTTTTAAGAAGTTTTAAGGAGAAACAAATGGAAGAAGAAAAAATTTTATACAAAAATTCTAGCAAAATGGATGATGAAGAAATCATAATTTTTCAAAATTATGCTTTAAAAAAGACACTTTTTATTTCATCAATAGTGTTTACTTTAATTTTTATTGCGGTTGGAATTGGGACAAGCTTTTTTGATTTAACAATGGGGATTGTTTTTATTGTTTGCGGGCTACTCGGTGGATTTGTCCTTTTGCCATATTTAATAAAAGAAAATGTTAAAAAGCAGAATAAGACTTCTCTTGGTGATAAAAGATATCTCAATACTTTTGAATTTTATGAAGATTATATTTTTGTTGAAAGTAAGGCATCAGCAAAAGATAAAAATGAATTTCAGCAGGTTGCAACGCAAAAGGTTTTATATAAAGATGTATTTAAGATTGTTGTGTATAGAGAATTTTTGTTTATCTTTTTAAATGCTCGTCAAAGTTTGATTTTAAATTTTAAAGGAATGACTTTTGGCACAGCAGGTGAGATGATTGAATTTTTAAAAACCAAATCAATAAAGTTTGTGGATAAGTCAAACGAGAATACTCCTAAGCTTAGTGAGAAATAAAATGTAATAAAAATATAAAAACTAGGTAAGTGATACCTAGTTTTTTTAAGGAAGCAAAACAAAGCGAGTAATAGAAATTTTATTGGGTTTTCTTATGTATTTCAGTATAATTTTAAGTCAGATTATTGCGGACAATTTCCGCTTTTTTTGTCAGTTTGAAAGCTTTTGATATTTAAGCTTTTGCATCATTAAGTGCTTTTTGATAAGCTTCAATGATGATATTTTTAAGTTCTAAACGAGTTTCGGTATTGATTGGGTGTGCAATGTCGATATGTTCGCCTTCAGCAGTTTTTTTGTTTGGCATAGAAATAAACAATCCATCTTTTCCTTCAATGACTTTAATGTCATGCACAACAAAGCAACCATCGATTGTAATAGAAACAATACCTTTCAATTTTGTTTCGTCTTTTAATCTTACTCTAACATCTGTAATTTTCACTTAAGTTTACCTTCCTTCTTTCTAATTTTGGTTTTTATGAACCTATTTGTATTTTACTATTTTTTTCTCTTATTTCCAAACAATTTACGCATTTTTTACGATATTTTTAAATTTTTTTCAACAATTTCTTTTCTCTGTCATAAAAAAGGTTATGATATACAATTATAATGGCAGTCATATTTATTTTAATTTTATTGACAGGGGCTCAAAGCGACCTGTGATTCTTTTGCATGGTTGGGGAAGAAGCGGTCAAGACTTTTGCGATGTGATTGAGCATATAAATGACAGGTCTATTCTCACTGTTGATTTTCCGCCTTTTGGTCAGAGTGATAAAGATATTGTTGGCTGGAACATATATACATATGCTGGTATGGTCATGTCATTATGTGACCATTTAAAAATTGATAGTGCTGATTTTATCGGCCATTCTTTTGGTGGCAGAATTGTGATAATTTTAGCTGCGGTCAAACGTTCACTTGTTCATTCGTGCATACTTGTTGATAGTGCCGGAATGAAGCCTCGCCATTCTATAAAATATCGATATCGGCAGATTAAATTGAAATTGGCAAAAAAACTTAAACTTAATTATCATCCAAAAGGTTCTGCCGATTATGAAGCATTGTCCCCCGAAATGAAAGGAACATTTAAAAGCATAGTAAACACACATCTTGAAGATTATGCAAAAAAAATGCCCATGAAAACCTTGCTCGTTTGGGGCGAAAACGATAATGAAACCCCTCTTTATATGGCTAAGAAATTGAATAAACTTATAAAAAATTCTAGTCTAAAAATTTTAAAGAATGGCGGACATTTTTCATTTTTTGATTGCAAGCTTGAGTTTTTTATGGCTTTAGATGAATTTTTCGAGGAGGAATAAATGGTCTATTTCAACACATGCATATGTGTGATTTTGTTCATGGCATTATCCTATATATTTGCCAAAACTTATCAACTTTCCGGCTATCAACCACGCCTATTTTTAAAAAGTGTCATTGAATTTAATTTGGCATTTGGCGATAAAAACAAACTGCACTGGACAAAAAGAATGATAAGGTTTTTATTGACTTTGTTTATCATAATGTGTGGTTTGTTTTTTGTGGTCAATTATTTTATAAACAATATCTATCTAAAGGTGTTTGATATCCTTTTAATTTTTCTATGCCTGCCTCTTTTGCTCATCCTTGCCCACTATATCATTTTGCCTGTTGAAATTTTGATAAAAAAGCATTTTATAGCAAGGTCAACAAGAAAACTAAAAAGAAAAAAGATTATTAAAATAGGAATCACTGGAAGTTATGGCAAGACTTCTACTAAAAACATTTTAGCAGCAATGCTTGAAAATCAATATAAAGTTTGCATAACACCAAAAAATTATAATACAGAAATGGGGCTGTCAAAGACAATTTTGCAAGAACTTGATGACCATGATATCTTTATTGCCGAAATGGGTGCCCGTCATCCAGGCGATATCAAAATACTTGCAAAAATGGTTGAGCCTGATTATGGAATTATTACAACAATTGGTCCTCAGCATCTTGAAACGTTTAAAAGCATAGATGCAATTGAAAAAACAAAGTTTGAACTTGCTGAAGGAATAAAAGAAAATGGCATAATGGTGTTTAATGGTGACAGCAAGTCCACGCGTAAATTGTTTTTGCAGTTTAAAGGCGAAAAATACATTGCGTGCGATAAGAATGGTTACGCTTATGCCGATAATGTCTATATAGATGAAAATGGTTCTCACTTTGATTTGTTTTTAAATGGCAGCAAATTGGAAGCTAAAACAAAACTTCTTGGAAAATGCAATATAAACAACATTGTCACAGCTTCTACTCTTGCCCATATCCTTGGAATAAGCAGTCAAGATATCATTGCATCAATTAGGCAACTCGAGCCCTCAAAACATCGATTGGAAATTTTAAAAAACAACTATTGCACCATAATAGATGATTCTTATAATTGCAATGTTGTGGGCGCTAAGGAAGCACTTGATGTCCTTTCAAAATTTAATGGAATCAAGATTGTAATTACACCCGGCATTGTAGAACTTGGTGCAAGTCAGTCGCAGGAAAATTTTAAGCTTGGGACGATGATTGCCGATGTTGCTGACTATTTGATAATTATGAACAATGTCAACAAAAATGAAATTTTATCTGGGGCTATATCACACAATTTTAAACGTGAAAATATATTCTTTGCAGAAAGCAGAAAAAAACAAAAGGAAATACTTGAAAAGCTTACTTCAAAAGATTGTGTGGTCTTATTTGAAAATGATTTACCTGATAACTATAAATGAGATTATGCTTAAAAATAATATAATTTAAGATAATTTATTGAAATTCGACAAAAAAATGCAGAAAAAAGGCTAAAAAAGCTTAATTTTAAATAAAAAGAGGTTGAAAATGAAAAATATTGGTGTTTTTTATGGTGGTAAAAGTGTTGAGCATGATATCTCAATCATCACCGCATTGCAGGCGATGTCAAACGAGATTAGCGGATATAACTTCATTCCAATTTATATGACTTCTGATGGAAAGATGCTAAGTGGCGATAACTTAAAGGATGGCAGAACATATCTTAATATTGATAAAAATATAAAAAATCAATGTGAAGTTGTCATCCGTTGTGGCAGTGGCAAGGTAAGCTTTTTTAAGAAAAACAAGATTAAAAAAGAGATAATTCTTGATTGTGCCCTGCTTTGTAATCATGGGCATGGTGGTGAGGATGGCTGTTTGCAAGGACTTTTAGAACTTGCCGAAATTCCATATACTTCTTGTGACCTTTCTTCAAGTGCCAACTGTATGGATAAAGATTTGACAAAGCTATGTTTAAAAGCTTTTAATATTGACACTTCAGCATATTTGCATATTTGCAAGGATGAATATAAAAATGGAAAGCAAGATTTTATTGCTTTGGTTTCTCAAAAAATTGGTTTTCCATGCATAATAAAGCCTGCTACCCTAGGCTCAAGTGTTGGTATTGATGTCTGTGATGACAAAGATAAACTAGAGTCAATAATTGAGCAGGCATTCAGTTATGATAATAAAATATTGATAGAAAAATTTGTTACAGGTGCCAGAGAATTTTGTTGTGCGGTTATAAAAAGTTCAAACAGACTTCTTTCAAGTAAGATTACCGAAGTTGAAAAAGGCAAATTTTATACTTTTGAAGAAAAATATTTAAGCGAAAAGAAGAGTATTGAGAAAAAATTGTCAAAAGAGCTTCAAAAGCAAATTAAAGATTGTGCAATAAAGGCATATAAAGCACTTTCATGCTTTGGTGTGGTGCGTGTTGACTTTTTGTATGATGAAGAAAATGATAAACTTTATGTAAATGAATTGAATTCTATTCCAGGCTCTCTTTCATTCAATATGTTTGACACCTCTTTTTCTGATTTGATAATAGCACTTATTGAAGAGGGAATAAAAAGATTTGAAGAAAGAAAAAAAATTGTTTATAAATTTAATTCAAAAGCGATTGAAAACTATATTGAGTTTTCTAAGAGTCTGAAAATCAAATAAAAGTAAGAATCAATTATTCAAAGACTTTATATTAAAAAAGAAAAATAGATTTGTAACAATAAAATTAAAAGTATTTGTTTAATTAAAAGATTTTTTAAAATTAAAAATTAAACAATTTTGACAAAATAATTGCAAAAAATCGCAAAAAAAGCATCAAAAATGTAAAATTATGCTAAAATGAGGATAAAATATATGAAATTATTAAATTTGATTGAGGGCGTCAGTCTGAAAGATAAAAACAAAAAACCTTCTGAAATGGAAGTTTTAGATATAAAAATTGACAGCAGAAATGTAAAAAAAGGTGATGTTTTTATCGCTTTGACAGGTGAAAATTTTGATGGAAATGATTATATCAAAAGTGCTTTTAATAATGGCGCCGCTTGTGTAATAACTGATAAAGATATAACTGGGCAAAATATCATTCAAGTTGAAAATGCACGTTCTGCCTATGCAATTATGTCTAAAAATTATTTTGGCAGAGCCTGTGATTTTTTAAAAGTCATTGCCATAACTGGGACAAATGGCAAGACCACAACAAGCAATCTTTGCGGTGATATTTTAAGGTCGGCAGGATTTAAAGTTGGTGTAATAGGCACGCTTGGTGCAAAGGTTGATGGCGAGTTTATGGACACAGGTTTCACAACGCCAGACCCTTATATTTTACATTCATTATTTAAAGATATGAAAGATAAAGGTGTGGAATATGTCATTATGGAGGCCTCAGCCCATGCTTTGGCTTTAAACAAGCTTGATGGTATAGAGTTTGAAATAGGAGTGCTTACAAATATCACAGAAGACCATTTGGACTTTTTTGGCGATATGGATAGATATGCTGAAGCAAAACTTAAATTGTTTGAAAGAGGCAGGACTAAACTTGGCATTTATTGCGACGATAAAGCCTATATAGAAAGATTGAAAGAAAAAAGTGATATAGACCTTTTAAGTTATGGATTTAATGATAATTGTGATTATTATTGCAAAATTTTGAAAAAGAATTTTAGTTTAAGTCGATTTGTATGTAAAGATTATAAAAATAAAGCTTTTACAATTGAGATGCCCCTTCAAGGTCAATTTAATATTGAAAATGCTATGGCTGCAATTGCTGTTTGCAGAAGCTTGGGAATATCATTTTATCAAATAACTGATGCTTTCAAGAAGATAAAACCTGTTGAAGGAAGATTTAATATCATCAAACATGGCAATGTAAACATAATAGTTGACTTTGCTCACACTCCAGACGGGCTTGAAAAGGTGCTTGAAACTGCAGTTGAACTTGCTGAAGGCAAAGTTGTTGCAATTTTTGGTTGTGGTGGCAATCGTGATAAATTAAAAAGACCGATAATGGGTGAAATTGCCTCTAAATATGCAGATGAGATTATCTTGACAAGTGACAATCCACGCTTTGAAGAGCCATTGACAATTATAGACGAAATTTCAAAAGGTATCGTCAATTGCTGTTATAGAATAATATCAAACAGAAGAAAGGCGATTGAATTTTCGCTTAATCATTATAAAAATAATGAAACCATCATTATTGCAGGTAAAGGTGGTGAAAGGTATCAAGAAATTCAGGGTGTAAAATATCCTTATAATGATTTTGAGGTAATCAAAGATTTTTTGCAAAGAGAAAGTGAAATAAAGACCGCAAACATTAAGCGGGAGGAATTGTCAAATTTAGACAATCAAAGTTTGGAAGAAGAAAACGATGTGTAATTAAGATTTTTTGACATAATATTTGCAAAAATAAGCAAATTTCATTGAAAAATGAAAAATATCATTAAGAACATCAAAAAACATTAAAAATTAATAAAAAAAGCGGAAATTAATAAAAAAAGTTTTAATAAACAAAAATAAATTAAACAAATCATCAATAATATAAAGATTTATGAAAGAAATTTAATAACTTGCAAATCATAATCATATAATGAAAAAGGGGTGCAATATATGTTGAATTTCTTTCTTGTTTTTTTAGTTGGCCTTTTAAGTGCAATAATATTTGGAATTCCTATTTTGCTGGTTTGCAAGAAGTTTCATCTTTCTCAAACCATTCTTCATTATGTGGACAAGCATATTGGGAAAAGTGGCACACCTACTATGGGAGGTTGGATTTTTATTTCAGCCTGCATTTTTGCATCAGCATTTTTTTTAAGAGATGACTTTATTTATTCAATTTTAATCTTGTTGACAATGCTTGGATATGGATTTTTAGGCTTTTTAGATGATTTTATCAAGATAAAATGGCATAAAAATGAGGGTTTAAAACCATATCAAAAGATTATCGGTCAGGTGGGCTTATCTTTAATAATTGCTATTTTTGTTTATTTTAAGGTAGGCACTTCTATAGATTTGTTTGGTTTAAATTTAAATTTAGGGATTTTTATAATTCCGTTTATAATAATTTTCTTTGTCGCTGTCACCAATTCTGTAAATTTGACTGATGGGCTTGATGGGCTTGCAAGCGGTGTCAGCCTTATCTATCTTTTATCTTTTGGGGCTATTCTTGCAATATTAAATTTTACAAACTTTTCAATTATTTCTTTTGCCATGGCGGGTGCTTTGGTTGGATTTCTTTTATTTAATGGTTTTCCTGCAAAAATCTTCATGGGTGATACAGGTTCGCTTGCACTAGGAGGTCTTATAGCATCACTTTGCATATTTAGCGGTCTTGAACTTATACTTCCAATCATTGGCATAATGTTTGTTCTCTCTGCTGTAAGTGATATTTTGCAGGTTGGTTATTACAAAAAAACGCATAAAAGAATTTTTAAAATGGCACCTTTGCATCATCATTTTGAGCAGCTTGGCGTGCATGAAAATCGAATTGTATGCGGTTATATTATTGTCACTTTAATTTGTGGTTTGTCAGCACTTATAGGTTATATGGCAGTTGTTGGTTTGATTTAAAAATTCTTAATTTCTTTTATCAACTTGAATTTTATGTTGTAACAATTATTATTTTTATATTATTTTCATATTTTTTTCAATTTTATTCTTAAGTTTTCTACTTTAGCATATCTTTAAATTTTGATTAGTATATTAAATTAAAGGAATTGCAAAAGGAGAAGAAATATGAATTTGAGAGGAAAAAATGTTTTAGTTTATGGCATGGGAATAAGCGGCCAAGCAGCTTGTCGGCTTTTGCATGAAAATGGTGCCTGCGTGTCAACCTATGATGATGAAAATAGATTTAATTCTTATTTTGCACATGAGTCGAATCCTATGGTTAAAAAATTTGATTTGATTGTGGTAAGCCCTGGAATTAAAGTTTTGGGCAATCAGCTTTTATCACATTTTTTGATAACTGGCACCAAGGTCATAAGTGAGCTTGACCTTGGCTATGCTTTTTGTAAAGGAAAGGTGATTGGCATAACTGGGACAAATGGCAAAACTACTGTCACCTCTCTTGTTGGTGAAATTTTTAAAAGGGCGGGGAAAAAGACCTTTGTGTGTGGGAATATCGGATTGCCAATTTCGTCGATAGCAAAAGATACTGATGAGCAAAGCGTTGTTGTCTGCGAGGTCAGCAACTTTCAACTTGAGCTTTCAAGTTTGTTTAAACCAGGCATTGCTTGCATACTTAATATTGCACCTGACCACCTTGATAGGCATGGCACTTTTGAAGAATACAAAAGGGTAAAAAGCAAAATATTGACTGGCACGCGAAATCAGAAAGTTATATTAAATTTTGATGACGAAATTGCAAACAAGATGCAAATTAACAAAAAAACGACATTTTTTTCAAAAAAATTGCTAAATAAAGGCGTTTTTGTCAAAAATAACTATATTTATCAAAATAAAATTAAAATTGTGCCTCTCAGTGAAATCCCTCTTTTTGGCGAGAAAAACCTTGAGAATGTGCTGTCTGCAGTTGCCATAGCTTGCAGCTGTAAAATTAAACCAAATATAATAAGAGAGGCTGTAAACAATTTCAAAGCACCACCACATAGGCTTAGTTATTTAGGGCAGGTGAATGGAGCTGATGTCTTTGATGACTCTAAAGCTACAAACATTTCTTCAACTCTTTCCGCTATTGGTTCGCTTGGCGAAAGGGGGCTTGTCTTGATGCTTGGTGGACTTAATAAAGATTTTCAGTTTGATGAAATCTTTAAAAATGGATATGATTTTGAAAAGCTTATTTGTTTTGGTCAGGCGGGGCAGGAAATCTTTGATTGTGCAAGCAAATATGGTTATCAGCCTCTTCTATTTCCTACAATGAAAGCCGCCTGTCATTTTGTGAAAGCTTCTGCTCAGCCTGGACAAAAGATTTTGCTTTCGCCTGCCTGTGCAAGTTTTGATGAGTTTGCCTCTTATTCGGTGAGAGGGGAGGTTTTTAAGGAGATTATCTTTGGTGAGATTGAACAAATTGAAATGTCATAATGGCCATTCTTGCCTTAAAGACATCATTATTATTTCTATTATCGTTGTCTTGCTTGCAAGTTTTGGCTGTTTGATGGTTTATAGCGCAAGTTTTTATAGTGCAGAATATCATTATGGCAACAAATTCTTTTTTCTATTTAAACAGATTATGGGTGTTGTCATGGGTGCAGGTGCTATGCTTTTCTTTGCATTTTTTGATTATCATCTGCTTAAAAAGTTTAAATGGTGGATAATGATTGCAACATTTGTTTTGCTTGCACTAGTTTTTGTCCCTGGTCTTGGTATGGAGAGCTATGGCGCGAAAAGGTGGGTTTCGATTTTAGGTTTTTCAATTCAACCTTCTGAAATTGCAAAGTTTTCGCTTGTGATTTTTGTTGCTTCATATATGTCTGACAATCATGACAAGGTAAAAACCTTTAAAGGGCTTCTGCCGGTGCTTATCGTTGGCGGCTTAATGTGTGTGCTTGTGATGATTGAGCCAAGTATGAGTGTGACAATGTGTATAGCCTTTGTGACATTGTTTATGTTGATTATTGGCGGAATGAGCAAGAAGCACACTATCATGTTTTCTCTGCCTGCTGCAGCTTTGGTGCCTGCACTTATTGTTTTAGAACCTTATAGACTGAAAAGATTGATGGCTTTCATCGACCCATGGGCATCACCGCAGGGAGAAGGCTTTCAACTTATACAATCACTTTATTCGCTTGGTGATGGTGGACTTTTTGGTGTTGGTCTTTTTAATTCTCGTCAGAAATATCTTTTTTTGCCATTTGCTGAGTCTGACTTTATTTTGTCTATCATTGGTGAAGAGATAGGCTTTATTGGCACAACAATATTGCTTTTTGTATTTTTCTTTCTTTCATATAAACTCATTAAAATTGGCCTGAATGCCAAAGATAGATTTGGTGCTATGCTATCATGTGGTGTTGCATTTATTATAGCTGTGCAAACATTATTGAATGTTGCCGTTGTGACAGGCTCAATTCCGCCAACAGGTCTTCCACTTCCTTTTATTTCAAGTGGAGGGACTTCGGTTATGGTATTTATGGCAGGGGTTGGAATTTGCTTAAATGTTTTGCGTCAAAGTATGGGTGATGACTATAAAATAATCAAAATAAAAGAAAAAACCATAAAAAATGGCAAAAAAATGCCAAAAAAAGCTGAAAAAATATAATTTTCTTTAAATTATTGAATTAGATAGTTATTAATAAGTTTTAAAATTTAAAATAAAATGAAGATAATAATTTAAAAATTTTATCAAAAAAATAAAAAGAACTATATTATCATATAGTTCTTTTTAACAACTTAAGAAAGACTGAATCAGTGTTTTCTTGTTTTGATTATATTTTCTTTATTAATAATAATTGTTTTCTTTTATTAAAAACATATTAATATCATGAATTGATTGACATAATATATTTATTGCTTTTTATCTTCTGCATTATTAATTTCAGTTTTATTATTATCCTTTTTAGGAGGGCAAAGTTTGTCTATAAGTTTGTCAAATTCTTTATTCATATAATCATTAAATTCTTTATTATTCATTTTACCACTCCATTTCTGCTATTTCATAAAGAGTGTTTTGATACAGATAATTTAAACCTTTTTCTTTTTGTGTATTTATTTCGTTTTCAATTTCTTTTAATCTTACATTAAAAACATCAACCATAATGTCTGGCACTTCTTTGATATAACCATCTTCTCTGCAAAGTCTATTAAATTGATTTTTTGTTTTTATTTTTACAATTTGCATTAAAGCTTGTCTACATTCACGATTTACAAAAACGTCAATTGGTAAATCTTCTTTTTTAATTTTTCCAGCACCATATAAAATTAATGAGCTTACCGCAAGGTCAGTTTTGAATTTTAAACTAAAAGGAACTGCATCTAATTGCTCGTCAAGTAAAGGAGCGTAATAGCTGCCAGTAGTTGCAACATAATTATTAATGATTTCTTGAGGAATTGCTTTTATTTCTTCTTTTGTTAAACCTAAAAATGTTATATCTTTACCATTTGCAACACGTTGATTGATTATTTCTTGAGGGATTGCTTTTCTTTGTTTTTCTGAAAAATGACTTGGAATATCAGTGCCATTTGCAATACCTTGATTAATTACATCTTGAGGAATTTCTTTTAGTTGTTTTTCTGTTAAGCCCAAAGAAATTAAATCTCCGCCATTTATAATGCACTGATTTATAATGTCTTGAGGGATTTTGTTGATTAATCTCTCTGATAATCTTAAAAATGATAAATTTTTACCACTTGCAATACGCTGATAAATAAACTCTACAGGAATTGCCTCTTGTTTCTCTTGTGAAAAATTAAGTAAACTTCCACCATTTACAACATATTGATTGATTGCTTCTTGAGGAATAGCCTTTTTTTGCTCATCTAAGAGTGCGTCAAAATTCCCACCCTTTGCAATATTTTGATTGATTATTTCTTGAGGTACTTCTTTTAATTTGTTTTGTGTTAAATTAAAAATATTTCTGCCCTTTGCAACATATTGATTGATAATATCTTGAGGAACTGCATCAATTTGTTCTTCTGAAATACAGCCTAAAGGTCCATCATTTGCAACAAATTGATTGATAATATCTTGAGGGATGGCTTTTATTTGTTCATCAAGTAGTCCATATAAATATGCACCCTTTGCAGCACGTTTATTAATAATATCTTGAGGTAATTCTTTTAATTGGCTTGCATTTAAATTTAGAAGATATAAATCTCCACCATTTGCAATAAATTTATTAATTGTTTGTTGAGTTTCTTCCATATTCTCACCCTCCTTTTTTTAAATTACTTCCTATCTTAATTATACTCGGGGGGGGGTAATTGTCAACCTTTATTTTCAAAATAATAAATTATCTGATTTTTTAGTAGTTTGTTTTTTAAAAATGATTTTTATAAACAAAATTTATTGATAAAAAAGCACTCTTACTTCTTTCTTGCGTCAAAGAGAGCTTTTTTTGCTTTAATAAAATTAAAAAAAGCACCTTTCTTGCATCTCTAAAAACACTTGTTTTAGTTTGTGTCACAAAAAAACAGCAACAATTGTTGCTGTTTTTTGATTGAAATTTTTATATGAAATATTAAATTTTGACATTATTCTTTGATAGTTTTATTATTAGCTTCTTTCTTTGGAGGGCAGAGCTTGTTTATAAGTTTGTCAAATTCTTTATTCATATAATCATTAAATTCATTAATTTTCATTTACCACTCCATTTCTTCTATTTCTTGAAGAATGTCTTTTTGCTCATTTGTTACAACTTCCATACTTTTTGCCATACGCTCTTGGATTTCTTCTTGAATAGCTTTTATTTTTTTATTAAAAGCATTTATCATTACCTTTGGGATATCTTCGGTGTAACCTTGTTCTTCGCAGAGTTTGTTGAATTGTTCTCTCAATTTTGTCTTTATAATAGCAAGCAAAGTTTTTCTACATTCATAATTTACAAAGACATCAACTGGCAACTCTTCTTTTGTGATTTTTCCAGCTCCGTATAAAATCAAAGAATCTTTTGCAAGTTGTGATGCTACAGTAATTTTGCTAGGGATTGCATCTATTTGTTTTGATGATAAATAATTAAAAATCCCGCTATTGGCAGTGTATTGATTGATAATTTCTTGAGGGATTGCATCAAGTTGTTCTAATGAAAGATTAAGTAAACATCCGCCTCTTTCAGCACGTTTGTTAATAATTTCTTGAGGCAATGAATCAAGTTGTTCTTCTGATAAACAATATAAAGCTCCGCCATTTATAATATTTTCATATAAAATCTCTTGAGGGATATCTGCTCTCTCTTCTTTAGGTATAAATGATATATCTCCACCATTTTTTATATAATTATCAATAATATTCTTTGGAATAGCTGCTATTTGCGAATCTGAGAAAAACATTAAATCTTTGACATTTTCAGCACGTCTATTAATAATATATTGTGGAATAATGTCAATTTGCTGAGTTGGTATAAAATTTATATTATCGATGTTTTCGACAAATTTATGAATTAATTTTATAGGAAGGGCATTAAATTGTAATTGTTCATTATATAATCCAAAGAAATTTCCACCATTTTCAATACGTTTATAAATAACCTCTTGAGGAATATCCTTTCTTTGTTTTTCTGATAAACAATCTAATTCTCCGCCATTTGCAGCATAATCATTTATAATATGTTGGTTTAAATTTTCTATAATAGATTTTGAAATATATTTTAAATTTCCTCCATATGTGATATATAAATAGATATCTTCCATATTTATTGTCATAATTATCAATCTCCTTTTTGAATAATTTATATCTTTATTATACTCGGGGGGGGGAATTGTCAACCATTATTTTTAAAATAATAAATTTCTGCTTTTTAGCAGTTTATTTTTAAAAAGGTTTTATCTCTGCCTATTTTGAGTCAATAAAGAAAGGTGTTTTTGCGTCAACAGCAAGAGCAAAACTAAATACCGCTTGGTTTTGTTTGCTTCAAAAAAAACAAAAAAACCGCAAAAGATTTGCAGTTTTTAATTTTTTGAGAATCAACTATATAATATTAGTTTACATTAATATAATTATTGTTTGAGCTGTTGCTGTTTTGAATGCAATCTAAAATAGTTTTTAAGTTTTTCTCTTTTGTTCTTTTAAAAGAAAAGAAGATATCAACAAGTGGCCAAATGCCAAAAGTGAGCCAGCCAAAAAGCAGTTTGCAAACACCAACGCCCACATCTCCGATATAAAATCTGTCTACACCAAAAGCACCTAAAGTCACAGACAAAACGAGGGTGATAATTGGATTGTAAAGTTTGCAATAAACAGTCAAAGTTTCAAACAAACTGTCATCAGCACCTTCAAGTGCGTTTTTTAATGTAACTATTTTATCTGAAGGCACCTTATCTTTTATTAAAAGCATCAAATTAGTTACTTTATCTTGTGTCATATTTCCTCCTTTATATTCAATATATTTTGCAAGATAAAAATTTATGTGTAATCACATAATCATCAATTTTATTATAATTGATTTTTATTATTTCGTCAAGAATTTTCACTAAAAACATCAAACTATCGTATATAATATTATGGAAGGATATTTTATTGTCGGTGGAAACCGCTTGAATGGAGAAATTGAAATTGATAGTGCAAAAAATTCGCTCTTGCCTATCATTGCATCTTGTATTTTGATTGCTGGAGAGGTGGAGCTTAAAAGAGTGCCCCTATATAGCGATGTTTTGGTTATGTGTGAGATAATAAGGCATCTTGGTGGAAAGGCTGAGTTTAGAGATGATAATCTTTATATAGATTGCACCTTGCTTGATAAAAATTGTCTGCCAAATGAGTTGTCTTCTTCTGTCCGCTCTTCTATCTTTACGCTTGGCCCTATCTTAGGGAGAATGGGCAGTGCAAAGGTGGCTTATCCTGGCGGGTGTGACATTGGGCTTAGACCAATTGATTTGCATTTAAAGGGTGTAAGAGAACTGGGTGCAAAGGTGGTGGAAAAGAATGGATACATATATGCCTTTTCTGAAAAGATGAAGGCGGGTGATATTATGCTTTCTTTTCCTAGTGTTGGAGCGACAGAAAACTTGATGATGCTTGCGATTTCGCTTGAAGGTGAAACAAGGATATTCAATCCAGCCAGAGAGCCAGAAATTAATGACCTGCAGGATTTTTTAAACAGCTGTGGTGGCGATGTTTCGGGTGCGGGCAGCAATATTTTGGTAATTAGAGGTGGCAGAAAATTGCATGGCACTTCTTTTAAGGCTATGCCAGACAGAATAGAGGCAGGGACTTATATGATTGCGACTGCTATGTGTGGTGGAAATGTTGTAATAAAAAATGCCATTGCAAGTCATAATAGTGCTCTTTTGTCAAAATTAGCTAAAACTGCTTGCAAAATTGAGGCGAAAGATGATATTATTAAAATTGAAAGCAACTCTTTGCCTCTCAGTTTTGGTGAGATTGAAACCTCTGTTTATCCTGGTTTTCCAACAGATTTGCAGGCACAGATGACTGCACTTGCTGCTGTTAGTGATGGTTATAGCCTGATTATTGAAAATTTGTTTGAAGCAAGAAGTAAACACGTTGGCGAGCTTATAAAAATGGGTGCTGATATAAAATCAAGAAATGGTATCACAATCATAAATGGTAGAGATAAGCTTTATGGTGCAGATGTGAGTGCGCCCGATTTGAGAGGTGGTGCAAGTCTGGTGCTTGCCGGTCTAAAGGCAGAAGGTTATACCACCATTGACAATATTAAGCTTA
The DNA here is from genome assembly GCA_949077035.1 of uncultured Eubacteriales bacterium. Lineage (GTDB taxonomy): Bacteria > Bacillota > Clostridia > Christensenellales > UBA1242 > Caccovivens. The sequence goes on from CARUPR010000008.1 coordinate 64,741, forward strand.
TTGACAGAGGTTATTATAAAATGGAAGAAAAGCTGAATGCTCTTGGTTGTGATATTAAAAGGCTTGAGATTGACAAAAGAGGTTGCTAAAATATTTTATAAGACAATTTGAAGGTTTTATCCTATATTATTGATTTGTTTTAAAAAAATCGTTTGGGTGGTATTAATCATAAAATATAATCAATTCGACATATTTCTGGCTGGATTTTCAAAGCTATGGCAAAATAAATGCTATGTTTGGCAAAATTTTGCCAGATTTGTTTGAAAAATACGCTTAAAAAGATAAAATTAAGATAAAAACAAAAGAGGAAAAATTGAAGATTAAAAAATGGTATTTTGTAATTGGTGCAATTGTGGCTCTTGTGGTTTTGTTGATAACCCTATCTTTTACCGCCTTTTCTCTTAAGGGGGTAAGTTTAGATTTTAGGACAAGCCATGCTAATATTTCTCAAATAACAACTGATAATGAAATTATAGCAAGTGGCAAATTTAAAAAAGGCAAACCTATATTTTTTCATAATAAAAAACAATATTCAAAAAATATCGAGAGCAGCAATCCATATATAAAGGTGATAAATATTGAAACAATTTTCCCATCAAAGCTTGTTGTGCATATTGCCGAGAGGCAGGAAGTTTATGCGATAAAGGGTTGGAAAAATGATGAAGAGGGTGTGAAACAAAATTGTTTTTATATCTGTGATGATGAATTGAGAGTATTGAGGATTGAAGGTATAGAGGAATATCTTTCAACATCGGCAAATTCAATCTTGCTTGAAAACAAACAGCTTGAAAATGGTCTATTAAAGGAATATAATGAGGGTGAATTTATTTATGAAACCCGCCGCCCAACAATATATAATGCTTTATATGAAAACAACAGAGATTTTGCCGAGCAAAAGGCAATGATTGAGGGTATTTCGCTTTCAAAGCAAAATGATGAAATATTAAAAAAAGATATCACAACAACCGAGCTTAAAATGTTTTCAGGTCAGACTTTTATTATTTTGAATGATAATAGTTCTATGAAATATAAGGCAAAACTTATGCTTGATGTATTCAGCCAAATTCATGAATTTGACGGCAAAGAATATAAGCTTGGTGAAAGGACTGAAGATGGCATAAAATATGGTTATTTTGTCAAGCTTACCAGTGATTATCTTGCCGATTGCAGGGTGATTATCTCAAATTATTACAACTATAAAGAAGAGTTTGGTGGCGGCTATAAAGATTGTTATTTTAAGTTTGATTTAAGCCTTGAAAATGCACAAGAAAATGGGCTTGAAGTTGAAGAAAGGGTGATAAAAAATTGAATATAAAATTAAAAATTTCTCATTTTAAAAGAAGGTTGATTTGAGAAATTTTTTTATTTTCTTTCTTTTTCAATAATTTATTATTGACAATTAAAATTATATATATTATTATATTTATATAATATTTTTGGGAGTTATTTTTCCCAAATTTTACTTTTGAAAAAGTCGTTTGAGAGGATTTATGAAAGAGAATTTCGTTTTAGCTTTCGATATTGGTTCATCCGTTTTGCGTGCAATGGTTGCCGGTCGTGGCATTAATAATACTTTTAAGGTGAAGGGTTATAAGGAAGTCGAGTATGATGGTTTCTTTGAGGGCAAGTTTTTAAATCAAGATAAACTGCCTTCAATCTTTGAGGAAATTATCGGTGATTTGGACCTTCAAAATGAAAAAATTGATAAGATGTATATAGGTGTTCCTGCCGAATTTTCTTCTGTGGCTGTGGCGCAGGAGGGGATAAACTTTGGAAATAGAAGAAAGGTGAAAAAGGCAGACATTGATTCTCTCTTTTACCTTGCTGGTGAAAAATCAAAAAGTGGCGAAGTTGAAGTTGTTTCGGTCAGCCCATTATCTTTTTCTCTTGATGGTTTTTCCACTCTTGACCCAATTGGTGAAAGCGGGGTTTCACTTTCTGCAAAATTATCAATCATCTATGTCAATAGAGAGTTTATCGAGCTTTTCAATTCTATTGCGGGTGGCTTGAATTTCTCGACGGTTGAATATATTTCAGAGCCTCTTGCTCAAGCACAATTCATTGTGCCAAAAGAGAAGAGAGAAGATTTTGCACTTTTGGTAGATGGCGGTGATTTGACAACAAGCATTGCCTTTATTAAAGGCGAGGGACTAAGTGCGCTTACCTCAGTTTCTCGTGGTGGCGGTTTTATAACAAATGATATCGCAGAAGCTTTTGACCTTTCCATGAAAGAGGCGGATAGACTTAAAAAGCAGATTGTCCTTTCAATTAAAGGTGGTCAAAATGATTTTTATGAACTTAACACCGATTTGGGTAAGGTCACAAAAATAGGGCTGAATTTTGCAAATGAGGTTGTTGCATATAGAATAGAAGAATTGGCAGAAGTCATTTCAAAATGCTTGCAGATGAATTCAACCCAGTTTGAAAGTTATCTTCCTATCTATCTGACTGGCGGAGGTATTGCAAAAATAAAGGGCGGAAGAGATTTTCTTGCAAAATGCTTGGGAAGAAATGTGGCATATGGCGCACCAAATGTGCCAGGAAAGGAAAAGACAGAACTTGCTTCAATCTATTCGCTTGTAAACAGTGCTTTAGATTGTGAATAGCATGATGCTTGTTTTAAGACAAACTTGTCATTAAGCTTAAATAATGATTGATTTTCAATCGAAAAAGTTGGCTATGTCGAAATTTGACGAAAATAATAAAAAACTTTTCATATTTAGTTGGTTTTTTATTTAATAGGTATTATAATACAAATGTATAATTATTCATAAATCGTGAATAATCGACAAATTTTATACATTTTCTGAAAAAATTATAAAAAATGTATTGCATTTTATTTTGATTTGTATTACAATAATAAAAATTTGTGTCTTATTTTCTGAAAATGGTGAAATTGGCACAAAATTACTCTTTTAAGTCCCTTAAAAAACAGGCATTTTAAGGGCAAAATACATACAAAGTTTTAATATGGGCGGACAAGCTCAAATATCAAGGAGAAAAGAAATGGAAAACAATTACAACACTTCAGCGACTAAAATCAAGGTCATCGGAGTTGGTGGTGGCGGAAACAATGCTGTCAATCGTATGATTGATGCAGGTGTAAATGTAGCTGAATTTATTGCTGTCAATACAGACCAGCAAACTCTTCTTTTAAGCAAGGCTGAAACCAGACTTCAAATTGGTGAAAGATTGACTGGTGGCCGTGGGGCAGGTGCTAGACCTGAAACTGGACAGAAGGCTGCTGAAGAAAGCAAAACTTCAATTACAGAAATGCTTAAAGATGCAAATCTTGTTTTCATTACTGCTGGTATGGGTGGCGGAACAGGAACTGGTGCTGCACCTGTCATTGCACAAATTGCAAAAGAGCTTGGTATTCTTACCATTGCAGTCATCACAAAACCTTTCAATTTTGAAGGACCAGTAAGACTTAAAAATGCTGATGAAGGTCTTGAAAAACTTAGAAAGTATGTTGACGCTCTTGTTGTTATACCAAATGAAAGATTACTTGAAATTTTACCAAAGAAAACTCCACTTGTTGAATCATTCAGATTTGCTGATGATGTTTTAAGACAAGGTGTGCAAGGTATTTCTGACCTTATCGTTTTCCCTGGTCTTATCAACCTCGACTTTGCCGATGTTTGCACAATTATGAGAGATAAAGGTCTTGCTCATATGGGTATTGGTTATGGCACTGGCGACAACAAGGCACTTGAAGCTGTTAAACAGGCAGTTGCAAGTCCTCTTCTTGAAACTACTATTGAAGGTGCAACCGGAATTCTTATCAATGTTAAGGGCGGTGGCGACCTTACTCAAGATGATATCAGCGAAGCAACAGCTCTTGTTCGTGAAGTTGTTGATGAAAATTGCAATATTATTTTCGGAACAAGTATGGATGATAATATGCGTGATGAAGTTGAAATCACTTTGATTGCAACTGGTTTCCAAAATCCAAACGAAGTAAAGGCTAAGGAAGAAGAAAAGAAGGCAAGTGAAGTTGCAAATGCACGTTCTATTGGAAATATGGGTCAATCTCGTCCTGAATATTCTGCAAGAAGTTTATTCTCAGGCTATGTTCAAAAGGAAAGAGAGGAAGAAGCTCAAGCTCCAGTTCGCCCAGATGTTTCTCTTGAAAGAAGAAATGACCTTGGCTCTTCAAGAGTTGAGGTAAACAATTCAAGTGTTCCACCTTGGATTGAAAAACTTAGAAGAAACAAAAACTAATATAAAAAGTTTAAATTAAAAGAAGGAGGATATCCTTCTTTTTTTTTGCAATATGAGAGAGTTTTTAAAGCCAGCAAAGATTGGATAGAATTTTTTTGATAGTCGATTTTTTTGTGACAAAGAATGAATGCAGGCAGTGTAAGAAAATTCGATAGGTGAGATAAGGATAGAAAAAAAATTATAATGATGCAGCGTGATATGATAGAAAAATTTTAAGAGGTTTGGAAGAAGAAAAAAGATGATTTTATTCACATTTTGACATAATAAATAGAATTTTAGTTTTGCCTAAATATGCAGTTTTTTGCATGGCAAATATTCCGATAATAAAATTAATAACTCGACAATTATCAGCATTTTTTAATTTGATAAAAATTTTTTAAAATGATAAACTGCCTTTTGCGGGGTGGATATGGAAATTGTAATTGAAGAAACACTTGCAATTAATATATTTTTAAATCTCTTAATTTTAAAAATGGTTTCTCGCATAATTGGCAAAAAGGCGAGGCTTTGCTTTTTAAGTTGTCCGCTTGGGGCAATCTTTGCTTTGATTGAACCTATGTGGAGGCTGAGCCCATTATTAAAGATTTGTTTGATGATTTGCATTTCTTTTATAATGATTTTGATATCATTTAAATATCAAGGATTTAAACAATTTTGCATCACCCTCACATTATTTATTTTGGCAACCTTTCTTTTAGGTGGCGCCTGTCAAATGATTAGTCAGACCTTTGGAAGTTTTCCTCTCTTTGTTGTCGCAATTGTTGGGTTTGCCATATTTGTCCTTGTGGGGATAGTGACAAAGGTTGTAAATCATCACAGAAGAATGAAAAAGTTTACCTACAATCTTACCTTTATTGACGGAGACAAGATTGTAAAAGAGGAAGCCTATTTAGATAGTGGAAATGTGCTTTATGACACAATTACCAAAAAGCCTATTGTTCTTGTGACTTATGATGTCTTTCAAAAGTTTTATAAGGACATTTCGCTTATCTCACTTATTACCAAAGATTTTAATTCAAGTTCTATCAAAAATGGACATTACATAAAGATAAATAGTGTAGGGAAGGGGACAAGTATACTTATCTTTACTGTAGACCAATTAAAGGTTGAAGGCGATGAACGAATGTATAAAAATGTTGCACTCGGAGTTTCTTTTTCAGGCTTTGAAAAGAGTTTTGGAAAGAATGTTTTACTGCATTGCGATTTTTCTTAAAGTTTTTTTATCTGGCAAAATTGAAATTTTTTTAAAATATATTTTCATCTAAAAATTGTCAGTTTTAAGATAATTTAAGAAAAAATAGACAAAATTGAGCTTTTTTGGCTTTTTTGATATAAATTTAATTAAAATTGGGGTAATTATGCAAACTTTATTGTTTAAAATTAGAAAATTTTTATATAATCTCTTTCATAGAGATACTCTGTTATCTGCAAAAAATATAGTATGTTATGTTTGCGGAAATGAGGAATTTTTGCCACCTCTTAATAGTGATGAAGAGGCACGTCTTTTAGAGCTTAAAGAAACAGGTGATGTGAGGGCTAATGAAAGACTTATCGAGCATAACTTACGTCTTGTTGCTTACATAGCTAGAAAATTTGAAAATACAGGCATTGATTATGAGGACTTAATTTCCACTGGGGCAATCGGTTTAATTAAGGCTGTCAGGACATTTAAGCCTGATAAAAATATAAGACTTGCAACATATGCTTCAAGATGTATTGAGAATGAAATTTTGATGCAGATAAGAAAGACAAGTAAAATTAAGAATGATTTAAGCTTAGACAAGCCTTTAAGCGAAGACTTTGACGGAAATCAGCTCGTCCTTGCCGATATTATACCAAGTGACGATGACCTTATTGTGACAGCTGTGGATGAGCCGGGTGACAAGCAGATAATTGGCGAGCTTATTTCAAAGCTTTCAAGCAGAGAAAGAGAGATTATGATTTTGCGATATGGTCTTATGGGGCAGCAGGAGCTTACCCAAAGAGAGGTTGCAATAAAGCTTGGTATAAGTCAAAGTTATATTTCAAGACTTGAAAAGAGAATATTGTTTGATATGAAAAATCAGCTTGAGAAGCAGTTTTCGGTATAATATTTTTAATGTTTTTCAGCAGTAAAATTTAAGAATTTTCAAGGTTTTCATCAGTAAATTTAAGAAATTTTAAGTTTTTTAGTAGCCAAATTTTCTATCTTACTCCTTCAAAGGTATATTATTTTTATTGTGAAAACCTGATATAAAATTTTTTTAAAGATGGATTGATAAAAACAAAAATTTGGGATAATTTAAAAAAAAATCGCAAAAAATGACATTAAAACGTCAAAAAATAGGCATTTTTTACTTAAATTGTCCTTTTTTGTCATGTTTGAATAAAAGCATTTCACCTTGCGGAAGATATTTACATATCTTAGGAGGGTGTTATGTCATCAAGAGTTTGTATAGCAGGGGTTGATACTGCAAAGTTGCCAAAGCTTAGTGGTCGTGACATGGAAGAGTTGATGATTAAAGTCAAGATGGGCGATGAGAGTGCCAGAGAAAGATTTGTTGTTGCAAATTTAAGATTGGTGCTTTCTGTTGTGCATAGATTTTGCAGCAAGGGCAATCGCGCGGACGATATGTTTCAGGTGGGCTGTGTGGGGCTTCTTAAAGCGATAGATAATTTTGATAACAATTTGAATGTCAAATTTTCAACTTATGCAGTGCCAATGATTGTGGGTGAAATTAGAAGATATCTGCGTGACAACAATTCGGTGCGAGTTTCTCGTTCGCTGAGAGATATTGCGTATAAAGCACTTCAGGCAAAGGAAGAACTTTCTAAAAATTCTTTTGCAGAGCCAACGCTTGATGAAATTGCGCAAAAAATTGATGTTCCGCTTAAAAATGTCACATTTGCACTTGATGCAATAAGTGATACTTTGTCGCTAAGTGACCCCGTTTATACAGATGGAAGCGACACCATTCATCTGCTTGACCAAATTGCAGACACAAAAAATACCGATGAAAATATCTTTGAAAATATTTCTATAAAGGATGCTATCAAGACTTTGTCTGATAGAGAAAGAGAAATTCTTAATATGAGATATTTTATTGGAAAAACGCAAACCGAAGTTTCAGAAGAGATTGGTATAAGTCAGGCTCAGGTTTCAAGGCTTGAAAAAAATGCGTTGAAGGTGATAAAAGAATTTTTGGTTTAATTGTCATTTTTTGTGGATGAATGACATAATGTAAGGTGTGGAAAGTTCGTTTATTGAGTTAAGATGCAAAGAGGTGGTCAATGTTCTGGATGGTAGAAGGCTAGGACATATTGTTGATTTGGTCTTTGATTTAAATTGTGCAAGAGTGCTTGGTTTTATGTTGCCTGCCGAAAAAACTGGTTGGAATATCTTTAAAAATTCAAGCCAACTTTTTTTGCCGTTTGGGTGTGTTGTAAGAATTGGTGCGGATACCATTTTGGTTGAAATGCCACCACAATGTCCGCCAACAAACCCTTATATTCTAGCCCAAAATGGTGATAAAAAATAGTTTGTGTTTATCAAAAAAATTAAACCTTTTGGCTGACATAAATCAAAAGCTTATGCTATTTAATTCTATAAAAATTTTAAATATAAAGTGAAAATCGTTTAAAGAAATTTAAGCGATTTTTTTTGTTAGGCAGGAAAGAAAGAAAAAAGGCAGGAAGAAAGATAAAAACAATGCGATTTTTTCTGTTTTTAATAAATTAAACTAAAAATATAATACATAATAATTATGATAGATATTTTTTGTATTTATTATATAAAAAAAATTTTGATTAAACTTAATAAATATTTTTTATTTTGTTGACAATTTGTGGCGGGGGGGGGTAAAATTAATGTATATATTGAAGCTTAGGACTTTTATTATTATTGCAATGAGAGGCAAAAATATAAAAATTTTTAATTTTTGGAGGACAAATGAAAAGTAGAAAGTTAAATTATTTATTTTTTACCTTTGTTATGTCTTTGTTGATGCTTTGCTCTGGTGTAATTTTGATAAATTGTTTTAAACCAAACAATACAAAGGCTGCAAATTTCTATCATACAATAAATTTTACTGTTGTTTCAAATGTATATAAAGATTCTGGCCGCTCTTCGTATATGGGGCAAAATATAAAATATACAAGTCCCGGAAATTCTTCAAAATCGGTTGAAGTAGGAACTTCTGTTCATATGTCTTTATCTAAAGGTGAAGTATGGGGAATGGCAAGTTACAGCTTAGATAGTTCTTCTTCAAAAAATGTATCTTCAGGTTCGGTTGCTGCCAGAGCCCATATTGAAGATTGGACATTATTTGGTGGCGAAAGAGGGGTGTCTTTTTCCTGGACAATAAATTATGGCACAGCAACAGGTTTTAGCGCTTATGTTGAAGGTGGAAGCAGTGGAAGTAACTCAGTTGTCATCAACAATAATCACAAGCAAACAACAGATAATATTACGAAAACTATAATTTTCTATCCCAATTCATACTCAGATACATATGATGCAAAAGGTGGATTGGTTGAAGGAAAGACAAGTGTGTCAAGAAGCACTGACTATTACAATTCATACAATGTTCCTTCAACGCCTACTCGCACTGGATACAACTTTTTAGGGTGGTATACAGAAGATGGCAAGACAAGAATTGATTCTTCTGGGGTAATTAAAGAGAGCGCGAGTAATCAGAAATTTATTGCCAAATGGGAGGCGATATCATATAAAGTTCGATTTGACGGTAATGGAGCTACTTCTGGTTCTATGGCTGACCAAGACTTTAGATATGACGCTGCACAAAATCTTAGAGTTAATTCTTTTTCTAAGACTGGATATATTTTTACCGG
>CARUPR010000009.1 GCA_949077035.1 uncultured Eubacteriales bacterium
TAAAAACCACGATAAACTCGTGGCTTTTTTGTTGGCTATATTGTTGGTTATATTTGTAGGTTATATTTGTAGTAAAATTAGTATTTCATATATTATAAATTAAATCTGTTTTGTTGATGTGAATTGTTGTTTAATTTTTATTTTGTTTATTTTTGCTTTTTGCAAAATCAAATTTTTTTATATAAAATTTTTATTTGTTTGGAGTTGTTTTTATATTTTTATCTTGAAAATTTTTGTCATCATTGATTAAGTCTATTTTGTTTCTTTTTATATTAGAAAAATATATTTTATAAAATCATGAAATTGTTTTGACTTTTTGCGGGGGGGGGGTAGTAATATTATAATATATTTTAATCAGTTTATATATTAATTTATTTTTTTATAAGCATACTAATTTATGAGAAGGAGGCTTTAAAAATGACGAAATTGAAGAATTTGGCTGTTATTTTAATTCCCTTTCTGCTTTTTTTAGTTTCTGGTTTTGCCTTGCTTCTTTTTAAAGGTGATGATATTGTTGTTTCGGCACAAGACCCAAATGTTTTTGTGCATCTTGAAGTGCAATTTGAGAGATATCTCAACCCAAATTGTCTAATTGATGGCACAGAAGAACAAAGAATTTTACATGAGGAATATAGAATCTTTCTTGACCATGACGATAATGGAAATATTTCTTTTGATTTTTCAAATTCTTCTCTTTTAGATAATGATGATATTTTTGAATTTTTTGAAAATGAGATAATTTTTCCTTTCTTAGAAAATGATAGATATTATAATTCACAAGGATTTGGTTTTGAAAATGGTCATTCATTTGATGAGTATTATTCAATGCCTATCGAGCATATCAAATCTGATATAAGTATCAATCAAGGAAATATAGGTGATACGAATTATGTTATAGAACAGGTAGGAGATAATATTTGGAATATATCATATTATGCGACTCCAGGGGTTTTTGGGGTGGCATTAAATATTGATATAGATATTGGGGATAATAAAGGGTTTTCTTGGACTGCCTTGGATTTTTATACTTTGTTGTCAATTGGTAGTGGAAGTTCAGATGAACTTGTTTTACAAACAAATACAAATTCTTTATATGCTACATTTTTAAGTAATGATGCTATTGGAGCTGAAACACCTGTTGAGGTTCCACTTATTTTAGTGCCACAGATGTTGCCTGTTGACTTTCTTGATTTGGATGGACATTATCATGATACAATTTATTCAACATATTTAGAAAAATATAGTGAGCCTTCAAGAGAGCCACAAAGTAATATATATCAGTTTGATTATTGGCGTCCAATTGATGAGCCATATTATTGGAATGAGCTTGGAATAGACCTTGAATATTATAATAAATATGAGAGTAATGGTAAGGCCTATGATTTGTATTTTACAGACCCAGAACAAAGAATGTTTGAAGCAGTTGGTTTTTATAAGGATATTACAATAAAGTTTAATGACAATGGCGGAAGTGGTGGACCTGGGTCAAAGAATATAACTTATAATGATAAATTTCCGGATGTGGAAGTGCCGACGAGGGAAGGACATATATTTAGTGGATATTTTACCGCCAGAGAGGGCGGAACAATGTATGTTGATGAAACTGGAAAAGGGATTAAAACAAATACTTTTACGTCAACGACTGAGCTTTTTGCGCAATGGCAGAAAGAGGAATATACAATTAAGTTTATTGATAAGTTTGAGGGCGATGAGCATCTGACTGCCGAGAGAGGTGGTTTATTTTATGACACGATTGTGCAGGATTTGCCGCAGCTTGAAAGAGAAGGTTATCAGTTTAAGGGCTGGGCAAGAGACCCTGAGGAAACAAACTCTAGCAGGATTTATAAAACAAGTTATAAGGTAGAAGACCTGGGTGAAAATAAAACGATTGCTTCATTCTATTCAATTTGGCAGCCGATAAGATATATTGTTTATTTTTATGGTGGTGGCTCGACTGGTGGCAGTATGAGTTCTCAAGCTTTTATCTACAATGAGCCGCAGAATCTTACCGCAAATGGTTTTACTAAAAAAGGGTATACTTTTGTTGGCTGGAAATATGATGAAAATAAACCTCTTTTAAAAGACGGACATTCTATTGGGAATAAAGTTATCACAGACCCAGAAAGTCAGGCGGGAAATTTGGTAAGTGAAAATTATGGCAGCATATCTCTTACTGCGCAGTGGGAGGCAAACCATTATACTATCAAATATCATGCAAATTATGACAATGCTTATTATGAAAAATATAAAGAGTATTTGGGCGAAGATAGCTTTGAGGTTGAATGTGTTTATGATGAATACATTACCATTGCTGAAAATCCTTTTATTTTTATAGGTCACTATTTTTACCAATGGTCAACCAAATCTGAAGGGACAGGCTCAAGTCATTATGAACTGAGTGAAACCAAAAACCTTGTCACAAGCGGAACCTATCATTTATACGCAAATTGGGGTGAAACATGGTCATGTTTGATTGATGATAGTTATCAGCTCAAGCAAGAAGCGGTGGGTAATAAAACAAGATATTATATAGGCAGCCCAGAAGACCTTGCTTGGCTTTCTAGAGAGATGCAGATTAGGGCATTAAAAGGTATTGATGATGGTTTTGATGGATGCCAATTTATACAGACAAGTAATATTGATTTAAAAGGTATAATCATTGAAAACAACACTCTCAAAGCTCGATATTGGATTGGAATTGGCAATGATAAGCTTCCATTTCAAGGCAGCTATAATGGTGGCAATTATGAAATAAAAAATATACTGATGGATGGTCATAATCTAGGAATTTTTGGAGCGACTGATAGTGCTCAAATTTATAATGTGAAAATAAATAATGGAATTTTGACTTCTACTCATGCGGGTGGTGGAATAGTTGCGAAGGCTAAGCTAGGTGAAATTAAAAACTGCATAGTTATTGGTTTTGATTTAAGTAGCAGACACTATTATTCTAAGAATATTTCTGGCGGAATTATTGGTGTCGCGGATGGGACTAAGATAGAGTCATGTCTTTATTTATCAGAAGCAAACATTTGGGGGCTTGAACAAGATGTATCTTGTATAGACGGAGAAAATATCATAGGTGGCATAGTCGGCTGTGTTGAAAATACAACAGGCTTTAGCACTACGATAAAAAATTGTTATGTAAAAGCTTTTATGAAAGGAAGAACTGCTGGTGGCATAGTCGGTTATGCAAAAGGCAGTGTTGAAATTTCTAGCAGTGGTTTTGTGGGGGTTATTGACCAAAGGGGAATAGATACTTCAAAAATAGGCTTTATGGTTGCTGATGCACAAAACTGGTCTGCAGTGACAATTTCAGATTGTTTTGCAAAAGAGGATAAATTTCATAATCAATTTTCACCTTATTATAACTATGCTGAGAATATGACCTTTGAAGAGGGCGCAAACATCACAAATAGTTTGCTTTTAACTGATAATAAAAAATATGCTTTTGGGGGCAATTATGAAAATTGGGTGGTTACACTAGCGGCCGATACAACCATTTTGCCTAAAGGCTTTTCATGGATTTCAAGTTCTATGACTACACCAATTCAACCAGGAATGGTTGAGGATATGTTTGGGTATATTTCTGCAGAGGAAAATGGCAAGCATTAAAAAAAAAGTTTTAAAGTTTTATGACATATTAAAAAATTTAATAGACAGAAAAAACCATGATAAATTCATGGTTTTTTTAGGAACGCAAGGTAGGCGCGAACATTGTGAGTGCTTTCTTTAGGAACGCAAGGTAGGCGCGAACATTGTGAGTGCTTTCTTTAGGAACGCAAGATAGGCACGAACATTGTGAGTGCTTTCTTATTTTTGTTTTTTTAATAAAACTTTTTAAAATCTGTTAAAAATTTTTATGTATGAAAAATTATTGGGATAATGTTTTTTAAATTATGGTAAAAATTATTGGTAATTATTCCATATTATCTAATAATTTTTTAAAGCTTTCGATGTCTTTAAATTGACGATAGACTGATGCAAAACGAACATAAGAAATTTCATCAATCTTTTTCAGCGCATCCATAATCATTTCGCCAAGTTGTGATGATTTGACTTCTTGTGTAAGTTTGTTTTGAATTTGTTTTTCTATTGTGTCAACTATTCCATCAATTTGGCTCATGCTGACAGGTCTTTTTTCGCAGGCTTTTATTATTCCGCGTTTTAACTTTTCAGGGTCAAAAGATTGTCTTGAACCATCATTTTTGATGACAAGAATAGGTGTTGTTTCAATAGTTTCATAGGTTGTAAATCTTCTTCCGCATGAAAGACATTCACGTCTGCGTCTGATTGAATTTGTTTCTTCGCTGTTTCTTGAATCAAGCACTTTGCTTTCTTCTGCATTGCAATAAATACATTTCATAAATTTGCTCCTTAATGTTTCTTTTTTATATTTTAGCATATTTTTTTTAATTTTTCAACCAATTAAGCTTATTATTTTTTCAAGCAATTAAACTGATAATTTTCAATAAATTAAACTTATTATTTTTTGCTAATTAAACTGAGATTTTTTTGTTGTTAAGCTTATTTTTTTTAAACTTTTTTATAATTTATTAAAAAAAAGAGGCTCTATATTTTGCGATTTTTGTCATATGGTTTTAATGATTTTAATAGATTATACTATGTTGAATTTGTTGAAGGCAAAAAAAAATATCTATCAAACCATTTCTTCTATTTCTGATAATGCGACTTTTAAAATCAAAAGGCGGCTTTTAGAGCTGGGTTTTACACCCGGGACAAAGGTGAGAATTTTGAGAAAATCTTTGCTTGGACAGGCCTATCTGGTTGAGATAAGAGGTTTTACTTTGTCTATGCGAAAAGAGATTTTGGCGAATGTAATTATCGAGGTTTAAAAATGATTAAAGTTGCACTTTTAGGAAATCCAAATACAGGGAAAACAACCCTTTACAATCTTCTTACCGCATCGCATGAGCATGTTGGAAACTGGCATGGAGTTACGGTTGAAGAGCGGGCCAAACTTTATAAGCATAATGATGAAGAAATTGTTATGGTTGATTTGCCGGGTATTTATTCCCTTTCGCCACTTAGTTATGAAGAAGAGGTGAGCATTGATTATCTTTTAAAAAATCATGTTGACTTGGTGGTCAATATTTGTGATGCAAGCAATTTGAAAAGAAACCTTTATCTTACACTTTCGCTTTTGGAAATGGGGGTTCCGACAATTTTGGCAGTCAATCAAATTGATAGGCGACCCATTTGTAAGATTGATTTTGGCAGGCTTGAAAAAATGCTTGGCATAAAAGTTTTGCATATAAACGCCTCAAACAAAAAGGATGGTCAAACCTTAAATGACAACATTATAAAATTAAACCAATCAATCAAAAAGGGGTATAGTCAAAGTAAGCCAAGTTATTTAAAGGAATTTGGGCTGGGTAAGTTTAAAGGGTTTTTGAAAGGTGGTTATGATAGCAGGCTTGAAGAGTTTTATTGTGTCAAACTTCTTGAAGATGATGAAAAGGTGAAAGCTATCTTTTCTGTCCAACAGGATTTTGGCGGGATGGAAAGGGTTGCGAAAAGAAGATATCAATATATTGATGAGGTCCTTTCTTCATGTTGCAGCAAAAGTGAGCGGATATATGGCAAGTCAAAATTTGATAGGTTGCTTTTAAACAGATTTCTGGCTTTTCCTATCTTTATTTTGATTATAGCAGCCGCCTTTTATTTGACCTTTTTCTCAATAGGTGCATGGCTTAGTGAGGGTTTAAATTTTGTGCTTGAAAGGCTTGTTTCAACTCCGCTGACAAAGCTTCTTATAAATTCTTTTGGGGAGGGCAGTTGGGTTGTTTCGCTTTTTAGAGATGCGGTTTTTGGGGGTATGGGTTCTATACTTACTTTCCTGCCACAGGTTGCACTCTTGTTCTTCTTTTTGTCCCTTCTTGAAGATAGTGGTTATCTATCGCGGGTGGCTTTTGTATTTGATGATATCTTAAGCAAGGTTGGTCTTTCAGGGAAAAGTGTTTATACTCTGCTTATGGGCTTTGGATGCTCAACCACCGCGGTTTTGACGGCTAGAAATATGGAAGATAAAAATTCAAAAATCAAGACAGGGCTCTTGACGCCTTATATGAGTTGTTCTGCCAAGTTTCCTATCTATTCGGTTTTGGGTGGTGCCTTCTTTGGGGTAAACAATATTTTTGTGATTCTTGGTCTATATTTCCTTGGTGTGGTAATCGCTATTTTTATGTCGTTTATTTTTGAAAAAACCATTTTGAAAAGTAAAGAACAATCGTTTATATTGGAATTTCCACCATATAGAATGATGAGCACAAAACGCACCCTTTCCCTTTTATGGCAAAATGTAAAGGAATTTTTGACCAGAGTCGCATCACTTATTCTTGCGATGAATGTTATTGTATGGCTATTGTCAAATTTTACAATAACTTTTAGGTATGTTGGAAATGGCGGGGCAAGTATGCTTGAAACCTTTGGCAGAATTATTGCACCAATATTTAAACCGCTTGGTTTTGGAAGCTGGGGGCTTGTTTCGGCACTTATCGCTGGGCTTGTTGCAAAAGAGGTTATTGTAAGCTCGATAGCGATGTTTAATGGCATTTCTGACCCAACAAGTGAAAGCATTGGTAGCTCTATAAAAGATGCCGCATCGCCAACATTTTTTGCAAGCGGAAGCAGTGTAATAAGTTATCTTGTTTTCTGTCTATTATATTTTCCATGTCTTGCAACAGCCTCTGTGCTTGGAAAGGAGATAGGGAAGAAATGGCTGTTTATCGGGCTTATAAGCGAATTTATTATTGCTTATATTACCGCATTTATCGTCTATAGAATTTCACTTGCTGTCGAGCTTTATGGCTGCGGAATAGTGTTTGGCTTTATTGCTGCCTTGCTTGCGATTATCATTTCATTTGCAATTGTCTATAAAAGATTGAAAACCAGAAGATGTGCTTATGCAAGAAAGTGCCCAAAAAACTGCAAGAAAAAATTTTAAAGTTGTAACATTTATTTTTATAATTGAATAAAAAGTAATATGGATAAACAAAAAGATAAATTCAAAATAATATGCATTAAAGCTCCTAAGTGGCTTTCATACTTTCTCAAAAAATTTGTTAAAGAAGGCTAAGAATATTTTTGGCTGAGCTTTTCAATATCAATTAAATAGCTTGACATAGCTTTTTTGACGAATATAAGTATATGACAAACGCAAAAAAAGTTGACGACTCCGTCACCGGCTTTTCTATTAATCTTTTTTAATAAAACCTTATGAAAAAAAGAAGGATGTTTGCTCCTTCTTTTTGCTTTTAAGTTATTAAAAAGAAATACACAATTTTTTGTGTATGACTTTAGTTTGCCTTCTTAGCTGTTCTGATACATTTTGTGCAGGCTTTTACAGTTTGTTCTTTTCCTTCAACTTCCATTGTAACCTTTTGAAGGTTCAAATCATAAGTTCTATTATATTTCTTATTAGAGAAAGATACTTGTTTGCCTGTCATTTTGCCTCTGCCGCATATTTCACATACTCTGCTCATTTTCATTTCCTCCATAAACATTTGTCTTTGCATCTTATGATAGCATTTTTCCTTATAAAAATCAACCATTTTGGCAAAAATAATTTAAATTTATGGCAAATTTTTATCTTTTTTTTATTAATATCAAAAAAAGTGTTGTTTTTTTCTGCAATTTATTGTATTATATAGAAGGTATACTATCTAAAAGGAGCATAAGGTGACTGTAGATACAAATAATTACTATGGCAATATTTCTATCTCCGACAACTCAATCAGGGTTGTTGCGGGTTATGTCGCACTTGACTGTTATGGTGTAGTCGACCTTGTGAGCAAATCTATTATAGATAGTGCACGTGAATTATTTAAAAAAGAATCTTATTCAAAAGGAATTAAGATTAACCATATCAACAACAGAATATATATTGATGTTTACTGTATTTTAAAATACGGCGTGTCTATTAGTGCCGTTGCCGAATCACTGCGTAAATCTGTAAAATATAGTGTTGAAAATTTTACAGGTATGCTTGTTGATGCTGTCAATGTTCATGTTGTCGGAGTAAGAGTTTAGGAGAATTTATGATTAAGACTATAAACGGACAAACCTTCCGTAAAATGATAGTTGCGGGTGCTGGTTTGCTTGAACAAAATAAAAAATATGTTGACTCTCTTAATGTGTTTCCTGTGCCAGATGGCGATACCGGAACAAATATGTTTTTGACTATGAAGTCAGCTGTTACCGAAGTTTCATTGTGTCCTTCAAGTGCACTTGATGCTTTAAGCGATGCCTTTGCAAAAGGTGCTTTAAAGGGAGCACGCGGAAATAGTGGTGTTATTACATCGCAGATTTTTAAAGGCTTTTGCAGCGAAATTGCCAAATGCAAAGAGATTACCACAAAGGTCTTTGCTAAGGCTATGCAAGAGGGTGCAAACATTGCCTATAAAGCGGTGACAAAACCAAAAGAGGGCACCATTCTTACGGTAATTCGTGTTATGGCAGAAAATGCTGTAAGTGTTGCTAAAAAATGTGATGACTTTGAAGTCTTCTTGAAAAAAGTGCTTGAAGTTGGTGAAGAAATTTTAAAACAAACTCCAGAAATGTTGCCAGTTTTGAAGAAAGCTGGTGTTGTTGATGCCGGTGGCAGAGGTATCATTATTGTTTTCACCGGATTTTATAAGCTTATTATGGGCGAAGAGGATTTTGAATTTCAGTTTGACGATGAGAAAAAGCAATCCCTTGATGATGTCATTGCTGATATAAACAACTTAGGCGATATTCAATTTGGTTATTGCACAGAATATATGATTATTCATATGAAGAAAAAAACAACAGAAGCTGATATTGACAAATTGAGAGAAAAACTTGTAGAACTTGGAGATTCGGTAATCTGTATCGGTGACCTTAATCTTGTGAAAGTTCATGTCCATTCAAACGAGCCTAACAAAGCACTTGAATATGCACTTGAACTTGGCGAACTTTATAATCTCAAAATTGAAAACATGAGAGAGCAAAATAGAGAGATTAAGAAAAAGGCAAATGTGCTTGAAGAAACAAAAGAGCATGGAATTGTTGCTGTTGCACCTGGAGATGGTCTTGCTGACATCTATCGTGATTTGGGTGTTGATGAAATTATCGTTGGTGGTCAAACTATGAATCCTTCAGCTGCCGATATTGCAGCTGCTGCCGACAAAGTGCCTGCAAGAAATGTATTTGTCTTCCCAAATAATAAAAATATCATTTTGGCTGCTCAACAGGCAAATGATTTGACCAATAAAAACTTGGTGATAATTCCAACTCGCTCTATCCCAGAAGGTATTTCTGCTGCAATCTCTTTCAATCCTGATGGAAGTGTTGAGGAGAACACTGAATCAATGAATGATGCGATAAAGGGTGTTAAGTCTGGCTCTGTGACCTATGCTGTTCGCGATACTCATGTTGATGGCTTTGACCTCAATGTTGGTGATATCATAGGCCTTGATGATAAAGCCATTCTCGCAAAAGGTAAGCTTGCTTCTGAAACCACAGAGAAACTTATTGAAAGCATGATGAGTGAAGAAATCATGAACATCACTCTTTTCTATGGCGAAGATATTCGCGAGGATGAAGCAAACAAACTTGTTGAATTGCTTTCAAGCAAATATCCAGAATGTGAAGTTTCTGCGATAAGAGGTGGTCAACCAGTATATTATTATCTCGTAAGTCTTGAATAATTTATTTTAAGATTTAATACGTTTATTAAAAAAACATGAATTTATTAGATAGCACTCATCACAATTGTGCCTATCTTGCGTTCTTAAAAAAAATCCACCAATTTTTGGTGGATTTTTTGTCGTCAACAATAAGTTCTGCAGAGCGAGATATGCTGCTCATTGTGATTGTGATTTTCATATAATTGCTGTCTGTTTTTATTAATTTTAATCAATGTTGTTTTCTTGCAATAGTGAGATAAAATCGCGATAATTTTCTGGATATTTATTTTTTCCATAATAATCTTGAATTTTTCCCTTCTTTTCAATTCTGACTCTATATTCCTGACCATCAAGGATGAATTCATTTACCATACGAGGCTCCCATGATGATACTATTGAAATTAGTTTGTTTGCAAAATTGTCAATATCAATTTCAATATTTTCACCATTAAGTTTTGCCTCTTTTGTTTTGTCATCTATAATAAGTTGGGTAAAGTGTGTCATACTGCTCATTATGATTGTTATCTTCATAATTTCTCCTTTTTATAATTATATCAAATAGTTTAAAAATAGTAAAGCATATTAAAGCGTTGAAACGATTTATTCAATTAATTTTTTAAAATTTATTGATTTTTACTGAAAAATTGATAAAAAACATTAAATTATTTATATTTTAATAAAAATATTGTCAAATTGATGAAAAATAAAGTAAAAATAAAGTTTTTATCATTTTTAAAAATACATTGATTTTTATATTGATTTTATGTAAAATAAAGTTATGAAAAAAAGAATTGATGTTTTGGTTTCTCAAAAATTGGAAATCTCAAGAAGCAGGGCTCAAGAGCTTATTATTGAAGGTTGTGTTTATGCAGGGGCAGTTAAAATTACAAAACCCTCTGCCGCTGTTGAAGAAGATTGTCAGCTAGCTTTTATTGATAAAAAAAACTATGTTTCTCGTGGGGCATACAAACTTCTTGGCGCGATTGAAAAATTTTGTATAGATTTTGATGGTTTGGTTGTGCTTGATATGGGTGCTTCCACAGGTGGTTTTACCCAAGTTGCCCTTGAAAATGGTGCAAAAAAGGTTTATTCTGTGGATATTGGCAAAAACGAGCTCGATAAAAGTCTTGCTTGTCACCAAAGGGTTGTCAATATGAATGGCAGAGATATAAGAAGTTTGAAAAAAGAGGAAGTTTGTGATGCTCAGATTGTTGTTGGAGACCTATCATTTATCTCACTTAGGTCAATTTTGCCAAAAATAAAGGAATTATTTGATAAAATTGAATGTATTTTGCTGTTTAAACCTCAATTTGAATGTGGAAAGGTCATTGCCAAGAAATTTAAAGGTGTAATCAAAGATAGGAAAATTCACCAAGAATTATTACGAGATTTCATAAAAGAACTTGAAATTTATGATTATCATGTTTCAGATTTGGCTTATTCGCCAATCAAAGGCAAGAGCGGAAATATTGAATATCTGTTTCATTTAAATGGCAAAGATGTAAAGAAATTTGATTTGGCAAATATTGTTGATGCTGCTTTTTCAAATTTAAAAAATTGAAATAATTTCATATAATTTATTAAAAAGTGGTTAAAATTCTTAAAAAAACACGAAATTTTTATAAATTTTCGCGTTTTTTTGTTTTCTAAGGCAATAATTTAAAAATTTTTAGTTGATTTTATTAATAATGTTTTTATCTTATTGTTGCAGTTGGATACAATGGCAGGTCATCAAGGGCTGGGCAAACACTTCCTGTTTGACAAGCTTGGCATGGTGGAACAACTGGATATCCATAAGATGGAATCAATAAATCTACCACAGCAGTAACTTTAATTAAAATCTGCAAGCAACCTGTCACAGTGAAGATGTTTTCAGGAGTGAAAGTCCCGATTTGACTTGAGAACACTGCATTTACCTTGATGTCAACTGGAGAAAGTGATGGCTGTGGGACAAACAACATACTGCATTTTTGCACTGTTATGCTTGAACTTGCCGTTCCGATAACACCATTTGCATCTCTATAAGTTACGGTGAGCGGAATTGTGACTGTCATTGATACATTTGCATAGTTTGGCGAATTTTCAATTCTGTCAATCACAAGGTCTGACACTGTTGGTGGATTGCCAATTTGATTTTGTGCTGAAATATAAGTCAATGGCAATGCTGGATTTTCTGGATTGAAACCTGTCAAAGGCAGAATGATTCCTGTTTCTGTTGTTTGAGAAACGCAGGCATCAAAAACCTTTGTTGTTTCAATAAGTACTTTTTCACAAATCCCATTTACAGGGTTACCTGTCATTGGCCCTGGTCTGTTGGGATTTGTATTGTTGATATAAAATGACATTTAAACCTCCTCATTTTACGATGTATGATTTCCTTTAGCATACAATCTAGTATATGTTTTATAGGTCAGCCTTTGTGCAGATAAATATTTTATTTGACAAAGAGAAAATTATTTGTTATTATTTTTTTGTTGTTTTTACAAAAAACGTGAATAATTGTTTTTATAAAAATCGATATTGGGCAATAAAATTTTATGACAATTATTTTTTTTAAATGATGCGGATAGCGGATAAAGTTTTTTTTAAAATCAATATAGTATAATAAAAATTGTTATGATTAATATTTTTAAAATGAGGTTGAATTATGATTTTAGATAATGTCAAATTAAGACTTGCCGAGATGGGCGAAGAAATTTCTTTTATAAAGGAGTGTCTTTGACAAGACAAACTTAATTAGTGAGTTTAACAAGCTTCAAGAAGAGCAGTCACAAGAGGGGTTTTATTTGGACCAAGAAAAGGTGTTGGAAGTTGGGAAAAAGGTAAAACAGATTGAAGGCAAGCTTAATATTATAAAACTTTTGGAAACTCTTTATGATGATTGCAAGGCCTATATAGAGCTTATTGAACTTAGTCATGATAAAGCCCTTGAAGAAGAAGTTGAAGATTGTCTTCATAGGCTTGAAGCTGAGGTGGAAAAGGCAAAAATTCAAACTTTGTTGAGAGGCAAATATGATTTTTCTGATGCAATTATTTCTCTTCATGCAGGTGCAGGCGGGACAGAAGCTCAGGACTGGGCGGATATGCTTTTTAGAATGTATAAGATGTATTGCCAAAACATGGGATATAAATTGACCATTCTTGATGTGCTTGCGGGTGATGAGGCAGGGCTTAAGTCAATCACTTTTGAGGTGAGTGGCGACAATGCTTATGGCTTTTTGAAGGCTGAGAAGGGGGTCCATAGACTTGTGAGAATTTCACCTTTTGATTCAAACGCCAGGAGACATACATCCTTTGCAAGCTGCGAAGTTATGCCAAAGCTTGAAAAAAGTCCTAACATTGAAATAAGGTCTGAGGACTTAAAAATTGACACCTATCGTTCTTCTGGTGCAGGCGGTCAGCACGTAAATAAGACTGAGAGTGCAATAAGAATAACCCATATTCCTTCTGGAATTGTTGTTGCCTGTCAGGTGGAACGCTCTCAGGTGCAAAACAAGGAAAGAGCAATGCAGATGCTCTATTCAAAGCTTGCCGAAAAAGAGGAAAGGGAAGAGCTTGAAAAGCTTGCAAGTATCAGAGGTGAAGTGAAGAAGATTGAATGGGGCAGCCAGATAAGAAGTTATGTTTTCTGTCCTTATACCCTTGTCAAAGACCACCGCACTGGTTTTGAAAACAGCAATATTCAGGCAGTTATGGATGGTGACATACAAGAGTTTATCAATGAGTATTTGAAGAAGATATAAAAATTTAAAAGAATTGCCTGATGAAAATTATTTTAAATTTGATGGCAAACATTAAAGCCAAACAAATTGGCAAGGTTTTAATTGATTTATTGAAAGAAAATTGTCAAAAGCGGAAGCTTTTTATTAAATTTTCTTTTTTTTTATTCAGAAAAGGTGTATAATAATTTTATGAGTTATACAGAAATAGTAAAAGAAAAATTTGAAAAACTGAAAGATAAAAAAGATGTTATCGTGCTTGCGATTGAAAGTTCTTGTGACGAAACTAGCATCGCTGTTGTCAAAAATGGAAGAGAGGTGCTTTCAAATATTATTGCATCGCAGATAGAAATTCATCGCAGATTTGGTGGTGTGGTGCCTGAGGTGGCATCTCGCAATCATATTTTAGCAATCTCAAATGTCTATAATGAGGCACTTTTGCAGGCAGGAATTTCTGACAAAGATATCGATGCGGTGGCAATAACATATGGTGCAGGACTGATGGGCGCTCTTTTAGTTGGGGTTAATTTTGCAAAGGGGCTTGCTTATAGTCTTAAACTTCCTTTAATTGCGGTAAGTCATGTTCATGGTCATATTTCTGCCAATTATATCTCTCATCAAGAATTGAAACCGCCTTTTATTTGTTTGATGGTTAGTGGTGGCCATACTGCCATTTTAAAGGTTGAAGATTATAATAGACTTACCATGCTTGGCACAACTGTTGATGACGCGGTTGGTGAGGCCTTTGATAAGGTGGCAAGGGTTATTGGTTTGCCATATCCTGGTGGACCTGAAATTGACAGGCTTGCAAAAAAAGGTGAATTTGTCTATGATTTTACAGTTTCAAAAAGCCTTAAAAACACATACAATTTTTCTTTCAGCGGAATAAAGACTGAGGTTGTAAATCTAGTTCATAATGCTATGCAGAGAGGGGAAGAAATTTCTAAAGAAGACCTTGCCTGCTCTTTTCAAGAATGTGTGACAAAAGAGCTTGCTGAAAAGGTGGTGAAAGCAAGTTTAAATAGCGGGCTGAAAGATTTGGTTGTTGCAGGTGGAGTTGGTGCAAACTCTCGTCTTAAAGAAAGACTTGGTGAGCTTTGCAAGCAAAATGGCTTAAATTTTTATAGTCCTTCTTTAAAATATTGCACTGATAATGCTGCTATGATTGGTTCTATGGCCTATTATATGATTTGTGATGGGCTTGGTCTTGCACCACTTTCGCTTACTGCAAAACCAAATGTTCAACTTTAGCAAAAAAATGTTTCGATAAAATAAAAAAATTCAAAAAAATAATATAAAAAATCAATTCAGGAGGAAGAAATGGAACTTTTAGCTCCAGCAGGAAATTTTGAAAAACTTAAAATCGCAGTTCACTTTGGAGCTGATGGTGTTTATTTTGCTGGCAAGACCATGGGACTTAGAGCCTTTGCAGGTAATTTTTCAAACGATGAAATATTTGAAGCGATGGAATATCTGCATCAGCATGGCAAGGTGGGATATGTGACTCTTAATATAGTTGCTAAGGATATTGATTTTGAAAATATTGATGAATATCTTGAAATTCTTGTAAAAGCAAAAGTTGATGGCGTAATCGTGTCTGACCTAGGGCTTATTAGTTATATAAGAAAAAAGTTTCCAACATTGAATGTCCATGTTTCCACACAGGCGAACATCAACAATTCTCAGTCTGTCAAGTTGTATTCTGAAATTGGTGCTGTCAGAGTGGTCCTTGCGAGAGAGCTGAGTTTGACAGAAATAAAAAAGATTCATGAGAATAATAAGGATATTGAAATTGAAGCTTTTGTGCATGGTGCAATGTGTATATCTTATTCGGGAAGATGTCTGCTTTCTAATTATCTCACTGGCAGAGATAGCAATCGTGGGGCTTGTGTGCAAGCTTGCAGGTGGAAATATTTTATTCGTGAAGAAAATCGCGATGATGAATATGAAATTCAACAAGACGAGCGTGGAACTTATATTTTAAACTCAAAAGATTTGTGCATGATTGAGCATTTGAAAGAACTGGAAGAAGCGGGTGTGGTTTCGCTTAAAATTGAAGGCAGAATGAAATCTGATTATTATGTAGCAAGTGTAATCAATGCATATAGGCGTGCCCTTGATAATAAAAATGAAATGCCTCAACTTTTAGATGAGCTTGAAAAGACAAGCCATAGACGCTATACTACAGGTTTTTATTTTGGTGATAACAACAAAGAGTATCTTGATTCTTCAATGCCTGTTCAGACAGCAGTGTTTATTGCTAAAGTGGTGGAAGATGAAAAAGATGGCTTTGTTAAGGTAGAAATGAGAAATAGATTTAAAGTTGGTGACCAACTTGAAATTTTATCACCTGACGAGAACTTTTTGAAAAAAATAACCATTTCTTCAATTAAAAATTCAAAAGATGAGTTGATTGATGATGCAAAAAGGGTGCAAGAAATTGTGGAAATAAATTGTCCTTATCATTTGAGAGAGGGCGATATTCTCAGACAAACTAATTAGGCTATTCAGGATATTTTAGATAAATTAATAAGGCAGTTCTGGCGATATTCTCAGACAAACTAATTAGGTGATATTCACTGACAAATTAGTTGTTTTATAAAAAATAAAAATAAGGAAAGGTTATGAAGATTGCAGTTTTTACAGACAGCTTTTTTCCTGCATATGGCGGAACTGAAAAAGCGGTTTATTATTTGACAAAAAATCTTTTAAAGCTTGGTCATCAAATAATCTTGTTTGCACCCGATTATCATCGCGAGCAAAGTTTTGATGAGTTTGAAGTGGTCAGAGTGAGAAGTATTAAGCTCACTCAAAATGATATGGCGGTTTTGGGCGGTGACTTTAAAAAGGTTTTTAAAAGATTGAAGGATTTTGAGCCTGATATAATCTATTATTGCACCGCTTCAGGAATGGCGACCATGGCAGTTAAGGCGGCGAGAAAACTGCAAAAGCCTGTGGTTGCAACAGTGCATACCAAATTTAAAGAAGCTTTTTATGATGGTTGTAAAAGTAGACTTATTACCGCTGTTATGATAAACTCTTTTGCAAAAAAGCTGAACAAAACTGACAGGGTTGTGACAGTTTCAAATGATATGGCTCATCAGCTTGAAAGCTATGGATGCATTGATCAGCCGCAGGTGATAAAAAATGGTTTTGATAGCAATAAGACCATTGGTAAGAATAATAAGAAAATTGGCGAAGAAATAAATTTTATGTTTTGCGGTCGTTTAATCAAGGTAAAAAATATTCAGTTTTCTTTGAAAAGTTTAGCTATACTTAAAAAAGAGAAAAAGTTTGATAATTTTAAGTTTATCTTGGTTGGCGAGGGCAATTATCGGAAGAAGCTTGAAAAGCTTATTAAAAAAGAGGGGCTTGCAGATAATGTAATATTTACAGGTCTTGTAAAAAATAGTGATGAGCTTGACAAGCTTTATAGAAATTCATATTTGTTTTTATTCCCTTCCACCTTTGACACCGATGGTTTGGTGGTGTGCGAAGCGGCAGAAGAGGGGACGCCTTCTTTGACGATTGAAGGGTTTGGCGCAAGTGAAAGAATCACAAACAACGAAAATGGTTTTATTTCAAAGCATGATGAAAGGGCATTTGCAGAAAGAATTTATCAGATAGTAAATGATAAAACTTTATACAATCATGTGTGTGAAAATATATCTTCTTTAAAGGGTAAAACATGGTTTGAAATTGCAAAAGATTATAGCAATTTATTCACGCAACTGTTGCAGAAATAAGAAAATTGCGATAATAATAAAAAGGCTTGAGCTGAAGGTAAGTCGAGGGGGAAAAGAATTTAAATAGATTTTAAAAATTAATAAAAAATCAAAAAATTATTCGCGGAATTCTTCCGTGAATTTTTATTTGACTTTTTCAAGCGTTTTCATTATACTAAATTTTGAAATTTATTGTATTTAGAGGTATGACATGGGGTTTATGGGTGGAGTTTTTAAAGTTTTGGGTTTTGAAGGTGAAAGCAAACCAAAAACTTCTAAAAAAACTAAGAGTATTACTAAGGCAAGTTATAGCCTGAAAAAAAATAATTCAAGACCTGAACAGATTGATGGCATTTCTGTTTATTATCCTGAAAAGAAGGAACAGTGCAAAGAATTTGTTGTATTTGCCAAAGAAGGAAAGGCAATAATCATTTCAACAGAATATTGTCCTAATGAAGATTGTCAAGGAGTTATTGATTTTTTAAATGGCTTTGTGGTGGGTGCAAATGCACGATTGATTGTTTTGACAGAAAACAAGTTGTTTTTGATTTTGCCAGAGGGGATGGAAGTTGAAGAATAAAAAAAATATACCAATTTTTAAAGAAAAAAGATTTTTGTCTGCCTTTGTTGTAGGCATGGTTTTTGTGTTGGCAATTTTGGTTGACCAACTTACAAAAGGATTAATCATACCTGCATTTATTCCAAAAGTTGGCGACAGCATGAAAGTCTTGCCAAATATAATCAATTTTATCTATGTAAAAAATTTTGGCGCTGCTTGGGGTATTTTTAAAAACAACACAATATTTTTGATTATTGTGACAATTTTAGGTATTGCTCTTATTGCAACCTTTTATGTTGTGCGAATGGTCAAAATGGGAAATCGTGTTTCAATTTTATTTGCGGTTTCGACTGGTATGATGCTTGGCGGAGCGGTTGGAAATTTGGCGGATAGGTTGATATTTGGCTATGTCAGAGATTTTATCAATTTTGAATTTTTCAATTTTCCTGTCTTCAATTTTGCTGATACCTTTCTGACTATCGGAATTATTCTTCTTATCATTTATATTCTTTTCTTTTACAACAAAGAAATGAAAGAAATGGAGGTTGAAGGGCAAAATAACACCAAAAAAAATGGGGCAGAAATAAGCGAGCCAGTTGAGTTTGAAAACAAGATTCAAGATGAAAACAAAGAAAATAAAGAAACAGAAGAAAACAAAGAAAATAAAGAAACAGAAGAAAACAAAGAAAATAAAGAAAAAGAAAAAAAGAGGGATAAAGACAGAAAAAGAATAAATTTAAATGACACAATCTGTCTTGTTGATACCGATGACGAAACTGACCAAGGAGAACAAAATGGTTAGTGGTGTTTTTAAGGTTGACATGTCGGGTGAAAGGCTTGATAAATATCTTCAAAATAGGTTTAAAAATCTTAGCAGGTCAAGAATTAAAGAGCTTATTGACAATGGTCAAATTATGGTAAACGGGAAGACTGTCAAAGCGGGGGCGATTGTTCAGGAAGGGCAGGAAATAAGCTATCAATTTGAAGAAAATAAACCATTGGAAGTGGAAAGTGAAGATGTCGATTTTGAGATTGTTTATGAAGATAGTGACTTGCTTGTGATAAATAAACCGCAAGGGCTTGTTGTCCATCCTTGTTCTTCAACTAAAAATGGGACGCTTGTAAATGGGCTTTTGTTTAAAGTGAAAGATTTGAGCGGTATTAATGGCGTGCTTAGACCGGGCATTGTTCATAGGCTTGATAAAAACACTTCTGGGCTTATGATTGTTGCTAAAAATGACAATGCGCATACTTTTTTGGCAAAACAGATTGCTGAAAAAGAGCAGTTTAAGAGAAAATATATCGCACTTTGTGAAGGGCATTTTAAAAATAGTGAAGGCAGAATTGAAAGTTTTATTGCTCGTGACAAAAAAGATAGAAAAAAAATGGCGGTCAGTGACAGCGGAAAGTTTGCAGTGACAAATTATAAGGTTTTGAAGACCTATCAAAAGTATGATTTGGTTGAGTTTTCGCTAGAAACGGGAAGGACACATCAAATAAGGGTGCATTGCAAGATGCTTAATCATCCGATAGTTGGTGATGACGTTTATGGACATCAGATAAAGTCGCTTAAAGGTCAACTTCTTCATTCGTATAGTTTAAGTTTTATTCATCCAAGCACAGGAAAGGTTATGCAATTTGAGGCAGGATTGCCTCCTCATTTTGAAGAGTTTTTAAAAATTCATTGCAAAAATCTGTGAAGCCTATAGCTTGATTATATTTTTTATGAAAAAAAAGCCAATATCAAATTGGCTTTTTTTATTTTTGAAACAAATATTAACTGATAGATTGAAATTCTGTGATTCCAATATGTCTTTTCTTTCTTTCAATTTCAATTAAACTTGAAATTAAATCTCTTACTTTATAAGGGTTTGCGATATGTCTAAGGTGGAAAGTAGGAGCATTGGCATCATTACTGTCAATAGCAACAGTGCCTGTCTTGAAAATTTTGTCACCCAAAGAAACTGTTAAGGTAACATCAAAGCATCTGTAAACATTGATTTCGTCAATAATTGCAGATAAGAATCCTTTATGTCTAAAGAATTTTACCCATTCGCCTTCCTTCTTTACTATGTAATATCTATAAAATGAAATTGGCAAACCAAAATGTCTTTTTCTATCATGCCAGATTACTTCGCAATCTTTATCAAATCTCATATTTCCTCCTAAATATTTTATTAAATTAAATTAAAAATATTACTAATAATATATTAGCAAGATTTTGATTAAATGTAAAGAGTTTTTTTAAAAAACTTAAAAATTTTTTTATTATTTAAATTGCTGATTTTTAAAGCGATTTATTTTAAGAGAAGATACATTTTTTAAAGCGATTTATTTTAAGAAAAAATATATTTTGTGAGGATGAAATTTGATAAATATTAAATTTTTTTAAATTTTTTGTCTTTATTTGTCTTTGATAAATATTTATATTTTATTAATCCATTCTAATTGTGGAGGTTGAAATGAAAACAAAAAAAGTATTTTTATCTTTTGCCATTATTTTTATGGTAGCACTTCTATTGATTGGTGGAATTAATGGAGGAATTAAAAGAAAGCCTATTGAGGTCCGAGAGATGGCAAATGCCCAAGTTATTGAATATGAAGAGGGTGATGACTTAGATGGTGTCAATAAGGATGATGATTTAGAAAGTATCATTAAAGACGAAAAATTCAGTTATGGCGGCCAAACTGAGAACAATGAAAGCAGTGATGTAAAGAATATTGAAAACCAAATTTCAAGAAATTCTTTGCAAAAGGTTTCTGCAGAAAGTGTGCCAGAAGATATCACAATCTGCATTTTTGGCAATGCAAAATTAAGTTTGTCACCAGATAGAGCAAAAATTTCTGCTTGTATTCAATTTTTAGATACCGAACTTGACAAAGCAAAGGAAAACAATTTTCAAGCTTTTGAAAAATTGATTGAAGCACTTAAAGAAATTGGAATTGAAGAAAGTGCAATCACATTGACACATTTTAATTGTCATCCAAACTACAACTATGATTGCGGCAGAAAAATTGTTGGTTATTACAGCACAACATCTTTCACAGTCAAAGTTGAAGCGCTTGACAAGATTAAAGATTGTGTAAGTGTGATGACTGCAAATGGCGTGACAGAAATAAATGATATCGTTTATGAGGTTTCAAATCTTGATGAAGAATATTCAAACGCATTACAAAAGGCTGTTGAAAATTCTAGAGAAAAGGCAAGCAAGCTTTTAAATCGTGACGATTTGAGAATTGTAAGCGTAAAAGAAGAGCACGTATATTCTTGCAATACTCTTTATAGAGCCTATGCTGGCGATATGTCTGCCTCTGATTTGGTGGGCAAAATTGAAGTTGAAGCAAGAGTTCTTGTCGAATTTAACTAATTATTAGTTTGATTTTAAAACACATCTTATTTAATAAGTGGTTTGATTTTATAAACTTATTTGCTTTTATAAAGATATAATTAGAAAAAATCCACCGGCTTAGCCGGTGGATTTTCATTGTTACAGAAAACAACCGATTTAACCCGTGGTTTTCTATAACAAAAATAAAACACCCAACCAAGTCGAAGTTGACTAATGTTAAGTGTTTTAGCCGAATTTTAAGTTTGAAAAGTTGCAGACTTTGTTTTAGCAAAAGTTATTATACTCTTTCAATATCAACGCTGTCTTTAAATTGTTGAATAAGGGCAAGTTGATTTTTTTGTAACACCATTTTCGCTTCATTATAAATAAACCTATAAGCAGTGGCAATAGTTCCATTTGGTTCTGCATAATTATAATATCTAGCGTCACTGTCATATTCACCTTTATTTTTAAGCGCCTCATTTATAACATCGTTGACTTCTTTTGAATCAAGATTTTTTAATATAACATTTACTACATTATCCACTTCTATTTTTTTAATTTCTTTTAAAAGATTATCTCTTTGCTTTCTCAACTCATTAAAATCAATCTGCTCTTTTGAAATATATTCATCATACTTTTCTTTATTTTCTAAAATTTCTTCATCTTTTTCAATCTGTTCCTCAAAATCACGATTATCTAATGATTTCTGATAAATTAATTTCTCTAAAGTTTTGATTTTATCTTCTTTTTCTTTAGTAGTAGATTTGAAAAATGTCTTTTTAGCTTTCAATTCATTAATTGTATTTTGAGTTTCTTCAATAAATTTTTTATTATACTCTATTGATTGATAAGATGATTCAATTTCATTTTCAATTTTTTTAAAATCAGATTCATCACGATAATAAAACTCAATTCCACCAGACATAAAGATGTCTGCTTCAATTAAATAGGCTTTATCATAAAAACCATCATGTTCTCTTAGTTTTTCATTAGCAGGCGCAAATTTATCTTTCAAATTTTGATATTCGCTATTATCTTTTAAATACTCCTTTAATTTCTCATCTAAAAAATATCTAAATAACATATTTCCTCCCATTTTTTTTATAATATCGCATTTTATATAAAAATGCAATAGAATAATAAAGTTTTAATATAATATCAAATTGCAACCTTATATAATTTTGAACTATCCGATGGTTTTATATTACAAAAAAAAGATAGAAAATAAATCTATCTTTTTTTGTTTTGAATAATTAAATTTCAATATCAATTTCTTCGTCATTATTATTTTTTGAATTTTCATTTTCTGAATTATCCTTTGACAAATCAATTGTTTTTGTGATTTCTTTTTCAAAAACTTCATGAAGAAATCCCATTCCTTCAAAATTGCCGCCACCTAATAATTCAAAATCTGGGTTGTCGCCTTCACGCTCGATATTCATATTTATGCTGTTTAACATACCGCGAAGTGTGCAGTTTTGCCATAAATTCTTTGTTTCGTCAAAGTCTTCCATTGTAAGAAATGGTATGCCGCCAACTATAACAAATTCACTTTCAATCATAAGGAAATCATCTTTGCCATTTCCTTTTGGATTGATTGAAGTAGGCAGTTTATCCCAGTTTTTGATAACCCATCTTATTGGCTCTACCTTATACCAAGAATAGGTGCCAGTTTTTCCAATCTTAGGACCAGAATAATAATCATAACCATAATAAGTTTCATCAAAGCCAAAACTTTGGCTATTCTTTATTTGACCATATACATATAGCTGCCCATCAATTGAATACTCTTGCCATTTTTGATATGTTTTAGTTTTATTATCATATCTTCCTGTATATGAGTTGTCAGTCTTTATTGCACCCAATTCTTCAGGAGTTTTGCCTTGAAACTCATTTTTATATGAGAAAGGATACTCTGCAAATTCAATTATTGCTTGGTCAAAAGGTTCTCTTCCATAATCACTAGGCCAATCCCAGTGACGGAAAGGATATGCTTTTTCAACTTTTATTTTAAAGTGGTTGCAAGCATCAAGAGAAAGTTTTGTATAAGGAGCAGCACCTTCTCTTGCTTGATTGATAGAATATGCTTCAAAATCGCGGTCGTGTATTAATTTATGATATTTTTTTAAGGTTGAGCGGGTCAAGCGAGCACATCCATTATTAGATTCTTTTTCCACTCCGTTTGCAAAAGCGAAATCAGACAAATGTTTGCATTTTATTCTTTTTGTTTCTGCTTCATCAACAAAGATATAGTCTGTTGTTTTGAGATGGGGTGCAGGGTCCTTGCTTTTTGGCAAACCTAAGTATCTATAATCCAAATCTCCTGCATCGAAGTTGTCAATTGTTGTTGGTAGGATGAAATCTTTATATAATTTTTTATTAGTCATAGCTTTTACTCCTATTTCTATAATTTATTATAATGTAAAAATCATAAAAAATCAATATCTAAATTTGATTTAATAAAATAATAGCAAGATATGATGGAGGAATTTTATTAAAAAGTCATATTATCATATTTGAAAATGTATATTTAATTTAGGACAACCTTTGCTGCGGTAATATTGTTTTATTGAATATTGTTTGATATTTAAGTTGTGTTGCGGTCATTGGGTGTTTATGTAAGGCTTGAAAATTGTTTGGTTGAAAGCTTTGTTAAAAAGCTATTATTTAAATTAAAAGGGGAGGTAAAATGTCAATAGCGGTTTTAGTCTTATTGGGGCTTGTGCAAGGACTTTGTGAATTTTTGCCTATTTCTTCAAGTGGTCATTTGGTGCTCCTTTCAAAAATATTTGGCGTTGAGGATAGTTTGTTTGTAAGCATTATACTTCATGTTGCAACCCTTCTTTCTGTTGTTATTGTCTTGCGTAAGGAAATTTTTTATTGCATCCGCCACCCATTATCAGAACTGTCAATGAAGATTGTTGTTTCAACCATCTTTACCTGCGTGATTGCAATCGTTCTTATGCCTTTTATCACCGCCTCTTTTGAAGGTATGATGTTGCCTGTTGCCTTCTTTGCCAGTGCTGTCTTATTGTTTTTGTCGCAAAGATTATCAAGCAGGCAGGACAAGATTAATTTAAAGAGGGCGGGAATAATCGGCATTGCACAGGGACTTGCCGTCTTTCCTGGTTTGTCGCGTTCTGGAACAACCATTGCAACAGGGTTGATGGCTGGCGCAAACAGAGAAGAATGTGCAAAGTTTTCTTTTTTGATAAGTTTGCCGATAATACTGGGGTCACTTATCCTTGAAATTATTAAAATTTCCACCCATGCCGAAGTGATATCTGTAAACTGGGTGGGTTTGGCTCTTGCATTTGTTATCGCTTTTGTTGTTGGAGTCGCAACAATCAAATTTATGATTAATCTGACAGCAAAACTCAACTTTAAATACTTTACTTTTTATTTAATTTTGATTGCAATAATTTCTGCAATTGTGTTATGGTATTAATATGAAAAAAAGAAATAAAATAAGATATATAAGTAGGCTGTCATAATAAGCTTTGAATATATCCGCATAAGTTTTGAATATATCCGCTTTAAAAAAGAATAATGTTAAATTTGATTTAAATTTGATTTAAATTTGATTTAAATTTGATTTAATTTTGATTAAGCTTAAGAGAAACTAAAATAATATATTAAAAGGAAATATCGTGAAAAGTTATCATAATAAAAATGTAGAACAGACTTTGCTTGATTTTAAGGTAAGTCGCAATGGACTTTCAGAGAATGAGGTGACAGGCAGAGCAAATACAAGAAAAGATGATGAAGATAAACCAAAAAAACAGGGTATTGTCAGCAGGTTTTTTGAGCAGTTTCATGATTTGATGATTATAATACTGCTTCTTGCATCAGCTGTTTCAATTATCATTGGTATTGTTGAAAAAACTATGGGCGAAATTGTGGACGGGCTTATCATTCTTGCCATTGTGCTTATGAATGCCATTTTTGGGGTTGCGCAAGAATATAAGGCAGAAAAATCGCTTGAAGCCTTAAATAAACTGACGCAGCCTGAATGTTTTGTTATGCGTGATGGAAGCATCAAAAAGATAAACACAAAAGAATTGGTGCTTGGCGATATTGTTATGCTTGAGGCAGGGTCAATTGTGCCTGCAGATTTAAGACTTATTGAATGTCATCAGCTTAAGATAAATGAAGCCTCGCTTACAGGCGAAAGTATGGATGTTGAGAAACATGAAAATGGAGTATATAAAGATGACACACCGCTGGGCGAGCGAAAGAATATGGCATACAAAGGCTCGGTTGTCAATGTTGGCAGAGGAATGGGTGTTGTGGTTGCGCTGGGCAGCGATACCGAGCTTGGCAAGATTGCAAAGGTTATCACAGAGAATAAAAATGAAATGACACCTCTTCAAAAGTCTATCAAGGATGTGGGTAAAATTCTCACCTATCTTGTGCTTGCGATTGCGGTTGTCACATTTATCATTGAAATTTGTATTTCTCCGCTTAATGTCATGGATGCCTTCCTGACAGCTGTTGCCATTTCGGTGGCGGCAATTCCTGAAAGTATGCCGGCTGTTATCACGATTATCATGAGTTTGGGTGTTGCCAGACTTGCAAAGCAGAGAGCAATTGTCAGACGTATGCATTCTGTTGAAACTCTTGGTTGTTGTGAGGTAATATGCTCTGATAAGACAGGGACTATCACACAAAATAAGATGACAGTGACTTCAGTTTATTTTAATTCTCGTGTTCAAAATGAGAAATTTAAACTGGATGATGTTGGTCAAAAGTTGGTGCTTGCTGGCGTGCTTTGCAATGACACTATGCTTTCAAATGGAAAGATTCTTGGGGACCCAACAGAGGTTGCCCTTACAGAACTTGGTCATTCTTTAAAGCTTGATAAAAATGTTTGCGATGAAAAATATAGTCGAATTGATGAAATTCCTTTTGATTCAAATAGAAAACTTATGTCGGTGCTGGTTAATTATGAAGGTAAGTCGCTTATGAGCAAGGGTGCACCCGACATTCTGCTTTCAAAATGCAAGAGTATAATGATTGAAGGAAAAATTTATCCGCTTACCGAAAAAGATAGACAAAATGTTCTTGACGCCGTTGAGGAAATGAGTGAAAGAGCTTTGAGGGTTATGGGCTTTGCCTATAAGCCTTGCACAGACGGCAAACTTGTAGAAGATGATTTGATTTTCTTAGGGCTTATGGGTATGATTGACCCACCAAGAAAGGAAATAAAAAATGCGGTCAAAAAATGTAAGAAGGCCGGTATGCGACCTATTATGATAACTGGCGATTACAGCAAAACCGCACTTGCTATTGCAAAGGAAATTGGTCTTGCAAGCAGTATGGAAGAGGTTATAACCGGCAAACAACTTGCTGCAATGACAGATAATCAACTTGATGAAAGGATAAAAAATTGTTCTGTTTTTGCCAGAGTCAGCCCTGAAGATAAGGTGAGAATTGTTGAGGCTTTTAAAAGGGCAGGCAAGGTTGTTGCTATGACTGGTGATGGCGTAAATGATGCACCAAGCTTAAAACGAGCAAGCATTGGTATCGGTATGGGTAAGGGTGGCACAGATGTTGCAAAAGAGGTTTCTGATATTATTGTGACTGATGACGATTTTGCAACAATCGTGCTTGCTGTTGAGGAAGGAAGAAAGATATATGGCAATATTCAAAAAACAGTTAAGTTTCTCTTCTCAGCCAATCTTGCAGAGCTACTGTCCCTCTTTTTGGTGACAATCATCTTCCCGCAACACGTTTTTCTATTTCCTGTTCAGATTTTGTTTGTAAATTTAATTACCGATTCACTTCCTGCCATTGCGTTGGGGGTTGAACAGCCTGAGGCTGACCTTATGAGCCAGCCGCCTAGAGATAGGAAAAAAGGTCTGTTCTCAAATGGTATTGGTGTATCGATTGTGATTTTAGGTGTTATGCAGACACTTTTAGTAGTTGCCACCTATGTGATGGGTCTTAAAATGTTTGATGAAGGGGTTGCGGTGACAATGGCATTCTATACATTAAACATTGTTCAGATGTTCTATCTTGCATCTATGAGAACAAACTCACCATTTTATAAATCAAAGCCACATAAAAATTTGTTTTTCCTTCTTTCGCTTGCCTTCTGTTTTGGGCTTATAGCACTATTTGCATTTACACCACTTAGAGGACTTTTATCTTTGGTGACACTTTCAGGTATGCAATGGGGAATTGTGTTTGGCGTTTCTGCTTCAATGTTTATCTTTAGTGAAATTTATAAAGTGGTTGAAAATGTCATTAAGAAAGGAAAGAATAAAAAGTCAAAATCAAAGATTTGATATTAAAATGAATGTTATAAAATCACAAACAGATTTTGAAATCAATTTAAAAAGACATAAAAACTATTATGTCTTTTTTTAATGACAACTTACAAATTATTCAAAAATATATTTTTTCTGTTTGGTTTTTAATTTGCAAATAGCACAAAATTATGTTATTATTATTGCATGAATGAACGTCTTGAAAAAATTATAACTTCGTCAGAAGAATTTAATATGCTTGCAAAAGAGTTTGAAAATGGAAACCTTGCAAAAACAATCATGCTTATTTCAAAAGATAGCGAATATTCCTTTTCTTTTGCAAGGCTTTTGTCATCCATGATTTTGGATGGAGGGTTGAAAGATGGAGAATTGCAAAAAAGCGAAAATTATTATAAAATGGCAGCATCCTCTCATCCTGATATAAAGATTTATCCACTTAAAGAAAAACTTTTGGTTGCTGACAGCTCTGAAATTGTATCTGAAAGTTCTATCAGACCTATATTTGCAGAGAGGAAGGTTTTTATTATAAAAAAAATAGAACAGAGTATGGAAACGGCTCAAAACAAACTTTTAAAAACTTTGGAAGAGCCTCAAAATAATGTCTATTTTATTTTGACATCTTCAAATATAAATTTGGTGCTTCCTACAATTAAATCAAGATGCAATAAGATTGAGCTTAGCAAATTAAAAAAAGATGAAATCATCCAATGCCTTGGTCAAAGCGAGAATTTAGAGCTTGTGACAGCGCTAAGCGAGGGCTTTTTGGGAAGGGCTGAAAAACTTAACAATATGCAAAATATACAATCGCTTTTTGAAAATGTACTAGCGGTGGTGACAAAACTTAAAACAAGCAAACAGCTTTTATCCTTTTCAAAGAACTTGCTTGACAATGCCGGCGAGGCACAATTTATCTTTCAAAGTCTTTCACTTTTGTTTGAAGATTTGTTGTTTTTAAAAAGTGGCAAAGATATCAGATTTGAGCTTTATAGGCAAGAGCTTGAAAGTGTGGAAAATGAATATTCGATAAAGGCGATTGCCATGATTGAAAAGGAAATTGATAGAGCGGTGAAAGAACTTTCTTTTAATTGCAATTTCACCCTAGTTTTAGAAAACTTATTATTAAACATTTTGGAGGTAAAATATATATGCAGGTAGAGGTTGTTGAGGCAAAATTTAGAAAGGGCTCTCATTCTTATTCTTTCAGCCCAAATGGTTTAAAACTTAAAAATGAAGATTATTGTATAGTTGACACAGAGAAGGGAAGAGATATCGTCCAAATCTCAAAAGAGCCATATCTTATTGATGAAGAAAATTTGATTGAGCCTCTTAAAAATGTTGTCCAACTTGCAAGTGAAAAAGACCTTAAAATGGCAGAAGAAAATTATGCAAAAGCGGAGGCATTATATCCACAAATCAAGGCAATAGCGATGGAAGAAAATTTGGATATGAAGATTATCTCTGTTGAATGTAATTATAATTTTTCACGACTTACTGTCAATTTCACCGCCGATAATCGAGTTGACTTTCGCGAACTTGTAAAAAAACTTGCCGATAAATTTAAGGTGAGGATAGAGCTTCGTCAGATAGGCCCTCGCGATGCGACAAGAATTTTAGGTGGGCTTGGTGTCTGCGGAAAGGTTTGTTGCTGTCATCAAGGTTTTGGTATAAATGACCATGTGACAATTAAAATGGCAAAAAATCAAAACTTATCACTAAATCCAAACAATATCAGTGGACTTTGCGGAAAGCTTCTTTGCTGTCTTGCATATGAAAATCCATATTATAGTGAGGTTTTAAAGATAATGCCAAAACATGGCAGTGTTGTTCAAACACCTGATGGAGAGGGTGTTGTGATTTATAATGACCTCTTGAAAAAGATGGTTTCTGTAAAAATTTCTGATGACAAAGAAAGTGAAATAAAGGAATTTCCAGTTGAAGAAATTCAAACTAAAGATAATTTCAAGGATAATCAAAAATCAAAAAAATCTTAATGTAATGAAGAAAATTTGATAAAAATTACATAAAATTCTTATATTTTTAATAAAAAAGGCATAAATTTAAAATATTTTTTCATAAGGAAGGAATCATGAGCTGTGAAGGAGAAAGAATTGAAGACCTGCAATGCAATGGTTTGAAGATTATTCAAAACAAAAATTTTTACACTTTCACATCAGATAGTGTCATCCTTGCAAACTTTATAAAATTGAAACCAAAGGATATATGTGCTGAAATTGGGACGGGCTGCGGTGTGATTTCAATTCTCATGACTGCCAAAAATAAATTTAAAAAGATTACAGCTTTTGAGCTTCAACCTGAAATGGCAGAACTTGCAAAGAAAAATGTTTTGTTGAATAAAATAGAAGATAAAATTGAGATAATATGCGAAAATGCGGTAAATTTTGCCAAATATTTTAACAAAAACAGCTTTGATTGCGTTTTTTCAAATCCACCATATATGCTTTCAAATGGAAAAAATGAAAACAGCATCAGAAACATTGCAAGGCATGATTGTATGCTTTCAGTTGAAGAGCTTTGTAAAACCGCAAAAGATATGCTTAAAAATGGCGGAAGATTTTATCTTGTTTACACCGCGACCAGAAGCTGCGAACTTATTTATACCTTGACCAAACATTCTCTCTTTGTCAAAAGGATGTTTTTTACACAAAATGGAAGAGGTGATGTCAAACTTATGGTCATTGAAGCAATAAAAGGCGGAAGGCATGGTGTGAAGGTGTTGCCAGAACTTGTGACAAATGACAAAGACGGAAATTATATTGATTTATTGCATACAAAATATTTTTGATTTTTATATAAACAGATAATTTAGATGTTTTTTCTAAAATTTTTAAGAAATAGTTGTTTTTTCTATATTTTTTTTAAGAAAAGGTTGATTTTTCTATGTGTTTTTAAGAAATAAATGATTTTTTCAAAGAATTTTATTAAAGTAATATAATTTAAAATAAAATGACAATTTGATATTTTTAGTTAAGAAAGCAAGTCAAAACTTTAAAGCAGACAGGAGATTTTTATGAAGTTTATTCATTGTGGTGATATTCATTTAGACAGCAAAATGGAAGCCAATCTTTCTTCGCAAAAGGCAAGAGAGAGAAAAAATGAAATTTTAAACACCTTTGAAAGAATGGTGGATTTTGCAAAAAATGAAAAGATAAAAGGTATTATTATTGCAGGAGATATGTTTGATAGCCCACGTCTTCTTACGCTTACAAAGTCACGTTTATTAAACCTTATCAAAAAAAATAAAGAAATTGACTTTTTATATCTTGCAGGTAATCATGACATCAGTTTTATTTCACAGCTTGAAGAAATGCCTGAAAATTTAAAAGTTTTTGGGAAAAGTTGGACTTCTTTTGATTATTGCGATGTAAAAATCACTGGCGCGATTTTAAATAAAGAAAACAGCGATATGCTTTATCAAAGTCTTAATTTAAAGGAAGATGACACAAATATTGTTGTTCTGCATGGTCAAATTGCAAAATATAATTCTGCAGCAAATGCTGAAATATTGAATCTTACAAAGCTTAAAAATAAATTTATAGATTATTTGGCTTTGGGGCATATTCATTATTATTTGAAAGAGAAACTGGATAAAAGAGGTGAATATTGTTATTGTGGATGTCTTGAAGGCAGAGGCTTTGATGAATGTGGCGATAAGGGATTTGTGCTTTTGGATATTAATAATGGCAGGGTCGAAAGTGAGTTTATACCTTTTGCAAAGAGAAGGCTTGTTGAGGTTGAAATTGATATAACCGGCTTTGATAATTGGTTTGATATTGAAGATGACATAATTGAAAAATTAAAAGTGATTGATAAAGAGAATCTTGTTAAGGTGACTTTGATTGGTGGATATAATCTGAAACTTGAAAAACATATTTCTATGCTTGAGAAAAAACTTGAAAACTTTTATTTTGCCAAAGTCAAGGACAATTCTTCACTTAAAGTTGAGCTTGGCGACATTGAAAATGACCTTTCGCTGAGAGGGGAATTTTTGCGAAACGTGCTTAATTCCGATTTGTCAGAAAAGGAAAAAGAACTGACAATTTTGACCGGGCTCAAAGCTCTTAGTGGGGAGGAAATATAATGAAGGTTCTAAAGTGCCATATTGAAAACTTTGGGAAACTTTCTGGTTTTGATTATACATTTAAAAATGGATTGAATGTTTTTAATGAGGAAAATGGTTGGGGAAAAAGCACCTTTGCGACATTTATCAAGTCGATGTTTTATGGGCTTGCTTCAACTACAAAAAGAAACCTTGATGAAAATGAGAGAAAGAAATATAAGCCATGGCAGGGTGGAAACTATGGCGGAAATATTGATTTTGATTTAAATGGGAAAAGTTATCGCATAACCCGATTTTTTGGCAAAAACAGTTCTGAAGATATATTTGAGTTTACCGATTTATCGACAGGCAAAAAGTCAAAAGATTTTTCAGAAAATATAGGTGAAGAGATTTTTGGTCTTGATGAAGAGGCTTTTGAGAGAAGTGCTTTTCTGCCTCAAAAAGCTTTAAATTCTTTGGTGAGCGAAAACATTTCAAACAAGCTTACCAATCTTATTCATGGGACAGATGAGCAATTTAATATTGAAAAAGCTTTGCAGCTTTTAGACAAAAAGAGGGTGAGTTTGACTAACAACAAAAAAACCGGTCAGATTCAAATTCTCGAAAATGAAATTGATGAATTGTTAGAACAAATAAATTCTTTAAAAAACAGCAGCCAAGCAATCATTCAGCTCCAAAGTCAGGTTGAAGAGGAAGATGAAAAAATCCAAGGTCTATTAAAAAAACAAAGGTCAATTAAAGAGAAAATGGCCGATATTGCAATTGTCAAAGAAAAAATTGCAAATAAGGACTTATATAAAACCTATTGTGATAAAATTGAAGAACTTGAAAGGGAAAAAGCTTTTAATGAAGAAATTTTGAATGAGCAGGTTTGCGGCGTTGAAGAAATCAATGATTTTATTCACATTCAAAATGAAATTTCAAAAAAGCAGGCAAAGATTGATTCGCTGCAAGAAGGTTATGTAGCCGAAAGATACAGCGAGCTGGTCGATTATTTTGGTGATGAAGAGAATATCCCTGACAGTCAGCAGATTAAGGATATTTCAGATAAAATTTATAGGCTTAATGCTTTGAAGCTGAAAGGTGAATTGTCGGTTGAGCAAGGCAAGAAGCCGGATAATGAAAAAGGTGGAAATAAAAAAAGCTTTATTCCTTTCATTTTGCTGGGTTTAACAATATTGTTTTTGGTGGCAGGTTTAGTGACTTTAAAGATGATTGAAATTTTGCCAATAGTAATGTTTGTTTTAGGCGGTCTTAGTTTGGCAATGGCAGGCTTTGTGTATTTAAAAAATCAAATAAACGGCAAAGATAATTCCTCGCAAAAACTTGAACTTGTAAATAATCGTCAAAATCAAATTGAAATAAATGAAATTGAAAATCAAATAAGAGATTTTGTTTGCAAATATGAAACTGGAGTAAGTGATGTTGTCGCTGCTTTTGCAAGTTTTCAAGCAAATTATAATGAGTTTGAAAAGATAAAGAATCAATATCAAAACAACTTATCGGAGATAGATGATTATAATAAAGAAATTGAAAGGCAAAGCCAAACCTTGCAAAACTTTTTAATGAAATTCAATTTTAAAGAAGGCTATAATAAAGATAATTTAGCTAAACTTGAAATGCTTAAACAAGCTGTCATTACAATTTCAAATTTGAAAGAGAAAATAAGCAAAGAAAGAGAGGGGCTTGAAAGATTTATTAAAGAGAAACATTTTGATGTGAAGGAAGAAAATGTTGAGGATATTGATATAAATTCTTTGCAGAAGGATGATGAAGCTTTGCAAGGGCAGATTGATGTATGCAAAGAAAGCAAGGCGCAGCTTCTTGCCAAAATCAATAAAATAAATGATGACATATCTGAAATTGATGAACTTGAAAGAAGAAGGGAAGAGCTGCTTGAAAGGATAAAACAATATTCAATCGAGCTGACGGCAATAAAAAATGCGAAAAAATTTTTAGAAAATGCCAATGATAGCCTCTCTTCAAGGTTGCTTGCTCCTATGAAAGAAGGCTTAAAAAAATATATGAAAAAAATGACCGAAATAGATTTTAACAACATTTTGCTTGACACCGATTTTAACATTACTTTTGAGGAATTTGGACAGGCTAGAGAGGTGGATTTTTATAGCAAAGGTTATAAAGATGTAATAGATATTTGCATGAGGTTTGCTCTTATTGAGGCACTTTTTGAAAAGGAAAAACCTTTCATAGTGGTGGATGATGCCTTTGTGAATTTAGATGAAAATAAGATTGAAAATGCCAAGAAATTTTTAAAAGAGATATCAAAAGAATTTCAAATAATCTATTTTGTATGTCATAGTTCACGTGCTTAAATTTTATCTTTTGATTTTAATTTAAAACATAATTTAAGAAAAAATAGAAAAAAATCAATAAAAAAGCGAAAAAAAAGGTAAAATTTGCACAATTTTCTATTAATTTAAAGCAAATGATTATAAATTAAAAAATGCAAACATTATTGTTTGCATTTTTTTTGTTTGTGGCCGCAAGATAGAAAGTGCAACATAAGTGCTATCTTTAGGAAAGCAAATTGTAACAATGTTTTATAGTAAGGCAAGGCAGAAATGAAATAATTGTTGGCAGGATTAATAAAAGGGAATGTATTAAAATTTAAAATATATTTTTACCAATTTCATTTTCATTGATGTTTGGATTTATATATCTTTTTTTATTGTCCTTATTTTTATAGATGATTGCTTTTTGAGGGCAGCGATG
Source organism: uncultured Eubacteriales bacterium (assembly GCA_949077035.1). GTDB lineage: Bacteria > Bacillota > Clostridia > Christensenellales > UBA1242 > Caccovivens. The sequence goes on from CARUPR010000009.1 coordinate 34,090, forward strand.
AAAACAGCCAAGACAGGCCATACATTTATCTTTAAAAACTATTTTTCCATTTTTTAGCTCTATATTTTGGGCAGGGCAGATTTGGATGCATTTTCCGCATTTAATACATTTTTCGTTTACCGAAAATCTTTTGCCGATTATATGCCAATTTGCTTTATTTTTAATATACAGCTGTTCTTTGGTTTTACCTTTTTTGGGGAATTTAAATTTGCTGTTTGAAATATCATCAAGCACTTTTTTTATACGTCTATCGGCACTTTTTAATATTTTGTTTTTATAAAATGTTGGTGGTGACATAACAAGTGTATAGTTTTCTGGCATTTTTAATGCAAACATACCTTTTACACACAATCCGCTTTTGGTGGCATAATCAAGAAAAAGTCTGTCAGCGCCACCTTTCATACCGCCATAATTTTGTATTATTATGATTTCTTTGCCCTTTTCCAGTATTCCTAAAAATTCTAGAACAGGAATAGGCAAGCCAAAAGAATAGATAGGGGTTATGATAATTATCTTTTCAAATTCGCTGCCATTGCCATTGTATGAAGGGATATAAATTATCGAGCCGCCAAACCTTTCTTTGGTTTTCTTTGCAATATAAAGACTATTGCCTGTTGAACTAAAATAAAATATTGCTAAATTTTTCATAGACTAATTTTAGCAATATTTTTTGATTTTTTCAATTTTTTTATTAAAATTTGATAAAATTTTTTAATATTTAAATCAAATTTGTTATTTTTTTAATATTTCAATCAAATTTTTTAAATATTAATTAAATTTTTAATATTTCAACTTTTTTTTGATTTCTTATTTTTTTATAGTTTATATAATAAATTATTTAAATTGTTTAAACTTTAATAAGTATTAAGGGTTTAAAATAATCAACGTTCTTGTTCGCTTACAAGGTCGTAATTATATCTTATCGTTTCAAGACGGGCATTTAAAACATATTCTGTTACGCCAAAATAAGCTGCTAAATCTTTAATCTCTTTCTGATTTATATCATTGTTGATTATTTGGGCAGGTGTCAAATATTTTGTAAGTTCATTTATTGGCATTAAAACACAGCCAGCAAAGGTATTTGCAAAATCTCTTTTAAATATGTTTGTATTTATTACTGTATTTTCATTGGTGAAAATAGTTCTTTTTATTTCGTTTGCAGCTATAATTTCTGCAAATTGGCGTGCCAGCTCATAGGTTTGTTCTTTCTGGTCAAAATATATATTTATAAAAATACAGGCATCGGCATCGGTGTTTGTAATTTTTTTAAGTTTGTCATCTTTCTTATCAAAAAACATTTTGCTTAATAGGGCGGAATTTTCTTCTACATAAAATATTTTTGTGTTGTAAACTTTTTCCGCTCTTTTCCAATTGGCTTTTGTCAAAGGGAAAGTGTTGTTTGGATTGATATAACTTAAAAATTCAGATGCCATACTATCAGTTTCTTTGAAGGTAAATTTATTGTTTTGCATATTTTACATTTCTTTTTAAAATTATTTAATTTATTTTATTAAGTTACAAAAAGTGATATTGGTTATGACGAGATAAAAGTTTTTTAGTTTTCATTTAAATAACTTTTATCATTGTAAAATTAAATTGAATATTCGCTGTCGACACTCTTTGTTGTGACTAAGTCATAATATTTTCTAAATTTTTCAACACGATTTTTCACATCGCTGACAGGAACACCAAAATTTTTTGATAAATATTCTATTTTACTATAACTTAATTTGCCAGGTGTCAGCAATTGTTTTGCATCAACCTTTTCTTCAACTTTATTCATAGGCATTAAGATGCATCCTGCGCAGGTATTATAAAAGAAACCTAAATTTTTGTCACGATTGATGTCATCTAAAAATGTCATTTCCAGTCCATTGCAAGAATGAGCTTGGCTGTCAATTAAGAAAAATGCAAATCCATAAGCGAGGGCATTGCGTTGAAATTGAGGTGGCATATCTTTATTGATTTGAATGATAATTTTTTTGCCGAATTTCTTAAGTGTTTCATTTTTTATTTCTTTATCATACATTGCTCTTAATTTTATTGTTGGCTCATCGGTATATACAATTTTTGCATTGTAAAATTGTTCTGCCTTTTTCCACATATCGTCACTGATAGGAAATTTCATTTCAGGATTTATAAATTCCAAAAAGTCATTGGCAATTTGTTCTATTTCTATATATGAGAATGAAACCATTTCTTGTTTTTCCATAATATTCCTTCCTTATTTTTTATCATATTTAAAACAAATTTTAAAACATATCTAAATAAAAAATACGCAACCAGTTTTATAGGGGTGCGTATAATTCGCTTTTGGCGGGAAGAGAGGGATTCGAACCCTCGCGCCAGTTGCCCGACCTACAGCCTTAGCAGGGCCGCCTCTTCGACCTCTTGAGTATCTCCCCATTGCAATTACTATATTATCATATTAATTTTATTTTTGTCAATCCTTTTATATAAATTTTTTTATTTTATTTTTTATATAGTTGTTTATTTTTGTCATCTGAAATTTGCAAGTTAGATTTTGTTGCATAAGGTTTTTTCAAAATTTAGTCGATAAAATTTATATTTGAATTTTATTTAAAATAAGTTTTATATAATTAGGTGGCTAAAAAACTTTGATAGTTTAAAAAAATATATAATCATAATTTTTTGAAATATCATTTTCACTAATGCAAATTTTATGTTATAATTATTATGATAGATTATTAAAAGGAGATTATAATGAAAATTGCTATTGATGTAGACGACTGTATTTCAAATACTTCTGAAGTTGATTTTGCGACCTGTTATGAATATTATAAAAAGCTTCATCCAGAAAATAGGACAAATTTTATTAATAGTTATCATAATGCCCCTACAATTTTTGGACTTACTAAAGAGCAAGATGATGATTTTTATATTCATCAAAGAAAGCAATGTGTTGAGGAAGATTTAATTCAGCCAAAAGTTTTTGCGCAGAAAATAATAAATACATTGTTGGAGGATGGGCATGAAATCATTATTTTGACAAGTAGAGGCGATTTATATTGGGGAGATGCCTTAAAAGAAACAAAAAATTGGCTTGATAGGCATGGAATACATTATACTGAATGTATTGCAAATAGTGGAAACAAAGGGGAATTTTGCTCTTTAAACAATATTGATTTGATGATTGACGACAATCTTAAATATATAAAACAATGCAATGATTTTGGTGTCAGAACTATCACTTTCAACAATAATTATGACTTAAAATATTATCCAGCAGAGCTTAGAAGTTATGACAGTGATTTAAACGGCATGGCAAGTTGTTGGCCTGAGGTTTATGAGGTCATTAAAAATATAAAATTGTAAAAGTGGATTTTTATTTGGATAAAAGATTAATATTTAAAAGATTAATATTTAAAACTGAATAGATAAAAGGTGAAAATTATGATTGATGTGATGTTTAGCAGTGATACAACCGCTGGAGTTTGTCCTGAAATATTAGATAAAATATGTCAGGTTGCAAAAGAAGAAAAATATATGCTTGGTTATAATCAAGATGTTTATTCTGCAAAGGTAAGACAGATTATGCAAAGCTATTTTTCAAAGCTGGTTGAATGTTTTTTTAATGCCAGCGGAAGTGGTGCAAATGTTTTGGCAATAAAGGCTATGAAAGATAATTTTAGCTCGGTGATTTGCTGTGATGACACTCATATTAATAGATATGAGGTTGGCGGAACTGAATATAATACTGGCTGTAAAATTATTGTATGTGAAAGTGATGATGCAAAAATTACTGTTGAAATGATTAAAAGCAAATTAAATGCGAGGGAAAGTTTTAACTGCTCTTATCCCAAAATTGTTGTTTTAAGTCAGGTGACTGAACTTGGCACCTGTTATACCGTTGATGAATTGAAAGAAATTTGCGACTATTGTCATCAAAATGATTTGTATGTTTATCTTGATGGTGCAAGGCTTGCAAATGCGATGGTTTATCTTGGTGTTGGTTTTAAAGAAATGTTGGAAGATACTGAGGTGGATATTGCAAGTTTTGGAGGAAATAAAAATGGTGCAATGTTTGGGGAGATGATTATCATTTTAAACCCAAAATTCTCAAAACATTTCATTTTAAATCAAAAACAGAGTATGCAACTGTTTTCAAAAACTCGATTTTTGGCAGCACAATTCTTGGTAATGTTGGAAGATAATGTTTGGGCAAAAAATGCAAAAAATTCAAATGATATGGCTTTGTATTTGCAGGATAGATTGATTGAAAATAAAATTAAAATAGCCTATCCAGTTCAAAGTAATGCAGTTTTTGCAGAGTTTTCAGAGGAGCAACTGCGACATTTAACCACCAGATATAGTCTTTCTGCTTATGACCAAGATAGGACTTGTTGCAGATTGATGACAGCTTGGTCAACAACAAAGGAAGAAATTGATAATTTTATTGATTTTTTAAGAATGATTGATTAATTTCAATCATTTTTTTTGACTGAAAATGTTTTTTTGTTTTTATCTAAAAAAAATATATCATCTTATTGTATATTTAAATTATGTCAAAAAATTTTCAGAAAAAATAAATGATAATAAAATTCAAAAAAAATAAACATATTTTATGTAAAAAAATCAAATAAAAAATGTAAAAAAGCTTTTCATATTAAATAAATGTATTGTTTTGATATGTAATAAAATTTTCTATAAAAAATTTTTCAATTTAATATATGTAATTTTTTGACATGAAAAAAATTTTTCAAAAATATGTCATAAATAGTTGACTATTTTTTAAAAGTTGCATATACTATTGCTAGCACTTGAATGTTGAGAGTGCTAAAAAAGTCGAATAATAGAGGTTGTAATGGAGCTTTCTGAACGTAGACAAAAGATTCTTTGCATGGCGGTTGAAGAATATATTAGAGGTTGCAGTCCTATCACTTCTGGTGGAATAAAGGATATTTCTTCAATAGATTGTTCAACGGCTACACTTAGAAATGAGCTTAACACCTTGGAGGCGATGGGGTATCTGCGGCAGTTGCATACTTCTGGTGGAAGGGTGCCAACAGCTCAGGGTTATCGGTATTATGTTGAACGGTTGTTATCTTCAACATTTGCCTCTGATGCTCAGCTTGACAGAGTAAAAGACAAGATTAATTTGCGAACTAGCTCGCTTAATGACATTGTTTCTGGCATTGCCAAAATTGTCAGCGAAGCCACAAATTATCCAACTGTTGTTATGATGGACGGATATGAAAATCTGGTTTTGAAGGAATTTAAGCTTATCCCTTTGGTGGATGATAAGATTATGGTGCTTATCGGCACAGAAACGGGATATATTTATCAGACTTTGGATGTGCCGGCAAGCAATGAAGAGTGCAATGATGCGACAATCTACCTTACAAATCATTTTCGGGGTGAAACAATCGGTTATATGATTGACAATATTTATCAGCTTGAAGGTGGTATGAAAGGTGAGATAAGGGCATTTGAGCGGGTTGTAAACACACTGATTGACGGGCTTAAAAATTTAAATAAGCAACGTATTTTGGATGTGCGTAGAGAGGGAAGTGCAAGACTTCTTGACAGCAAACATAGTCTTGAAGATGCTAAAAAAATCTTAAATGTCCTTGATGACGAGCAAGAACTTTCAAACATTTTAGAACTTGAAGGTGATGGCGATATTGAAGTGACCATTGCTGAAGAGGAAGGAAGCTGCTCTGTTGTAAAAGCTCCCATCTGTGTCCATGGGCGACAACTTGCATCGATTGGTGTGATAGGCCCACAGCGGATGGATTATGCGGGGATTGCTTCTGCTTTAAAGGTTGTGATTGACAATCTAAATGATTTAAAAGGAGAATAAATGAACTATACTTTTGATAATGAAGAAAACTTCAAGGAAGATTGTTTTGATTGCGATGCAACTGCAAAAGTCCAAGAAGATGAATCTGATGAAAATGAAGCAATAAAACAAGATATCAATGAAAATTTTGACGAAACTGATAAATTTTCGGCTGACAATTCTCAAGAAATTGAAGCTGAGGTCTTAAATGAAGGTAGGCAAGATTTAGAAAATAGTTATCTTGAAATGGCAAGAAGGGTGCAAGCTGATTTTGACAATTTCAGACGACATTCAACCGAAAACATTAAAAAGGCAAAAATAGAGGGGCAGGCCTCGGTTATTGAAGTGTTTTTGCCTTGCCTTGACACTTTTAAGGAGGCAAAGAAAAGTGTAAGTGATGACAATGTGCTTAAAGGCATTGAGATGATTGAAAATAAAATCAACGATGCTTTGAAAGAATTGGGGGTTGAAAAACTTGAATCGATAGGAAAGGTTTATGACCCACATATACACAATGTCATTGCTGTTATGCGTGATGAAAATCAAGAAAATGATATCATACTTGAAGAATATCAAGCAGGATATAAATTTAATGACAAGGTGCTTAGATATGCCAAAGTCATTGTAAATAAATTGTAAAAAACAATTTATAAAAAACTTGGAGAGCTGACTTATATTTTTAGCAAATATTGAAAACAAAAACTATTTTAAAGTTAAATTAAAATTAATAAAAACATATTTAAAAAATTAACAAAAAAATTGAAAATTTAATTAAAAGTCAAAAACTAATAAATTAAAAATTAAAAAATTAATAAAAAAATTATAAATAAAAAAAAGGAGATATTTATTATGGGAAAAATAATTGGAATTGACCTTGGAACAACCAACTCATGTGTTGCTGTTATGGAAGGCGGAAAGCCTACTGTTATTGCAAATGCAGAAGGTGACAGAACAACACCATCTGTTGTAGCTTATACCAAAGAGGGAGAAAGACTTGTTGGTAAGGTTGCAAAGCGTCAATCTATTGTCAATGCTGACCAGACAATTCAATCAATCAAACGTGAAATGGGAAGCAATTATAAAACTACTCTCAACAGCAAGGAATATACACCACAAGAAATTTCTGCTATGATTCTTTCAAAACTTAAAGCTGATGCAGAAAGTTATTTGGGTGGAGCGGTGACTCAAGCTGTCATCACTGTGCCTGCATATTTTAATGACTCTCAAAGACAGGCAACAAAGGATGCTGGTAAGATTGCCGGCCTTGAAGTTTTGAGAATAATCAATGAGCCAACAGCTGCCGCTCTTGCTTATGGTCTTGACAAGGGTGAAAGTGCAAACCAAAAAATTCTTGTTTATGACCTTGGTGGCGGAACTTTTGATGTTTCTATCCTTGAAATTGGTGATGGTGTGTTTGAAGTGCTTTCAACAAATGGAAACACTCGTTTGGGTGGAGATGATTTTGATAACAGAATTATCGACTTGCTTGTTGAAGAATTTAAAAAATCAAACAATATAGACCTTTCAAGTGACAAACTTGCTATGCAAAGATTGAAGGAAGCTGCAGAAAAGGCGAAGATTGACCTTTCAGCAACTCCAAAAACAACAATCTCTCTTCCTTTCATCACTGCTGATGCAACTGGTCCAAAACACTTGGAAGTAGAACTTACTCGTGCTAAATTTGATGCTATCACAGAAGACCTTGTAAAGGAAACTATTGACTGCACTATCAAAGCTCTTTCTGACGCTAAGCTTAGCAAAGATGAGGTAAATAAGATTGTTTTAGTTGGTGGTTCAACTCGTATTCCAGCTGTGCAAGAAGCTGTTAAAAACTTTACAGGCAAAGAGCCATACAAGGGCATCAATCCAGATGAATGTGTTGCTGTTGGTGCTGCTATTCAAGCAGGTGTCCTTGGCGGAGAGGTAAAAGATGTGCTTCTTCTTGATGTAACTCCACTTTCTCTTGGAATTGAAACTTTGGGTGGTGTATTTACAAAACTTATCGAAAGAAATACAACTATTCCTACAAAGAAATCTCAGGTGTTCTCAACTGCAGCCGATGGTCAAAGCGGTGTTGACATTCATGTATTGCAAGGTGAAAGAGAGTTCGCAAGTCAGAACAAGACTTTAGGCAGATTCCAACTTACAGATATTCCACCTGCACCAAGAGGGGTTCCTCAAATTGAAGTTACATTTGATATTGATGCAAACGGAATTGTAAAAGTTTCTGCAAAAGATTTAGGAACAAATAAAGAACAAAATATCACAATCACTGCATCTTCAAACCTTAAAGAGGAAGATATCGAAAAGGCTATCAAGGAGGCAGAAGCTCATGCTGAAGAAGATAAGAAGAGAAAAGAGCTTGTTGAAACAAAAAATCAAGCTGACAACTTAGTTTATGGACTTGAAAAGATGCTTAAAGACAATGGCGACAAACTTAATGAAGAAGACAAGAAAAATCTTGAAGAGGCTATCGAAAAGGCTAAGAAAGATTTTGAAAGTGAAGATATCGATGTTGTCAAGAAGGCTATTGATGAGCTTACAAATGTTTCAAATGGCATTGTGACAAAGATGTATCAGGCTGCAAATCCAAACGGCAACCCAAATGACCCAAATGGCAATCCAGATGGCGGAAATGATGGTGACCCTGAAGTTGTAGTTGAATAAAATAAAATAGAAGGACTATTATGGCGAATAAAGATTATTATTCAATTTTAGGTGTGGATAAAAGTGCCAGCGATGATGAAATTAAGTCGGCTTATCGTAGACTTGCCAAGAAATATCACCCAGATTTAAATAAAACCGAAGAAGCCGCAAATAAATTTAAGGAAATTAATGAGGCTTATGAGGTGCTGGGTGACTCTCAAAAGAGGGCAAATTATGACCAGTTTGGCTCTGCTGAAGGAAATCCTTTTGGCGGCCAAGGTGGCGGATTTGGTGATTTCTTTGGAGGTGGTGGCGGATTTAGCGACATCTTCTCTGACATCTTCTCTGCCTTTGGTGGAGGAAGGCAATCTTCAAGAGTTCAAACAAGGGGGCAGGATATCAATATTGCTGTCACTATTGAATTTGAAGAAGCCTGCTTTGGATGTGAAAAAAGTATCACTTTAAATAAAACAGATAAATGCTCTTCCTGCAAGGGAACAGGTGCCAAAAATGGCAAAGAATTTACCACCTGTAAAGAATGTAATGGCACAGGTCACGTCAGATTTCAACAAAATACAATTTTTGGAACAACTATTCGTGAGGCAGGTTGTCCAAAATGTAATGGAACTGGCAAAATTATCAAAGAAAAATGTCCAAATTGCAATGGAAGAGGGGATATAAGAAACTCTAAGACTGTCAAAGTCAAATTCCCTGCCGGCATTGATAATGGTCAAACTCTCAGAATGAGAGGTGAGGGCAATGCTCCTGCCGGTGAAGGCATTTATGGTGACCTTAACATAAAAGTTTCTGTCAAGCCGCATAAACTTCTTGTAAGAAAGGATAGCGATTTGTATCTTGACCTTTATGTCCCATTTACAACCACTTTGCTTGGTGGAAAGGTTGATATTCCAACACTTAATGGCAAATATACATTAAATATCCCAGAGCTTACCGCAAGCGGAACTCTTATGAAGATAAGAAATAAGGGTGTAAAGGTGCTTAATCGAGAGGCCTATGGCGACCTGCTTGTCACAGTGAAAGCAGAGGTGCCAAAAAGCCTTGATAAAGAAAGCAAGGCAAAACTCAGCGAACTTGCATCAAAACTGGGTGAAAACTCATATACCAAATATAACAATTTCTTAAAGAATATGAAATAATATTTTAAAATGATTCTTTTACTTTCTTTTCAGAAGGAAAATTATTGGGTATAAAAATATGAGAAAGTAAAAAACGAACTAGATAATATAGTTCGTTTTTTTTAGTGACACAATATGGGCATAAACGTGAGTTCTTTCTTTATAGAAGGTGAATACAATCAACATACTGCTTAATCTGAAATTATTTTAAAATTCCAAAAAGAGCTATAGTCTTTGGACCACAATTGCAACCCATTGTGTAATCTATATAATCAATTATAATTTCTTTGTTTTTTGTGTTTGCTTCAAGAAAACTTGCAAGTTGTTCAGCTTCTTCCTTTTGGCCGGTATGTCCTATATATATTTTACCTTTTGTGGTCAAATCAGCATATTGTAATATAAATTCTTCTAAAATTCTCAATGCTTTTTTTCTTCCTATTGATTTTGAAAATAATTTAAGTTTTCCTTCCTTGTTTGCTGTAATAATCGGAACCAGTTTCAACATTGTCCCTAAGCTTGTCACAAAAGCACTTATACGGCCCGACCTTTTCAAAAATTTCAAATCTCCTGGGGCAAAAATAGCAAAAGTTTTTAAACCATTATTATTTAGTGCATCAAAAATTTCTTGTGCAGACCTTCCTTCATCGGCCATTTTCTTTGCCTCTTCAAGTAAAAGTGCAACAGCAAAACTGCCTGTTAAACTATCGGCAACCCAGATATGTTTTCCATATTTATTATTAAGCTCATCGGCAACAAGTTTAGCATTGCCATTTGAGCAACTCATTCCATTTGCCAAACCAATGTAAAAAACATCAAAACCAGCTTTTATATATTTCTCAAAAATCTGCTCGTATGAAAAACTATTTATACAACTTGTCGAGCAGGATTCTGATTTTTCTAATGCTGTGTAAAATTTTTCAAAATCTTGAATTGGATAATCAAAACTGTTATGTGTATTTCCATTTATTGTGATATCCATTGAAAGAAAATCAATGTCAAGTTCTTTCAATCTCTCTTTGGATAAGCTGCAACAACTGTCTGTAATAATTTTAATTTTGTTCATATAAATCTCCTAATTTTTTTTTGTAAACTTTATTTTTTGAAACCTTTGTTTCATATTTTGATTTTATGTTTTTAATAAAAATTTCTCAAGCGAAACAAAAAATATATTTCTACTTATATATTTTTAAGTTCGCTTAAAAGTGGAATTTGCATTTTTGCACCTAAAAAAATTTGTTTTTATTGAATAAATGTGTTATAATTTTATCATATGGATGAAAAAGAGATTTTGGCTCAAAACCTAACAAGGTATAGAAAAAACGCTGGTATAAGCCAACTTGAACTTGCAAAAAAGCTATGTTATAGCAATAAAAATATCAGCAAGTGGGAAAATGGTGAAACAATGCCAAATGCTTTTATTCTGCAAAAAATTGCCAATATTTATGGTGTCACAATAGAAGATTTGCTTTCTCAAAACAATACCATAAAGCCTTTACAAGAGGTTCCTAAAAAAAATTATAGGAAAACAATTTTTCGTTTGACAATGCTTTTTCTAGCAAACGCAATTATGTATACTTTTGGGACTTTTTTAATTTATGTGTTGAAGATGGTAAATGTTTCAAACTTTAATCTTTGGCTTATATACCTTTATCTTTCTCCACTTTCTTTTTTAAGCATAACAATTTATTTGCGAGTTTTATATAAATATGTTGACATTATATCTCTTTCCTTATTTATATGGATGTTGTGTTTGATGTTTTATTTGACTTTTAAAGATATTCCAAATTTTGCTTATATTTTTGCACTTGGCGGAGCATTTCAAATAATTATCATTTGCATTGTGATTTTGGTCAATCTCAATATTCTAAAATTAAAAATAAAAAGCAAATATTCAAAAAAAGACAAAACTTAATATTTTGGCTTTTAGATTATGGTTATGTTTTGATTTATTCTCATGACAAGCAGCTTTATCAATATGATGCAAGAAAAAGAGCTCTAAAATAATAGAGCTCTTTTTAATTTTAGGACGCAAAGTTTGCAGGTGAGCGTGAGTGCTTTCTTAAATTGCTTCCTATTTTTTATCTATAATTTATTTTAATGTTATCATCTTTTGTATTAATTATTTGACAGCACAGAAACAAGGGCAAGGGTTGTGATGACAGCGGTGTCGCAACGCAATATGCGTTTGCCAAGGCTGATTGAATGAGAACATTGTTTTAATAGCATTGCCTCTTCCTCATTGAAGCCTGCCTCATTTCCAACGATTATGGCGATATTTTGTTTGCCAGTCAAAATCTCTGGTTTAAAAGGGCTCTCTTCATTTTCATAGGCAAAAATTGCCAGGTCATATTCTTCAAGCATTTGAGGAAGGTCTTTTAGCTTTATAGGTTTTGTTACCTCAACAAGTTTTGAGCGTTCACATTGTTTGCAGGCTGTCATAACCTGTGTTTGCACACGTTCTGGTCTTATATCCTTAATCATTGTATACTGGCTTGTGAATGGAACAATTTTATTTATTCCAAGTTCTATGCTTTTTGCAATGATATTGTCAAAATATTCTTTTTTTGGCAGCATTTGAAAGAGGGTGATATTTCGCTTTGGCAGAGCCTGACAAAGTTTGATTTCGTCAATATTTGCCAGGCAATCATTTTTGCCCATTTTTGAAATGGTGCAGAAATAATCATATTCATCATCGACATTGGCGATTATTTTATCGCCCTCATTCATACGCAAAACCTTTTTAAGATGATTGAATTCATTTCCTTCAATTATTATTTTATCGCCATTTTTTCTTCCAAAAAATCTTTTCATAATATCCTCTTATAAAAGTATATCAGTCTGAATGATTTTTTCAAAATAAAATAATGGTTTAAATGAATAATTTATTGCTATTTTTTGATAAAAATTTAAAGCTTGAGAATTTTAGCAGCAACGATTTCTGCAGCAGTTGCCTAAAATGCAACCGGCAAGAAGGCAGAGTGAATTTCTGTTGCAGCATTTGTTGCAGTTTTTATGGCAGTTGCAGTTTCTGTTGCAATTTCTATTGCAATCGCAATCCTTTCTGCAGTCAAAGTCTTTTCTGCAGCCACAATCTTTTTTATGGTCAAAGTCTTTTTTGCGGTCAAAGTCAAAATCGCGTCTTTCAAATTCTTCACCTCTTCCGCCTATTTCTGGTGGATAAAGATTGAAGTCGTTTTCAAATTCAAAGTTTCTCTCTTCAAAGTTTCTTTCAAAACCTCTTTCTTCAAAACCTCTTTCTTCAAATTTTCTGTCAAAATCTCTATTCCAGCAGTTGCAAGGGCGGTGACAATCATTCCATTTATCGCAGCAGTGATTGCAACCACAGTTTGGGCGGCATCCGCAGTTTGGGCGACATGGGTTGAAGCAAGGGTTTTGCCATACGAAATTGTTGCAGCCAGAATGACAGTTGCAATTATTAAAATTATTAAATAACATTTTATTCTCCTAAATATTTCTAAATTTGTTTTTTCATCAATAAAATATATCAATGAAAGATAGTTTTTTGGTTGTGCTTGCCATTATAGGCACTGTAATTGGGTCAGGCTTTATAAGCGGCAAGGAAATTGTTGTGTTTTTTACAAGGTTTGGTTATTTTTCCTTTCCTTGCATATTTTTGGCAGGTATTTTGTTTTTTGTGCTTTTTAAATGTCTATTATCTTTGGGCGACAAAGCACTTGCAAAGCTTAAGAAATCAAAACTTGCCTTTGTAATCAATCTTTTTTTGTGTCTTTTCTTTTCATCAGCAATGTTTGCAGGAATTTCAAATTTACTTACATTCGACAAGATAATTGTAAATTTTGTTATATTTTTTATCGTTTTGACACTGGCGTTTATTGTTTTTAAGTTTGGGATGGGCAGTCTTGATAAGATAAATCTTATTCTTGTCCCATTCATGCTTATATTATTTCTTGTCATGCTTTCTACAAAGTTGTCATTTAAGAGTATAGCTATAGTAGGTCAAACAAGATATAGTGGATTTTCAATATTTTTTGCCTTGCTTTATGTCATATTAAATACCGCAAATGGTGGTGTTATCATAGCAAACTTAGGGCAAAGATTGTCAAAAAAGCAAAAAACGCAAGTAGCCTTAATTTCGGCACTTACGCTTTCTGCAATTTTGCTGATTGCAAACATTGTTTTGCTTTTAAACCCAACTTCAATTTCTTCTGCCATGCCACTTGTGAGTATGTTTTCAAAAGAAGGGCATGTAATAATGACATTTGTTGTATTTATAGGCTGTTTGACGACACTTCTTACACTTGTTTATACATTGTCTTCTTCAATGCGAGGGCTGTGCAAAAATGAATTTATTATATTTTTTATAAGTGTAATATTGCCTTTAATATTAAGTTTGCTTGGTTTTGACTTTATAGTTGAATATCTTTATCCACTTGCAAGTATTCTTGGAATTTATCTTTTAGCTGGTCTGCTTTTTTCAAGTAAATATAAAAGTTTTGGTTTTTATATTAAGAAAGCTTATCATAGAAAGAAATTTAAATGAAAAACTTAAATTAAAATCTTAAATTAAAAACTTAAATGAAAGCTTAAATGAAAACTTAAATTTTCTATTTTTTATATCGTTTTTCAAGAGGGCTTACTAAGAAATACATTCCGCTTGCAAGTATGCATAAAACTACAATACTTGCCATTACGATATCCAATTTAAGCAGCTGGCTGCCATAGTTTATAAGATAGCCAAGACCTGCCTTGCTTGAAAGATATTCTCCCATTATTGTGCCAACCCAGCTCATACCTACATTTATTTTAAGTGCGGTAGCAAATTCTGGTAATGCATTTGGGATTATTAATTTGAATAATATTTGATATTTTTTTGCGTGCATTGATTTCATAAGCAATATTTTATCATTGTCACATGAAATGAAAGCATTTAGCATTGAAATTGTTGTAATTATTACGCATATTAATATACACATTACGATTGTGGCACCAGTTCCAGAGCCAACCCAGAATATTATCATTGGGCCTAGTGCAATCTTTGGCAGTGAATTGAGGATGATTAGATAGGGTTCAAGCACCTTTCTAAGTCGCTCGCTCCACCAAAGAATGATTGCGATAACAAAGCCGATAAAAGTGGCAAGGACAAATCCTATTATTGTTTCATATAGTGATGTCCATATATGCAATATCAGATTGCCATTTTGGAATAGGTCGACAATTGTTACGGCTATTCGAGAAGGGCTTGAAAAGAAGAATGGGTCTATTACTTCGGTTTGTGCAAGAAGTTCCCAAATTCCTAAAAAGGCAAGTAAAACTGAGAATTGTAATACAATTATTAAAATTTTGTTGTTTCTTAAACTTTTTAGGTATTTTCGTCTTGCTTTTGAGTAGTTGACGATTTTTTTCTTCATTAGACTAGATTTCTCCAAATCATTTCAAAATAGTTGCCAAAATCTTTATCCTCGCGTTTAGTAAGTGGCGTTGGTTGAGGGAAAGATAATTCCAGTTCGGTTTTAACCTCTGCCGGTCTTTTCGTCAATATTATTATTTTATCAGACATACTGAGGGCTTCTGAAATGTCATGAGTGACAAGCAAAGCGGTCTTTTTTTCTGATTTTATTATTTCATATACATCATCGCATACTTTAAGTCTTGTCTGAAAGTCAAGTGCTGAGAATGGCTCATCTAATAAAAGTAGAGCAGGCTCAAGCACCAGTGTTCTTATCAGGGCTACACGTTGACGCATACCACCACTAAGTTGACGAGGTTTTTTATTTTTAAAGCTGTAAAGGTCATACTTTTTTAATAATTCTTCTGCAAGTTCAAGCTTTTTTGCATCTTTTTTCATCTTTTTAAGTTCTAACCCGAGAATTATGTTTTGCCATATTGTTCGCCATTCGAATAGATGGTCACGTTGAAACATATATCCGATACGCTCATCATTTTGCTCGATAGGTTTGCCTTCCAAAAGAATTTCACCGCTTGATGGTGTCAAAAGACCTGCTGTAAGAGAAAGAATTGTTGTCTTACCGCATCCACTTGGCCCAACAAGAGAAGAAAAAGATTCTTTTTCGATAGCGAAGTTTACGCCATTTAAGGCACATACTTCACTTTCCTTAGTTTGATAAAAGTAGTTTACATTATTAAATTCAAGTAATTTTTCCATTTGTATGTCCTCTACATTATCAGTTTAGCAAGACGTGATATGATTGTTACAATTATTTTTAAATTGATGGCAAAAACTTAAAATTGTTTTTTATCATTGTTTTTTATTTTATTTAAATTATATATTTATTTTAATATTTAATATATAATTATTATTTTTTTTAATAAATTTAATTATTTTTTATTATAAAAACAATATTTTTTTATTTTTTTCTAATTTTTTCTATTTAAATTTATTTTTTATCAATTATTTAATGGCATAAATTATTTTTTGCCATATTTTTTTATTATTTTAATAAATTTTAGCATTATTTTTATGTTTTTTATATTTTTTTGGTATTTTTAACTTAATTTTCATATTTTTCTATATATTTTTTTAATTTTTCTTAAATTTTTGTCAGTCAACATTGAAATTATCTTTTTGCGGTGTTTATAATATGGGCAATTAGCTAATGAGATGGGAGGAGGCGTGGAAGAACAGGACAAAATCAAGAAGGCTCTTATGAAAAAGGCTTTGGGTTATAATGCTGACGAAGTTATTGAAGAATATGTCATTGATGAAGAGGGTGCGGCAAGACTTTCTAAAAAGAAGGTGACAAAAAAACATTTCAGTCCTGATATAACCGCTGTCAAAGTTTTGCTTGAGAGATATTATAAAACTTATGAAGACGAGGTCTTGGCCATGTCTGACGAAATGCTTCTTTCCGAAAAGGAAAAACTTGAAAATCAATTGAAGGAGGTAAAAGGTGGAATTAAATGAATGTAAACACTTGACGAAATGTGACTTTTATGGTTGCAACAATATTGCCAAGTTTAGTTTTTCAACTAAAGGAATTTTAAGGCGCAATCTTTGCTTTTGCGAGGATTGTTTAAAAGGTATGTATGAGGCAATTGGAAAAATGCAAACTCCAAAGGGGATAAAAAGCCCTTTCAAATTAAATAAAAGGTTGGTAAAAAGAGATGATAAGTGAAGAAGATAAAGTTGTTAAAGAGGTGATTGACGATTTCAAAAATCGTGCTGAAATGAGAAGAAGCTTTGATTTAATCTGGCAGATAAACATGAATTTCCTGATGGGGAATCAGTTTTGCAATGTTGGATATGGCAATCGTTTAGAAGAAATTGATAGACAATTCTTTTGGCAGGAGAGAGAAGTGTTTAATCATATTGCACCTATTTTTGATATTCGATATGCAAAGCTTTCTAAAGTAAAGCCAGAAATCAATATTATTCCTGCGACTAATGATGAAAGAGATAAAATTACTGCAAAGGTTTCTAAGAAAATTTTTAATTCTGTCAAAAACAAACTTGACATTGACACAAAAATTAATCAGGGTATTAAATGGTCAGAAGTTTGTGGAACGGCATTTTATAAGATTGGTTGGAATCCAAATGCCGGTCAGGTTGTTGCCAAAGATGAAAAGGGTAAAGATGTGAAAAGTGGGGAGATTGAATTTTCTGCGGTAAGTCCTTTTGAAATTTATCCAGATTCTTCAGTTTGTGAAAGTATTGAAGAGTGTCAAAGTATAATTCATGCCAAAGCATTTTCTACCAAACAAATTGAAAATATGTATGGTGTAAAGGTGGCTGGAGAAAAGATTAATACATATGCTCTTGACAATGTCAGCTTTGGGGTTGGCGGTCTGGGCTTTAATGGAACTGTGCCTAAGATGATTGAAAATGTCAAAGAAGATAGTGCGGTTGTCATTGAAAGATATTGCAGACCAAGCACAACCTATCCAAATGGTAGGCTTACAATTGTTGCCGGAAATAAATTGGTGTTTGATGGTGAACTTCCTTATATATTTGATGATGGCGAGAGGGGACTTCCTTTCATTAGGCAGACAAGCATTGCAGAGCCAGGTTGTTTTTGGGGAACAAGTGTAATTGAAAGATTGATACCTGTGCAAAGGGCATATAATGCAGTCAAAAATCGCAAGCATGAATTCATCAATAGGTTATCACTTGGAGTATTGAGTGTTGAAGATGGTTCTGTTGACCTTGATAATCTTGAAGATGAGGGACTTTGTCCTGGCAAGGTGCTTGTTTATAGGCAAGGTGCCAGCGAACCTAAATATTTGCAGGGTGAAGTTTTGCCAAGCGGTATCGAAAAGGAAGAATCAAATCTTCTTGATGAATTCAAGTCGATAAGTGGAGTAAGCGACCTTTTGAGTGCTGGCTCACTTACATCACAGATGAGTGGTGTTGCCATCGAGCTTATGATTTCTCAAGATGAAACCAGACTTAATGCTTCAATTGACAGCATTTATAGTTCTGTCAAACTTATTGCAAGAAAGATTTTGCAGCTTTATAAACAATTTGCATGCCTTCCTCGTCTTGCAAGAGTAATTGGCGAAAATGGTCAGATTGAAATGTTTTATTTCACTTCTGGAGATATTTCAAGCGATGATATTGAAATTGAAAGCCAAACTGATGGTCTTAATACACTTTCTCAAAGACGGGAAATGATTATGTCGCTTCTCAAAAATGGTGTGCTTAGTGATGAAAATAATCAGCTTTCAAACAGAATGAAATGCAAGATTCTTGAAATGCTTGGCATGGGTATTTGGGAAAACGCCCAAGATGTCAATGAGCTTCATATCAAAAAGGCAGGCAATGAAAATTTAAAACTTATCAAAGGTGAAATGGTTAAAGTCAGTGAAATTGATAATCACGAGCTTCACATCAATGAACACATTGCTTTTATGCTTGGCGAAGATTTTGAAAGGGCAATCAAGAAGGATGAAAAATTAGAAGAAAAATATTTAGAACATATTAATAAACATAAAAAATTGAAAATAATGGAGGAATAATTATGAAAGAAAATAGAGAACAACCGATTATAATGCCAGCAACCGCTTTAAACCGAGCAGATGAGGAAAGTGCTATGAGCGAAATCGGCTCTCTGCATGATTTGGGTAAATTTAAAACCGTGCAGGCTTTGAAAGACGCGTATGATAGTTTGCAGGTGGAGTTTACCAAAAAATGCCAAAAACTAAGTCAGTTACAAAAAGATAAAACTGAAAATTTATCAAAAGAAAAAGAGGAAAAACGAGTTTCAAATATGGATATCGACAAAAATGAAAAAACAGAAATTTTTGATAATTTAACAAAAAACATTGAAAAAATAGCAGAAAATGATGAAAAAACTGCTAATTATGATGAAATTATTGTCGAAAACCAAGAAAAAGATTTGCAAGCCAACGAAGGCTTGAAAGAAAATCAAACAGAAAATGTTGAAAAGAAAACTGCTGATAATGATGAAGAGAGTGCTGTTGAAAATGATGAGAGTGCTGTTGAAATTTTATCTGATAATGAAAATTTGTCAAATGAAAACATATCAAATTCTGAAGTTTTATCAGGCAGCGAAAACACCTCTTTTGATGATGAAAAAATGAAAAAGTTCCTTGAAAGTAATTTTGATGCAGGAAGTTATGCCGATGAAATCAAAGAAAGATTTAAAGGTGTGACAAACAAAAATTCTGACCCATTTGCGGTCGCTTGGGCAGAGGTCTTACTCAAACATATTAAAGAGGGAGATAAATTAAGCGACCCAATAATCAATCAATATGTTTTATCTGATGAAAATGTAAAAAAGAAGATAGTCGAAGATTATCTTATAGGGTTAAACAACTCAAAACCACCACTTGTTATATCTTCACAAAGCGGAGAAAGGTTGTCAAGCGTTGAGCCTGACAACCCTAAAACGCTTGCTGATGCAAAACGACTTGTGGACAAGATGTTTAGCTAAAAAAAGCAAATTACATTTCCTTTTAAGACATATCACAAAATGAAATTATTTTTAATCTTTCATTTAAACAATTTATTTTTTGGAGGGAATAATGGTAACATTACAAACTGCTGAAAGTGCTTTGAAAAATGTTTATCTTGGCGTTGTTGCAAATCAACTTAATGTCAATGCAAACCCACTTTTAGCTAAAATTAAAAAATCTAATAAAGATGTTTGGGGCAAAGAGGTCCGCAAACTTGCACCTTTCGGCATTAATGGCGGAATTGGTGCTGGCAGCGAAACTGATAGTCTTCCTAATTCTTCAGCGAATGGATATGTTCAGTTTATAGCCGAACTTAAAAACCTTTATGGTAAAATTGAAATTTCTGACAAAGCGGTTAGGGCTTCAGCAAACAATGTTGGTGCTTTTGTTAATCTTCTTTCTGACGAAATGGAAGGACTTGTTAAGGCAAGTTCATTCAATCTTGGAAGAATGCTTTATGGTGATGGCACTGGCAAACTTGCAGTGGTAGAAAGCGTGGCTGACAAAACTGTAAAATGCAATAAGGTAAACAATCTTATTGAAGGTATGCTTGTTGATATATATACTTCAACTGGCAAGAAAAGCACTTCACCATTGAAGATAACTTATGTTGACAGAGTGAATAAGACTTTCTCTTATATTTCTTCTGCCGATATTACAATTGCAAATGGTGATACAATTTATGTCCAAGGTTCAAAAGATTTTGAGATAAGTGGTCTTGGAAAATTGTTTGACACAAGCGCAACTTCAATTTATGGGGTAAGCAAATCAGAGCATCCATGGCTTAATCCTTATCAGACTTCAACTTCTACCGAAATTTCTGATATTTTAATTCAACAAGCGATTGACTTCCTTGATATGAATACAGACAGCAAAATCAACTTTATTTCTTGCTCAAGCACAGTTAGAAGAGCTTATCAAGAATATTTGGGAGCTTATAGAAGAAATATCGATATTGCAGAACTTGAAGGTGGATATAAGACTATTTCTCACAACGGAATACCTGTTGTTGCTGATAGATTTGTCGATGATGACACAATGTATTTATTAAATACAAATGACTTTACTCTTCATGAACTTTGTGACTGGCAATGGATTGAAGGTGAAGATGGCAGAATTTTAAAACAAAATCAAGGTTTCCCTACTTATAGTGCAACCCTTGTAAAATATGCAGAACTTATCTGTGATAAGCCATGCGGTCAAGCTAAAATTTCTGGCATTAAATCAAGCGTAACAAATCCTTTTGCTTCTAATGTGACAGTCAATGCTACACCAGAAGCTTAAAAGATAATTAGGTAAAAATGGGCAAAAAACGGATAAAAATCATTGTTTTTTGCCTTTTTTCTTTAAATTTATTAATATTTTCTATTTTATGAGGTGATTTATGGGCAATTTAATCAAAATTGAAAGTGATGTGTTTTTTATCTGTCAGCGTTTAAAAGAGGTGGATGAAAGCTATCAAGTTTTTTATAATTTAAGGACTGAAAGTTATGAGGTCCATTCATCAGAGCAGCAAAAAAATAGCTATTGTTTTAAGATTCCTTTTGATAGGCTTGATGAGCGGACTATTGATTATGCTGTTAAAACGCGAAGTGAAAATAGAGATAAGCTTCTTAAAGAGATTGAATTAAACAACAAACGCATAGAAGAGAGAAATATTAAAAATCAAATAAATTTATTAAAGGAGGTGTTATGTTTGTAAAAGATATTATTTTTAAAGCTTGTGACTTTACCGAAAATGATGATTTGGCACAGGCTTTAAAGCAGAAGGCTTCTCTTGACGAAGACAAACAAACATTGCTTAGCAAACTTATCAAATGTTTTAATCTTGTCAGAAATGAAATTGTAAGTGAATATATGCCTATTGTCAAAATGGAACGAATTTTGGCAAATGAGGGCAAGATTTATTTTGACCAATTTGATGGCAAGGTTATTGATATTTTGTCTGTGAAAGACAGATTTGGCAATAGTGTCAAATATAAAATTTTTGATGGCTATATGACAGTTGAAAGGCCAGATGTTTTTGTTTATTACAATTCATCTGTTGACGAACTTGGCATTGATGACCAATTTTATTCCACAATATCAGAGCGCGTTTATGCTTATGGCGTGGTGAGAGAATATTATTTTATTCAAACATTATATGATGATGCAAAGGTATGGGATGAACGTTTTAAAGCCAGCTTGCAAACTTTTGAACGCAAAAAAGGAGATACGATTTTACCTCGTAGGAGGTGGCTCTGATGTTTTATAAAAAAACTCTTCAAGTCAAAAAGGGAGTTGAAAAAGAATTTGAGTTTGACATGTTTGCAATAAATCAAAATTTGGAGGATGACCAAACTCAATTAAAGGTGGGTGCGCCAAGAAAGGTCTATAATTTTATTTCCGCCGATGGAACTTTGAAAAATGGTTATGGCTTTAATCAGCTTTCCATGCCTGAAAGTGAGGACGATATTGAAAATGAAACCATCCTTTCTATAAGAGGAAATGAGGTGAAAAATATCTGGAAGCACAAAAGTTATGACAGGGCAGAAGACAAAAACAACTATAATATATTCTATTTTAATAATGATGGAAATGTTTGTTTTAACAGTCTATTCCAGCCAAGGCCTACAGTCAATTTTAAGCCAACAAATTTTGTAGACACACCATTTGTTTGTTATTATCGCAAAGATTGGCAGGATGCAATGTTGCTTTCTGGCGATGTGAAAGGTGAAAATGACAATATAGAAAAACAGGTTATGCTTTTGACCGAAAATCACTCTTATGTTTGTGAAAATGCACCAAAGATAATTTCTTGTTGCAGCCATTATGGAAAGCTTTTTGCGATAACCGCAAGTGCGCGTGGGACTTTGATTTATAATGAAGATAATGATGTGCTTGCATGGAGTGATGAAAAGACCAAAGACCTTGATTTCAGCGACCCAAGAGGTGACCTTAACAGGATTATTTCTTTCAATGACTATATCTATCTGTTTCGGGATTTTGGCATAACCCGCATTTCTGAATATGGCAAAGATGGCCTGTTTGAAATTTGTCATATATATCAGTCAGATAGTTTTATTTACCCAAACACCATTGCCGAAACAGGCGATAATGTATATTTTTTGGAAGGGGGCAAACTTAAAGTTTTTAATGGCTCTTCTATTAAAAATGTTGAACTTGACGGTCTGAGTGTTTTGCAGGGTTGTGATAATAGATATGCTTATGGCGAATGTTTTGAAGGAAAATATTATCTTGCCTGTCGTGGAAAGTTTGATGACGACAAAATTATTGGCTGTGAGGGCGAAGAAGGATTTAAAAACAATCTTCTTATCGTGCTTGATACAATAAGCCAACATATTGACATTGTCAGAGGGGTTGATGTGAAAAAGCTTCTGGCTCTTACAAACAGCTTGAAATCAAAACTTGTCGCCTGTTTTCATGGAAAATACAAAGGCAAGATTGGTCAACTTGTAAACAATGGAAAAATTTTTGACGAGGTGGTCACCGGCATTTGGGAAAGTGGAAAAACCGATTTTGGCTTCAATGGCAAACTTAAAAGGATAAAATCTTTCTTAATCAAAAGTGAGGGTGATTGCAAAGTCACCTTTTTAAGTGAACGGGGCGAAAAATCCTTTGTTGTCAAAGGCAAGGAAGTTGTGCAAAATATTCGCAGCAATATTTTAGGTAATCAGTTTGTTGTGAAGATTGAAGCTTTGCAAAGCGACAAAATTTATATAAGCAATTTTGTGCTTAAAGTGAGTTGTGGTTGATGTTTGAAAAACTGAGAAATCATATTGATTTGATTGATAAAAGAGAATTCCTTGTCGAGGAATATCTTATAAGAAAAATGCTTCAAAAAAGCAGGAGGAAAAAATAATATGGATTTCTGGTCTGAACTTGTAAAAACTGTGATTAGTAATGGTATTTTCGCCATGCTCTTTGTCTATCTTCTTTTCTATATTCTTAAAGATAGTCAAAAACGGGAAGATGCTTATCGCAAAACTATTGATGAACTTGCCGAACATCTTTCCGCAATCGAAGATGTTAAAGAAGATGTGGCTCAACTTAAAGACTACCTTGAAAGGAGGTATGATGATGAAATATAAATCTTATGGCTTCTGGACAGCCCTCGCAGGTGCCCTCACTCTCTTTGTTGGCACCCTTACAAAATCCTTTGGCATTTCTTTCAATGTTGAAATTATTGAAGATGTAATTATGGCCTTTGCAGGAATCTTGGTTGTGCTTGGCATTGTGTGTATGCCCATTGATAAAGAAAAAAATCCTGACAAAGATGATGCCAATGAAAATGCTGAGGTGAAAAAATCTTCTTTGGCAAGTGAAAACTTGGGCAATGAGGATGATTGCACTTTAAAAGATTTTGAGAAAGCGGAGGAAACTGATATAGACAAAGCCTCTCTCATATTGGCAGAAAAGCAAAACCAAACAAGCAAGCTTTTAAAGGTTGGCAAAGACGCTTTAGATGAGGTTTTAAGTGTTGAAGAAAATGACGTTTTGGATGATGATGAAGTTGCTGCGAATGATAAACCTGTGTCGAAAAATGTCGAATAAATTATATTTAAACAGACTTAGATATAAAGGATGATGACTTTATAGCTTAAAATGTTTTTTACTAATCAAAATGATGCCTCCATAATCGGGGGCATTTTTTTTGTGCACTAAAAAAGAATGTAAGTTATTTTATAATAACAAATTTTTGCCATTTGATGAAAGAATATTTTGTGTGTTTGTTTTGGCTTTGGATATTATATAACAAAAATATTTTCAGTTTTGTCAAAAATATTTGATTTAGCTATTGATTTATTGGTTAAACTATGTTATTCTATATACAAGAAAAGATATGCTAGGGGGAATATATGAAAAAAGATATCGAAAACAAAGAAGTGATAAAAAATACCGAAAAACCTTATAGATTTTGGACAAAAACTAAAAAAATCTTTGCAGGTGTTATTGTTGCAGTCATTGTTGCAGGTGCAGCAATTGGTCTTGCTGTTGGCTTAACCGGAAATAATAAACCAACCCCAACCCCTCCAGACGGCCCAGCGATTGAACAACCAGCAAACCCTGGTGAAGATGTTGAAAAACCAGGCAATCCTGGTGAAGATATTGAGAAACCAGGTCCAGAAGAACCTGGCAATCCTGGCGAAGGCGAAGAAAAACCAGACCCAGAAGAACCTGGCAACCCTGGCGAAGGTGATGAAAAACCTGCAGAAAAAATTGAAAATGTTGGTGACCTTATTGAAAAACATCAATCAGACGTATTAGAAGCTTTAAATTTACATTATCTTGAGAATGCTGGAATAGATTGTCTTGGTAGAGGCTTTAAAACTGAAAAAACTTCAAATGTAGAGTGGTATATCAATGATGGAAAAGATACAAATGGCATATCTGATTTAACTTTAAAATTTAATTATCAAGCTGGAATTGGAAGTGAAAGGTATATCGTTTGCAGTGTAAAACTTCAAAATGAAATTAAAGTAGAAGACCTTTATAGCAATGATAAGATAAATAAAGATAGCATAGCAAATGCTATTAAGGCACAAGCAGAAAATTTGGAGTGTGCACAAAATTATTCATTCACTTATAATGAAGATAATTTGACAACAAATGTTGATTTAAAAAACACCATTTGTGATGAATTGTTTGGCAAAAATGAAACTGCAACAAGATATATAGTTGATGTTGGTTATGTTCTAGATAGTTCTGGTTTGAGTCATTCAAGAGAGTTTAAAGTTGTTGAAATGACAGAAGCAGGAGTTCAAGAAAAGACTGTTGTCATCAAAGATGATGATAAAGGATTTGAAGAAAATTTTAAAAGTGGTAATTATAGAAAAAGTGGAGAAGATAAAAAAGTTGAATTTTCAGGAAGCAAACTTGAGAAGACACAAGCAAATCTTGCAGATTATGTGCTTGAAATGCCAGACGGAAGTTATTTTGAAATGTGCTAAAGAGAAAAAAAAGATTGCAAATGCAATCTTTTTTGATGTCGCAAAAAGGTATATTTACAAGAATAATGGGCGAAATTAGCGAAATATAAAGGATATTGTCAGATAATATATAATTATGACGAAATAATAAGAATAATAGAATATATTGTCGAAAAAAGTCAGAATATAGCGAAAGATAAAGAATAATATAAAAATAAATCAAAAAACAAAGAATGATAGGGGATTTTGGCAAAAATGCCTTATTTTAAAATATATATGCAAACAGTTGATTTTTATCGAAAAATAGGATAAAATATAGATAAGGCATAAAGGGAGGGATTGGAATGAAAAGCAAGGTGATGAAACTTATTGCAGTGATATTGCTATGTTGTGTATCCTTTCTGTGTGTGGGATGTGTGTTTGGCAATCAAAATGCGATTGCCCCAGGTGATGATGACGTAGGCAATGTAGGCGATGTCGAAAAGCCTGGTGAAGACCTTGAAGGTGTGGGCGATGATGCCGTGATTGGTATGTATGGCTCTAAGGTGTTATACCGCCCAGATAGTTATGACTATGATGAAGGCTCTGGCGGAAATGGACAGAAAAATAATTATTATGGTATATATGCGTATGCCTTAATAGATATGTTGAATAAATTTTATGGTATAACCAACGAAAATGAAGGTGTTTTTCCTGTTATGACAGAAAATGACATAGATAATAATTTTGAATTA
Source organism: uncultured Eubacteriales bacterium (assembly GCA_949077035.1). Taxonomy (GTDB): domain Bacteria; phylum Bacillota; class Clostridia; order Christensenellales; family UBA1242; genus Caccovivens. Next base: position 60,254 of record CARUPR010000009.1, read on the forward strand.
ATGAAACCAAATTTATTATATTTTTATGATAGCATAAGATATCAGGTTGATACAATTGGCATTGTCACAAAAGAAAAGACTTTGGGTAGTGAAAAAGTGACTGATTTGGCGCAAAATAAACAATATTTTGTTGTTGGTGCTGATACCAATACAAAATGGAAATGGTCTTTTGATTATGATGTGAATGGAGTTTCGTCACCACTTATTTATGAAGATAATACTCTTTCTGTAATTACAACAAATAATATATATAATGTAGAATATAAGGATGAAGACTTATTTAATATTGAATATAAAAACAAATTTGAAGAGTCTAATTTTAAAAATAATTATCAAAAAATCTTTCTTGGAACAGCTGATAAAGAAAATGAAGAGAATTATTCTGACTTTGTGAAGACTATGGAATATGTGGTGTATAGTTATGCCTTAAACTTAGAGCCTCAGACAGTGACTGTGACAATCAATGAGGGGGATAATCAATCTTTCAGCGTAGGGGAAGATGGAAAAGTTACGCAGAACTTATACAGCATCACAATAGGCTCTTATGAAAGTGTGGATAAGGCACTTGAGGACATCACAGATGCATTTCATATTGGGGGCTCTCATGTGGGGCTTATGAAAGACCAGATAAGAAAGATTGCAAACTGGATTAAGGTGAATGTAATTGGCCTTGGCACAAACATAACTGATGATAGTTTGGTAAGATATGATAGTGGTGTGACAGCTGTCTATGACAATGACGGAAATTTGGTGGATATTGAATTTCCAAGCATACCAACAGGCAGCGCTGATGTAAACAGAAATTATGATATAGCAGTTGATAAAATTGTAAATTATGTTTGTCAATTTGCAACCATTGGAAAAGAAGAAAATGGTGATGATGTGACCATTGATGACAGATTTTTGGCATCTGAGGTGAAGGAATATGCGGGGGATTCTTTCTTCATTGCGGGGGATGAGAATTTTCCTAAGCCACCAAAGGATGGGGAGCAGTTGTCACCAAGATGTATGTTGCCGCTTGAGTATCAGTCGGTGGTTATTATGCTTGATAAGCCAACAGCAATAACTGACTTTGTGATTGCGCTTAAGTATGATGCTGACCTTAGTGGAACGCAGGAAGGCATCTATGACATGAGCAAGTATCTTGATGTTATAGTTGAGCTTAATTATTATAGTCATAGGGCAAACAGGCTTATCACCATTGGCAGTGAAAGGACTAGGGTTTATGACGGGCCATATCAATATGGTTTAAGTTCTAAGGACTATCCAGAGTATAATTTGCCTGACGACCATGGGACAGTTTGGTTTACTGTGGACGAGAAAAATCCTGAATATAAGGACCTATTGATTGACACAGCGTCAAATTCTGGGTTGTTGCCAATCGGGGAATTTAATGTTGACATTGGCGGAGGAATACTTAAGACTGACGTGGGCAGAAACAATTATTTAAAACCGCTTGTATCAAAAGAGCCGCTTGTGCTTGTGGGGACAACTGATGTGAGAAAGTATTATTCTATCATTGAGCCTGACGATGACGAGATTGCAGACCCAGAGTTGACCTATACGACTGGAAGGTTTAATCCTGATAAGTTTAGTGGGGCTGACGGATGTGACTATTTGGAAATCACATACAAGGTTTTGAAGAAGAAGGGCGACTTAAATACAAATTATAAGTTCTACACTGGTCTTATTGGTGTTTATGATAGTAATAATTTTGAGAAAGTTTAAGAAAAGAATTGTCATATAAGATTTTGTTTGAGAATGTTTGTCTGATAAGCTTGGGAATGAAAAATTTAAAATAAAACATCTTCTGAATTTGGAAGGTGTTTTTTTTGTATTATTTTTTTGAGTGGGGGGATTGTTTGGAGGTGGGGATTTTTGGGGAGTTTTGAATTTGTTTTTTTTGAGAGAGGGGTGAAAAAAGAGGTCGATTTCAAGCGGAAGAGATTGAGAAGGGATGAGATGTGAGATTTTTTTTGGGGATTGGCAATATCATAATTTAAAATAAATTCTGCTTGATTTTCTTTTTTTAATCGTTCTTATAATTCAAATCCGCTTTTTTTTGGGGATAAGGGTTGGTTTAAAAAAGTTTGGGGAGGAAGTTAAAGGGTTGATTGAGAGTTGGGGGAATTTTTATAGTCCGCTTTTGGGGGATGGGAATGAATGAAGGTTGGTTAAAAAAAGGTGGAGTTTGGGGGCGGGACGGGCAGCGAGCGTGCGGGCACCCGCCGCAGGTGGGGCGAGCGTGCGAGCGGAGCGGAGGAAAAAGCTTGGTCACAATTTTTATGTTTTTATCAATTATAATTTTTTATCATTCATTTTTCATGCTATTTTTTATCATTCTTATTCATCTTTATTTAATCATTTTTTTTAATAAACTATCTTTTTTAATAAATCATTTTTTAATCATTCTTATTTCTTCATTTTTTTTATCATTATTATAATTTATCTTTATTTTAAAGATTTAAATATTTTTTTATTTCTGTTTTATAAATCATCATTTTTATCTTCTTATAAATCTTTTTTGATAAATGTTCTGATTTCCTTTGCAATAATATTCAAATTACTGGACAAAGCTTTAAGAAAATTGTAGAATTTAATTAAATATGAAAGAAAGTATCAAGCCTAAGTTGAAGGTGATAAATTATAGAATAATATTCTTTTGTTTTTTATCATTATTGTTTGGAATTATTGTGGCGAGAGAACTTTATAGCGGTGGGCTTGAAAAGATAATCATAACAGGTGTGGTTTTGCTTGTTGTAATTGTTTCTTTTTGTTATGCAAGAAAATTTAAAACATTGATAGCCATATTATGTTTATTTCTTGTGGGCAATGGGTTATACTTCTTGGCAATCAAGACCTATGACAATGTTAGGGTTTATGAAGGTAGGGTATCAATTGTCGGCAGAGTGTCTGATGATATAAGAAATGAACTTTATGGTGATAAAATTATCATAGACAATGTCAAGATAAATGGTGAGAGTGGCAGAAAGATTGAAGTTTTTGTGCAAAACAGCAAAGGTGAAGTCAAGGCGGGAGATGTCATTGCTTTTGAAGGTGAACTTGAAAATGTGAGGGCTTTTACTTTAAGAAATTTTAATTCAAGAAGTCACAGAACTGGTGTGAGGTATAGCGCTGAGGCAGCAATCAGAAATATAACCATTCTGGAAAGTGGCAAGGTCAATTTTGGGGAAAAGATAAGACTGAAAGTCAAAGAAAATCTTTATAAGCATATGAGTGAGCGTAATGCCGGTTTAAGTTATGCGGTTTTGTTTGGCGGCAAGCATGATGTTGACGGGGATGTTTACAACACCTTTAAAAATGTAGGTATTATACATCTGCTTACTGTAAGTGGACTTCATATAAGTTTTTTGGTGACATTATTTTATGGGCTTTTGAAGAAATGTCATGTCAACAGGTATGTTAGGCTTGTTATAACAATCATCTTTATTTGTTTTTATGCCTATCTATGTGAATTTTCGCCTGCGGTTTTGAGAGCGGGGCTTATGGCGATATTTTATATGACCGCGAAAAGTTTTAACAAATGTTATGACGTTTTAAATAGTTTAGGCATTGCAGGGTTTATCATACTTTTGGCAAGACCTCTTTTTGCTTTGGATATAGGCTATTTGATGTCTTGTTTTACCGTCTTTTCCATTGTGATGTTATGTCCCGGTCTTACAAAATTGTTTTCAAAGTTTGTTCATCCAAAGATTGCCGGGCTTGTCGCACTTTCTATTTCGGCACAAATTGGCATCCTGCCATTTTTGGGTTATTTTGGGTCGCAAGTCCATTTGTTGGCTTTTATTATAAACAGCATTGTTGTGCCAATATTTGGTATTTTGTATCCCTTCCTCTTTGTTGTCAGTATGCTTGGCACCTTTATTCCTTACATAGCTTATCTGTTGGTGATTGCCGATTTGGTGTTTGATTTTATCATAATGATTGCAGAATTTTTTGAAAAGTCTGGTCTTTCTTTTCCAATAACAGCTCAGTATTTTGGTGTGACTGTTTTAATGTTTGTGGGTGTATTTGCCTTAAGTGGTTATTTTATGGTGGAAGGGTTTAAAAAGTTTTTAATCTTTTCTGCCCTTTCGCTTGCACTTGCATTTTCGATAGGGATTTATAAAATTCCTTTAAAAGAGAAAAATAGTATTGTGGTTATAGGGTCTGGCTCTCATCAAAGTTTGATATTAAATAATTCTACTGGCGAAAGTCTTGTTGTGGGTTATGATTATTATCTTTCCGCCTACAATCGCTCTTACAATACTGGCAAGATGGACTATTTTCTGTCAAACTCAACTCAGTTTTCAAATAAAATAATTGAAGATTGCACTAAGTTTGGCATTAGTGGCTTTTTCGGTTATGGCGGACTTGCGGATGAAGAGAAATATATCAAGCTTAGTCCTGGCACCCACATCAAGGTTGGCGGATTTGGCATTGAATATAAAGGCTGGGAAGGTCAAGTTGTTGGGGCAAGCATAAGTATGGATAATATGTGTATTTTTGTTGCCAATGATAAAAATATAGGTTATAATATTCTTGAACGTGAAATTTTGCCAAAAATCAATCCTGATTTCGTCTTTATTGAAGGCGGTGAGATTGAAGAGGGCAATCGTGATTATATTCTTGTGACAAAGGATAGGTGCAAGGCTGCAAATTATTCAAACAAAAAAGATGGTAATTTTAAATTTTGTTATGGTGACAAGGGCATCAAAATGAGGGGGATAGATTGAAAAAGTTGAAGGCTAGATTAAAGGAAAATATTGAGGGTTGTTATCTTTTTGAAGGTGATGACTATGAGCTTTTTTGCCGCGGCTATTCAATGATTTTAAGGGCGGCAGAATTGTCTATTCCAGAAATAAATCTTGTCAAATTTGATGATGAAAACTTTTCTATGAAGGCTGTTGTTGATTCCTGTCAGGTTATGCCAATGGGCACACAATATCGCATCGTTCTTTTGAAAAATATTGAAAAATTTAATGAAAATGACAAAAAAATGCTGGCAAATTATATAAAAAACCCAGTTTCGTCAACAATTTTGATTATTTTTGATTTTTACAACAAATTATCCTCACTTAAAAATGACTGCTGCTTTGTTGATTGCAATCGTTTTGACAAGGCAACACTTTCCTCTGTTGTGGTCAATGATTTTTCAAAAAGGGATAAAAAGATAAGTTCTGAAGCCCTCGATTGTTTGATAGAATACTGCAATGGATATCTTTCAAGAATTGTTTGTGAGATTGATAAGCTTGCCTATTATGATATTGAAAATGCACTGATAACAAAAAAGATGGTGGAAGAGCTTGTTTCCAAAGATAATGAAGTTGTGGTTTTTCAATTGACAGAAGCTTTGGCTCAGCGTAAAGCAGACAGGGCCTTGCAAATTTTGGAAGCGGTCAAAAAGGAAATGGGTATTCTTGGACTTATTATAAATCACTTTAGAAGGCTGTTTTTTATTTCAATTTCAGACCTTCCTGATGACCAGCTTGCAAGCCTATTAAACGTCAAAGAATATGCCATTTCAAAACAAAAAGCACAGGTCAAAAACTTTTCAAAGATGCAACTCAAAAAAATCTATGCGCTGCTTGAAGAGGTTGATTATTCAATCAAAAGCGGAGCAATGCTTCAAGAAAATGCACTTTACTTTTTGGTGTTTTCAATATTGTATATATAATTTCTGCAGATTTAATTTTAGTTTTTTATATTTTAAGCAAAACTCACATAACTTGGGGTTTTGCTTTTTTAGTCAAAAATAATTGTATTTGAGTTTGTCCTTATCAAATCACCTTTATTTAAGCCTATTGTTTTTTCTATTTTTTCAATGACTTCTATTGGGATTTTATCGTCAAGAATCTTATCAAGTTGCTCATAAGAAATACCACAAAGATTTGCAAATTCTCTGCGTGACATATCTCTTTTTATCATATAAAACAAAATGGGGATTTTGATTATATTGCTTTTGTTTATTTCATTTTTCTCTATATCATTTAATTTCTTATTAGGGTCAAAAAAATCAATATTATCCCCATTAATATAAATTTTATCTTTTTTATCTTTCATGTTTTTCTCCTTTTAAATGTAACCGTTTGGTAACTTTAAACATATTTTTAATTTAAAGACATATAATCTAAACAAAAGAGGATATGTATGACTAAGTTTGCTGAGAGATTGCGAGAATTAAGGACTGAACGTAATATTTCTGTTAGAGAGTTGGCAAAAGCTTTGAATGTTAGTTCTGTTGCTGTAAGTAGATGGGAAAATAAAAAGCGTATACCTAATGCGGATATTATTTATCATATATCCTTATTCTTTAATGTTTCTGCTGATTATCTTTTGGGGTTAAAAGATTTTTAGTTACCAATCGGTTATATTTTAACCGAAATCTTTTTTTATGTCAATTATTTAATTATATTTTTATAAATTGTTGCAATTTGACAACTAAGATAAATATTGAAACCATTTGGTTTATAATTTTAATAAGAAGGATATATGACAAAATTTGCAGAAAGATTGATTGAATTAAGAGAAGATAATAATGTTTCTTTGCAAGAACTAGCTTCATATTTAAATGTAAATAAATCAACTATTAGTAGGTGGGAGCGTAAAGAGAGAATCCCTAATATTGATAATGCATTTAAAATAGCAATTTATTTTAATGTTACATTAGATTATTTATTAGGTTTAGAATGTTAATAGGAAAAACATATGAGTAAATTAGCAGAAAGAATTAAATATTTAAGAACAACAAATAATTTAACAATCTTAGAGTTGAGTGAAAAAACAGGTATTTCTAAATCAGCTATAAGTCGCTGGGAAAATGACCTTGCAGATATTAAAGGGGAAAATTTAATCACCATTGCAAAATTTTTTGATGTTACAATAGATTTTATTTTGGGAGTAACTGATATTTAGATAATATTGGTTATATTATAATTAATTTATTATGAATTATATAAACAGGAAATTAAAGAAAGGGCAATTTAGTCCTTTTTTTAGATAAGTTTATATTTAAACTTTACTTTTTTTATTAAAAAACCATAAAAACTTTACTTTTTTGGTCAATTTTGATATATGTCTTTACTTTTATAAATTTTAAGAAAAGCACCTTTTATTTAATTTTTATAAATAGTTTAGTTTTTATTGTCTTTTTGTTTTGTTTATGTTATATTATCTTTTAGAGGTGCGATATTATGATTAAGCCGGTTGTGGCTATTGTTGGAAGACCTAATGTGGGTAAAAGCACATTTTTTAATAAAATTTGCGGAAAAAGAATTAGTATTGTAGATGATACTCCGGGGGTGACTCGGGACAGGATTTATGCTGACGCCAATTGGGCTGGTCATGATTTTACATTGATTGATACTGGTGGTATTGACAGTGCCAGCGATGACCTTTTTCAATCTGACATCAAAAAGCAGGCGATGTTTGCTTTGCAAGAGGCAGATGTGGTTGTGCTGTTGGTGGACGGCAGGGTTGGAGTGACAACCAATGATGAAGAGGTGGCTTCCCTTCTTCTTAGGCACAAGACACCTGTTGTTTTGGTGGTAAACAAGCTTGATAATTTTGAGGTTGAAAAGACATATGAGTTTTATAGTTTGGGCCTAGGTGACCCTTATCCTCTTTCTGTCCACCAAAGCAAGGGTATTGGTGATATCCTTGATGCCATTGTCAAAAATTTCAAGGTCAGAGATATTGAATATGATGAAAACGTGACAAAAGTTGCGGTTGTCGGCAGACCAAATGTGGGCAAAAGCAGCATTGTCAACAGGCTTATTGGCAGTGACAGGGTGGTTGTAAGTGACATTGAGGGCACAACGCGTGATGCTGTTTTGGTGCCATTTAAATACAACAAAAAGGACTATGCTCTTGTCGACACTGCTGGGCTTAGACGTCAGCGTTCTGTTGAGAGGGTATCGATTGAGGGGTATTCTGTGCTTAGGACGATGTCTGCAATTGATGAAGCAGATGTTGCAATTATTGTGGTTGACGGAAGCAAAGATTTGACAGAGCAGGATATCAGAATTGCGGGTTATGTTGACGAGGCGGGCAAGCCTAGTGTAATTGTTGTCAACAAGTGGGACATCAAGTCCAGAAGCAAGGATGAGTTTATGGCAATGCTTAAAAATGAGCTTGCTTTTATGAGTTATTTCAAAGTGATATTTGTTTCGGCATTGACGGGGGCAAGTATTGGTCAGGTTATGGAAAAGGTTGAAGAAAGTTATGCAAATTCTTGCAAGAGAATTTCTACCGGGCAGCTTAATGACCTGTTGCATGATGCTATTTTAAATTTTGAGCCTCCTTCTCATAATGGGGCGAGGGTGAAGATAAGATATATCACTCAGGCATCAACAAATCCGCCTACCTTTGTTTTGTTTGTAAACAATCCAAAGCTTATCAATTTTTCATACAAAAGATACCTTGAAAACAGGTTTAGAGAGAGAATTGACCTTGCCGGAACGCCTGTAAGGTTTGTTATAAAAGGAAAGGGGGAAGAGTAATGGTAATGGTTGAGTCTGTATTGCTTTTGGTGCTTGCAAGTTTTATCAGTTATTTCATCGGGACAATCAATTTTTCTAAGATTATTGCATGGCACGCCAAACGCAAAGACATAACAAAGATTGGAAGCACCAATCCGGGGGCGATGAATATGTTGCGTTCTTTTGGATTTGGACTTGCCCTTTTGACTTTTGTCGCTGAAGTTTTGAAAGCGGGTCTGACCTGTCTTACTTTTAAACTTATCTATGACCATTTTGGTGTATGGGGTGGCGGAGATTTTGTTTTCTATCTTGCTGGTTTCTTTATTATGCTTGGTTATAACTTCCCTGTTTGGACAAGGTTTAAGGGTGGAAAGGGTGTCGCTTGTATGTCAGGTATTTTAATCTTTTCGCCTATTTGGTATGTAAGTCTTGCTTGGTTTGCTGTTTGTTTTCTGCTGTTTATCATCATCGATATCGGTTCGGTCATATCTTTCACTTTCATTGGCGGGCTTACTATTGCGACAACAATTTTCTTCTGGCTTCAAAACTATTCTGTTTGGGTGGCTTCTTATGTGACTGCCATGGTTTGGATTCTTTATATCCTCATCCTCTTTAGGCACAAGGCAAATATTGTCCGTCTATGCAAAGGCACTGAAAACAAGGTTGGTTTTAAAGGCAAGCTTAAAAAGGTATTTAAGCATGGAAAAGGTGAGCAGATTATTGATGAGGCCAATGTTGAAAGCAATGCTGAAGCCGAAATTGTGATTGAAGAGCAAAATGATTATGAAAATGGTGCTTCAGAAAATGAAGAAAAAGAATAAAAAAATAATGTCTATGTTATATAGGCATTTTTTTTAGAAAGGCAGGCAGGAGAGCGAGGGTGCTTTCTTTATTAAGGTAAGCTAAGCAAGATAGCGAGATTGTTTTCTTTATAGGCAGGAGAAGCTTTTTCTTTAGGAAGGCAAGAAAGACCGGAAGAAATTGAGAAATTTTAAGCAATATCAGTTGAAAAAGAGTCCTATTTTTTCGCAATAGAAAGTAAAAAAGAGGTGATGAAAATTAAGGGTTATTGGCAAAATTGGGTCTTGACTATTGATTTAATTTTGATATAATAGATTGGTAAGGAGAAATTTTGTTATGTTTGATGAAAATTATAAAAATTTGATAATAGCTGATGTCAAAAAAAATGGCACACACGTATTAAGAAAATATGACGAAGCCATTCTTGACGATTTTGATTTGATGTGTCAACTTGCCGAGGATAACTTTACTACTTTAGATTATGTTTCAGATAGATTGAAAAATGATAGAGATTTTATCCTGTTTTGTATAAAACATGGTTCTGCTGCTCTTCATTATGCTCCAATGGAATACAGAAAGAATAAAGAAATTGTTTTAATGGCGGTTAAATTAAATGGCAATGCACTTGAATATGCTTCAGAAGAATTGAAAGACGATGAAGAAATTGTTTTAGCTGCAATTAAAAATAGCCCAATGGCGCTTGAATACGCTTCAGAAAGGCTGAGTGATAATTATTTCATAGTGGAAAGGGCTGTTGAAGCCGATGGTGAGGCTATTAAATTTGCGTCAGAAAGATTGAGAAATATTTATTATTTGGTAAATAAAGCTATAAGAAATAATAGTAATGCATTTGAATATATTTCAGAAGAGCTGCAAGATGATATAAGAGTTGTAATCAATGCTCGTCTTAAAGAAAATAATGAAAATTTATATTTTACTAACTACAGTCAGGTGCTTAAATTTGCTTCAGAAAGGCTGAAGAATAACAAAGTATTAAAATATGCAAATGACAACATTCTTAAATCTATGCTTATGGTTTGCAATGATTATAAAAATTTATCGCGTCTTCCAAAATGTTTTTTTAAGGAAGAAAATAAATCTTTTCTTGAACTTGCAATTGATATCATAAAAGACAGCTTAAAAAAGCTTCCTATTACTAAAGAAAACAAGGCTTATTGTAAAGAGGTTGCTAGGTTTGTAAAAGAGGTTATAGCCCAAAAGAAATTAGAAATTGAAAATGATAATGAAGTAAAAAGAGAAAAAGATAGAAATAGAAAGGCTTTTGAAGATGAGATAGATGAAATGTTTGAATAAAACCTTTTTCTTTTAAATGTTTTAAAAGTTAGGAAAAGAGTTTTATTTTGATAAGGAGAAAATATGATGGACGATGAAAGTTTGAAAAAATATGTTTTAGAATTAATTATAAAAGAAAAAAACAATTTTAGAGTTGCAGATTTTAATAGACATCTTTTTGATGATATTGATTTTGTTTGTGAAGCAATTAATATTGACCCTTTTTTATATAAAGAAGTATCAGAAAGATTGAAAAATGATAGATGCTTGGCTATGCTTGCTGTAAAAAATGCCAGTTTTGTGCTTCAGGATATGCCTGAAAAATTTAAAAGTGATAAAGCTATTGTTATGATGGCGGTTCAACAAAGTGGCAACGCACTTATGTATGCTCCAAAAGAATTTCAAGATAATGAAGAAATTGTTTTGGCTGCTATTAAAAATAATCCAAGAGCACTTGAATATGCATCACAAAGACTGAGAAATGACAAAGAAATTGTAAGAAAAGCTATTAAAAAAGAGCCAAGCACGCTTAAATATGCTTCGGAAAGATTGAGAGATAATTATGAATTTGTGCGTGATGCTGCTGAGGTAGGATATCGGGCTTTAAATTATGCATCCGATAGATTGAGAGATAATATAGGTTTGCTGATTGAAACGATTCTTTTTGAAAACAATACTTTTTCATCATCTGAAAAAAAGTCTTTCAGTTTAAAAAAAGAAAATGTGCTTAAATATGCATCAGAAAGATTTAAAGATAATTGGACATTATATAGAGCAAATAAAAAATGTCTTGAAGGTTTGTTTTATTTAAGTTGCCATATTGAAAACTTTCAAAATCTTCCAAAAGAAATTTTTATGAATGAAAGTTTGCTTGACTTAGCACTAAGAATTGTAAAAGATGGATTGAAAAAAGTGTCAATAGATGATTATAAAAAAGAGGCTGTAGAATATGTGCATGAAAATATTAAGGCAAGATTTAAAAAATATGGTATTAAGGCTGAAATTCCAGAAATTGACCTTGACAACTTAGATGACATAAAAGAGGCAGAAGATTATCCACTTGATATTACTCCATTTTAATAAAAATATTGCATACCTGTTGGTATGCTTTTTTTTAGGAACGCAAAATATGCAGGAATGTAATGAGTGCTTTCTTTAGGAACGCAAAATATGCAGGAATGTAATGAGTGCTTTCTTTAGGAACGCAAGATAGGCACGAATGTAATGAGTGCTTTCTTATAAATGCATTATAGACAGGAGAGGGTGTTATCTTTAGGAAGGCAAGATTTTCTTTTTTTATTAAAAAATTTTTTCATAATGTTCTAACCTTAAATATTCAAGCATAAGTTATCGTGTCGCATGGAGGATAAATAATGGAAAAATATGAAATCTATGAAGATATTAAGACGCGAACTAATGGCGATATATATATTGGTGTGGTTGGACCTGTCAGAGTTGGCAAATCCACCTTTATCACAGAATTTATGAAAAAATTAGTTGTGCCAAATATCGAAGAAAAAAACAATAAAAAGAGGACTATTGATGAGCTTCCTCAGTCTGCCGATGGCAAAACTATTATGACAACACAACCTCATTTTGTGCCAAATGAAGCTGTCAATATCAAGGTTGCAAATGCCGAAATGAAGGTGAGGATGATTGATTGTGTTGGCTATGTTGTTGGTGGTGTTATGGGTCATACCGAAGGTGATAAACCACGTCTTGTAAAAACACCATGGTCAGAGGAAGAACTGCCTTTTGAAGAGGCTGCCGAGCTTGGGACCGACAAGGTAATAAATGAACATTCAACCATTGGTGTGGTGGTGACTACTGACGGCTCTGTAACAGACATCGGTCGCAACAATTATATTGACGCAGAAGAAAGGGTAATCGCTCAGATGAAGGCAAGTGGAAAACCTTTTGTCATCGTTTTAAACTGCAAAAATCCAACTTCTTCTGACAGCAAAAAACTTGCAGCATCACTTGAAGGAAAGTATGAAGTGCCAGTTGTTTCTATGAATGCACTTGAAATGAAGGATGAGGATGTTGACAAGGTTATCGAGAAGATTTTGATGGAATTTCCTGTCACTTCAATTAAAATTACCATGCCTGAATGGCTTAGAGCGCTTGACTTTGAAAGTGAAATCATCACAGAGATTGCAGGCGAAATGAAAAGGCTTAGTGCAAACATAAACAAGCTTAGCGATGCCGATAAAAATCAAATCGCCTTTGCCGAAAGTGCATCTTTTGAGCCTATAACTGTTTCCACTATTGAGGCGGGGAATGGAACTGTTAAGTTTAACATCATTCCAAAAGATGGTCTTTTCTATCAGGTGCTTTCTCGTGAATGTGGTTATGATATTATGGATGACTTCCAACTTATCAGTTATATCAAAGAACTTGCAATTGCAAAGGTTGAATATGACAAAATCAAGGGTGCTCTTGAAGAGGTTAAGCAAACCGGTTATGGAATTGTTGAGCCATCAAAGGATGACCTTGAACTTGGTGAGCCTGAAATTATTAAACAGGGCAATCGCTATGGTGTCAAGATTAAAGCGACAGCACCTTCACTTCACATAATGCGTGTGGATGTTTCAGCCGAAGTTACACCAATTGTTGGAAATGAAGACCAAAGTCAAGACCTTGCCAAAAATCTTGTTGAACAATTTGACACAGACCCTCAATCAATTTGGGATACAAACATTTTGGGCAAAAGTCTTTATAATCTTGTTGGTGACAGCATCAATTCAAAAATTGTGCTTATGCCTGTTGAGGCACAACGCAAGATGAGAAAAACTCTTTCAAGAATTGTCAATGAAGGAAAGGGCGGAGTGCTTTGTATTCTTTTATAAAAAATTAAACCAACTGATATTTCAGTTGGTTTTTTTGTTTTAAATAAAAATAAGTGTACAATAAGTGTTTTTGTATTGAAAGCTT
>CARUPR010000010.1 GCA_949077035.1 uncultured Eubacteriales bacterium
AAAGAAAACTGCAATCATTTCATTATTAAAATTAAAACAATAAAAAAGAAGGCTTTTAAAATCTGAGCCTTCTTATTTTTTCAATATTTTTGCTAACTACATTAATTATAGCCTTAAAAGATTGTGTTTTAACGATATAATCATATTTAAGTATTATTTTGTTTATTATCTACCATTGCTATATTAGATGTTTAAAGCCTTTCAACTAGCCTTTGCATAAAATCTTTTTCACTAGGTAAATATATTTTATCCAAATAATATGTTAATTTATTATCATTATTTAAAAAGTAATGCCCATTTTCAAAAGTATTGTAGTCAAGTACACCTATATATTCTTTATATTGCTCTTCTAAAATACTATATAATAAGTTGTCGTCAATCTCAAATGCTGTTACATCAATATTTTTAAACCCTTGACTTCAAGTTATTATTCTTGCACCTAATGGGAAATAAGTATAAAAGCGATTGCCTTGTTGGATTGTCTCATCTTTATATTTGGTAATATATTTTATTAAACCTCGTATTTCGTAAGCATTTTTAATATTGACAAATCCATAATCTCAAAACTTTTTAATATCATGGTAACCTATTTTTAATTTTTCTTCACTTAATAATATTATGTGTATGTGGAAAAAGTGGCTTGTGCCTTGCACTTCAATAGCCCTTATATATTTAATATTGTCGCCATAATTCCGCCTTATGCTTTTTATAAATTGTTTGAAAGCATTTAACACTCTATCAAACTCTATATAATGTTCAAAGGTAAGCGTAATTCATTTAGCATAATAATTTGAAAAGTCTAGTTTATATAGTTCATACCTTTTACGATTTATTGTTCTACAGTAGTCTTTTCTATCCATATTTAGTTTAGGCTTATCGCTACGCCTTAGCCCATTTCACTTTTTATCTGCCTTTTCAGTATTAAAATTTTTTGAAACAATAATCATTCCGTTTGCAAATTCAATTTTGTACATTTTATATCCCTCCTATATGCCAATACAATTGTAAGCATTGCAACTCTTTTTAACATATTTTAAATTTATAAATTTTTCCTTTTTAGCAATAGAACAAGCCACAAACAAGCCCCATAGGCATTGCTTTATATTTTTAGGTGGCAGTTTTTGTAAGTTTGCCGTCTTAAAGGTTTTATTTACCACTTTTCCACAATATTTATTAAAAATATTATCCATGGATGCTGGAATATGTGGGGAGCCAAAATGAAATCGATGATTCGGTTTCTTTTTTTTACTGGGAGGTTGACAGTCGAAGGCTGAGCGCCAAGAACTTTTATTTAAAGTTCTGCGTATGAAGAGAAGCGGAATTAAACCGAGTTGTCGCAAGACCCTTGTCCTACTGGGGGCCAGTGTAAGACTAATTCGAACCCTCTAGGTTTAGAGGAGAGAATTAGTTTTTTTATTGTCATTAATTGAAATTTAGAATTATATCTCGCATTTCAAATACTTTTATTTTGATTAATATATGGTATTTTTACTATTTTATTTTAAAATAAAAAGCCCTGATTAGTTTCAGGACTTATTGGGGAATTAAATGTAATCTCAATTTTGTCATCATATAGTATAATTTCTTTTATAAGTATGTTGATTAAGATTTGAGAATTTTGTTTTAATATGGTTTGATAATGTTCCTTGATTATTTTTTCTGATAGGACAATGTTTTCTTTACTTTTTTCAAGTATGAATTATTTATCAAATTCTTCAATTTGACTTTCTATTTCTCTTAGACGAAAATTTGTAGTTTTTGTTATTATGCCTTATTCGATTGTTGACATAATATTTTTCAATGTTGTTTTAAATTGCTTTTTTTGTTTTAGCAGTAGTATTAGTTTATTGTTTTCGGTTTTTGTTTGCAATTCTATTATTTGTTTAACTATTAAATCCAATAAACTGGCTTTGATAATTCGTTTACAATATTCTCTATAATAAAATTTTCTAAGATTTCTTTTTGAATAGTGCCTTTTTGACAATTCACGACCTTTCTCTTTCGACCAGAACATTTGTAAAAATAGTTTAGCATGTGCTTGTCTGCTGGAGGGTGTCGGGGTTCCCCGAAAGTGCAAAGCACTTTTGAGGTGGCAACTTCAGCACTTGTTCAAAGATAAGCACACGCTAGAATCTCAAATTAATTTAATTCTATTTTACTAAAAAAATTATAAGAAACATAATGAAAGTAATTATACCTAAAACGATACCTATTAGTTTATCCCTATTAGCGTATATCTTTAATTTTTTCTTTTCGGATTCATTTAACTTATTTGATTGTTTAAAACTTTCTATTATTGATTTCAAAAAGTTTTTGTGAGATTTTTCTAATATAGATTTTGCTCTTCTTACTTCTTTTCTATATTCTGCTGCATCTGCGGCAAGATATTCATTGTCTGTTAACAAGAAAGTTGTAATTCCTTTAGGTATTTTTCTTTCGATTTTTTTTACTTGTTTAAGAGTTGGAGAACCGGTTTTTGCTAATTGTATAACATTTTTATAAAAATCAAACACCTCTTTATTATTACCACTAAAACTTTCTAAGTTGGCGAGTATTGCATTCATACAAGAACTATCTTCTTCGTCAAAATCATATTTTTGTAATAATAATGAAATAAAGATGACCGAGGTTTCGGAGTCGATTGTACCTCTATATTTTTCAAAATATTCTGTTATTAGGATAGATGAAAAAGAATAGGAAGTTATTTCTCCTTCCAACAATTCATAAAACTCAAAATTCAAGTGATATATCATTTTTGCCAACTCATTATTAGGATTAATATCTAGGACTTCCAATGCTTTATATTTCAGATTTGTTAAGTCAAAATTTTTTAACATCATTAAAAGAACTTCGTATTGTTTTTTCTCTTTTTCGTTTTGATTTTCTCCTATATTTATGTTTATTTGTTTTTCAATAATGTAAGTATTGGTTTCATTATCTTTTTTATTTAAAAATTTGCCATGACAATACTTACACTCTCCAGTTTCTTTTTCGTTATCAAATTCTATTTCTGCACCACAATTTGGGCATTTGATTTGCATTAATGCCATAATATCTCCTTTTTTCTAGTATGTCACAACTATTATACTTCTTACTCTTGTAAGAAGTCAAGTATTTTTCTTACAAATGTGAGAATATATTATATATGGCAACTTTATTTAAAGAGAATTTAAAAATACTTAGACAAGAAAAAGGAATTGGACAAGTAGAATTAGCAAAAAAAATTGGAGTAAGTAAAGGTATAATCAGTTTATGGGAAAATGGACTAAGAGAGCCCAATATGTCATCTCTAATCCTGCTTTCTAAATTTTTTGGTGTAAGTATAGATTATCTAGTTGGGTTAAGTGATTAAAAAATACCTTTGGGATAGACATTAAAAGAAAAGTTGTATGAGCTTTGATTTAGAATTAAGAAATTAATGAAAAATAGAGAAATATTAATTTACATAAATATTTTTAGAAGATTTTTTAACTAATTTTAAAAAAGGTCTTGACAATGCCCCCCCCCGATTATAATAGAGGTATAGTCGGGGGAGGTGAATATGAATATTGAAATAGAAAGAATGTTTAATAAAGAGCATCAAGCAAAGACTGAAAAAATTGCAATTTTAAAAAGCAGTAAGCCTGTAAAATTGCTTGGAATATCTATTGAAGAAACTAAAAATCTTATGAAAGAGGCTGGGCTTTCAGCGATAAATATTCAAGAATTATTTGAAAAAGATTATGAAGATTTTCTTGAATAGATTTGTTTTTTAATATAAACTTATTTTATTATTAGATTTAATTATTGATTTTATTATTAGTGTATGTTATAATATATTTATTGAGGTGCTTATGAATAATATTAGTTTTGTAAGTTTGAATGATATTTATTTAATAAAAGATAAAAATGGTGTATTTGAATTATGTATAAATAGTGAAAAATATTTTAGCAGGCTTAATAGGTTTACCATAGAAGAGGGTAAAGACTATTCGTGTATAAAATTAAGTGGCATAGAAGTAGGGCGACTTTCCACTTATAGTTTGCAAGACTTTTTGTTTGGAACTTCTCTATTGTATTCGGATACAAGTTTAGCCGATTGCAATATAGAAGCAGAAGTGTTATATAATTGGCAATGTATGATTGCAGATAAAAATATTCAGAAAAAATTAGATACAATTTTTTCGAGAACTTCCTCAGATGAAGAAAATGAAATATTAAAAACTCAGATAAGGACTGGATTCTTCAAAAATTTATTAAGAGGTTATTCTGCTTTTACTAAAGAAACTTTTAAAGATAGTCAGTCTACTGATGTATATCATTATTATGATAAGGAATTAGATATTTAATGATTTGCCAAAATATTTAAATTAGTCAAATGAATATTGACTTATTTTAAAAAAAAGTTTATAATATAATAAAGGAGAAAAAATGAATATTTTTGATAGAAAAAAAACTGCTGAGAAAATACAAATGCCAGAAGAAATCAAATTGAGTTTAACAAGGGCTTATTTTGATTATAAAAATCAAAAAATCACTTTAGATGAATTTGAAAAGGTTGTTGCTGACAACAATTTGGAAGTTTTTTATAAGTTTCCTGACTTAAATAGTTATAGACTTCTTAAAGACGTTCAAAGGATTCAAACTCGTGGATATAGTCCTAAAGAGCTTAAGAGTTGTGAGTTTTCTTCTGAGTTATATGAAAATGTTATGATAAATGACGGAAGAGAATCTCTTTTGCTTTTAGCTAAGCATGGCGATAAAGAAGCTCAAGAAATTTTAGATGGCATTGAAGCTTGGGAAGAACGTCATTTATAATATAAACATCATTACAAACTTATTGAAGAATAGCGATGTTTAATTTATTTGAAGATAGGAATTTTGAATTGTAGATAGAGTTGCTTAATTTATTTAAAGCTTGGAAATAGCATCATCTATCTTAAATTTATTGTTGCAAGATAAATCTTTATAACAAAATTTTATTAATTGATTAAAAATAAGACCGGAAAGTTTCTGGTCTTTTTTTATTTTCAATGCAAGAGGCATTTTTTTAGTGGTTTTGACCATCTTAAAAATTGAGATGTCTTAAAAATTATTGTAATATTATTTTATTTATGCTATAATATGTATTATGAAAAAATTTAAGCCACCTGTGGCGTTTAAAATAATATTCAGTTTTTTGATTGTAATATTGATTGGGACCTTTTTACTGGCTCTTCCAATCTCATCGGCAGACGGCAAGTGGTTTTCATTTGTAGATTCTTTTTTCGTAAGCACAAGTGCTGTCTGTGTGACAGGGCTTACCACTGTCGACCTTGCACTTCATTTTTCCTTATTTGGCAAAATTGTTGTGATGCTTTTGATTCAAATT
This sequence comes from uncultured Eubacteriales bacterium, assembly GCA_949077035.1. Lineage (GTDB taxonomy): Bacteria > Bacillota > Clostridia > Christensenellales > UBA1242 > Caccovivens. The sequence continues at coordinate 5,351 of CARUPR010000010.1, forward strand.
GGCGGGCTTGGTTTTGTGACCATATCTTCCTTATTATTTATGGTTTTTGGCAAAAAGATATCTTTTGAGCAGCGTTTGACAATTAAAGAGAGTTTAAACAAGGATGACAATCAAGGTGTATTGAAAGAGCTTATCAAGATTGTTATCATAACCTTTGTTACTGAATTTGTTGGCTTTGTCTGTCTTGCGCCTTCACTCGCAATCAAATATGGTTTTTGGGATGGTTGTTTTAAGGCACTTTTCCTATCAATTTCTGCCTTTTGCAATTCGGGAATGGATTTGTTTGGCACAAGCGACAATCCTTTTGCAGGCATGAGCGTTTTTTCAAAGAACGTCTTGGTGCTTCTGCCAGTCATGTTTTTAATCATCATTGGCGGTGTTGGCTTTGTTGTGATTTATGATATAATCAAGAAAAGAAAACCAAAAGAGAAGAAAAGATTGTCATTTCATTCTGTTTTGGTTTTAAGTATAACTGGAATTTTGGTTTTTGGAAGTGCAATTTTATTTATGATTTTTGAATGGAACAATCCATTGACTATCGGAAATATGAATTTTGGGCAAAAACTTGTAAATGGATTTTTTCAAAGTGTAACCCCAAGAACTGCTGGTTTCAGTGCAATCAATCAGGGCAATTTGACGGCAGCTAGCAAGGCGCTGACAACCGTTTTGATGATTATTGGCGGAAGTCCTGTTTCAACCGCTGGCGGTCTTAAGACGACAACCATACTTGTGCTTATTCTTTATATGTTTAAAATGCCAAACAAGAATGGTGCTTTGGTATTTAGAAAAAGGACCATTTCAAGCAATATAGTCAATAAATGCCTAAAACTATTTTTGATTATGCTTACAACTATATTGATGGGAAGCTGTCTGTTGGTTGTGATTGAGGGCGGCGCATTCTCTTTGTCGGCAATAATATTTGAAGTTGTATCAGCACTTTGCACAACCGGGCTTACAGTTGGAATAACACCGCTGTTAGGTGTTGGCAGCAAGCTTATATTATGTTTATTGATGTTTGTGGGCAGAGTGGGGCTGTTGACATTTGCAATGTTGCTTGGCAGAAAGAATAAAAACATAGAAATAGAATATCCAGATTCAAAAATAATAGTAAGTTAAGGAGATATAGTTATGACAGAACTTAAAGAGGTAAAGATAGAAAAAGGAATGAATGACTTTTTAGTAATTGGGCTTGGCAGATTTGGTATCACCGCCGCAACAACCCTTGCACAGCTTGGTCACCAAGTTTTGGCGGTGGATTGCGATAGTAAAAATTTAAAAGAAGTTGAAAACATTGTTTCAAGTGCGGTGGTTGCAGATTGCTCAAATATCGAGGTGTTAAAATCACTAGGTGCGCAAAACTTTGATTGCGCTATCGTTGCGGTTGGCGAAAATTTTGAATCAAGTGTTTTGATAACATCCTTTTGCAAGCAACTTGGTATAAAGTTTATCGTGGCGAAGGCACAAAATGAGCAGCAAAGAATCATACTTGAAGATGTTGGTGCAAATATTGTTTTATTCCCAGAAGTTTATATCGGCAAAAAGCTTGCAAGCATACTTGACCAGCCAAGTGTAAATAAGCTTCTTGACCTTTCACAAGATGTCAACATTGTTGAAATTGCCATGCCTGAAAACTGGGCTGACAAAACCATTGGTGAGCTTAATGTAAGAAAAAAATCTAAGGTTTCAATCATATATATCAAGAGGGATAAGGAGGTTTTCACTCCAGATGCCGAAACGGTGCTTGTTCTTGGTGATAGACTGATTATTGGTGGAGAAAAAGCTGCCATCGACAATCTTTCAGGCAAAGTTTCTGACACCATTGATATAAACTTTGTAATTGGCGATGCTCTCGGAATCAACTAGAAAAATATAAACTTTGTTTAGATTTTCAGCTTTTTCAACAAAACTTATTTTTTGAAAAAAGTTTAAATAAATTTTTATACAATAAATAAATAAGTTTTTAATAAACACCATTTTTGAAAAATATTTTAATAAAGACAATTCATAATTAAATTTTTTATAAGGACAATTCATTTTGAATTGTTTTTATTTTTTTAAGCAGGCAAGAAAGGTGTGAAAAAAATTATAAGGCAACTTATTTTGGTTTTGAATATAATGTAATGCCCAGCACAAAAAAGAGATTTAAAATGTTGTAAAATTATCATTTTTACCATGCAAAATGTTTGATGTAAAAATATTGTTGTGTTATAATAAGCGTGTAAAAGTAAAATAGATTTTCTAGGAGGTAATTTTTATGGAATCTAAAAATTTTGAAGCTTGGAATGGCTTTAAAGGTGAAGGCTGGAAGGGCAGCATTGATGTTTCCGCTTTCATAGACGCGAACTATAATGAATATCGCGGTGACGACCAATTTTTGGCCGGCAAAAGTGACAAAACTGACAAAGTTTGGTCTAAATGTGAAGAACTTTTAAAAGAAGAAAGAAAAGTTCATCTTCTTGATGTGGACCTTGAGCATCTTTCTGGAATTGACAATTTCCCAGCAGGATACATCGACAAGGAAAACGAAGTTGTTTTTGGTTTGCAATCTGATAAACCACTTAAAAGAATTGTCAATCCTTTTGGTGGAATCAGAATGGTTGAAACAGCTTTGGGTGCTTATGGCAAAAAGCTTGATGATGGCACTGCAAATTTATTTAAACAGATGATAAGAAAGACCCATAATGATGGTGTTTTTGATACTTATACACCTGAAATTAGAAGGGCAAGGTCGGCAGGTCTTATCACAGGTCTTCCTGACGCTTATGGCCGTGGAAGAATTATCGGTGACTATAGAAGGGTTGCCCTTTATGGTATTGATATCTTAATTGAAGAGAAAAAGGCAGATTTAAACAGCGAAGAACTTCTCAATCTTGACAGCGAAGAAAAACTTAGACTTAGAGAAGAGGTTAGCGAGCAAATCAGAGCGCTTGAAAAGATTAAGTCTATGGCTGGTCGCTATGGATTTGACATTTCTGAGCCTGCTAAAAATGCTGTTGAGGCCTTCCAATGGACATATTTTGCATATCTTGCATCAGTCAAAGAAAACAATGGTGCTGCAATGAGTTTGGGCAGAGTTTCAACCTTCCTTGATATCTATGTTGAAAGAGATATGGCAAATGGAATTTTGGATGAAGAACATGCTCAAGAGCTTGTTGACCAATTTATCATCAAACTCAGACTTGTCCGTCATCTCAGAACTCCTGACTATGATGACATCTTTGGTGGCGACCCAACATGGGTTACAGAATCTATCGGAGGTATGCTTGACGAAAACAGAAGTCTTGTCACTAAAAACTCTTTCAGATTCCTTCACAGTCTTATAAATCTTAATCCAAGTCCAGAACCAAACCTTACAGTGCTTTGGTCAACAAGACTTCCAGAAAACTTTAAACGTTTCTGTGCAAAAATTTCAATTCTTACAGATTCTATTCAATATGAAAGTGATGACGTAATGTCACCAATTTATGGACATGATTATGCAATCGCTTGTTGCGTTTCTGCAATGAGAGTGGGCAAACAAATGCAGTTCTTTGGTGCAAGATGCAACCTTGCAAAATCTCTTCTCTATTCACTCAATGGTGGCCGCGATGAAGTAAGCGGAAAACTTGTTGTTGAGGGTATTGAACAGATTAATGACAATGTGCTTGACTTTGACAAGGTAAAAGCAAACTACTTTAAAGTGCTTGATACAGTTGCTAAAACTTATGTTGATGCTTTAAATATCATCCACTATATGCATGATAAATATGCTTATGAAGCAGGACAAATGGCTCTTCATGATACAAAACTTGACAGACTTATGGCATTTGGTATGGCAGGTCTTTCAGTTGCCGCTGATAGTTTATCTGCAATCAAATTTGCAAAGGTTAAGCCTGTAAGAAATGAAGAAGGCATAACTGTTGACTTTGATGTAGAAGGTGATTATCCAAAATATGGCAATGACGATGACAGGGTTGACCAACTTGCAGTTGAGGTAGTTCAGCACTTTATCGCTTCATTAAAGAAACATAAGTTGTATAGAGATGCAAAACATACACTCTCTGCTCTTACCATCACTTCAAACGTAATGTATGGAAGAAAGACAGGAACAACTCCTGACGGAAGAAAGAAGGGAGAACCTTTGGCGCCTGGTGCGAACCCAATGCATGGTCGTGATGCCTGTGGTGCACTTGCCAGCCTCAACTCAGTTGCAAAAATACCTTATTGCAACTGCTGCCAAGATGGCGTTTCAAACACATTCTCAATCATTCCAAATTCACTTGGAAAAGATATGGAAATGAGAGTAAACAATCTTGTAGGTCTTCTTGATGGATATTTTGTTCAGGGTGCTCAACACCTCAACGTAAATGTCCTTGACAGAGAAAAACTTATCGATGCAATGAATAATCCAGAAAAGTATCCAAACCTCACAATTCGTGTTTCTGGTTATGCGGTAAACTTCAATAAACTTTCTCGTGCTCATCAAGAAGAGGTTATTGCAAGAACTTTCCATGAAAAATTATAAAATGATAAAGTTTACAAAAAAAATCACAATAATTAAACTTAAACTCTTTTTATAAAGCTTTTAAAAAGCAATTTAAATAGCAATTAAGAGTAATTTAAAAAGTATTTAAAAAGTATTTAAAAAGTTTTAAAAAACAATTTAAAAAGTTTATTAAGATTAATTTATAAAAAGTGAATTATAATAAAAACAAAGGAAAAGGACAGATGACTTTAGGAAGGATAAGCAGCGAGGAAAGCATGGGATTGGTTGACGGGCCTGGAATACGATATGTGGTATTCCTTCAGGGCTGCCAACTTAGATGTAAATATTGTCATAATCCAGAAACTTGGGATATGACCAAAGCTTCCTTTCTGCTTTCGCCTGAAGATTTGATTAAAAAGGTGGAAAGGTTTAAACCATATTTTGGCAAAAATGGCGGTATCACATTTTCTGGTGGTGAACCATTATTGCAACCAGATTTTTTGAAAGAGTGTCTTTCTCTTTGCAAAGAAAAATCAATTCATACTGTGATTGACACTGCAGGTGTTGGGATTGGCGACAATCAGACTTTGACCGAAATCTTATCTATGTGTGACCTCGTCATCTTGGACATAAAATCAAGTGATGAAGAAAAATATAAAGAGCTGACTGGTCAACCAATGTCTCGCTTTAAAAATTTCTTAGCTTTGGTGCAAAGTTTAAATAAAAAATTATGGTTAAGACAGGTTATTGTCCCAGGCCTTAATGACAATGAGGAAAATATAAAGCACCTTGCAAATTTTATTAGGCCGATTAAAAATGTGGAGAGAATAGAACTTTTACCATACAAAAATTTGGGGGAAAGCAAATATAAAACTCTTAAAATAAAATATCCACTTGAAGGTCTTGAAAACATGGATGAAGCAAAATGTAAAAACCTTGAAATTATGCTTCACAAAATCTTAGAAAGAGCTGATTAAATATATATAAAAAATATTTTTGCCTAGTTTTGGCAAAGATATTTTTGTTTAAAATAGATGTTCTTATTTTTCTGGAAATAAAAAAGATTTTTACATATTTTTTAGAAGATTATTTGTTTTAAGAAGTTTTTTTGTGGCAACCTTTTGCAGCAAAATAAGATATTTAATATAATTGGTTGTTTTATTTTTAAGAAGTGAAGACTATTTGCTGATTATTAGAGGAATTGATGAAAACATTATGTTATGATTGCCCACGCAAATGCGGCGTGGATAGAACAAAAGATAAAGGGTTTTGCCGAGAAGAAAATAAGATAAGAGTGGCAAAGGTTATTGAAAATTTTATGTGGGAAGAGCCCTGCATAAGTGGCGAAAAGGGGGCACTTGCAATCTTTTTTTCGGGGTGCTCTTTGAGATGTGAGTTTTGTCAAAATTATCAGATTTCTCATATTGGAAAGGGTGAAAGATACTCGCCAAGGGAGTTTCGCCAATTTTTAGAAAGCTTTGATTTAAAAAGGTTTGCTTCAATAGACCTTATTACCCCTTCCCATTTTTCATCTCTGCTTATTGAGTCCCTTGAAGGTTTCAATTCGCCAATCCCTATTGTGTGGAACAGTAGTGGTTATGAAAACCCTGAAATGATAAAAAAATTGGCAGCTGTTGTTGATGTGTTTTTACCTGATTTTAAATACTTTGATAGTCAGTTGTCGGATGATTTGTCAAAGGCAGGTGATTATTTTGCTGTCACATCAAAGGCCATTTCGACAATGAGAGAGATGAAAAAAGAAAACAAATTTGAAAATGGCATTTTGAGCAAGGGTGTGCTTATCAGACACTTGGTTTTGCCTGGGCAAACAAAAGACAGCTTGCAAATTCTTGAGCATATTGCGAAAAATATTAAAAGTCCATTTATAAGTATTATGGGGCAGTTTACTCCTATGGGCGGAAAACTCAGCAGAGCTTTAAAACCGCTTGAATATAAACTTGTTTTGGCTCATGCAGAAAAACTTGGGCTTACTGAAGGCTATTTTCAAGAGCTTGCAAGCGCCGACCAATGTTTTATTCCTGAATTTTAATCTGATATCAAAGATATTTAATTTCCATCTTTTATAATAATTTGAATTTAATTTGTTTGAATTAAATTTTAAATTATTTAAAATCTCAATACTATCTTGTTGCTTCAAATTTAAAGTATCGATATAAAAATTTGAAAAAGAGTTGATTTGATTGACAAATATAATAATATTTTTTAAACTATAAAAAAGAGGTGTTTATGAAATCGGCAGGTAAGGCACAACCAAAACAACTTAATGCATTGCAAAAAGAGGCACGCTATTTAAAAAAGAGAATGATTACTTCAAGAATGATTGGTATTTTGGCTTGCTTATTTTCGCTTGCAGGCATTGTTGTATATTATATGAGCTGGATTAATGAATGGCTTTGTATCATCATTATTTCCTATTGTTTGGGGAATATTTTTACTTCAAACAGTTTCATTCAAGACATGAAGGTGGGAAACCCTTGGCATAGAGTAAACGGCGTCTGTTCGATAATCTTTTATCTCTTGACTGTCGCATTGATTATCTATGGATTTGTCACACACAATCTTTCTTTGCAATTTAAATAAAAAATTAATTATTTGCGATATACAAAAATTGATAAACTTTTGTTTTAGTTATGAAATAAAAAAATATGAGGAAACATCCTCATATTTTTTTGAATACAAGATAGTCAGAAACTATGTGAGCGATTGCTTATCTAATATTTTTAAAGAAGTCATCAACTTCTTTGTCAAATTCTTCTCTGTTTTTAATAGCATCTTCTTCATCTTCTTTTTGTTTAATAGCAGCATCTGCAATCTCTTTTTTCTTGCTGTCTATTGTGTTTTTGATGATATCAAATATTTTTCTTTTATATACATTGGTTTCCTTTGTGGCAGGAAGGGCTTTTAAACTGATTTTTGCAATATCCAGTGCAAATTCTAAGATTTCTTCATTTCCTTCTTTGAAGTATTCAGTTGGTAAAGAAGCAAACTTTTCAAGATTGGCAGGTAGTTCTTTCATTTCAAAAATAATATGCGCTAGCCCTGGATGATATTGGAATAAATTATCTGAAGCATAGTTAATAGAAGAACCAGTTTCTTTAACAGCCGCCAAAACAACATCTTTATTGCTTTGAAGTCTTTCTGAACCAAATTTAAGAGCAAAACCATCATTTTTAACAGCAGCTAAGACAACATCTTTATCATCTCGAAGTTCTTCTGAAGCATATCGAAGAGCATACCCGTCTTTTTTAACAGCCGCTAAGACAATATCTATATCGTTTTTAAGTTTTTCTGAAGCAAATTGAAGAGCATAACCATTTTCTCTTACAGCTGCTAGCATGAAATATTTATCATTTTTAAATGTTTCTGGAATAAACTTTAAAATATTGGCATCTATTTTTACAGCCGCTAGTATTAAATCTCTGTCATTTTTAAGTTCATCTGAAGCAAATTGAAGTGCATAACTACTTTTTTTCACAGCCGCTAAAACAACATCTTTATCATTTGTAAGTTCTGCTGAAGCAAATTCAAGAGCAGAACCATTTTCGCTTACAGCTGCCAAAACAACTTTTTTATCATTTCTAAGTTCTGCTGAAGCAAATTGAAGAGAATAACCCCTGTTTTTCACTGCTGCCAAAACAACTTTTTTATCATTTCTAAGTTCTGCTGAAGCAAATTCAAGAGCCAAACCATTTTTTCTCACTGCTGCCAAAACAACATCTTTATTATTTTTGAGTTCTTTTGAAGCAAATTCAAGAGCAAGACCATCATTTTCAATAGCAGCTAAGACAACATCTTCATCGTTTTTAAGTTTGTTTGAAGCGTTTTTAAGAGCATTAGCATTAATACTTTCTTTTAAAGCTTCTAAAAGTTTATATTTATCAAAATACATTTACCACCTCTCGTATAACTCTATTATACTCGGGGGGGGGAATTGTCAAGTCTTTATTTTTTTATATTTCTAAATTTGAATTTTTTATAAATTTGAGATTATTAGATGCAAATTTAAAAGATTTATGCTAAAATAGTTTTATGGAAAAAATAGAAACAATAGATTTGTGGACAGAACAATATAAAAATCATTATGAATGTTTTAATGGAGCTTTTATTGATGGTTTTGAAAATAAAAATTTGCCTTATGATAGTTTTAAGATTGTCAGGAATTGTAATTGCATAATAACAAATAATTGCGATTTGGCAATAGGCAACAAGCATCAGGCAATTGTATTTTATAAAAATGAAAAGCCTATAAGGCTTATGGTGATTTGCAAAGAAACGAATATTGATGGCTTATTGAAAAATTCTTTAAATCAAAAAGTTGGAGATATTCTATTATATCAAGTTTTTGAAAATCATAAAATAGATTATCAGGATATTAATTTAAACGAAAAGCCAATTTTCAATGAATTTAATGATATGAATGAAATAGACATTGGTTCTTGTGATAGATTTAGTCTTTTAAAACAAATGCTTAGTGGAAGTTATACCGAAGACGAAACAAAGTTTGGACATTTTGACAATGATAAATACTTTTACATTCATAATTTAAAGGTGAAATATAGTTTAAAAACTGACAATGAGATTTTTGAGATTGACCATGAAGGTGGCTTTTTGAATGAGCTTAAAACTCGAGCAATTATTTTGCAAAAGAAATTTAGCGGAAATTGAAAGGCTGAAAAGGTTATAATTTGGTTTATTAAAAAAAATGCTTTATCTAAAATGATAAAGCATCTTTTGTTTTTAAAATATTCTTCTTTATATTTTTTTGAAGAGATAGAAGAAGGTGGTTTTATTTTTAAAAGTAATAAAATTGTTTTATAAAGTTTAACAAGTTTATTCGGCGATTTCTTCAATAATTTCATCAGAAGGTGAAGTTTTTGGCAATGAAACAAGTTTCATTTTGTTAAATTTATATTTCTTTTTTAGTTTAAATTTTTTGATATGAACTGGGCGTTGATACTTTAAGTCGTTTTTGAGATTTTTATCAGCTTTTGAAATTTTGTTTTTAAAAATAGAATGTTCTTTTAAAAACTCGCCAGTCCCCAAAGTTTCGGTGACGGTGGAAGAGAAGATAAAGCTGTTATGGTCTATTGCGCTTACAATTTTTTTCATTTCATCAGATTGCTGATTTGGAAGAAGGCATACAAGGACTGATTTTTCCTTTTTTGAGAACATTCCAATTCCTTCAAGTTTTGTTACGCCGCGATGATATCGCTCAAGAAGTGCTTGTGCAATTTCTTCATCCTTATCACAGATAATATAATGGGCGATAACTCGTTTTGAGCCATCAAGAACAAGGTTTGTTGTAAGTGAGCTTACAACAGCAACAATAAGTGCATAAAGTCCGGTTAAAATGCTTGATGTCAAAATGCTTAGCGTCAAAACAACCGCATTGATAAGCAGCATACAATATCCAGTTTTGATTTTAGGGAAGTATCTGTTGATTATCACACCAGCGATGTCGCTGCCGCCTGTTGTCCCGCCAAATTTCATTGCAATACCAATGCTTATACCGCTGAATATTGCACCTAAAATTCCTGCCAATAGGGTGTCGGATTTTACCGAGTTTGCAAGAGCTGGAATATATACAAATTGCATACTCAGTGTATAAAAAGATATACCCAAGGCTGAAAGCAGCAAAAATTTCCAACCAAAAATTTTTAGTGCGAAAAGGAAAAGGGTGATATTTATTACCAAATAAATTGCCGCTGTTGGGATTTTTACACCGATTGATGCAAAGCCTTTGCTTATGATAAGTGAAAGACCTGAAAATCCTGCAGGAATAATCCCTGCCGGCTCAAAAAAGTTTTTAAAAGACAATCCGCCCAGCACTGCTGCAAGCGAAACCATGACAATTTGCAAGATAAATTTGCTTAATTTTTGCTTTTGTTTATTTTCTGCGTTTTTCAATAACATGGCGATATTATAGCATATTTAAAAACCTATTCAAAACAAATTTTGACGATTTTTTTAAACAAAAATGGTTTAAAAGCGACTTTTTTTAATAAAATTTGCAAAAATAAGGATATTTTTATCAATTTATTTTAAAATCTTGACAAATTTCGTAAAAATTGTCATAATATAAATCTATGGACAAGTGTTTATTTATTTATAATCCTTTTGCGGGAAAAGGAAAGATTAAAAGTAAAGAAAAATATATAGTTGACAGGCTTTGTGAAAAATATGAAGTTGAAGTTTATCATTCAAAGTATGCAGGCAATATAAAGGAAACACTGCTTGAAAAGGGTGAAAATTTTTCTCTTATTGTGGCGGCAGGCGGCGACGGAACTTTAAATGAAATTGTTGATTCTGTTATGAGATTGCCAAATAAGCCAAGGATAGGTTATATTCCAAGCGGAACGGTCAATGACGTTGCACATTCTTTATATATACCAAGAAAATTAAAAAAGGCGGTTGACAATATTTTAAATGGCACACCTTTTAGTCACGACATTATGAAGATTAATGACAGGTATGGAATATATGTGTGTGCTGTTGGAATGTTTACCGATGCAAGTTATGTGACCGACCAAAAGGCAAAAAAGAAGATTGGCAAAATGGCATATATGTTTCATGGTGCAAAAAGCATTTTCAAGACCAAGTCTGTCAAGCTTAAGGTGAGTTTTGATAGCGGTGAAATTGAAGGAAGATATGCAATTTTCTTGATTAATAATTCTCGATATACTGCAGGTATGCCTATAAATAAATATGTAAATTTAAATGATGGCCTTGTTGACATTATCCTTGTTGAAAGCAAAAAAGAGATTGTAAAATTTCCTACCATTTGCAAAACAATGATGATTTTTGTAAGGGGTATTGGCCATTTTATAAACAAAAAACATATACATCATCTTCAATTATCTTCATTTAAAGTTGAAATTGATGATAAGGTAAATGTCAATCTTGATGGTGAAAGATTGGGTTGTGGGACTTTTGAAGTCAATGTAATCAAAAGTGGTGTTGAGATTATAGTTCCAAAAATTCATAAGCTTCAAAAGCAGATAAAAAATGTTTGATTTCAAATAAAATATGCTTATATGATTTCTGATAAAAATTTAAAATTTTAATGTTTAATTGTTAAAAATAAAATTTTTAGGCAATAATGATGGTATGGATAAGATTATTTTGCCTTTCGGAAATGGTATAAGCATTTTTGATAAAGGGCGTTTGTGTGTAAGTTTGATTGATAAAGATGGAAATAAAAAGGTTGGCGGCCGAATGGTGAAGGCTGTTGCCAAATTTTTCAATTTTCCAATTATAAGAGGTTTCACATTCCTGTTTTTGGGTCTGTGGCTATATATCAGCTCTTTTATTCTTATGGATGAAATTGACGAAAGGCCTGAAAGTGAAAAGAATAAAAGTTTTAAGATTGCCAAAAATGTCACAATAGCATCAACCTATATTGTGCTTATTGCGATGCTTGTTGCAGGTTTTTTATTTGGTTTTTTGGTGCTGGGCGTCCTTCCTGCCTTTTTGTTTAAGAAGGCTTTTCCTGACAATAATTCCTACTATTTTAGAAGTTTTATTATTGCGCTTATGCGTTTTACCATTCTTTATCTTATCTTCACCGGCTTAAGATTTGTCCCTTTCATGAGCGGGTTATATTCATTTAATGGTGCAGGAAACGTCTATCTTTCAGGCAAAGAGGACACCATAAGACCAAGGACATATCCACTTAATTTTTTAAATTTTCTTTTAAATATTTTTCTTTTTTCAACTTTTGTGATATCATTAATTTCGGTAAATGTATTCTGGCCGGTTAATTTTGTTATCAATCTGGCATTATTTTTGGCTGTTGTGCCTATTGTCTATGAAGTGCTTCTTTTTGCAAGCAAGACTAAGGCGACATGGGTAAAAGATATTGCGATTGTCACAAACTGGCTGGTGAGCATAAGACCTAATACTACGCAAAGTGAGGTTTTGGCTGTGGCACAAAAGGAACTTGAAAATTATACCGATTTCGAAAAGGTCAAAGCGGGCAGGGTTGCTATGTCCAGCCTTTATGCCGAAATGGAAACAAAGCTTAAGGCAAGTGATAAGTTTGAGGCAAGTGACTGTGATTGGATAATAAGCACTATACTTGGCAAAAATCGTGCAGAAACCAAGCTTGAGAGAAGTGTAAGCTTAAAAGAATATCGCGAAATAATGCGTGCCTGTGACAGAAGGGCTAAGGGAGAACCTCTTTCAAATATTTTTGGTTTTGTTGAGTTTTATGGGCTTAGGTTTGATGTAAACAAAAAGGTGCTTTCGCCAAGAATGGACACAGAGATATTGGTTGAAGAGGCACTGAAAAAGATAAATGAGTTTGATGCAAAAACGGTACTTGACCTTTGCACCGGTTCTGGTGCAATAGCCATTGCAATCGCAAAATATTCTTCATGCAAGGTTTATGCAAGTGATTTGTCAAAACAGGCTTTGTCGGTTGCCGAAGGCAATGCAAAGAAAAATCAGGTAAAAGTTGAATTTTGTCAATCTGATTTGTTTAAAAGTTTGAAAAAAGGCAGAAAGTATGATATAATAGTTTCAAATCCGCCTTATATAAAAAGTGCAGATATTGAAAAACTTGATATTGAAGTAAAAAAATATGACCCTCGCTCGGCACTAGATGGCGGTGAAGATGGTCTTGAATTTTATAGAGAAATTATAGTTCAGTCAAAAACCAAGCTCAACAAAAAAGGTTGGCTTATGTTTGAAGTTGGTCAGGGGCAAAGTGATGCTGTAAGCGAACTTATGCAAAAATCAGGTTTTGATAATGTTTGTGCAGTAAAGGATTACAATAAGATAGAAAGGGTGATTTATGGTAGACTTAGCAAATGAAATTTTGGAAAAAACGGGCAAGGCAAAGGCTAGATTTGACAAACTTACCGAAATGGTGAGCGACCCAGCTGTCATTGCTGACAATCGCGAATGGAAAAAACTGGTGAAAGAGCGTTCTTCAATTGAAGATGTTGCAGCGGCACATGTCAAGCTTGAAAAACTTGTCAGCGATTATGGCGAAAGCAAGGAAGGCTATGAAAATGAAAGCGACAATGAGCTGAGAGATATGTTTTATGAAGATATGTCTTCTTTGAAAGAACAAATTGAAAGCGAAATTGAAGAGATAAAAATCCTTCTTCTTCCTAAAGATGCAAATGATGACAGCAATGTTATTATTGAGATAAGGCAGGCAGCAGGCGGCGAAGAGTCGGCACTTTTTTGCACAGAACTTTATCGTATGTATTGCATGTATGCCGAGAAAAAACGTTGGAAAGTTGAGGTTATGGATTTAAATGAAACCGAGCTTGGCGGCATCAAAGAAATTACTTTTATGGTCAAGGGCAAGGGTGCTTATAGTCAATTTAAGTATGAAAGTGGTGTGCATAGGGTGCAACGCGTGCCAGAAACAGAAAGTCAGGGCAGAATTCATACTTCAACTTCAACGGTGGCAGTGCTTCCAGAAATTGAAGAAGTGGAATTTGAAATCGAAGATAAAGATTTGAAAATTGATACATATCGTTCTTCTGGTGCAGGTGGTCAGCATGTCAATAAAACAGAAAGTGCCATCCGCATAACTCATCTTCCAACAGGCATTGTTGTTGCCTGCCAAGATGAACGCTCTCAGATAAAAAACAGAGAAAGGGCAATGGGTATCCTTCGCTCAAAACTCTATGACTACTATCAAGGGCAGATTGAAAGTGAATATAAGGAAAATAGAAAAAGTCAGGTGGGCACAGGTGACCGCTCTGAACGTGTGAGAACTTACAACTATCCACAAGGCAGAGTGACAGACCATCGCGTCAATGTGACATCTTACAGCCTTGTCAATGTGCTTAATGGCGATATTGAACTTTTCATTGAAGCACTTACCTTAAAAGACCGTGCAGAAAAACTTGCAAATGCTTAAAATAGGCAAAAAATTTAAAAATGCTTAAAAGGACAAAATTTGTCCTTTTTTTGTTTTTAAATGGAAAAAAGAATGTATGAGGAATATAATAAAAGAAAGAATGTTTTAATTTAAATATAGTTTTTATGAAAGATTTTTAAAAGGTTGAAAAATGCGGCGAGAAAAGTTTATTAGAAAGAAAGGTGAAAAAATTGTGAGATAAAAAGCAAAAAAAAGAAAATAGCAAGAAGAAATAAGGGGCAAAAAAGGGCAACAAACCTTCATTTTTAAAGAAAGTTGACATTTATAAAAAAATATGTTATAATATAAAAGTCCTAATTTAGGAGGTAAAAATGAGTAAAGTAGTAAAAGATATTTTAAAGAATGCTAAAAAGATTGCAATTGTATCACACATTTCTCCTGATGCTGATGCTCTCTGCAGTTCATTTGCACTTAAAAATATCATTCAAAACAATTATGATTATAAATATGTCGATGTATTTATTGACGGAGAAATAGGCTCGCTCTATGACCCAATTTTTAGAGATGAAGTTGTCAATCCAACACCTTACAACTCTTATGACATGGTCTATGTTTTGGATTGCCCAAACTTAGGCAGAACTGGAAAATTTAGAGAATTAGTCGAAAATACACCTGTGATAATCAACATAGACCACCACCAAACAAATGATAGATTTGGTCATATAAATTTTGTATCACCTTCATCATCAAGCACTTGTGAAATTGTTTATTTAATGTCAAAACACAGCAATCATGAATTAAACAATTTGATTGCCAAGGAATTATATCAAGGTATTATCACAGACACAAACTGTTTTACATCAAATTCAATTACAAAACGCACACATCGTGTGGTAAGTGAACTTTTGGAATATAAGTTTGATAGCTTTGCAATAAAATCATATTATTTCAAAAATAATTCTCTTGCAAAGACACAACTTTTATCAAAAACTCTCTTGTCAATGAAGTTTTATGGCGACAATATGTTTACAACCATGAAGATTCCAAACGAGCTTTTCAGTAAACTTGATGCAAGCTTTGAAGACACCTTAGGAATTGTTGATAATGGTATCAATGTTTCAGGCGCAGAGGTCAGTGCTATTCTTATTGAGTCAGAACCTCAAAAGGTCTATGTAAGTCTTAGAAGCAAGGGTAGGGTGAATGTTGGTGATATCGCCAAACAATTTAATGGCGGTGGCTCAGCGGCTCTTGCAGCCTTCCAAAGAACTGGCAATATCAAAGAGATTGAAAGAGACCTTGTAAAGAAGGTTGTGCCAGAACTTGAAGAAGTTGACGAAGAAGAAATCATTTTCTAAGTAATAAACAAATTAGGACGAAAAAATTAATTATAAGTTATTATTTAGAAAAAGAAAGCACTTACTATGTTTGTGCTTATCACAATAAATAAATGAATTTTTAAACAAAAAACATATCAATTTTGATATGTTTTTTTTAAATAAAGATAAAAATTTCAGGTAAGAAAAATGTAAGAAAAGTTTTTTATGTGGCGAGAGAAGGAAGAGTAAAATAAGAGATAGCGCTAAAAGAAGAGAGGAAATAGAAAGTTTTAGTTGACCAAAGACAGAAAGTGAGAAAAAAAGATTGATTAATTTCAGTTGAAATTTATGATAAATTTTCGATAATTTATATTTTAACTATTGACTTTTCCCCCCCCCAAGTATAATATTTTATAGAGGTGTTATAATGAAAAAAGATAAAAAGAAAATTACTGCTGGATATTATAATGGAGAAAAATTTACAAAACATCAAATGAAACTTATTGACAAATATGGCTATAGTAAGACCAAAGAAAGGATAGAAAAGTTTGATACAAAAGCATCTTGTGCGTTTTTTGGAGGTGTGCTTTTTACTGGTTTGTTTCTTGTATTTCATATGTTTTCAGTTATTGGCAACAATATTGCTATCACCAAAACAATTAATGCTTCAGGAAAGAAGTTTGAAGAGGCAAGAGTTGAGTTGCAAGAAAATATTTCAAGTTATGTCAAAGATATCAATGATTTTGACTTGGCATCTGTTGAGATTTTAAATAATGACAATAATTATATTTGCAAAGCTTTTGGAAGGGCTGGAATTAAGTCGGTTATGGGCTTTGAGCAAGACAAATATGTGAATTTATATTTCAATATTTCCGAGCAAAAAGCACAAGACATTTTGGATGCTGTTGCTGCTGTAAAAAATCTTGATGAAATTAAGAAAAATGAAAGTCCAGAGCTTTCTCTTCGCATTAATAAAGACAAAAGATATAAAGGAACCAATCTTGCAAATGTTGGTAAAATTAAAAAGGCTGAAGATGCTTGCTTACAGGTGTATAAAGCAATTGATGAAGCTGTCAAAACAGCATACTCACACAAGATTGAAGAGATTGCAGATTCAAAACAATTCAATGAAAAGTTGGCTTCAAACTATAGATATGTTAAGAATGAAGTTATGACTGAAGTATATGGACTTTTTGTTCATTCAAATTTTGTCAACAGCGGAATCATGACAACTGGTATTTCAAGCATTGCAAGAGATAAAGAGAAGAATGAATGTTATTTCTATGTAGACACTCTTCAGGCAATTTCAAACAGCAAACCGGGTGATAGATTTAATGATTATAAACTTGAAACTTGCAGAACTATGGTTGTAGTTGAGGGTGCAGACCTTTCAAATGAAGAAGTTTATGCTAAATTTATAAGAGGCGAGCAAAAGGAATTTTTAGAGTTAATCAGAAATACCAATAGTGAAAAAACAGGCATTATTGACAATAAAGTTGAAAAAGATGTTGAAGAAATTGAAATGCTTTTTTAAATTGAAAAATATTAAAAATCTTATTTTAAAACTTAAAACAAAAACCACCAATTATTTGGTGGTTTTTTTATGGACGCAAGATAGGCATTAGAGCGTGAGCGCTTTCTTTAGGGACGCAAGATAGGCAGGAATAAATTGGGTGCTTTCTTTGTGGACGCAAGATAGGCGCGAATAAATTGAGTGCTATCTTATGGATGCAATAATCATCTTTTATAACAATTTTTTAAAAAAAATATTCTTCATAAAAATCTATAAAAAATGCACCTTTTATGCGATTATGTTTTATCGGTGCATTTTTAAAATATTTTTTAGTCAAATATTATGATTGAATCTATATTTGCCTTTCCTTTACATTTTACTTGGACGTCATGCCATTTCATTTCAAGCGCCTCTGACAGATAGGTGAGGCCCCAATCTCCAGATTGCTTTTTGATTTCTATTGATTCACACTTCTTGCCATCAATATACACTTCAAAATCTGTTCCGAATTTTAAAGAAGAGGTTAGGGCAAGTCTGTTTCCATTAAATTTGAAATAGAGTGATGCATCTTTTTCGCCTGCGTAAACATGACCAAAAGTAGAGAATGTTTGTTCATTTTTCCAGTTTCCTGTAAAAACAAAATTTTCATTGTCTGGAGTGATTTGTTTTCCGCCATTTACAGAAAGTGACCAAGCAAGTTCTATTTTATTTAAGCATATATATTTGAAAGCTTCTGTTGAATGGGTATTTGTGACTAAAACTTTGTAATAACTGAATGTGTGGTAATCATCGAAATCAGCTACCACCTGCAAAGTTCCCATAGTAGAGTTGGCTTCATCACAGACTAATGTCCAGTTTTCACCATCCTCACTTACCCATATTTTAAAGGTCTTTGGCAGGTAAGTTCTGTATTGACCTTTTACCGCAGACCCATGGAAAATGAGTCTATTTGCGGTGATTTTTTTGTCAAGCTGAACTGTCACACCAAAAGGATTTGATTCTGATATATTGCTTTTATTGCTATGGATGAATGTTTTGTCATCATCATCAAATAGATTGTTTATTGAGTGAGTTGCTGAATTATCCCATGGTTTATAAATAGATTCTAAACAAGTTTGAGCAGCATCTGACACTTTTGTATCATCATAATTGTAAGTATATTCTCTTGTGTAAAAATAATCTGTTACAAAATCTGTGTTTGTTGGATATTCATAATTTTCTCTAAAAGCATTGGCATAAGCAGGTTGTGAGGTAGGTGGAATAAGTTCAGCTTTATTTGCTTCTTCTTCACTTACTTCATTTCCTTGATAGTCATAGTAATGTGTTTCACTTCTGACATAATCATCTGTTGATGAAACTTCATTTCCTTCACTGTCATAATACTTTACCACAATTGTAAACATTGGCTCAGTCCACTTTGCAAATCCTAAACCTATAAAACTGCTAAATTCAGGTTTTACTAATAAAACTTCTTTAAAATAAATCCATGAGTTTTCTTTTAAAGTCACATCAAAATAACTGTTAGGGTCATTAGGTCTGAATTGTGCTGAAGTTGAGTTGTCATTTATCTTTGCACCCAACTCATAGTTTAAACCTTCATCGAGAGAATAGTAAACTACACAATTTCTTCTTCCGCGAAGATAGAAACGATATTTTCCGGCTTCTGTGAAATGCATTTTACCTTTCACTTCAACTATTGTGTTTTTAGAATAGAAGTGATGGGCAGGTGCATTTGGATATTTTGTATGATTTTCTTCTGTATCAGGATAGAACCAAACATCTGTATTTGCATTTTGAACAGGGTTTGTATGGTCGATTGTAACTTCGCTTTCAAAACCTTGATAATTGTTTTCATAGGCAATTTGAGCATCTGAATACATATTTTCATCAGAGTAGGTGTATGTGGTTCTTACAAGAGTATTTTTGTTTGTTTCATGAGATTGTTCAAATTCAAGAATTAAGTCCACATTATCAACCTTAAATGCTTTATCATTTTTTGTGATTTCAAGAGTTGCAATGATTTGACCTGAAAGAAGTTCTTTATTAGGTTTGAATTTGAAATGATAGTTGTCAATCACTTCAATTGTGCCATTTGCTGGCTTTGAAATACTTTTTATTTTATAGCTAAATCCTTCTGGTAATACAATGCTTCCGCTTTGATATTGACCATTTGGGGCATTGTATTTGCTCAAATCTATTATGAAATCTTCTCCATAGGTTATAACATAAGGTTGCATGGTTTTAAAGTATTTTTTCTCGCCATCATACATAAAGCTTCTTCCTGTTTGATAAACTGATGAAACAGGGACAAAGGTAGGATAATCAGGGTTTTTCCATTGATTTGCTACATTATTGTCAATACCTTTAAGAATATCTTTAAAGAAATAAGTCATGTCATTGTGGGTTATATCTTGCCATGCTCTCATATATCCAGTATAGATTTGGCCATAACCTTTTCTTTGTTGTTGAACTTTTGCTTGAATATAATTGTTTGCTCCAAAATTGTGAAGAAGGGTTGAATAAATTGTCAAACCTTGCATTCCATTGCTAGGAGTCCCACCTTGAGGAATCTTTAAAATTTCTGAAAGTGCCCATGTTGCACTTGTATAACTATTCCAACCACCAAGACCGGCTGCACCATTACTTGCAATTCCTCTTGCAGAAGAAATTTTAGTAAAGAGTGCATATGAAACAAGAGTCATACCATTATTTGTTACTTCTCCGCCATTTCCAACACCATAGTTTTGGAAGTTGTGGTGATATTCGTGGAAGTTTCCCCATCCACCTGAACGAATTATTTGATTGTAATTAAGAGAAGATGACATCCAACTACCAGGGCAGTTTACCGAGCTTCTTCCTGGGAATGCAACGGCTGCACCAGCAGCAACGAAAGGTTCGTATAAAAATACAATACCTTGACTGCTTCCTGTTGTTGTCACGCTTGAAACTTTTTCCCAAAGAACTGCAGCTTTATAAATGTCTTCATAAGAGAAATTTTGTGCATAAATCTTTGGTCCAGAATGAAGTACGCCATAATTCCAAACTTCCAAATCAAAGTAAGGTGCAGATGATTTTTTATTTTCTTCAAATTCTTCTTTGGTTGTATATCCCAAAATAAAGTGAGAATAGGTTACTCCGCCAGAGATTTTTACATTAAATGAAGAGCCTGTATTTCTGATATATAATGGACCGCCTACAAACGAGCCTACATATGCTGTATATATTCCAGTTTCTTCATCATAAGTTGATGTGTTTTTATTTACTGTCATTGTATTTAAAATGATAGGGAAACGTTGCATCTGTCCTTTTGCAGTCCAGATGTTGTTTGCTTGACCATTATAAAGTGCTTGACCTATATGGATGGTTATTCCGCCAGTTGCTTCCATATCTTTTTGGCTGATTTCAATTTTGATAACTTCACCAGCAGGTGCATATAGCCCGGTGACTCCATAACTGCTATAACCTCTTGGACGCATTTGCACATTTTTTACAAGGCGAGGTTCATCATCACTGACATTTCCAAAATACATTCCAACAGACGCAGTATGTTTATAAAGTTGTCTATGTTGATTATTGCTGTCAAGTGCGGCAACAGGCTGGGCAGTTGTCCCTAAATAAAGATAACCATTGCTGTCCATCCATGTATAGCCACCACCATTTCCAGAATTATTGTGTGTGCCATTTGCACAAAGATAATTTGATTCTCTTATAAGTGCATCTCTTGCTGCCATTTTTTCTGGAGTTGAGCCAATTACGCCTGATAAAGTATAACCAAAAGTTGGATAACCAGAAGGCAGGCCTTCATCAAGAGTTTCTTCTATAGGTTTAACCCTGTCAACAGTTCCTAAAACTTGACCTTCAAAACCAACTTGTGTGGTGGTTGTAGTTTCATTTACAAAAATTTCACCTTCAACATTTTCTGGAGGAAGAAGAGATACATTTTTGTTATTCAAAGTAGGATTGTCATGAATAACCTTGTCAGTAGGCAAAACTGCAGGGGTGGTAGTATCCGGTGTTGTTTCATTGCAAGATTTTGTGCCCAAAATTATACCAACAATTATTGCTATGACAAGCAATATTGCAATAGCCGAGATAATTATATTTCTCTTTTTGCCACCAGCATTTTTGTTTGACTTGTTTTGTTTGCCTGATTTTGGTTGTTGCTTTAAAGGCTGGACTTTTTCTTTTGTCATGCTTGGTTTTGTTGAAACAGCCTTTTGAGAAACAACATTTTTTGAAGTGGCAACAGCCTTTGTTGATGCAGTCTTTGTTGAAACAACTGAGTTTTTTGTCACGCTTGGTTTTGATGACATAGCAGGCTTTGATGACATAGCGGGTTTAGAATTTGAAACAGCTTTTGCCGATGCTGAAGCCGAAACATGCTTTGTTGCACCATTTGGCTTAGAACTTGATACAGCCTTTGCGGATGTGGCATTTGAAGATAAACTTTTTTGCGCTGAGGTTGTCTTTGCTTGAGATGCTGACTTTGCCGCAGGCTTTGCATTGTTGTTATTTACTGCCATAAATTCAATAGCTCCTTTTAAAATTTATAATAAAATATCAAGGTTGTTAAACTTAATATTCCCAATTATTATAATATATATTTTTTAATCTGTCAATTTGTAATATTTATTTTTTTATATTCCAACGTTTGCAATATTATTTTTTGCGATAAATGAGATTAATTTATAATAATAGCTATTGACAATAAAAGTGAATTGATATAATATAGATTAAAAGGGGAAAGGTTATGGGAATTTTTAAAAATAGAAATCATACTTATGTAGGTTATGAAAAAAAGGTAAGAACAAGCCATAGAGTGTTTGATATTAAAGAGACAGTAGATTATCTTAAAAAAAATCCTTATGATAATTCATCAAAAGATTTGGTATATCTATATGAAAATGCAAAAAATGCCGAGCAAAAAGATTTTGTTTGCACAATATTGAAAAGCTATGTTAGAGTAGAAGCTGATGTAGAAATTACAGAAATTTATGATTATGAGGATTGGGATATGTTAGAAACTGGTATTTTGTCAACTAGTTGCACAAAGTATGATATTCCATATTCTACAAAAGCAAAAATTAATGAAGCAAGAAAGCGTCTTGAAAAGAGCGTGCTTGAAGATTTGGAAAAAGATAAACTTAAAGAGCTAAATAGACAAAAAGAGTATGAAGATAAATTTGACGAATTATTTTAATGACATTAAAAATACAAATCAAACTGATTTGTATTTTTTTTAAGTATAGGTTTAAAGAATGTGGGTATTTTTTAAGAAACACAAGAATGGCACGAATAACATAAGTGCTTTCTTTATGGACAAAAAATAAACAGAAAAGTGAGAATGTTATCTTGTTTTTTTTGTTTAAACATAGCAGAAATTATATCCCATTTCTCTTAATTTTTGCTTTTTTTATTCAATTACTTTTCTATCTTTGCTTTTAAAGTTTTTTCAAATTGTGCAATTTCTTTGATTGTATCATCTTGCATAAGTTCATATTGGACAATTGAATATTTTTGGTCAAACTTGCTTTCCATATGCAGCAAATCACCTTCATTACTAAGATATTCTCTGTAAGGGGAAAGCGAATTGTTGATATAATTTAAAAGTGCTTCAATGCCTTCCTTTTGATAGGCCTTGAATATCAAAGGCTTGTTGTCTAAGATTTGGTCAACATCCAATTTGAGCAATGAATTAAAACCATCTTTTTCTATTCCTGCTTGGACCATTTCGTTGAAACCAGAGGTGCTTGATGGAATATAGCGTAATGCCTTTTCACCAAATATTCTGGCTTGGTCACAAAGAAATTCTTTTGAAAGATTAGATATATATTCAACATAATCTTTTTGGGTTTCCTTGTCAGAGCAATAGCCTCTCAGCGCCTCATAAACAACTTTGATTACATTTGCTTCAGGAAGCAGTTTTGCAAGCTCTTCAACAAAGAGTGGATTATTGAAAGCTTTTGAATAATTTATAGCGATAGCTTCCAAATGTTCTTGATTAAAATTAAGCACTTTATGACCATCTCTTAATTTATACAAAATAAATTGTGCCATAAATGTTGCATTTTCTAGCAAAGCTTTGGTTTGAGGCTTTAGAAAATCAATGATTCGGTAATTTGTTTTGTATAAAGAAAGCAAAAAACTTGGGTTTTGAAGCTGACTATCTGAAAGCTCAACTTTATCAAAATTTTTTCTCATTTTGCCCACAAATTCTAAAAGCAATCTGTCAATTTCCTCTTGTTGGGCATCTTTAGGCACCTTTGCATATTTTAAAAATTTTGCATACCTCTTTTGTTTTGTCTTTTCCATTTTTGTTTGATTATTTCCCATTTTTTATCCTCCTTTTATGATTAAATTAATTTTATTATATCTTCCATGATTTTATTTAAAGTTTCAACTCTGTTTTTAGAGGTGTCATAATATTTAATTTTAAATTCAGAACATTCTTTTTTCAATTTTTCATTTAAAGTAAACCAAGATTTTGCATGATTAATTAAACATTCTTTTGATAGACCATAAGTCCAGTCTTTTTCTTTGTCATGTTTCAAACATAATTCTACTATATCGTCAATGCTTAAATTGCCATGACCAAGGCAAACCACAATGGTATTTTTATGGTCAACCATTTCATCAACAATTTGTGGATGCAGCTGACCACTTTCTAAGATATATCCATGATGATTTATATCATTTCTTATGCAAGAATTAAAAAAGTGCAAAAGAGTTTTTTGAAAGAAATCACTATGTTCAAATTCGCTTTGTTTATCAATGTTATTTTTATAATAATTTTCTTTGTCTTGACCTCTAATAATTGCCCATTTTATAGAATCGCTATGGATAAGGTTGTAATTTGTGAATCTATCCTTAATCATATTGCTTATTGTGGTTTTTCCAGCTCTGCCAATACCCATGATGATAATATTTTTCATATTCAAACTCCTCAAAAGCCTTATATTTTATATAAAACTTTCATAAATTTCTTACATTGATAGTTGTTAGAAAATAAATTAATAAATAATTTATCAACAAAATTATTATACAATAAATCACTTGAAAGACAAAATGTATGATAAGGAATGTAAAAAATTTTATAAAATTTATAATATGAAAGATAAAATTATAAAAATTTTATATACCTTACGCTTGTTTTTGTTGTTTTGTGAGGATAATAAAAAAATATTGCCAATAAGACAATAGTTTTTTTTGTTTGTTTTGGTTTAAATTTAAAAAATTTCATTCAATAAATAATATTTTTTAGTTTATCTTAATTTTTTATCAAATCTGTTTTAAAATTTAAAATTAATTATCTTTCAAGTCCGTCAAAGTCGCCGTCATATTCAATTTGGCTTTTGTCGGTATCAAGTCTTTCTCGCTTTTCTTTTTCAATTTTATATAATAAATATAAGCCATTATTAAGAATAATGCCGTTTACGACTTTAGCTCCTCTGGCAACAAAAAAATCTTGAATTTCTTTTTGTGATTTGTCTTTTAAATGTTCATATAATTCTTTACCTGTAGAAAATTCTTCAGTTGTTGTTTTTTTTGATGATTTTTTCATATATCTCTCCTTTATTCTGTTGTTTTTTATTCCTTTTCTATTTTAGCATAAAATGATAAATTGTCAATTAATTTATTAAATAAATAAAATAATATAATTTTGGATATTAAAAATTTATGATAGCAAATTTAAACCACAAATGAATTTTTTTATAATAGTATTGACAATTATAAAAATATAGTGATATAATTATAATAAGTTGTTAAACATTTTGAAAAATGGGAGGGTGACATGATTTATTCAAAAGAATTTGTTGAAAAAGTAAAAAGGATATATGGAGAAGAATCAAGGATTGTTGAAGTTTTAAATTCTGGCAACATTGACATTTTGGCAAGATATCTTGATGACTCGCAGGGTAGAGGTGGTGGAATTGCACCTAAAAAGATTCTTAAAATTATTGATGAAAGTGGTGACGCCAAAACTGCTGTTATAAATATTTTAAAAGAAACAACCAGATTTTTAACTTATGACGGAGATAACTTATCATGTCAAGCAAGTGTCACTCCTTCATATATTTTAGAAGTAGTAGAAAATAATGATTCAGCTGCAGCTATAGAAGAGATAAAAAAAGAAGCCAATGGCATCATAGAAAGAATTGAATTATATCATGAATTTTTTGAAGATTATTTAAGCCAAGAAAGATATTATTAATAAAAAACACTTTCAAAAATAAAAACGAGAGATTAGCTCTCGTTTTTTTTGCGTGTAAATAGGCTGTTAATAATCAGTTGAATAATCAGTTGAAAATCTTAAAGGTTTTGAAGTTTATTTTAATTATCATTATTTTAATAGCTCCTTCAATTTGCCATTAGAAAGGTCTTTAATATTGTAAAGGGTATCAATAGCATCAAAAGTTTCTTCAAGATTATTTCTTGCGGCTATCCAGCCAAAACCATCAGTTACCCAAATAAAAGCAAATCCTTTTATATTTTTAGATTCTTCAGAAATCATTTTATAACTTCTTGCAGTCTCATTAAGTTTTGAGCCAGAACTAGAATAAAAATTTGTTTCAAAAGCATATATACAATTTTTAGTTTTTACAACATAATCAAATCTTTTTGCAACTTTGCCAAGGTTTGAAAGAGATGATAAATCAATATTCCATTTACTTTCTATATCTTTTAAATACATTTCTTTGAAATAAGTTTTGTTTAATATAAAACCTTCTTTTTCAATATATTCTTGCAAAATATCTTCCATAAGATGTCCGCCACGATTTTTTCTACCATTAGAACCAAGTCCAACTTCAACTCCAGTTGCATAATCTACAAGGTTATTTACTAAATGATTTGAAATTAAATCAAACAAGCCAGTTTTTCTCATAAATCTTTTTAAAAGTTCAATGTCATCAATGTTAATGAAGTTATATTTTAACTTTTCGCCATCATCGACAACTTTTATTTCTTTTTCTCTTACAGCAATTAAAAGAGGCAAGCATTTTCTAATCTCTGGATATTTTTTAAACAGCCCGTCAAAGTCTTGCTCAATATTATTTGAACCGATAAGAGAATTCAAAATGTTGAGTTCAACTTTTATTTTGTCAATGTTTTTATATACAGTATTAAAATCTGTATAATATTCATAAGTCGCGATGCTATCAGTAAAAGTGCTAAACCATTCATTAAAATTTCTTTTCATGAGTTAATCTCCTTAATTTTCGTCATAAGCTTTTTGCAATAAACTTTTTGCCAATTCTATTTCACTTTCTGATTTTATAATTAGTTGTAAATCTCCACACCCCCAATGTCCAATTGACCTTACATCTCTTAAGCTATTAGTTAAATAATATTTATCGGGATTAAGCCTAAAATTAATTCTTATATTACTTTGATATATTTCCATAGTAGCAAAATTTTTAATTTTCTTAAAAGCCATATATAATTTAAGAGTGTTTTCAGAAACGTCATCTCCTAAACTCAATGCAAAATCTTTCAATTCATCAAAAATTGTTTTAAATTTTGTAGGAGCATTTTCGTATTGCTCTTTAAAGGTTTTTTCAAGTTGCTTTTTGTTTGTCTTTTCATTTTCGGTTTCAAGTGGGGCAACTGTGTTAGCATTTAACAATTCAAATAATAACAAATCGTTATCATACTTTTTGTATCTTATTAAAGATACATTTCTATTAATTTGTTTTATAGCTTCTTCATCATATTTATTAAAGTCGCCAGCTATACAAATTACTCGTGGCATTGACCAATCAATTTGCTCAGCTTCCTTAATTCCAAGTTTTTCTATAACCAACAATTTAAAATTTGCTTTATGTTCCAATAGCCAATTTAAATAAAACAATCCTTGATTTATGACATTTTCATTAGAATGACATTTATATTCAAATATAACAGGGCAATTGTTTTCATCAATTCCAATAGAGTCCATTCTACCATTGTCTATTCTATATTCGCTTTGTAAAAATCTAACACCGAAAAATTCATACATATTTTTTTCGATAATGTTTTGTAATTCTTTCTCAATAGTTGCACTGCTAGATTTAAGTTCTTTAATTTCATTTCCAAGTTTAAACAATTTTAATTCAGCCATTTTTTCTCCTTTTGTAATTCATTACAACAATTTCAGTTATATCTCCTCGCTTACTTGCTTGACAATTTATCATTCTTTTCGCATAAACTCGTTCTATTTTAAAGGTTTTGTATAGATTGTCAAAAAAATCATCTTTTTCATTTGTGTTTTTAGGGTCAGAGTTTGAAAGCATTATGTGGCACCCTTTTTCATTTAAATTTTTATAATTATTTGCAAGTTTAATTTGATCATCATCATTAAACCCCGACTTGTCATAACTTACAAATGAATTATTTTCAACAATCGGGCGATAAGGTGGGTCAAAATAAATAAAAGTGTTTTTATCAGCCTTATCTAAAACTTGCTCATAACTTCCAAAACTTATTTCAACTTTTTGTAATAGATTAGAACATAATTTCAAATTGTCTTTATCGCAAATCAATGGATTTTTGTATTTGCTATGTGGCACATTGAATTTACCATTTCTGTTAACTCGATAAAGCCCATTATAACAAGTTCTGTTTAAGAATATAAAATCTGCACATTTTTCAAAGTCATAATGTCCATTTAACTGAATCTCATTGTATCTATCTCTGACTTTGTAAAAATAATTTGTTCTATCTTCGCTTATTAAATATTCTTTTTCTAAAACATCTAATTGTTTTATTGTTTCTTCAACATCTACTTTAATACAACGATAACAGTTAATAAGCTCTTTATTAATATCATTTATATAAGCTTTTTCAATATTGTAATTTTGCAAAATATAAAAAAGGACTGCTCCGCCACCAACGAAAGGCTCTATGTAGGTTTTTATTTTGCCTTCTGCAAGTTCTTTTGGGAACATTTCATCAAATGTATTTAAAAGTTGTCCTTTGCCTCCAGCCCACTTTAAGAATGGTTTGGCAACATCTTTGCACATTAAGATTTCTCCTTATGCTTTCATTATAACATATTAATTCAATATTTGTATTACTTTTCTAAAAATTTATAAACAAAATAATATAAAAAATCTAACCCTCTCGATGTGGGTTAGATTGAGATTGGTGCGGGAGATGGGAGTCGAACCCACACGATGTTGCCACCACAGGCATCTGAAACCTGCGCGTCTGCCATTCCGCCACTCCCGCATTTGTCTTGTTTTGCAATCCTCTTATTACACTTTTTGTATATTTCCTAAATTTAGTTTTGCAATTCTCATTTTCGGCTTTTTTATTTCTTCTTTAGAAGCTATTTAAGATTGTCCTCTTTTTAGGTTTTTTATCTTTTTTTTGCAAGTTGTTTGAAAAGTTTTGTTTTTAAGGAAGATTATTAAGCTTAAAATTCTTTTACGATTGCAGTTTTTATTATATATTTTAATATCAAAAAAATCAATCTTTTTATCAATCTTTATTGTAAAAAGAATATATTTATGATATAATTAAAAAAAATTTAAGTAAAGGAGTTGTTTATGAAAGCTTATAGTAATAAAGTGACAAATCAAATTTTGGAAGGGGCGAGTAATATTGTAGACAATTATGAAAAGACACTCTTTGTCTTTGCGGGACCAAATGGCAGTGGAAAATCTACTCTTCTTGCAAATGTTTATTTTGATGGACTGCTTAATTCAAAATATGTAAATGCTGATATGTTTTGCAGAACTATCTTTGGTGACATAAAAGACATCAACAAAAGAAATGAAACTTCAATGTATTATACTATGGAAATGGTCAACAAAAGTATTAAGGAAGGAAAGTCTTTTTGTTATGAAACCGTCATGTCGCACCCAAGCAAGATTGACATAATTCAAAATGCAAAGGACAATGGATACAAAATTATAAGTGTCTTGGTTTACACAGAAAATCCTCAAATAAATGTTCATCGCGTTGAAATGCGTGCAAAGCAGGGTGGTCACGATGTGCCAAAAGACAAGATAATTGCAAGATATTATCGCACAATGGCTCTTGCTCAAAAGCTTGAACAGATTTCTGATGAATTTTATAAGTTTGACAATAGTGCAGAGCTTGAAATTGTAGATTCGGTTGAAAGTTCGGCTGAAATGTAAAAATAGGTTGGTTGTTCAACCTTTTTTTATATGAATTTGAGAGGAAGATTTTAAAGAGAAGACTCTCATGTTGGCTTTGGCTATCTTGCATCTTTACAAAGTTGTTTAAACGATAAAAATTGAAGTATTTTAAAAAGTGTTTTAATATAAATACCATTTATTTAAAGTTTTTTACAAAATGTTTTGTGGCGATAAAGAAAAGGTGGTCTTTTGCTTGACAAGGTTATTTTAAAGAAGATATTATAGTTATATATATAATAAATATATTCTATATAATATAATCTATAATTTAAGGAGGCGGAGATGAAGGGTGCTGTCAAAAATAAATTTTTATTTTTCTTGGTTTTTTCACTCTTGACACTGCTTGCCGGACTATTACTTATTTATTCAATTGGTTTTAAGCCTGAAAATTCTTCTTTAGGGTGGAATAAAACAATAAATTGTTCAGAAGATGTTTGGTATGTGCCTACAAAATCCTTACAATTCCCAAATACTTATACAGAGTTTCCTACAAAAACCACTGTTAATGCAAACAAGCTGCCCGATTATAGGACTTTTATAAACAGTGAAGGCAATGAAATAAAGTTTGATTCTGACATTATTTCATTTGATACAACATTGTCACATAATGAGTCTTCTTACATGAAAGATGCATATTCTATTAATGGTAATTCAATAACATATATTAGATTAGATGAAAGACCTGTTGACTGGATTGAGGTGAAATATTATACATCTGTTAAAGCTGAAAATAAAGGTTTTTGTGTGATTTCATATCAAAACTTTTCTTATTTTGGAACTACAAATGTGCCAATGCAAAATTATAGCTATAATTTTGGCACAGGAAGGGTAAGTGATATTGATGGAGACCAAACCATAAACATGGATGCTTTGATTTATCCAAAGAGAGCGACCATCACTTATAACACCAAAGGTGGAAAATTTGCGGGGGGGGGAACTTTTGAACAAATCAAAACTTTATTTTGTGAAAAATACATAACCCCAGAGGAAGAGCCAACTAAGAAAGGCTGTGAGTTTTTGGGTTGGGGCTTGCCTGAGTCAGGCTTATTCACTGACTATGAAAACGGAACTAAAATTGATGCTGTTTGGTTTGGTGATAAATATGAAAACCTTAGTTTCAGCTTGGAAGCGAATGGACCAAGTATTGTGTATGCTGGTGACAATATACGTTGTGGTAATCTATTTGATTTTCCGACTTTTGAATATGCGCAAACCTATCTTGATTTTCAGCTCAAGCCAGGTTATAAATTTGTGGGCTGGGAATTTGGTTTTGAAGATGAAGATGGGACAAAATATGAATATTTGATTAAGCCAGGCACTCAGGAGATACCATATTTGGGCTCTATCAATGCAGTAAAGAAATTTGTGGCAAAGTATGAGCCAATTTCTTATCAGATAAATTTTGATTCCAATGGTGCGACTTCTGGCTATATGTATAATCAGACATTTAATTATGATGATTTGCAAATTTTAAATGAAAATGTATTTTTTAAAACAGGCTATCATTTTGATGGTTGGCAATGGGTAGCAATAAAGAGAGATATTGGAAATTCTTATTGGGAAACAACAGAAATTGAAAACCCTCAAAGTTTTGTCGATAGGCAAGAGATTTTAAATCTTATCGCTGAAGATAATGTCATTCTTGTTTTTAAGGCAGTTTGGCAGGCAAATGCTTACACAATTGTATTCCATTCAAATTATGAAGGTGGCCCGGAATTGGCTGAAATGGGGCCATACAAATATGATGAAGAAATTATGCTGCCTACCTTTCATGAGTTATCACAAGGAATTACCAAACCTGGTTTTATTGTATCAACTTCTTGGTATAAAAATGCAGATGCCAAAGGTGATGATTATTCAACATTAAACCCGGTAAAAAATCTTTCTTCTGTGGCAGGCGATGTGGTTCATCTGTATGCAAATTGGCAGCACACTTGGGCCGGAAAGGATGTGGCTGATTCGGAGCCTGTTTCTGAGATTAAAAATGGTGTGAAAACCTATTATATTTCATCGCCTCAAAACTTGGCTTGGGTTTCTTTGCAATTTCACAAGCTTGGATATAGGGAAAATCCTGCTTTTGATGGTTTTAAAGGTGTCAATTTTATTCAGACAAAAGATATAAGTTTATTTAGCTCTGCAGGGGTGTCAGGACCTTTGGGTGGGCTAGCAGACCTTTTCAATAGTATTTGGATGCCTATTGGCAACAAATTTAATCCTTTTAGAGGAAGCTATGATGGTGGCGGTCATTATATCGACTTTTTAATTGCAATCACAGATTTGGAAAAAAGTGGCGGCCTTTTTGGTGAAATCCAAGATGGTAGTCTGAAAAATATCAAAATTAAAGTGGGTTTATCAATTCCTTTAGCTGGCAGTCTCTTAGAGTGTTATGGTGTAATTTCAGGTGTAACCAAAAATGCTGTAATAGAAAATTGTGTTATTGATTCTGGTGTGAGCGCTATGTTTGGAGAGCTTGATGATTGTCAGGTGAAAGATTGTATATATAATAATCCTGAAATCAATGGTTATGATTATGTGGGATGTCTTACAAACAAAGCTGTAAACAGCAGTATATATAATTGTAAGATAGTTTCTGGAACTCTTGTTGGTGAAAACTATGTTGGTATACTTGCAGGTAGGACTTTTGGCGGAAGAGTTGAAAATTGTATCGCGATTGGTATTGATGTCAAAGCAAAAGACAATGTTGGTTTTATTGGTTATGCAGAAGCCACTCAATTAAAGTTCTGCTTAAATGAATCTGGATTTATTAAAGTTAAAGAATGGATTAATGGTGTAGAGCGAGAAGTTGACAAAGCAACAAGTATAACAGGTGTAAATAATGTTGGCGGCATGGTTGGACGTGTTGGTAATACAGATTCCGGTATTAAAGTAAGCATACAAAATTGTTTTGTCAAGTATGCTCATAGTTCTTATAATCATTCAACTACTATTGTAAGTTCTATAAATGGTAATAATTGCGGTGGAATGGTTGGGTTTGTTTCTTCAGATGGTGTGGATATTATTTCCAGTGTATTTGAAGGTAAATTTAACTACGAGGAAAATGCAAACGAAGTTGCAGTAGGACTTATGGTTGCAAGTGCAAAAGATACAAGTGTAATTTATATAAAAAATTGTATTGGGCGTATATACAGAAATGTCGGAAATTATAATAGATATAATTTCCATATGGTGGCTGATGAAGGTGCTCAAATAACAAGCTGTGTTGTTTATGCACGTTTTGAAAATGATTATATGACTTCTGCTTATTTCTATGAAGGTGATTTTTCAGGCTGGACATTTTCAATGACTTACTATGAATTAATGCCAGAAGGTTTTTCTTGGCTTGGCAATGCAAAGCCAGTGCCACTTTCTAAACTTTTAGTTGAAACAATATATCCTAATCATTCGGCTGTTGAAAAAGGTCTTCATTAATATTTTAAAATGCTCTATTAGATGATAGGGCATTTTTAATAAAGAAAAAATACAGAATGTTTGATGTCTTTTTTTTAGAATAAAAGCAAACCAAAAATAATATCATTTAAAAATGAGAAATAAATAGATGGGAAAATAGGGATTGTTGCCGCGAAATTTGATGCCTTGTGTTGAAATTTCAAAAAAAAGAAAAAAATTTTTATAAAATTGTAAAATTATATTTACAATTAATAGAAATTTTTGTAAAATATCTAATAAGGTATTTTATAAGGAGCTTTATATGGATGAGATGGATTATGAGTTAAGCAAATATGACAAAGTGACAAAGTTATTATTAAATTTTAAGTTTTTGCCTCAAATGCAAGGCTTTGAGTTTTTAAGAAGCGCAATTTTATATTATTGGGAAAAGGGTGAAGATTTAAGTGGCATAACAACAGAAGTTTATCCTATATTAGCAAAAAAATATAACACACAAATTACGTCAATAGAAAGAAATATCAGAAAGGTTATAGATAAGGCTTATACCTTTGGTGGTCTTTTAAGTCTTAATGATTATTTTGATACCATTGTATATACAAATAAATTTAAATTTTCAAACAATGAAATCATTGCGATTTTTGTTGAACTTTTAAAACTTGACCAATTGAAACAAAGTATTTGTGATAAAAATGTTTGTGATTAGTTCCTTAATTTTGAAACTAGCGAAAAATATGAAATCAAAAACGGCCTATGTTTCTTTTTGCCTCAAACTCTCTTAACTGCCAAATAAGCGAGTGCTTTTGTCGTTGTCAGAGGTTGTCGTTTAAATATCTTATCTATACAAAG
Organism: uncultured Eubacteriales bacterium; assembly: GCA_949077035.1. GTDB lineage: Bacteria > Bacillota > Clostridia > Christensenellales > UBA1242 > Caccovivens. Next base: position 38,904 of record CARUPR010000010.1, read on the forward strand.
CTTTGGATAGACACTTTAAACTTAATGTCAAATTGAAAAATTTTTGTTAATATTTTATATTTTTGATACATATAAAGAAAGTTTATGATATAATCAATTTGTTAAAGGAGATTTTTTCATGAAAGAGATTTGTATTATCACAGGTGCCTCAAAAGGTTTAGGAAAAGAATTAGCATACCAATTTTCACAAAAATCAAATATATGTTTAATAGCAAGAAATGAAAAAGATTTAGAAAAATTTAAATCAAATTTATGCAAGACAACAAAAAACCAAATTTTAACTTTTGCTGGGGATATTAGCAACGAAACATTTGTTAAAAGTGTATTCGCAGAACTCCAACAAAAGAAATATTCTATAAAATACTTAATAAATAATGCTGGTGTTGGAAGGTTTTGCAAAGCTATAGAAAACACCCGCAAAATAATTGATGATGTTTTATCTGCTTCGTTTATTGGCACAATTTTAGTCACTTCCAATGCTTTACCATTAATGTCTACAGACGGAACAATCGCAACAGTTATGAGCACTGCAGCCATTCAAGGAAATGCTTGTGAAACTGCATATTGTGCTGCTAAATGGGGTGAAAGAGGATTTATGGAAGCACTTAAAAAAGAACTGGCTGACACAAAATTAAAATTGATAAACATTTTCCCAGGCGGAATTGACACAACTTTTTGGGCAGAAAATCGTCACTATGTTTCAAAAGAAAAATCAAATGGATTTATGAATCCAAAAGAATTGGCAAAGGTTATATATGAAAATGTTTCTGACAAAAATAGTTTGTTTGTAAGAGATTTTGTAATAGAACGCTTAAAATAAAGGGGATTGAATATGAAAATATATGTAACTGGTGCAACAACAAACGAAAACCTTTTTTTAGTTTATAAAACAATAAAAGATACTTTTTCAAAACTTGGACACGAAGTTAAAACACCTTTGGATACAATTGAGTTTTGCAAAACACATGATTATAAAGAAAGATTTGACAGAGCAATGAAAGAAATCAACGAGTCCGATTTTATAATATCAGAAATTAGCGGGCCATCTTCTGGGCAGGGTTTTGAACTTGGAGTTTTGTTTGCAAAAGGCTTTAAAAATGTTGTTTTAATATCAAGCGACTTATCATACACAAGCGGTATTTTGATGGGGGCTTTTGGTAAACCAATAATCTATAAAAATGAAAAATTGACTGAGCTTATGAAAGAATTAATAGAAAAATGTTTTGTCTAAACTGATAAAGCGTTTTTTTTTTGCTTCAAATTTATAGCTCTTAGGCTGCTTTTTTTTGTCTTATTATTATAAAAATTTCGACTTAATTTTTATTAAGTTGATTTTTTTTGACATAAAAATCCTCGTTTTTTATAATGCAATAAATTAAAAGTGTGACGAATTTTGGTGAATTTTGAAATTATCCCTGACAACGGGTTAGGGAGTATCGTATAAAGGTTAAAAAAAGTAAAAAAAGATAAAAAAAGTTTAGAAAAAGTGTTGACAAGGATAAT
>CARUPR010000011.1 GCA_949077035.1 uncultured Eubacteriales bacterium
ATTGAGATTAATCAATAAGAACAACATAAAAACCACGAATATATCGTGGTTTTTTAATTTTTAAAAAGTAAAATTTTGGTATTATTTGTAATTTAGGCTTATTACAGTGTTTGGTTTTAATTTTTTGTTTTCTTTAATTTCTTCAATATTGTTTTCATTTAAGCTTGTTTCTTTAGTTTTGTTTTCATTTAAATTAATTTCATTTTTATTTAAACATTCTATTTCTTCATTAATTTCTGCATTTGCTGCGACTGGTAAATCATTTATGGCATAATTATTTAAGATACCATTATTTACAGCATTAGGGTTTAATCTGTATGTGTCTATATTTTTATTAAAAGCATAAAAGGTGTCTGTATTGCGATTTGGATTGAGAAAATATCCGTTTGCCATTCCGCCATATGGATAGCCAAACATTCCATTATTTAAATAACCATTTCCAAACATTCCATTATTCAATCCAAAGCCATAAGGGTTGTTGTAAGGCATATATGAATTGTTTATCGGAGCATTATAGGGACGATTGTATCCATAGTAAGGTGGATAATTGTAATAACCAACATTGTTTGGATTTTGATTAACAAATTGGTTGTTTTGGTTTGCATATTGACTATTTTGATTGGTTGATTGATTTTTGTTGATTTTTTCGATATCATTTCTTAAATAACTATCAATATTTTTCTTAAATAATTTGTCATTTTTATTTTGCTCATTTTCAATCTTTTTTTCATCATTGTTTTCTATTCTTGAATCTTGTTTGATTTGGTTTTCATTTCTATTTTCCTCTAAATTTTTATCTTCTATAAAAGAATTGTCAATGTTTTGATTGAAATTGTTACAGTTTTCACAGTCTTTGCAAAGAAGGATGTATGCCTGTTCGAGATTGTTGTATAAATTGCATAGGCAAACAAATCGTTCGTTCATGCAGTTGTTCAAAGAAAGATAGGCTGTTTCTGCAATCACGTTGTTTGTGTTTGAGTTTTTTAAGTTCTTTTTGATTTTGTCAACAGTTGTCTTTATTTCGGGTTTTGTATTTTTTAAAAGTTGATTGTATTTTTTGATATCTCTAGTAAGATTGCCTACTGCATTTGTTTGGGCTTTGCTTAATTTCAAATTGTCATAACAGCAAGATTTTATATAAGAGTTTAGAGAAAGGACTCTTTGTCTAATCTCTTCCTCTCTTGACATATTTGCACTTGAAAGGGCTTTATAATTGTCTATTTCTGTTTTGTTTGTGCTGTAAAACACGATAGGACTTACATCTGAAATCTCGCTTGAGTTTGTTGAGCTTACTACGCTTGAAAGATTGTCAAGTTCTTCATTTAAACTTTTTATAGCTTTTGAACTTCCGTTTGAGCAACCAAACATGACAATAGCTATAAAGATAATAATTACAGAAAGAGCCAATTTTTTTAAATTTAATATATTTGATTTCATCTTTTTCCTCCAAAAAATTCTCTATTTATTGTGTGAAAATAGAAAGTTTTTATTCTTAAATGTTTATATTTTGCTTTCCTGTCAATAATTAAGCAGGAGAATATTATGGACGATAAAAAAAGAAATGAAGCTTACAATAAATATGTCAAGGCTAAATTGCCAAAAACTAGACCTTGGCCAAGTCTTTTTAATTCATTTTTGGTTGGTGGTATTATTTGCTGTTTGGGGCAGGGAATAAACGACCTTATACTTTTGTGGTTTCCAAATATGGCAGAGCAGACAGCATGGGCTTATACTTTGATAGTCCTTATCTTTATAGCCTCATTTTTGACTGGTATTGGGGTTTATGACAAGATTGGTAAGTTTGCCGGAGGCGGCTCTATTGTGCCGATTACAGGCTTTTCAAACTCTATTACATCGCCTGCAATCGAGTTTAAGCATGAAGGGATAATATATGGAATATGTGTAAAGATGTTTACTATTGCTGGACCTGTCATTGTGGTAGGAATAGTGTCAAGTATATTGGTAGGAATAGTCTATCTCTTTATATAGTGAGGTTGGTATGGGAAAAAGTCAAACGATAATTTTTAAAAATAAACCTGTTATTATCGGCAGCTATTCGATAGTTGGGCCTAAAGAGGGAAAGGGGAATTTTGGTCCCTATTTTGACTATGTCATGAAAGATGATTGTTTTGGTGAAAAATCCTATGAAAAAGCAGAAAAGAAAATGCTTGAAAGTGCTATTGTTGGGGCGATTGAGGATGCTAAGATAAAGCCAAAAGATGTTCAATTAATTTTGGCTGGTGACCTTTTAAATCAAATTATTTCTTCATCCTATGCTGCAAGAAATTTTGATGTTTCATTTCTTGGTCTTTTTGGAGCCTGCTCGACAATGGCTGAAAGTTTGGCTGTCGGCTCTTCTTTTATTGACTCAAAACATTTTCAAAAGGTGGTTTGTGCTACCGGCTCACATTTCTCTTCGGCAGAAAGACAATTCAGATTTCCTCTTGAACTTGGAAATCAAAGACCGCCAACATCGCAATGGACGGTAACTGGTGCGGGGGCGACAGTTTTATCTTCCACCGGAAAAGGTCCAAAAATTTCTATGGCGACCATTGGTAAAGTTGTCGATTATGGAATAAATGATGTCAATGATATGGGGGCTGCTATGGCGCCTTCAGCAATGGATACCATGCTTGCCCATTTTAGAGATACAAAAACTGTGCCCGATGATTATGACCTTATTGTGACAGGTGATTTGGGCAAACTTGGCAGTGAAATTTTGATAGATTTAATGGAGCATAATGGAATAAAGCTTGGTTTAAATTATAATGATTGTGGTCAAATGTATTTCACAAGAAATCAAAATACTCTTTCGGGCGGAAGTGGCTGTGGCTGCAGTGCAACAGTTTTAAATTCATTTATAATAGAAAAATTGAGAAAGGGAGAACTTAAAAAGGTTCTATTTATGCCAACAGGTGCATTGATGTCTACAACAGCAGCTCAGCAGGGTGAAACAATACCAGGTGTTTGTCATGCTATTGTAATTGAAAGTGATGTGGGTAAAGATGTTAAAAAAACTTATAATGGTTTTGACACGCCTCAAGCGGAAAATTTCAATAAAAAAAGAAAATCTAGTTTGAACAATACCAGTCTTGATTCAAGTGAAAATTCAAGCCAGTCATCAAATTCAAAATCAAAATTAAAATCAAAATCAAAATTAAATAAAACTTCAAAATTAAATTCAAGGTTAGAAGAAGCTAATTTAACAAACAATAAAAATGAAAAAGAAGAAATGAATAAAAATGAAGACGCAGAAATACAAAGGAATGAAGGCAAAGAATTGGATAAAAAAGAGAATATAAATAAAGATAAAAATTCAGATTCTGAATCAAAAAAGAAGTCAAGATTAGATTCGGAAAACAATTCAAATTCAATGTCAAAATTTATGGATGAAACTGATGATAGGGAGGGATAAATGTATTATTTGTGGGTATTTTTAATAGGCGGATTTATATGTATGCTTGGTCAAGTTTTAATTATTTATACAAATATTACCTCAGCCAGAATTTTGGTTACCTTTGTTTTGATTGGGGTTTTACTTGAAGCTTTTGGTATATTTGAGCCTATTTCAACATTCGCGAGGGCGGGCATAAATGTCCCTATTATTGGGTTTGGAGCTTCTCTCGCAAAGGGTGCTATAGGTGCTGTCAAGGCAAGGGGGCTTTTAGGTGCTTTTACAGGAGGGCTTGAAGCAACGGCTGGTGGTATTGCTGCAGCAGTGATATTTGCTTTTATATTTGCTCTTATTTTTAAATCAAAAACCAAAAATTAAAACGCATACTAGCACAATTTGTTGTATTATGCAAACAAAACAACATACAAGATATTGTTTTTGTCAATTTTTGAATAATACTTGCATATATTTATGTTATGCAAACTTGTCATCAAAGAAAAACAAAAGTGAAATGGTCAACCAAACGAAAATTTAGGGTGGCCATTTTTATAGTTTTGTTGTTTATATTTTTATGTGTATTTTATTATTTTAAAGTTGTTTGCCCAGTAATTGTCACTTTAAGTGAAGAGCGTGTTCGTTCAATTGCAACCTCTGCTATCAGTGATGTTGTAGGTGATACATTGATAGAAGATGACATTTCCTATGAGCAACTAGCAAAAATAAAATATTCAAGTGAAAATACAATTGACGCGATAGAAGTTGACACAGTAAAAGCAAATATTCTTATCAGAAAGATTACAAAGGGTGTGCAGGATAAGTTTAATGTGCTTGGAAACGTTGGACTTGACATTGCTATCGGGACTTTCACTGGAATTCCTTTCCTCTATGGCATGGGCAGCATGGTCAACATTCAACTAATTCCTGTTGGGACTATCAATACGAAAATAAATTCCAAATTTTCAACTGCAGGAATAAATCAAACTTTGCATCAATTGTATTTTGTTGTCAATGCGGGGATAGGTATGATTTTGCCTGGCAAAACTCAAAATTTTAATACCGAACTTGAAGTTTTATTATGTGAAAATATCATTGTTGGTAAAGTTCCAGAAATTTATTTTAATGGCGGTGGAATCAAACCTGTCATATAAAGATGAATCAAAACTGTCATTTAAAACTTGTAAAAATTTCATTTATTTAACTCTGTGAAATATGATTATTATAAAAAAATAACCAAAATTTTGTCATTTTCAATAACAATTTAATTATTTTTAAATAAAAAAAGGAATTTTTAGTTTTTTGTTGTATATAGAGATTGTAAGTATTTTTAGATTAAGGATTTTTTAAACGAGTGCAGAATAAAGGTTATCAAGCCGAATGGCTTTATGAGTTGAAACAAAAAAACAATATTATTTCTATAATCAGCAAATACATTCATCTTGAAAGAAAGGGTGGTCGGTATTGGGCTTGTTGTCCATTTCATCATGAAAAAACCCCATCTTTTAGTGTGTCTGAAGATGAAGGTGTTTTTTATTGTTTTGGCTGCAAGGAAAGTGGGGATGTAATTTCATTTGTTCAAAAATATGAATCATGTGATTTTACAGAAGCGATAGGAATTCTTGCAAAAAATGCAAATATGCAGTTGCCTGAATTTAAAGGTGATAGCAAAGCTGTTGAGAGAAAGCAGCTTAAAGAAAGGGTTTTAAAAATTCTGGATTTGACTTATAAATTTTATCAAGAAAATCTATATCTTCCAGATGCAAAAACAGCTCAAGAATATTTAAGAGCAAGGGGTTTTACTAAGCGTGAGCTTGAGGATTTTAAGATAGGATATTCTATCAATAGTTATGGACTTGTTGAATTTTTAAGAAGGCAGGGATTTACATATAAAGAGATGATGGATGCAGGCGTTGTAAACTTAGGCACAAATTCTCAAGATGGTGATAAAGAATATTATTATGATGTAATGTCAAAACGACTTGTTTTCCCTATTTTTAATGCTTTTAATGAATGTGTTGGATTCAGTGCCAGAGTGCTTGTTAAGACCGATATGGCAAAATATAAAAACACCTGTGAAACCATTGTTTTTCAAAAGGGAAGGGTAGTTTTTGGGATAAATCTTGTTAAGGCAATGAAACAACAAAGGACACTTGACCAAATAATTATTGTTGAGGGTCAAATTGATGTTATTGCAATGCATAGAGCAGGTTTTAAATCTACTGTTGCCTGCATGGGCACTGCGTTGACGCGTGAAAATGCGAAAGAACTTAAAAAACTTTCAAACAATGTTGTTTTATGTTTTGATGGTGATGAAGCAGGCATACTTGCAACAATCAAAAGTATTAACATACTTAAAGAAGAGGGTTTTAATGTGCATATTGCATCAATGCCTGAAAAGCGTGACCCAGATGAGATTATCAAAGAACAGGGCATTGAAGCAATGCAGGATATTATAAACAATGCCTTGCCAATTACCGACTTTTTAATCAATAATGAGCTGAAGAAATATGACATATCAAAAGCCGATGAGAAAGGGAAATTTGCAAAAGCTTCGATTGAAATTATCTCAAGGCTGGGGTCGAATAGTGAAGAAGAAGTTTATCTTGAAAAGCTTTGTGAAATCACTTCAATTCCAATAGATATTTTAAGACGCGATTTGGTTCAACTTACAAAAGGAAACACTTTGAAAAAACAGGAAAATGTTTCTGAAAATGTTTTAATTTCCCGAGAAAATGGGAATATTAGGGCTATAAGGTTTATAATAGGTTCGCTTATATTTAAAAAGCCTTTTGTAAACAAAAAGATAGATTATAAAAAGTTGTTGCCTCGTCAGGCAGATATAATCGATGTTGCACTAAAAGGAATTCCGATTTCATCTTATTACGATTATTTCGATGTGGATGAAATGCCTATTTTGAAAGATTGCTTAGGTATAAATTTTTCAGAATATGAAAACGTTGATAAACGATATTTTGATGAATGTGTTTGGCTTATTGCAAGCCAAGAGTTGACAAATAAACAAGCACAGCTTACAGAAGTTTTTAAATCATCGCAAGAGCGAGAAGAGAGAAAAAAGATTGCTGAAGAGCTTAATAAACTTAGCAAAATTTTACGAGAGAAAAATTTGGAGGATTTTTATGTCAGATAATAAAGTTGATATCGAGATGAAGAAAATTTTTGATATTGCAAGCAAAAAAGGGTCTATAAATGATGAGGAAGTTTACTATCGTCTTTTGAAATATGACCTTTCAGCACAGGAAATTCAAAAATTTATCAAAAAACTTGAAACAAATAATATTAAAATTTTGAAATCTGCCGAAGAAAACGAAGGTGAAGGTGACGAACTTGAATTTACCGGTTTTATGGCAGTTGATGACCCTGTAAAAATGTATCTTAAGGATATTGGCAAGGTCCCTCTTTTGACAGCTGATGAAGAGGTTGAACTTGCTAAAAAGATTCTGGAAGGCGACGAAGGGGCAAAGGCTCGACTTTGTCAAGCCAATTTAAGACTTGTTGTTTCAATTGCTAAAAGATGGGCAAGCACAAATGCTCTGTCTTTTCTTGACCTTATTCAAGAAGGAAACATGGGTCTTCTTCGTGCTGTTGAAAAATTTGATTATACAAAAGGATTTAGATTTTCAACTTATGCTACATGGTGGATTAAACAAGCCATCACAAGGGCGATTGCAGACCAGTCAAGGACAATAAGACTTCCTGTGCATATGGTTGAAACAATCAACCGCTATTCAAGGACTGTCCGTCAATTGACACAGCAGCTTTCAAGAGAACCTTCTTTAGAAGAAGTTGCAAATGCAATGGGGATAAGTGAAAGCAAGGTTGTTGAAATCAAGAAAAGTGCCTTAGACCCAATTTCTCTTGAAACTCCAATCGGCGAAGAGGAAGACAGCAAGATGAGTGATTTCATCGAAGATGAATCGGCAAAAAGTCCAATGGAAATTGCAACTCAAAAATTATTGCATGAACAGCTTTTGTCGGTTATTGACACTCTTACTCCAAGAGAGCAACAGGTAATTCGCGAGAGATATGGTCTTATTGATGGAAAAAGCAAGACACTTGAAGAGGTTGGCAGAGAATTTAGCGTAACTCGTGAACGTATCAGACAGATTGAAGCGAAAGCTTTAAGAAAATTAAAACATCCAAACAGAAGCAAAAAGCTTGTAGATTTTATTTAAAAGAAAATGACAAGATTTGCAACAAGAAAATATATTTATGAAAATAGAGGAGGAAACATGAAGGTAGATATGATTTTAAAATATCAATCGCTTGATAGTGAAATGTTTAAAATTGAAAAAGGGCTTAAGGATAATCAAAATAAGAAGATGGCAGACAATCTTCGTGAAAATATAAAAAATGCACAAGAACGTTCTGTAAAGCTTGAAGATAATGCAGGAAAGCTTTTAAAAGAAATTGAGAAGGTAAAAGCTCAAATTCAAACTCAAGAACAAAAAATGCAAGAGTTTTTAGAAAAGGATATAGAAAAAATGTCAAAACAAGAGATAGACAAGCTTTCTTCCTTAAAAGAAAAGTTGAATCAAAATCTTGTTATTTTAGAGAAAAACTTAACAGCTTTGGCAGAAAATATGAATGCTATTCTTGCCGATTTTAATAAAACTAAAAAGTCTTTCAACAGTGCAAAAGAAGAGTATGCAAAGCGTAAACAGGCTTTTGATAATGATGTAAAATCAATTGAAGAACAGAAAAAGCAAATAGCTGTCAAGTTGAAAGAACTTTCAAATTCAATAGATGCAAAGATTATGGAAGCATATCAAAAACGCAGAAGCGAAAATGTATTTCCTGTCCTTGTGCCTTTAAATGGCAATTCTTGTGGTGGATGTCATATGGAGCTTCCTTTTGCAAATATAACAAAGCTTAATGAAGAGGGACTTATAACCTGTGAGCATTGCAGAAGACTTGTATATAAGCACTAATATTTTAAATTAAAGCATCAATAAAAATGGTCCAGTTTTATGGGCTATTTTTTATTTTAAAATAATTTAAAGCAATTTGGCAAAAAGAATGGTTAATTATAAATAATTAATTTTTTTAATTTAATAGGCTATTTGAGCTTAATTTGCTTGCCTTAAACAAAAAATATAGTTATACTTAATTCATAAGGTGTTGCTATTTATTTTTTGCAACCATAAGGCGGAGTTTATGATTTTTAAAAAGTTTTTCAATGTAAACGCCGATAAAGTTCAATATTTTGCAGATAAGTTTAATTTATCACTTCCTATTTGTGACCTCATTCTTTCAAGAGGGATAAGCTCTGATGAAGAATTTGAGGAATATCTTAATCCTAAGATTTTGCATGACCCATTTCTTTTAAAAGATATGGATAGACTTGTTGATAGAGTTAAACTTGCGAGAGAACTTAAAGATAAAGTTCTTATCTTTGGCGATTATGATGTTGATGGCGTCAGTGCAACGGCAATTATGATTCAAGCACTGGCAAAGTTTGGAATAAAAGCAGATTATTATCTTCCAAACAGATATGTGGATGGATATGGTCTGACAAATGCTGTTATAGACAAGGTCTATGACCTTTTTCAACCCAATTTGATTATCACTGTCGATTGTGGAATCTCTTGTGCGCAGGAAATTGAATATGCAAAATCAAAGGGGATTGAAGTTGTGGTGACAGACCACCATGAAATACCGGAAATTTTGCCAGATACCATTGTGGTAAATGCAAAACAGGATAATCAAAATTATCCTTTTAAAGAACTTTGTGGGACAGGTGTTGCATATAAGTTTGCCCAAGCACTTCTTGGTGAGCCTATGGCCGAAGAATTTTTGCCAATTGCCGCCATTGCAACCATAGTGGATATTGTGCCTCTAAAGGGTGAAAACAGAACTATTGTTTCAAAAGGTTTTAAGCTTTGTGAAAGATATCTTCCGATTGGACTAAAAATGATGTTTAAGGAATATGGTCAAAATGTCAAAAATCCAAATTCGACAGGAATATCTTTTAAGATAGGTCCAAAATTAAATGCTTCTGGCAGAATGGGTGATGCATCCGATTCGCTTAAACTATATCTTGAAACAGATGTTGTAAAAATCAAGAAATATCTTGATAAAATTAAAAAACATAATTTAAAAAGACAGGAAATTTGCAATAAAATCTTTGATGACTGTGAAAAAGCTTTGAAAAAAGTTGATATGAAAAATCAACGTGTTATTTCGCTTGCTTCCAAAAATTGGGATAAAGGCGTGCTTGGTATAGTCTGCTCAAGACTTGTTGAAAAATATCATAAACCGGTCTTCCTTTTTGTTCAAGAAGGTGAACTTTTGTCAGGCTCGGGAAGAAGCATTGATGATATAAATATTCACGAACTTTTATCATCTCTTAAAGATATTTTGGTCACCTTTGGTGGTCATTCAATGGCGGCAGGTCTATCTTTAAAACTTGAAAATTATAAACTTTTTACCCAAAAAATAAACTCGTTTGCTCTTACAAAGATTAATGATAGCGTTTTTATGCCTATAAAGTATTATGACCTTGAATTAAATGAAGATGATATTACAGAGGACTTTGTAAAACAACTTGCACTTTTAGAGCCTGTTGGCTGTTCAAATCCAAGACCAAGATTCAAGATTACTTCACAAGCTGTTGAAATTTTGCCAATGAAAAGGACACCTCAACACGCGAATATTAAGATAGGGAATATAAAACTTGTTTATTTTAATTATGTTGACAATCTAATTAAAATTAATTTTTCTCGACAAAAATCTTTTATTTTTGAACTTGAAACGGGCAGCAAAGATGGCAATGTTGTTGCCTTTGATGGTGGAAGTTTTATTGTTGAAAATGCCTATAAAAAATTAAATGCGATTGAATTAAATCAACTTGCCTTTAATGACCGTGGCGAGGCTAATTATAAACTGTATCCAAAAAGTGAATTATTGAATTTTGTCAGTGCAACTTCAAGCTCTGTTTTTGGGACTTGCTTTGTCACATATTCTTGCTTTGATTATGTGGAATTTTGTAAAGATTATAATACAAAAAGCATATATCATTTTGGTATATATGATAGCAGATTGATAGGTTATAATACTGTGTTATTATCTCCAAAAGGACTTGCGTGGGCTAAAAACTTTTCAAAAATCGTCTTTCTTTCTCCTGTTGTTGATAAAAATTTCTTGGCGGCATTAAATAAAGTTACTGATGCAGAAATTTATCTTCCTATCGAAAAAGTTGGTGCCGATTCGCGTAAATTTTCAGGTATCGACCTTTCTCGCAACACTTTTGGTAAGATTTATAAAGAACTTATTAAATTCAACAAAAAAACGATATTAAATTATTTTAATTTTTTTGATGCAACCAGTTTGACAGATGGCATTTCATTTTTTACCTTTTATGCCGCTCTTTTGGTGTTTGAAGAACTAGGCATTATTTCTATAAGTGAAGAGAAAAATTATCAAATAAAAATCAATGAGGGATTGAAAGTGGAACTTTCGCAGTCAAAAATTTATAACAAATTATTGCTATTAAAAGATACTCTAAAAGGAGAAGCTATTAATGGAAAGTATGGAAAAGCAGATATTTAAAATAATAAATGATAATTACAACTTTAATGAAAAAGAATTGAAAATTATAGATGACATATTAGCTTGTGAATTAAACCTTTCTCGAATCAAAACAATTATAGAACTGATAAATAAAAGCAAGCTTGACAAATCTTCTATTTTATCTTTTTTGACCTATCAGTTATACAAAATTCAACCCGAAAAAGGGGAGGAAATTATTGCAAAGCTCAATAAAGAAGAGCAAGGAATGGTGCATAATTTTCAGGTGATAAAAGATATAAACCGCTTGACTGCAAGCGAAGAAATTGATGATATAAAAAGACTCTTTCTTGTCATGGGTAAGGATTTAAGAGTTGTTATCATAAAATTATTTGGCATATATTATGATATTTCAGTTTTAAATAATCCACTTGATGAAAGTCAAAGATTGTTTGTAAGACAGGTGAAAGATATTCATGTGCCTCTTTCAGAACGTTTGGGACTTGATTCATTGAAACAAATTTTGTATGATAATGTCATAAGGCTTGAATATCCTGATGAGTATTTAAGGCTTAAGACAGCGGTAGAAAGCAAGGAAGAGGAAAATAGAAAACAACTTTCTATAACCAAAAATAAATTGCAAGATATTCTTACAGATTTAAAAATTGATGGCACTATAATGAGCCGAATCAAGCATATTTCTTCTATTTTTAACAAATTGCACAATAAAAATCTCGAATTAAGTCAAATTTATGATATTTTGGCTATGCGTGTTATTGTCAACACAATAGAAGAATGTTATGCAGTTCTAGGCAGAATCCATGGCATTTATAAACCAATGCAAGGAAGGGTTAAGGATTATATTGCAAACCCAAAACCAAATGGATATAAGTCATTGCATACAACTATAATTGTAGAAAACCAACATCCACTTGAAGTTCAAATAAGGACTGAAGAGATGAATCGTGAGTCAGAATATGGAGTATATTCACACTGGCTTTATAAAGAAAAAAAGACAAAACAAGATGCTTTTGACCAAAGGATGACATGGTTTAGGCAGACTATTGATAATGCCGAGAAGATGTCAAATGAAGATTTTATTGAAACTTTAAAAAGCGACCTTTATGAGGGGATACTTGTGGTGCAAACTCCAAAAGGAAGGGTGCTGGAATTTCCGCAAGGCTCAACTGTTATAGATTTTGCCTATGCAATTCATTCAGACATCGGCAATAAATGCGTAGGTGCAAAGATAAACAATCAGTTAAAACCATTCACAACACCACTTCATAATGGAGATATTGTTGAAATAATAACAAATCCTCATTCAAAAGGACCTTCTCGTGATTGGCTTAAAGTTGTGAAAACTGCAAGTGCTAGAAGTAAAATTAAGGCGTTTTTCAAAAATGAACTTAAGGACGAAAATATTAAACTTGGCAAATCAATGTTTGTGCAAGCTATGCAAGACAGAGGGTTTAATTCTTCACAACTTTTGACAGAAAATTATATTGCAGATATGTTGAAAAAATACAATCTTGAAACACTAGAAGAGCTTTATGCTTCAATAGGTTCTGGCTCACTTTCTGCAACAGGTTTGCTTGGAAGATTTATCACTTTATACAACAATGAGAAAAAACATGTGCCAAAATTTGAAAATGTTGTTCATCTTAAGAGAAATAAAGATGGTGTTTTGGTAGATGGTGACAGCGGAATGCTTGTCCGTTTTGCACGATGTTGCAATCCTATAGAAGGTGATGACATTATAGGTTATATTTCAAGAGGTCGAGGCGTGACAATACATAGAAGCAGTTGTCAAAATCTCAATTATCTTGAAAAAGATAGATTGATTGATGCTAAATGGCAAAATAAGAAAGATGCGACATTTATTGCAAATATAAACATTGTTGCTTCAAAACCGGATACAAATATAGGAAAACTCACAAACCAAATTACAAGTTTAAAAATCACCATAAAAGGTCTTAATGCAAAAGATATGGGCGATAATTTCTTGTTTAATCTTATAGTGGAAGTAAAAAATAAAACCGACCTTGAAAGGGTGATAAACTCTGTGAAAAACATCAAAAATGTTATAAGTGTCTATAGGAGCGAAAGATGACAATAAATACCAATGTAGAGGATTATATTATCGAATTTCAAGATTTATTAAAGCTGTTTGGCCTTAATAGTATTGACGATAAAATAGAGCATGAAGAAAGTGAAGAAGGCGGGCTTGTTCATAATAAATTTTTATTGACAATCAATGGTTGTCAAAAGGAATTTTTTTATGATTATAGCCTTGATAATTCTCTAAACGCTCTTAGAAAAAAATCCTATAAAAAAAGAATGGTGAAAAACTATCTTTATAAAATAATTGCAAATGAATATCATCTTTCCCTTTCATGGGGCTCTTTGACTGGTGTAAGACCAACAAAATTTGCCAGAGACCTTGTGATTCATGGTGAAGCAAAAGAACATATCATACCTGAAATTTTGACTCGTGATTATTTTGTAAATTCTCAAAAGTCAAGACTTGTTGGGCAAATATTAAAAAATCAAAAGGGAATAATCAGAAATGATAACCTAATCGACCTTTATATAAATATACCTATCTGTCCTTCAAGGTGCCTTTACTGCTCATTTATTTCAAGTGAAATAAAAAGGGTGGAAAACAGAGTTGATGAATATATCGATTGCCTTATAAAAGAGATAGATTGTGTAAAAGATATAATAAACAAAAAGGCATTTATTGTCAGAAATATCTATATCGGCGGAGGGACACCATCGGTTTTGACTGCATCGCAGCTTGATAGACTTTTAAGCAAACTTAGATTTCCTGTTCATGAATTTACTGTTGAGTGCGGCAGGCCTGATACGGTGACTGATGACAAACTTGATGTATTAAAAAAATATGGTGTAACAAGAATTTCAATCAATCCTCAAACTTTCTGCGAGGCAACACTAAAAAGGATAGGCAGAAAACAGAAAAACAGCCAAGTTTTAGAGGCATATACAAAAGCGCTTGAACGCGATTTTGTGGTGAATATGGATATTATTGCCGGTCTTCCTGGTGAAAAACTGGGAATATTTAAAAGGACTGTTAAAACTTTGCTTGACCTTGCACCTCACAATCTTACGGTGCATACTTTGTCAATTAAAAATGGAGCATTGCTAAGAGATAACACAACTTTGGTTGATGATAGAGATGTCGATAAGATGATAGATTTTGCAGAAGAGGAATTTGCAAAAAATGGATATAAACCATATTATCTTTACAGACAAAAAAATCAGCTTAAAGGCCTTGAAAATGTTGGATATTATCGTGATGAACATCTTTGTATGTTCAACATTGAAAGTATGGAAGAAACAAATACAATAATTGGAATTGGAGCAGGGGCTATCAGCAAGAGAGTCTTTAATTTGGAAAACAGAATAGAAAGACAGGCTAATGTGAAGTTTATTGAAGACTATATTGCAAGAATAGAGGAAATGCTTGAAAAGAAAAAAGAATTTTATAAATAAAATGGTTGTTTGGTTTTATTAAAATTTTATTTTAAAAAACCTTGATAATATTTAATTTTATTTTAAAAATTACTAGACATCGATTGGTAATTGTGCTATAATACTAAAGTCGATTGACCTATTGCACAGTAATTTAGACACCTTCTGACTTATTGCTTTGCTTTAGGAGTAAAAATTATAAATAGGAGGATTAAAAATGGAAAAGAAAGAAATTATCGAAAAATTTAAACTTTCTGAGAATGATACAGGTTCAGTTCAAGTTCAAGTTGCTCTTTTGACTGAAAGAATCAATCACTTAAATGAACACTTGAAATTAAACAAAAAAGACAATCATTCACGCCGTGGACTTCTTCAAATGGTTGGTAAAAGAAAAGGTTTCTTACTTTATCTTAAAGAAAAAGATATTGAAGCTTACAGAAAACTCATTAAAGAACTCGGCATTAGAGAGGTAAAATAATTGATTTTTGGGGGAGATTTTTATTGCTCCCTTTTTTAAGTAAAGTTAAGGAGAATTTATGAAAGAAGATGCAAAAATTTATAATATAGAAATAGGTGGAAAAACTGTTTCTTTTGAAACTGGCAGATTGTGTGAACAGGCAAATGGCTCATGCCTTGTAAAATGTGGAGAAACAGTTGTTATGGTAAATGTAACAATGTCAAAAGAGCCAAGACCTGGCATTGATTTCTTCCCACTTTCTGTTGATTTTGAAGAAAAAATGTATTCAGTCGGAAAGATTCCTGGTGGATTTAAAAAACGTGAAGGTAGACCTGCTGACAAGGCTATCTTGACTTCAAGGCTTATTGACAGACCTTTAAGACCACTTTTCCCAAAAGGTTTTTATCATGATGTTTGCGTGGTTGCAACAGCACTTTCTGTTGACCCAGATGTTGCTCCAGAACCACTTGCAATGCTTGGCTCAAGTTTTGCTCTTACAATTTCTGATATTCCTTTTATGGGGCCAACAGGCTCTGTTCAAGTTGGTCTTGTTGATGACAAATTCATCATCAATCCAAATTCAGAAGAAAGAGAAAAATCATTGATGAGCCTTACAGTTTCAGGAACTGATGAAGCAGTTTTAATGGTTGAAGCAGGTGCAAAAGAAGTCCCTGAAGAAACCATGCTTGACGCAATTATGTATGCTCATGAAGAAATTAAGAAGATTGTTGCTTTCCAAAGAAAGGTTAAGGAAGAAATAGGAAAACCTCTCTGTCAAAACTTGGTATATGACATCGTTCCAGATGAAATTAATGAGCAGGTAAGAGTATATGCGGATAAGAAACTTGACCATGCACTTGATACATTTGATAGAGCAGAACGTTCTTCTCGTCAAGAAGAAGTTGATAAAGATGTAAAAGAACATTTTGCTGAGATTTTCCCTGAATGTGAAAAAATTATTGGACAAGTTTTATATAAAATGACCAAAGAAAAGGTGAGAGCAAAAATTCTTGATAAAGGCGTAAGACCAGACGGAAGAAAACTTACCGAAATAAGACCAATTTGGTGTGATGCAGGAGTATTACCAAGGACTCATGGCAGTGCCATCTTCACTCGTGGTCAAACACAGGTGCTTACTACCTTAACTTTAGGCACAGTATCTGATATGCAAAAATTGGAAGGTATTGATGAGGAAGAGGTAAATCGCTATGTTCATCATTACAATATGCCAGCTTACGCAACAGGCGAAGCAAGGGGTATTAAAAGCCCAGGAAGAAGAGAAATCGGACATGGTGCTCTTGCTGAAAGAGCTTTAGAGCCAGTTATTCCAAGCGAGGCAGAATTCCCATATGCTTTAAGACTTGTTTCAGAAGTTTTATCTTCAAATGGTTCATCTTCAATGGCATCTGTTTGTGGCTCAACTCTTGCTCTTATGGATGGAGGAGTTCCTATCACAAGACCAGTTGCTGGTATTGCAATGGGACTTATTAAAGATGAAAACTCAAATAAAGTTGCTGTTCTTTCTGATATTCAAGGTCTTGAAGATTTCCTTGGCGATATGGACTTTAAAGTTACCGGAACAAGCGTGGGTGTAACAGCAATTCAAATGGATATAAAAATCAAAGGAATTGATAAACAAATTTTGACAACAGCTCTTAATCAGGCTAAAGAGGGAAGAATGTTTATCATGAACAAGCTTCTTGAAGAAATAAAAGAACCAAGAAAAGAACTTTCAAAATATGCTCCTAAGATTATTTCATTTAATATCAATCCAGATAAGATTAAAGATGTTATCGGCTCTGGTGGAAAGATGATTAATAAGATAATCGATGAAACTGGTGTTAAGATTGATATTGATGACAATGGCCTTGTATTTATAGCTTCACAAGATAATGCTATGGCTGAAAAAGCAAAAACAATAATTTTAGGAATTGTTGAAGATGTTGAAGTGGGCGATGTTTATGATGGCAAAGTTGTCAGAATTATGAATTTCGGTGCTTTTGTTGAATTTGCAGGAAATAAAGAAGGTATGATTCATATTTCAAAACTCTCAAACAAGAGGGTGGAAAAGGTTGAAGATGTTGTCAAAGTTGGTGATGAAGTTGAAATTGAAGTCATTAAAATTGATGACAAAGGAAGAATTGACCTTAAAAGAATTGTTCCTAAAACTGAAAAGGAAGAGGAAAATAAATAATAATCCTTAATAAAAAATCTCATAATAATTATGAGATTTTTTTGTATTTTGCATAGGTTTTATTGTTTAAAAAGTAGTTCTATTATAAATAAATGTAATTCCATGACTAGTATGCAGTAGTTATCATTTTATAACATAATAGTTTTAAATTTAGATGATATATTAAATATATCTTATGTTGTTTAGTTTATTTTTTAGTATATTTTAATGTTGTTTTTATGATTTATTTTATGTTTTTAGCTATATGTTTTATCACATAAACTAGTCTTTGAATTTCTGAAAAAGAATTGAAGTAAGATATAGATACTCTGACAGCGCCTTGAGAAAGAGTGCCAAGGGCTTTGTGTTTTATTGGCGCACAATGAAAACCGCCTCTGACACAAATATCATATTTTTCACTTAAGATGCTTGCAATTTCGCTTGAGTCAATGTCAGCTATATTGAAAGCTAAAACACCAAATGAATTTTCAGGTTCTGTATAAATTTTGATTCCAATTTTAGAAAGTTCATAATTAAGATAGGTGGTGAGGTCGTCAAGTTTGCAGTTGATTTCTTTAAAATTGTTTTCAACAAATTCAACACCAGCTCCAAGACCTAAAATAAGAGGGGTTGAAATAGTTCCGCTTTCCAATCGTTCTGGATAGATATTAGGCTGATAAAGTTCAAGAGAATTTGTTCCTGTGCCTCCAAAAACAATGGGCTCTGGTCGATATTTATCATTCATAATCAGGCAGCCTATGCTTTGTGGTGAATAAAATCCTTTATGGCCGGCAACTGAAAGATAATCGATGTTATTTTCTTTTATGTCAATCTTCAAGTGACCACAACTTTGAGCACCATCTACCAAGAAGATTAAATTGTTTTCTTTGCAAAATTTGCCTATGCTCGCAACATCGCAAATTGCACCATTTACATTTGATATATGGTTGCAAATTACCATATAGGTATTTGGTTTTATTTCTTTTTTAATATCTTCTAATGTTATACCTTTGCTATTTGCTTGAAAGGCGATTGAATAGTCTATCAGTCCTATAGATTTTAAATATTCTAGTGGACGTAAAACAGAATTATGTTCATTTTCAGTGCAAACAACATGGCCGCCTTGCTTTGCGCTTCCTAAAATCGCAAGATTTAATGCTTGGGTGCAGTTTTGGGTGAAAATGACATTTTGTCCGCTTTCAGCATTGAAATGTTCAGCCAATTTTTCGCGGACTTCTTCAACTTTAAAAGCGGTTTTTATGCTTGCTTTGTGCCCACTTCTTCCGGGATTGGCAGAGAAATGTATAAGCCCATCGTTGACGGCTCTTATTACCTCTTTAGGTTTTATTAATGTTGATGCACTATTGTCTAAATAAATCATTTGGTAACTTTCCTTTATATTTACAATATAGTGTAATTGAGGGGAAATTGTGCAAGAAAAGGAGGAGTTATGCAATTTTGTTTAGCTGTTTTCCGTTCTCGAAATGAAACCTTATATTTAGCAAATGTGCTTAATATGTCTGGATATAGAGTAGCTGTCATAAATACTCCAAAAGATGCAGGTTTTGGTTGTGGAATATCGGTTAGGTTTGAAGAGCGTATGTTTGAATATGTAAAAAACTGTGTTTATTCAAAACCTTTCAGGTCTTTTGGTGGATTTTATAAAGTTATTGTAGATGGCAACAGAAATACCTATCAGAAATTAGTTTAAATTAAAAATATAAATAAAATTTTTGTCGAAATTGATGTATTTTTATTTTGCAACTAAATAAAATAAATACATGAGAACAACTTTTGTGATAATTAGTCTTACTATTTGTGCTGTGCTTTTATCTTTTTGCATAGGTTCTTTTCACGCCTATTATTATCCTATGAAATTTAAAGAAGAGATAATAGAATATTCAAAATCATACAATGTTGAAAGCGCATTAATTGCTTCTGTTGCCAATGTTGAAAGCAGTTTTAAAGAAGATGCTCGCTCAAGCAAAGGAGCAGTTGGTTTAATGCAAATTTTACCTTCAACAGGAGAATGGATTGCAAGTCAACTTGGTGAAGAATTTAGTGAGCAGAAGCTTAAGGAGGGTGAATATAATTTAAAGCTTGGAAGCTTTTATCTTTCATATCTTATTGATTATTTTAATGATGTCAAATTGGCGGTTTGTGCTTATAATGCAGGTCAAGGAAATGTAAAAAATTGGCTGAAAGATGAAAGATATTCTAAAGATGGAAAGCAATTAAATAAAATACCTTTTAAAGAAACCGCTAATTATCTTAATAAAGTGTTAAAAAATTATAAATATTACAAAAATAGATACAAATAATTGACATAAATGCTATTTTGTGATACCTTAATTTACAAGGAGATTACAAATGGCAGATACACAAATTTTATCAAACGAAGTTGATATTAGAAAGAAAAAAATTGAAGATTTAAAAGCTATGGGAGAAATCCCTTATAAAGATAAATTTGAAAGAACTTGCACCATTGCAGAGGCTAGAGAAAAGGTTGGCGAGAGGGTTAAAGTTGCTGGCAGAATTATCTTTAAACGTGTTATGGGTAAATTTGGCTTTATTCAAATTAGAGATATAAATGCAAAAATTCAAATTTCAGTTGGAAGAAATGAGCTTGATGAAGAAGCTTATGACTTTTATAAGAAAATGATTGATATAGCTGACTTTGTTGGTGTTGAAGGAGAGGTTTATCTTACACAAACTGGTGAGGTGACTGTTAAGGCTGAAAAAATAACTTTGCTTGCAAAAACTTTAAGACCTTTACCAGAAAAGTTTCATGGTTTAAGTGACACCGAAACAAAATATAGACAAAGATACCTTGATATGATTTCAAATGAAAATTCAAGAAAGGTGTTTTTGACAAGAAGTAAGCTTATTTCATGTGTGCGTAGATATCTTGAAGATAATGGTTTTATTGAAGTTGAAACACCAATTTTGCAAACAAGCGTTTCAGGTGCCAGTGCAAAACCATTTTTCACTCATCACAACGCACTTGATATTGACTGCAATTTGAGAATTGCAAAAGAAACTTGGCTTAAACAATGCATTGCGGCAGGTTTTGACAGGGTATTTGAATTTGGAAAAGATTTCAGAAATGAAGGCATGGACCCATTTCATCTTCAAGAATTTACTCAGGTAGAATGGTATGCTTCTTATTGGGATTTTGAAGATAACTTAAAGTTCTATCGCGAAATGATATTGGCTGTTTTGAAAGAATGTCTTGGCACAACTAAGATTGAATATCAAGGTCAAGAAATTGAATTTGATTGCCAGTGGCCAAGAATAAATTATATTGAAAGATTAAGAGAAATTTTAGGTTTTGACTTCCTTGCAATTAAGGAAATTGATGAGCTTAAGAAAAAAGTTATTGAAACAGGTCTTTACAGCGAAAAAGAACTTGAAGAATGTAAGACTGTCAGAACTTTGGTTGACTTTATCTATAAAAGAAAGATTAGGGCAGATATTGTTATGCCAACTATTATTTACAACTATCCTGCAGAGCTTATGCCTCTTGCAAGAAGAAATGATGGCGATGAAAGGGTGATTGATGTATTCCAGTTTGTTGCTGGTGGAGCCGAACTTGTAAAAGCTTATTCAGAACTTGTTGACCCAATTACTCAACGCAAACTTCTTGAAGACCAACTTAAAGAAAAGGCTCTTGGTGACGAAGAAACAATGGATATTGATGAAGATTTCTTGCTTGCAATGGAGCATGGTATGCCTCCAATTTCAGGTCTTGGCTTTGGAATTGATAGATTTATTCAGTTTATATTTGATTTGCCAAATATTAGAGATACAGTTTTATTCCCGCTAATGAGGTAAAAATGCAAGAAAATGTGATTGTAGAAAAATTAAATGATTTGTTTCCAGACCCAAAGTGCGAACTGCAATATAAAAATAATTATGAATTGTTGGTAGCTGTAATTTTGTCTGCGCAATGCACTGATAAACGGGTGAATATTGTTTCAGAGGAATTGTTTAAAGAATACAATACTCCACAAAAGATGTTATTACTTTCTCAAGAACAGCTTGAAGATAAAATCCACTCATGTGGATTTTATCATAATAAGGCAAAAAATATCCTTGCAATGAGTAAAAGCTTAATTGAAAAATTTGATGGTGAAGTTCCAAATGATTTAGATGCTCTTCAAACTTTGGCGGGTGTTGGTAGAAAAACTGCTAATGTAGTCTATTCTGAAGCATTTAAAGGTGATGCAATTGCTGTTGATACCCATGTTTTAAGAGTGTCAAATAGGTTGGGACTTGTGAAAACGGACAATCCTTTAGAATGCGAAAAGGGTTTGATGAAAGTTTTTGATAAATCACTTTGGGGGAAATTGCATCTTCAGCTTGTGCATTTCGGGCGATATGTTTGCAAGGCTCAGAAACCTTCTTGTGAAGAATGTCCTTTTAAAGAAAGGTGTGTGAAAAATAGTTAATTTTAAATTGCAATTTTATTAATAAATTTATTAAATTAATGCAGTTAAATTTCTTAAAGCTTATATCTATAAAAATCATAATTGTTATTAAAATAAAACAAAATACTATATATTGTATAATGTATGTGCATAATAAATACAAAATAAGGAGAAGAGATGTTTTTAGACAGAACAAAAATTACTATTAAAGCTGGCAATGGTGGAAATGGCTCGACCTCCTTTTTGCGAACAGCACAAACAGCTAATGGTGGGCCAGATGGTGGTGAAGGCGGAAAAGGTGGAGATGTAATATTTGAAGCCACAAAAAATTTGAACACCTTATATGACTTTCGTTTTCATAAAAAGTTTTATGCTGAGAATGGCTTAAATGGCTCTCAAAGACTTAAAACTGGGGCAAATGGTGCAAATAAGATAATAAAAGTCCCTTGTGGAACAGTCATCTTAGATAGTGCAACTGGTAAGGTGATTGCCGACCTTTTTGAAGATGGAATGAAATTTGTTGCTCTTAAAGGGGGCGAAGGTGGACATGGAAATGCATATTATAAATCTTCTATAAAGCAGGCACCTCATTTCTCTCAAACAGGAGAAGAAACAAAGGCTAGAGAAGTTATATTAGAGCTTAAGACAATTGCCGATGTTGGTCTTATAGGTTTTCCTAATGCTGGCAAATCTACATTATTATCATGTATTTCAAATGCAAATCCTAAAATAGCAAATTATCCGTTTACCACTTTATATCCAAATTTGGGTGTATGTCAGGTAAAAAATCAGACATTTGTTGTTGCTGATATCCCTGGTCTTATTAAGGGTGCAAGTGATGGACAAGGTTTGGGACATTATTTCTTAAAGCACGTTGAAAGGGTTAGGCTTTTACTTCATCTTGTGGATATTTCTCAAAGCGATGGTAGAGATTTTATAGAAGATTTTAATGTAATTAATAATGAGCTTTCTTTGTATAGCCAAGAACTTGCAAAAACACCACAAATTATACTTCTTTCAAAGGTGGACTTGCTTGATGAAGAAACATTGAATGAAAGGGTGAAAAAGTTTAAAGAGCAGGTAGGAAAGGATTTTATATTGCTTTCAGGTGCAACTTTTAAAGGTGTTGAAGAGATTAAACTTAAAGTGCTTGAAATGCTTAGCAAATTACCTAAAAAACCACCGCTTGAAATTGAAAAGTTTGATTTTGACACCAGGGATAAAGAGAGTATTAATATCACAAGAGATGATGAAGGTGCTTTTGTAGTCAGCGGCGGAAAGATTGATGAATTTACACGCGGAATTGTCCTTTCTGATACTCGCTCATTTGCATATTTTCAAAAAAGACTTGAAAGTATGGGCATAATTTCAATGCTTAAAGAAAGAGGTTTGAAAAATGGGAGTGTAATTAAAATTAAGGATGCTGTATTTGAATATACCGATTAATTTTAAATGCCTTTCAATAATAAAGGATGACTAAAGTCAGATTAATTTTATTTAAATAATTAAGGATATTTAGTTTATTACAATATGGAAAAACTGATAAACAAAATATTATTTGTAAACGATTGATAAAGATTGTAAAAATTTGATAATGTCTGTATATTAATTAAATTATAAAGGAGAAAATATGATTACAACAAAACAAAGGGCTTTTTTGAGAGGACTTGGAAATGCTCTTGAACCAGTTATGCAGATAGGCAAAGATGGTTTAAGTGAAAATTCACTTGAAGCTATCAATGGTCTGTTGGAGGCTAGAGAGCTTGTAAAAATTAAGGTTTTAAACAATAGCCCAATTTCACCAAAGGAAATGATGCAGCTTATTTGCGAAAAAACGGGTGCAGAACCAGTGCAAGTTATTGGTGGAAAATTGATTGTTTATAGAAAATCTTTAAAGAAAGATATAAAGCATATAGAGCTTATTTAAAAAGCTATTATGTTATGTTTTTATAATTAATTTTCGCAATAAATTAAAATAAAAAAAGAGATAATCAGGATTAGATTATTTCTTTTTTTAAACTATTGTTGTATTTTGGATTTATATAAGAGATAAGTGCGAATAATAATAAAATTGATGAAACAATGCAGTAGTAGATATTAAGTTTTACAAAAAATGATGTTGCAAACAGCAATAATGAAGCAAATATATAGCCTTTTGTCCTTGATTTATTGAATGAGAAAGCTATTAAATCCTTTATGGTGAGTTTGCCTTCTTTTTTGTATGTCATGGTTATCTCGGGATAAAAATCATATTCTTTATACAAATGACTATATGTGTCAAATCTATCTAATACCAAGATTTCATATTCAAAGTTTCTTATAAAAGGTATGACCTCTTTTTCATACTCAAAACAGGTGATGACAAGTTTGTCTATCTTTTCTTTGCCTAAATTAGTAGTCAGTGTAAGTAAATCGTTTAAACTGAATTTTTTTAATTGTAAAAATGGATATAGGAGAACTTTGGTTTTGTCGCGATGATTTATTTGAATATAATCTTTCTTCTTTATTGAAGATGAGTGTCTTGAAAGGGCAAGTTGCAAGAAAAAATCAAGATATGAGTGACTGGTGGAAAGAGATAAAAATATATTTTCAGCAGCCTCTTTTTCTTTTATTTTTAAAGTTTGCTTTGACCTATTTTTGTTTGTAAATATATAAGAAATTATTTCAATTATTATTGCAGCTATTGTTGAAATAAAAATTGAAAGCCAAAGAGATTTGGTGATAAATTTTAGCCAAATAAAAAAGATAAAAAATATTAGACTTAGTTTTAAAAATTTTTGAAAGATAAAAAGCAACAATTTCATATTGTAATTATAGACAATTTAAAAATATTTAGACAATTATTTGACAATTATAAAATTTATAACTATACTATTTAAAAAGTGAGGGATTGTGAAAGAACATTTAAGCGAACTTTACCAATATCTTAAAGAGAAAAAATTTAAAGATATTTTAATATATGACTTATCAAAGGAAGAACAAACATTTGATTATGGGATAATAGTTTCAACACCTTCTGTTGTTTATAATAAAAAACTTGCATCTCAATTAATGAAAGATTTTGGTATTGAAGATTATCCTGAGGGCTTCAATAAAGGGGAATGGATAGTTTTTGATTTTGATAAAATTGTAATTCATTCTTTTGTTGTTCAAACAAGAGAAAAGTATAATTTAGATAAATTATGGCAATCAAAAAAGATGATTTTCTAAATCATTTTCCTTTTTTAATGTTTTTCTATAATAGGAGAATTATATGATTAAAATTTGTTTTGTTTGCACCGGCAATACCTGCCGTTCTATTATGGCTGAAAGACTTATGAAAAAGCTCTTGAAGGATAGAAAGATACTTGATGTGAAGGTGATTTCAAGAGGATTAAGGGCACAAGGTGAAAATATAGCTGAAAATGCTAAGATAACTCTTAAAAAATTTAAGGCTTCTGCAGGAAATCGCAAATCGGTTAAGCTTGGTAAAATTGACAAGGAAATGCTTTATGTTGTTATGAGCCAGTATATGAAAGATGAAATTGCTTCAAATAAAATTATAACAATGAAAAGTTTGTTAGGTTATGATATTGCCGACCCTTATGGTGGTGATGAAGAGGTTTATTATAAGACTGCACAGGATATTAATAAAGCGAATGAAATTTTAATTAATAAAATCAATATATGGAGAGAATTATGATTATTTTAGCAAGCGACCACGCGGGTTATCCATTGAAGGAAGAAATTAAAAAATTTTTTAATAGAGAAAATATAATTGCAATTGATGTTGGTTGCTATTCAAAAGAGCAGCTTGACGACTATCCTGATTTTGCAAAAGCCGCTAATAATAAGGTGATTGAAGACCCAAGAAATGTGGGAATTTATATTTGCGGAACTGGAATTGGTATGAGCATTGTCGCAAACAGAAATCCTAAAATAAGGGCAGCACTTTGTCATAATGAAAAGTTTGCCTCTCTTACAAGGCGACATAATGATGCAAATGTTTTGTGTCTGTCAGGTCGTTTTATAAGTGCAAGAAAGGCTATAAAGATAATTAAAGTGTTTTTAACTACAGAATTTGAAGGTGGCAGACACTCACGAAGAATAAAAAAATATTGAGGTAAATATGATAAATGTTATTGTGCCTATAGTTGATAAAAATAAAGATTTCAACAAAATATTAAATGAAATTTCAGAAATTTCTGATTTGAATATTTTAGTCGGTGTAAATGAAGATTTGTTTTTTGATGTAAAAACTAAAGTAGGTGAAAGTGAAAACCTAACTTTGATAAAGTTTCCAAAAGGGACCAAAAGGGAGTCTATTATAAATTCTTTGCAAACCCATATTGTGGCAGGTTCTATTTTGGTTATGAGAAAACCTTTGAGCTTGGATGAATTTAATAAGTTTTGTTATTCAAATCGTGATATCACCACTTGCAAACGTGAAAACAACAAATTCTTAGATTTTATTTTTAATGTTTGGCAGAAAATTTTAAAATTGATTTTGGGCTTAAAACTTTATGAAGGTGACCCATCTGTTATTTATATGAACGAAGAAATTTCAGCAGTTGTTGCAGCATCTGGCAATTTAAGTTTTTCAAGCAGGGTAAACAGATGGCGAGGAATTGAACAAGAGACTGTTCAAACCAAAGCAGAGCAAGTTAAGGCTGAATATGATAAAAAAGACATTGTAAAATATAGTATAATATCAGCCTTGTCATTTATTATTGCAGTTGTAGCAACTGTTTGCGTAGCTATATTTGCCCAAATAGGTATATTTGCAGGGCTATTGCTTGTAAGTTTGGATTTAATTTGTTTGGCTATTTCTTTGATTATGCTTGTTTTGCTTATATTTAATATAACCGTTGGCAAGAAAAATTTTGCACACGCAATAGAACTTAATGAACATTTCATTATTGAAGAAGATGATAATTATGAAAATGAAAATGTTGATAAAACATTGATGGATGAAATAGAAGAATAAAAAAATTTTATTTTATAAATCAAAATTAATATAAAGTGATATTATTGAAGATGATTAAAGTTTTAAAAAATAAATAAAAAGGAGATTGAAGATATGAAAAAAATTAAGGTTGCCATAAATGGTTTTGGAAGAATTGGAAGGCTTGTCGCAAGAGTTTGTGCAGGCAGAGAAGATATTGATTTGGTGGCGGTTAATGACCCTTTCATAGACCTTGAATATGCTAAGTATATGTTTACTTTTGATAGTGTTCATGGAAAATTTAAAGGCACTTGTGAGATAAAAGACAATAATCTTGTTATAAATGGCGATAAAGTTGTTTTTTATGCTGAAAGAGAGCCAGAACTTATCCCTTGGGGAGATGTTGATGTAGTTATTGAAGCAACCGGAAAATTTACAAACTATGATGATGCCGCAAAACATTTGAAAGGGGGCGCTAAGAAGGTTATTGTTTCTGCGCCTGGTAAAAATATGCCAATGTTTGTTATGGGTGTAAATGAAAAAAGTTATTCAAACGATATGCTTGTTGTTTCAAATGCTTCTTGCACCACAAATTGTCTTGCTCCTCTTGCAAAAGTTATACATGACAATTTTGGTATTGAAGAAGGTCTTATGACTACTGTGCATGCTATGACAGCGACTCAGCTTACCGTTGATGGCCCATCAAAAAAAGATTGGAGAGGAGGAAGGGCTGCATCTTGCAATATCATTCCTTCTTCTACTGGTGCTGCTAAGGCTGTTGGAGAGGTTATACCATCACTTAAAGGCAAACTTACCGGAATGAGTTTCAGGGTGCCAACAACTGACGTATCTGTTGTTGATTTAACTGTTCGTCTTTCAAAACCTACAACATATCAAGAAATTGTTGATGTCATAAAAAAGGCGTCTGAAGGAGAACTTAAAGGAATTTTGTCATGGACTGATGAAGCTAATGTTTCTTCAGACTTTATAGGGGAAGCTCATACATCTATATTTGATGTCAATGCTGGAATTATGTTAAGCCCAACTTTTGTTAAGCTTGTATCTTGGTATGATAATGAATGGGGATATTCAAATAAAACAGTTGATTTAGCTTGTCATATTTGCAAATAAGGAGGGCGGCTTTATGGAAGAAAACAGAGAAGATATAAATGTCTATGCTGAAGAGCCTAAAAAGGATAAAAAAAAGAAAAAAGATATTGTAAAATCTGAAAAAAAATATGGTATAAATACCGTGCTTGCCTTTGTTGCTTATATAGGCATTGGCTGTATTGCAATTGCACTTTTGTTGACGGTTATTTTAAAAGGCAACACAAAATTATCAGATGCCTTTAATTCTGTTGGCGAAGTTATTTCATATCTTATTTGCATTTGTCTTGCCTTTTCTTGGGTAAAAAATCACCGCAAGATTGGTTGGATAGTGTGCTATGTAATTTTTGTTGTTACAATAATCGTTTTATTTATTTTGAATGTTTAGTTTTTATAGAAATTTGTTATGTTTAAAAGATTTTTAATGAAAAGATGGCTGATTTCAGCTATCTTAATTGCTTTAACAATTTTATTTATCGCTTTAAAGTCGGTTTGGTCGGGCTTTGTTTATATTGCTCTTCCATTTCTGGCTTTATTTTGTATTTATTGGACTGTCATTTTGATAATCTTTTATATCCAAGATTATTATAAAAATTTCAATGATGAATTCAGTCATTATAGGGCTGAAATTATAAATTATAAAAATATTTCATCTGAAGAATTTGAGAGAAATTTGCCATTACATATAAAAGCCTTTAAAAAAAGTTTGCGCTTTGATAAATTTGTTGATATAGGCAAAATTTTGTTTGTATTGACTGTTTGCATAATAATTTTTGTAGTTGTTATAAAGTTATAGCATTATATAAAAAAAATAAAAAATGATAAGAGTTGTTTAATAAATTAAAATAAATAAATTTCTGACTTTCAATCGAAGGATTTTGCTTGCCAATTTTGAAAAAATATGATAAAATTTAATGGTAATTTTAAACA
This sequence comes from uncultured Eubacteriales bacterium, assembly GCA_949077035.1. Taxonomy (GTDB): domain Bacteria; phylum Bacillota; class Clostridia; order Christensenellales; family UBA1242; genus Caccovivens. Next base: position 28,435 of record CARUPR010000011.1, read on the forward strand.
AGAAAAGGAGAAAATAAATGTATACTTTTGAAAAACAAGATAAAAAGGGTGTTTTGAATATCAAAATCTCAAAAGAAGAATGGGAAGAGGCTATAAATCGTGCCTATGAAAAAAATAAAGGAAAATATAATATTCAAGGTTTCAGAAAGGGAAAGGCTCCAAGAAAGGTTATTGAACAAAATTTTGGTGATTCAGTTTTCTTTGATGAAGCATTTGATGATGTGATTTCTTCACAATATTCTAAATTTTTAGAAGAGAATACAAACGTTGTTCCTGCAGGTCAACCACATGTAGATTTAAATAAATTCACCATTGAAACAGGCCTTGAGGCTACTTTAAAATTTGACCTTATGCCAGAATTCAACCTTCCAAAACTTGAAAATTTGGGTGTAAAAAAAGCAAAAGCTAAGGTTGATGAAAAGCAAATTGAGGCAGAACTTGAAAGAGCAAAGCTTAATCATGCAAGATATGTGGAAGAAGACAAAGTTGCCGAAATGGGTGATTTTGCAACAATCGACTTTGTTGGTTTTTTAAATGGCGAAAAGTTTGAAGGTGGAGAATCAGCAGATTATAGATTAGAGCTTGGTTCACATTCTTTTATTGAAGGTTTTGAAGAGGGCGTTGTTGGCATGAAAAAGGGTGAAGAAAAAGACTTAAATGTTACCTTCCCAGAAAACTATGGCGCAGAAAATTTAAAAGGAAAACCAGTTGTATTTAAGGTGACTCTTAAAAAGATTGAAAAGAAAGTTTTGCCAGAAATCGATGATAAATTTATAGCTGATACAACAGAATTTGAAACCGTTGAAGAATATAAAAAATCAATTAGGGAAAACTTATTAAAGGCAAATGAAGAAAAAGTTGAAAGAGAATATGAAGTTGCTCTCTTAGATGCTGTTGCTGATAAGAGTGGAATTGAACTTTCTGATTCTATGGTTGATTTTGAAGTAAATAATATGCTTCATGAATTTGAACATAGACTTTCTCACCAAGGTATGTCTTTGGAAGGTTATTTGGGTTATATCGGCAAAACTATTGATGAATTTAAAGCAGAAAGAAGAAGTGATGCAGAAAAGAATATTAAAACAAGACTAGTGCTTCAAAGACTTATTTCTGAATATAAACTTACAATTTCAGCTGAAGAACTTGATGAAAAGATTGCTGAGTATGCTGGCAAATATCAGATGAATGTTGATGATTTTAAGAAAGCAATGTCATCAGATGACTATTATTTCTTCCAAAACAACGCAATTATGACAAAAGTCTTGAATTTTATCAAATCAAAAAATGAAAATAAATAATAGTTTTGGCATATAATTTATTTGTTTGAAGATATTAAACTTAAATGACAGGAGGCTTATTTTATGTTGATACCTATGGTTGTAGACCAAACTGGAAATAGTGAAAGGTCTTATGATATATATTCAAGATTGCTTGAAGACAGAATTATTTTCTTGAATGGTGAAATTGATGACAATATTGCAAATATTATTGTTGCGCAATTAATCTATTTGGAAGGTAAAAATCCAAATAAAGATATTTCGATATATATCAATAGTCCTGGTGGTAGTGTAAGTGCCGGCCTTGCGATTTATGATACAATGAAATATATAAAATGTGATGTATCAACCATTTGCGTTGGTCGTGCTGCTTCTATGGGGGCATTTTTGCTTGCAGGAGGCACCAAAGGAAAGAGGTTTGCATTGCCAAACAGCGAAATTATGATACATCAACCTTTAGGTGGTGCACAAGGTCAGGTAAGTGACATTCAAATACAGGCAAATCATATACAATATATAAAAGAACGTATGAATCAAATGTTAAGTCAAAATACAGGCAAACCGCTTGAAATTGTTGAAAAAGATACCGATAGAGATAACTATATGACAGCACAGGAGGCAAAAGAATACGGAATAATAGATGAAATTTTCGTATCTAGAGATTGTAAAATTAATTAGGAGATTACAATATGAATGAAGAATGTAAATGTAGTTTTTGCGGAAAAAATCAGCGTGATGCCAAGAAAATGATAGCAAGTCCGAATGGCGACTCTTATATTTGTGATGAATGTATAGATATTTGCAAGGATATTATTGTTGATGTAGCTAAAAAAACAAAGTTTGAAAAAATTGAATTGCCAACTCCTAGTGAAATAAAAGAGAAACTAGACGAATATATTATTGGTCAAGATGAGGCTAAAAAGGTGCTTTCAGTTGCTGTTTATAATCATTATAAAAGACTGAATTATATTTATGATAAAGATTTGCGAAAAGAAACTGAAGATGTTGAACTTGAAAAAAGCAATATCTTATTGTTTGGAGCTTCTGGCTCTGGAAAAACTCTTCTTGCAAAGACTTTGGCTAAAGTTTTAAAAGTGCCTTTTGCAACTGCTGATGCTACAACTTTGACAGAAGCAGGTTATGTTGGTGATGATGTTGAAAACATCTTGCTTAAGCTTATTCAAAATGCCGATTACGATATTGAAAAGGCTCAACGCGGAATAATTTATATTGATGAAATAGATAAAATTGCAAGAAAAACACAAAATGTATCTATTACACGTGATGTTGCGGGCGAGGGTGTTCAACAAGCTTTGCTTAAAATATTGGAAAGCACTGTTGCAAATGTTCCGCCTCAGGGCGGAAGAAAACATCCTCATCAAGAAATGATTCAAATTGATACAACAAATATTTTGTTTATTTGTGGTGGCGCTTTTGTAGGACTTGATAAGATTGTTGAGAGCAGGAAAAATGACACATCTTTAGGATTTAATGCTAACATAAAAAATGACATTAAAGTATCAAATTATGTAAAAGACATTCAACCAAATGACTTTATTAAATTTGGATTGATTCCTGAATTTATCGGAAGACTTCCTATTGTGGTTGGTCTTGATGAACTTGATGAAAAAGCATTGGTTAGAATATTGAAGGAGCCTAAAAACTCGCTTATAAAACAATATAATCTGATGTTTAAGATAGATAATATGAAGATAGAGTTTACCGATGATGCGGTTACTGCAATCGCAAAAAAAGCTATTGAGTTGAAAACAGGTGCAAGAGGACTTAGGACCATTATTGAATCTAAAATGACAAAACTTATGTATGAAGCTCCAAGTTTAAAGGATGTTGAAAAGATTATTGTCACTTCAAGATTTATTGAACTTGATGATGGTCAACCTGAAATAATAAAAAAAGTTGATGATAAAAAAGAGGTATGCTAATTGCCTCTTTTTTTCAACTTTAATTGATGTTGTTATTTTAAAATATTTATGCTTAATTGCTTTTTATATTTGAATTTGAATAAGAAATATTTTTAAAAGATAAAAAATCACCATTTTGCAGCCTTTTGAATATATAAACTTGGAGGCGAAATGAAAGGAATTTTTAATATTATGGACCATAACTCTAATAATAATATCTACACAATGACTCAAAATGCAAGACTTGATATTATGGGGGAACTGGAAGCGATTATAGGTTATGAAACCCATTTACAGCAAGCTACAATGCCGGCTGCTCAAAAAACTATAAGAGATATTGCAAAAGAAGAAAAACTTCATGTCGGTCAATTGTTTGGTCTTTTATTTAAATTGGACCCAGAAAGCAAAACACAATTTGAAAAGGGATTAAAAGAATTTCAAGAAATTGATGAAAACTAATTGCCTTAGGGCAGTTTTTTTTCTTTTTTATAAAAATTGCCAATTTTATAACTAATTTTTATGAAATATTTTATAAAAATAGTTGACAAATTATAATAATATAGATATAATAATAAAGCATAATAAATATATGTAATTTTGCGGGCGTGGCGGAATGGCAGACGCGCTTGTTTAAGGGGCAAGTCCGAAAGGGTGTGGGTTCGACTCCCACCGCCCGCACCAAAGACGATAAAGGTTGAACCTTTAATTCGTCAATAGCCTTGTCGTTATCGGCAAGGCTTATTTCTTTAATGTCCTTTTCGTTGCCGAAAGTTAGGTATGTAATAATATGGTCGTCGTACACAAACACCTTGTAAACAAGATTATCAATGAGTGTTTTTTGATATTCCTTGTCTGCGGGGTCGCCTTTAAGCATTTCCGCGATAAAGTCAATTATTGTTTCTTTCGTGATTTTCTTGCCCCGTTCAAGTTCCATTTGCGCCTTGCTTGCCGATAAGTCTTTTATAAGTATTTCAATCTCTTGCATTTTCTTTTCTATATTCGCCCGTAGCATATCGTTGCGCGCCAAAATGAAAGCGTTTGTAAGTTGTTCCGCCTCGTCCTGCGCGTGGCGTATTCGCGCCTCTATGCTCCGCAAACTGTCCTCGCCCGTGCGTTGCTCGTAATAGTTTATCGTGTCTTGTGCGACTATCTCGGCGTTTTCCCGTCTGCTCAAAAACTCATAGACAGCATTCGCAACCGTAAATTCAAGCGTGTTCTTGTTCTCGCTCGATTTATTACAACCGCCTTTGCGCTTGCTGTGGCAAATATAATAATAATGTTTTTGCCCCGTGTGGCTCGTACCGCCGCCCGCCGTCATACTGTCGCCGCAGTAGCCGCAAAAGGCTTTCCCCGTGAGTATATACGGCTCAACCGCCGAATTTGCACCCGCTAAAATCTTGTTCTTTTCAAGCCGCTTTTGCACCGCCGCGAAAGTGGCTTTGTCTATAATGGCGGGGTATGTATGGTCGCAAACTCTCGTGCCGTGCATACAGTCGCCCGTGTACTTGCGGTTAGATAACCAGTTTTCAAACGTGCGGTATGTAAACGGCTTGCCCTTGTAAAGTATATGATGCTTGTTCAACTCGTCCGCGATTTCCTTTTTCGGCGTTCCTTGCGCATATTCCGTGAAAATGTAGCGGACTACTGCGGCTTGCTCCTCGTCTATCGCAACGCGGTGTATAATGCCCTTGTTGCCGCGTTTGTCGGTGTCAATGAGTTTATACCCGTAAATGAGAGTACCGCCGCAATAAGTGCCGTTCTTAACGCTTGTGTCAAGTCCGTCGTGTACGCGCTTGGAAAGGCGTTGCGAATACTTTTCGTCGTTCCACTCCAAAAACATTTCGTAGAACTCGCCGCCCTCGTCGTCGCTGACGGGTTCGGTTGCCGAAACAACTCTTATTCCGTACCGCTTTTTCAACTGTGCCTTATACATTATGCTGTCCACGCGGTTACGGGCGAAACGGTCAAACTTATAAACAATGATTTGCTCGAATGCGCCGCTTTCCGCGTCGGCTATCATTTTTTGAAAGTCGGGGCGGTGGTCGTTCGTTCCCGAACGCGCTTTATCGGTGTAAACCCTTATAACAGTATAGCCTTGACTTTCGGCGTACTCTGTGCAAATGCGTATTTGCCCCTCAATAGACTGCTCGTTTTGTCCTTGCGAGGAATAGCGGGCGTAGATAACTGCGTTTTTGTTCATTGTCTGCTCCTTTGCGCGGTCTTGGTCGGACTGCGGCTTAAAAATTTTGTTGTTCGCTTTGGTGCTTACCGTCTTAACCGGCAAAAAATGCCGCCGCAGGCAAATTGTCAAGGGTTTGCGCCGTAGGCGACGACGGTT
>CARUPR010000012.1 GCA_949077035.1 uncultured Eubacteriales bacterium
TGTGACCTCACACGCTTTCCAAGCGTGCGCCTTAAACCGCTCGGCCATCTCTGCATATTTGAAATTTTAACAAAATTATATTTTATTGTCAAGCATTATAATATAAAAGCAGAAACACATTTTTATGATATAATTTAATTTGATTGCTGAAAAACTAAATTTAAAAATTAAACTCTTTATATAAATTTAAAGCTATAAAAAATATTGTTGTAATATTTGCTCAAACAAAAAAATTATGCTATTATATTGTTAAGGAGAAATTATGAATAAAATAATTATGTTGGGCACCGGCAATGGTGGAACAATGGATTTATATAATACCTGTTTTGTGATTCAAAATGAAAGCGGAAATTTTTTAATTGACACTGGCGGAAGTATTGAAATATTAAAAAGATTAAACAAGGTAAATATCGATTATAAAACAATTCAACATATATTTATTTCTCATAGCCATACAGACCATATATTAGGTTTGTTTTGGTATTTTAAAAAAATTAGTCTTGATGCATTGCTTGGAAAAATAACAGAAAAGATAAATATTTATTGCAATGATATTGTTTTTTCTTCAATCAAAGGAATTGCAAAACATATTCTTCCATATCAGCTTGTCGATGCAATATATAAAGTTGTAAATTTCGTTGTTTTGCAAGATGAAGATAGGCATCAAATAAATGGAGTTGACTACACTTTTTTTGATATAAAAGCAAAAGGCACAAAGCAATTTGGCTTTGAATGTGTTTTAAATGAAAAAAAGTTTGCCTTCTTGGGAAATGAAACCTTAAACCCTTCTTTATATGAAAGAATAAAAAATTTTGATTTTGTTATGCACGAGGCTTTTTGTTTGGAATCAGAAGAAAACATTTTTCATGCATATGAAAAAAATCATTCTACAACAAAAAGTGTGAGCGAGGTTATGAACCCCTTAAATATCAAAAATTTGATTTTATATCACACAGAAGAATCGCATAAAGACCAACGCAAAGATTTATACACAAAAGAAGCCCAACAATATTTTAAAGGAAATATTATTGTTCCTGATGACTTAGAAATTATCGAAATTTAAAAAAGAAGAAACCAGCCACATTATTCCTGTCTTTATTGTTTCCCTAATGAAAGCAGCACATTGTTTTTGCCTTTATTATATTTATAAAAAAAATCGAGCTACATAAGATTGTAGTTCGATTTTTTTAATCTGTTGCCTGATTATTTCAAGCCGTGATTTATTAAGTTGTTGAAGAAATCAGATTATTCTCTTTCTTCTTCCATTTCATAGTGACTTCCACTATGTTGTGTTGCAGGAAATCTTTCACCCTTTTTGAGTTTTGTGTTTCCGCCACATCTACCATTCTTATCATAACAAGAATAGCTTCCAGTTTTAGGTGCTTGTTCACCAGGTCTGTATTGTTTACTCATTTTCAACCTCCAATATTATTGTGTGCAAGAATTATTATTCTATACATAAATAAACAATGTTTTTGCTTTTATACAAGATATTGTATTATGTCTAAAAGAAAAGCTACATTATATTGTAAATGTCAACTTTTCAAGTTTAAGTTCTCACAAAATTATTTGCAAGCAAAATTCCGCCATTTAATGCAGCTGAAATAATGAGCCAAATTGCAGAAAGCAATACAAGCACATAAATTATTCTTGCAATAATGGTATTGCCGAAGCATATAAATGTCACTAAATTGAACATGAATAAGCCCATAAGACCCCAATTTATACCACCTATCAAGAGAATAATTAATGCGATATAATTTGCAATAATCATAATAACCTCCTCATACTTATTATTGATTAATAAAAACTTTTTATACATTATCGCAAAAGAAAGTTTTATATTGAAATTATATCTATTAAAAATATTTTTTTATTATATAAAATATCGTTCGCTCTTTTGATTATTAAAAAAAAGGATTTATAATTAAATCCTTATTCTTTTCAAATTTAAGTTTTGCATATTAAATTTTTTATGACATTTTTTTATTCTTTTGATAGGAATTTTTATTTCAACTTTCTAAGATTTTATATTTTTTTAAAACTTTCGTCTATCGTTCCACCACCCAAGCAAACACCATCATTATCATATAAAACCACATATTGACCAGGAGTAATTGCACGTTGTCTCTCTTTAAATTCAACCTTTATATCTTTATCATTAAGCACAGTCACATGAACTGCTTGGTCAGGTTGACGATATCTGAATTTGGCTTGACAATCAAATTCTTTTTGCGATGGAATTTCAGGAATCCAATTCATTTGACTGGCATATAGTCCATCGCTAAACAAAAGGTCATCCTCGCCTTGAGAAACATATAAAATATTGTTCTCCAAGTCTTTTTTGACAACAAACCATCGTCCGCCATTTCCATCTGCCCTTCCGCCTATTCCAAGCCCTCTTCTTTGACCAAGAGTATAATACATAAGCCCATCATGCCTGCCCACCTCATTGCCTTCTAAATCAAGAATTTTGCCCTTTTTAGCAGGAAGATAATCTTTTAAGAAATTTTTAAAATTTCTTTCGCCAATAAAGCAAATTCCTGTGCTGTCCTTCTTTTCTGCATTTGAAAGTTCAAGCTCTTTGGCTATTTTTCTAACTGTAGGTTTATCAATATTATCAAGAGGGAAAATTACCGAAGCAAGCTGTTCTTGACTAAGTTGATTTAAAAAATATGATTGGTCTTTATTTAAATCATCTGCTTTTGCAAGATAAAACTTTCCATTTTTTTCAAGTTTTTTGGCATAATGACCTGTTGCAATATAGTCTGCACCCAACTTTTTTGCTTGCTCAAGAAAGGGACCAAACTTAACCTCTCTATTGCATAATACATCAGGATTTGGCGTCCTGCCCTTCTTCAATTCTTCCAAAAAATATTCAAATACCCTATCATAATATTCTTTAGAATAATTTACAGAAAAATATGGAATCCCTATATTATTACACACCCTTTTTACATCTTCAAAATCAGCTTCAGCGGTGCAAGTCCCATCTTTTTCTTCCCAATTAACCATAAAAAGACCGATTACTTCATGTCCCTGCTTCTTTAAAAGATAGGCAGCAACTGATGAATCAACACCACCACTTATTCCAACAACAATTCTCATTATTCACCCTCAGAAATAACACCCGTTTCTAAATCAATAGCTACAGGAACTTTAAATTTTTTCATCATTACGATGACTAGGTCATAAGCCCAAACCATCATAATCAAACCACATATTGTGGCAATCATTGCTATAAATCTGCCATCATCTATTTTAAACAAAAATTCATTAAAAACAGAACAACAAATAAGAATGATGGAATTGGTCAGCAATAATCCGCCCCGCCAATATCTGCCAACATAAAAACAATGTCCGCCAAACAAGCCTACAAATATGGTAAGCAACATCAATTTGATAAAACTTACGTCACTTGGCAATTTGTTTGTATAAATGATGAAATCTTTGTCATGTCTTAGCAATTTTTTCTTTGCATCTTTGTTTGTAGCAAGCGCCAAACGAGAAAAAACCAACTTACATTCTGGGCAAGTTTCAACACCTTTCATACATCTTATACCGCATCTGGGGCACTCAAAAGTGCTTTTTTCCCTTTTAAACTTCATATAAAAATATTATCACTTGACAAAAATTATGTCAAGCGATAAAAGAGATATTAGATTTTTAGATTTATTGAAATTTTGTTTAATCAAAGTATTTTAATTATTTCGACAATTTTTCCTTGCTTTTATTGAAATATACATAGCAGCCTTTATCCTTTGGACAAATTTTTAAAGCATTTGAGAAATTTTCGCAAGCCTTTTCATATTCACCCTCTTCATACAATATAACACCACGCTCAAAAAAGGATTTTGATTTTATAAGTTCATTTGAAATATCACGTGGCAAAACCTCAAAGTCTTCAAATAAAACGATTTCACCATTTTCTGTTGTAAGTTTTCCGATATATCTATAAAGAAATTTATAATTTAATGGTAGATTGTCAAGTGAAGATTTGGTAAAAATCATCTTTGCCGACATCATTTTATTCAAATTATCTAGTTTGTCTAACACCGAAGTGATATTTGACACAATGGTTGGCATCTTTCGCTCTTCTTCACCAACGATTCCAAAAATCACCTCACCTGTCATAATAGAAATTCTTTGTTCTACATTTGGCAATGTTTTGTTTTGCCTATTTTTTATGTTTATGGCACGAATAATTGAATGAGAACAATCAATTGCATCTTCCGCTTTAGCAAAAACAGCCGTCAATCCTTCGCCATTATACTTATCGATAAATCCACCAAATTTTCTTATAAGCGGTGAAATAACATGAATGTATGAATTTACATAATTAAAATTTTCTTCAAGCGACATATCACCCTGACTTGAAAGCCCTGCAAGTTTGACAAGAATTGTGGTCGCCCTCTTTTTTACCTGATTTCCAAGTTCCAACTCTTGAATATTTGTCTTTCCTAAAAATTTAAAAAATTGTTTTGGAATAAATTTTTGAGCTTCAAGATTGATAGTTTTAAGCGACCTATCTTTGCTTCTGTAATTGTTGTTTATTTTATTTAATCCATATTCAATAGAATTAAATTGTTTACCACCACCAATACGCAATTTTTCATCTTTAACCTTTCCATCGCCTAAACGAGAAACAATGCGTTCTACCTTTGCTATTGGTTTGCAAAGCACAAAGCAATTTAGAAATAAAAGCATAATAAAAATTAAAGTAATCAAAATCGCCCATAAGATTGTATTGTAGAGATTATCTGGCGAAACATTTAAAAGAGTTTTTAAAGAATTTGCCAATGGATTGTTGAAAGTGGTTATTTCAGCAAGCATAAAAAGTGAAAACCCATATAAAACCACCAAAGGAAGACAGGAAAAGAAAATAGCCTTGTCAACTGGCTGCGACATAATAAACCTTATAAAAAGAATTGTGCCCAAAATCAATGATATAACTGACAAAACAATTCCTATAATCGCCCTTGTATCAAAATTAAACTTAAAACCTTTGTCGGTTGCTATTATCCCAGCAATAACAAATTTACCCAAAAACAGAGTTGGAATAAAAGCTAAAATAAAAATTACTAAAAGGATTTTTGTAGACTTTTTCATGTATATATTTTTTGCAAAAGAAAAAAATGTATACATCAAGAATATTAATTCAAATTCGGCACACAATTAATTTGGAGGAAAATATGGAAACACAGGTAAACAAAGAATTATTGACAGAATATCTAAATGCAATTTATCAAAACATAAAAACTGCTATTCAATCAATAGAAGATATTATTCCAAAGATTAAAAATGATGAGCTTAAAAGAGAGCTTGCATCAGAAGAAGACAAATATCTTTTACTTGAAAAGGAATGCGAACTTCTTGCAAAGGCTGAAAAGATTGAAGGTCTTAAAGATAACAACTGGTTTGAAAAAGCCAAGCTTTGGGGTTCAATAAATATGTCAACTATGACAGATAAGACAACAAGACATATTGCAGAACTTATGCTTCTGGGCACTTTTATGGGTGTTTTAACCTGCTATAAGGATAAAGCTGACCATAAAGGCATATCTATAGAACTTGATGAAATCTTAGACAAATTGACAGAGCTTGAAAGAAACAATATTGACAACTTGCTTCCTTTTATGATTTAAGTTTTAATTAAATATTAGAAGCTTATTTAAAGCAAATTAAATATAAATTATATTTTTGTATTTAAATTAAGAAATTATCATGTTACTTAATAATATCGGACAACTTTGAAGATAAAGGATATTTCATTGATAGCAATTTAATTTTTTGCTCATCAATCATTTTTACCCTTCCATCTTCAAACTGAACAACAAAGATGGTAAACTTATTAAGTTCTATCTTTTTTAAAGCTTGACCAATATCAACCTTATCATCAATCATGTAAAAAAAAGGCTTAGAGAAATTCTTGGTCTTTTTTTTATAAACGGCAATAGGCTTATATTTACATTCACTTTCAATATCAAATAGTCCCAAAATCATAAAAACACCGCAAAAACATAGTGAAGGATTGAAGTCGTAAAAAAAACTTACAAAAAACAGCGAAAACAATATACCGGCAATAACCACATTTATTATTCTGGTGATTTTTATGCTTTGAGTTCTGGTCTTATTTTTTGACAACATTCCAACAAAAATTCGACCACCATCCAAAGGATAACAAGGCAACAAGTTAAATAGGCCAAGCATCAAAGATTGATATACAAACTCATAGGTAAAATTATATGAAACAGGAAAAATCCACCATAAAGAAATGCAGATGATTGATAAAATAAAATTTACAAAAGGACCAGCAAAAGCAATGCTGATTTCATCTTTTTGCTCAAATGCACTTTCTTGATAATTTAAACATACTCCATAAGGAGCAATCATAAAAGAATTTAATTTATAACCCAGTTTTTTTGCAACAATAAAATGCCCAAATTCATGACTCATAACAACAGTAGTAAACAATAGAAATGAATAAAGGTTTTTAGTCAAAATAAACCATAAAAAAAGCAATAAAAATGATGGATGAATGGGAAATTTTTTTAATTTTTCTTTTAATATCCCAGAGCCCATAACACACCCAAACAAGCTTCGCTTAAACATAACAGAGCAAATATGACATAACAAAGTTTGCGTTTGTTTATATAAACTTTCACTTTAGATTGACTATATCTTTGTCCATAACTTTTTTGCCTAAAACTTCCCATGCTTAAATTTATGCAAAGAATTTTTTTATAATTACAAATACGAAAAAAAAAAGAGGATTTGCTCCTCTCAATTTTTTATCATTTATTTGATTCTTTAAAACTTTGATAATTTTTCATTTATTTATTTAAAACTTTTTAATAATTCAAAAAATTAAACTGCATCAGTATTGTCTTCAATGTTTTCTGCTTCAATCATGCTGAAATCTTCACCCTTTAAGAAATCAGGCAATTCTTCATTAAATTCAAGATTTTCAACATTTCTGAATAAGGTGTTTTCATTTTGTTCATCTTCTTCAGCTCTGATAGTCTTAATCCTCTCTAAAAGTTGTTCATAATCAGGAAGGTCACTTAAATTTTTTATATCAAACCTCTTCAAAAAGTTTTCTGTTGTGCCAAACATCAATGGTTTGCCAACAGCATCCTTTCTTCCCACAACTTCAATCATATTTTGGTCAATCAATATCTGAACAGCATAGTCAGAATTTACCCTTCTTATATCTTCAATTTCAAGTTTTGTAATAGGCTGTTTATATGCTATGATAGCCAAAGTTTCAAGAGCTGCCCTAGTAAGAGATTTTTCTCTAATAGGATTTAAGACATCTGATATGTAATTTGCATAAACAGGATTTGAAGAAAGTTGAACCTTGTTTTTATATTCAATCAACTGAATACCGCTGTCGCCATTCAATGAATTTTTGATTTCTTCAATAGCCTTTTGAAGTTCTTTATTGCTTATTTCAAGTTTTTCGGCAATAAAATCTTTTTCTATTCCATCACCTGCAACAAAAAGAATTGATAAAACAACCTCTTTTAAATTTAATACTGTATCTATTTTCCCCATTTTCCCCTCATAATATTGTTAATTTATTTCTTCATTTGATATTACATTTATTTGAGCAAATATTCCCACCTGCTCCACCTTGACATTTTGAAGCTTTAAAAGCTCTAAAAGTGCAAGAAAAACATTTATCATTTCACTTTTGGTCATATCTGGAGCAAACAACTCTTCAAAAGGAAATCTCTTATGCTCTCTTGCATAACCGCGAATAGAAAGGATTTTATCAGCAACTGTAAACCTATCTTTTACAATCTTCTTTGGCGCTTCTTTTTCCTTTCCTCTTGCTTCAGCTCTTGCAAGCAATCCTGCAAAAGCATCAAGAAGTTTATCAAGAACCATATCTTTTATTATCACCTTAACCTTTTCAGTTTCCTTTCCAGGTTTGCGATACATTTTGTTGATATCTTCTATCTCTCTCAGCTTTGCACCAGTTTCTTTGAAAAGCTCATATTCTTTAAGACGTTGTAAAAGCATTGTTTCACTATCTTCAACCTCAATCTCATCTTCAGTTTCAACAGGTAAAAGATGCTTTGATTTTATTTCAATAAGGGTTGCAGCCACAATAATAAACTCGCTTGCCCTGTCCATATCAATGCTGTCGATATCCTGCATATATTCAAGATATTGCTCTGTAATATCGGCAAGTTTAACACTCATAATATCAAGCTTTGCATCTTTAATAAGGTGAAGAAGAAGGTCAAGTGGGCCCTCAAAATTATCAAGCTTAAATCTCACCTTATCATCGACAAAAGAAAGCTGTTCTGTTTCAACAACTTCATTATTTTCTTTAGTTTCATTTGTAATATTTAATTCAGACATAACCAAAATAATTATACTATAATTAAAAATAAAAATCAAGATTTTTTATCTAAAAAAGCTTAAATAATTGGCTTAGACATTGCCCAATTTAAAAACGCCCCTTTTCTGTTATTCTCACCTCTTAAAACAAAGCCTAAAATTCTTCTGCTAAATAAATTTTTCAAAAAGAAGACTTTTGCTTTTTCTTACCTTTATTTCGCAGCTAACTTACCTTTTTCTTGCCTGCCTAAAAACTCACACATTTTTTGTCTTTATTTTGCACCAAAAAAAGCCATCATTATGATGACTTTTTTATTAGCATTTTACCAACCAACAACAATCTTGTCAAAGCAATCTTTCAATGAAACTTTTTCAAGGTCTTGTCCGACAACTAAATTGATTTCTTTTAAAACATTTCCCTCTTTTGAAATAATAACTTTTCCCACTTTATCACCTTTTGAAAGAGGAGCTGTTATCTTATTAGGATTTTCATAAGTTATGTCATAAGAAGTTTTATCACCCTTTTTAGCTACAACCGAGAAGGTTTCTTGCGAAAAGACATCAACTTCATTTATCTTTCCCTTATTTACTGGCAGTTTAAATAATGCTTTATCTTGACTTACAATTTCTTTATTTTCATAGTTTGCAAATCCATAATTGAATAACTTGCTACATTCATTAAAACGAGTTTGGCTGTTTTGTGCACCTATGACAACTGAGATTAATCTCATATTGTTTCTTTTTGCAGAAGCTGAAAGGCAGCAGCCAGCCTCATTTGTTGAGCCAGTTTTTCCACTATCGCAACCTTCATAATATTTTACAAGCCTATTTGTATTTACTATTTCTGTTTTTCTTCCTGATGGATGAATAAAATCTTCCATCCAAATTGTGCTGTATTTATGATAAATATCATGTTTAGAAACTTCTTTTAAAACAATAGCACAATCTCTTGCACATGAATATTGTTCAGGAGCTGGAAGACCTGTGCAATTTGAATAATTGGTATCGTTCATACCAAGCTCTTTTGCCCTCTCATTCATTCTTGCAACAAAGGTTTTTTCACTTCCGCTTATATGTTCGGCAAGAGCAACAGAAGCATCATTTGCAGAGGCAATAATCACACCTTTTAAAAGGTCACCCGCTTTATATTCAACAAAAGGGTCAATAAAAACCTGACTTCCACCCATACCAGACGCATTTTCAGAAGTTGTGATAAGAGTATCTTCAGAAAGATTTTCATTTTCCATTTCTTCAAGTGTAATTAAAATTGTCATCATCTTAACCATACTTGCAATAGGAAGATGTTTGTTTG
This sequence comes from uncultured Eubacteriales bacterium, assembly GCA_949077035.1. GTDB lineage: Bacteria > Bacillota > Clostridia > Christensenellales > UBA1242 > Caccovivens. The sequence goes on from CARUPR010000012.1 coordinate 9,665, forward strand.
CATCCTTTTCAAAAAGCATTGTTCCTGAAGCAAAATCAACAAGACAAGCACTTTTACTTGTTATATCCAAAGTTTCTGGTTGTTTAGCCATGGTTTGAATTGAAGCAATATTCTGCATACCAGTGCAACATATTGATACTAGTATACACAACATAATACAAAATATAGAAATCTTTTTAATCATAAATTAATTCTCCTTTTGAGAATAGTTTTTACGAAAGAAAAATTTTTATACTTTGAAAATAATTTTAATACCTATATTTTAAATATTTTCACCCTTCTCTTTTTTATTTTTATTCAAATATATTTTTTTGATTGCTTATCTAAAATTACAATATTTATTAATAATTTTTTATACTTTTTAAATAATTAAAATAAACTTTGCACTAAACAAAACCAAAAATACAGATTCTACAATGCAAATACAAATTAAGCAAACAAGTGCACAAACAATAAGTTTTGTCCTTTGTTTTGGCACCCTGCAACCTCCAAAGCACTTATAATCACGTATTGTTTTTGTCATCAAAATAAAGAATACAGCCAAAACAACCAATGCAAGAAGTTGGCAAGGAAAAGCCACAATAACAGAAATTACAACACCAGAAAATCCATATCTAATAATCAGTAAACATACATTTAAGCCAAGCAGATAAGTCCTGTATGCCAAAAAGATTATACCTATTGGAAAAATATAAACAGAAAAAGAACACCCAAACAAAATCAGTGCTATAAACAACATAGAAAAAAGTCGTGTGAAAAAGCTTGTTGCAAGCCCCCCTGTTCTGACATCAACCACACCATATCCGTCAAGGTGTGCAAAGCTGGAACGAGTCTTGATTGCTACAATAATACCTGTTAAAAGAGCAATGATAGAAATCACAGAAATTATTACAATAAAAAGCTTGCTTTCTTTAAGCATATCACAGGCAAATCGTGTCGCCTCTTTAATTTGTCGGTTTTTGTTTTTATATGTCATATTGTAATTTATGTTTAATATTAAAAAAAAGAACTTTTTTATTTTATCTTGTTGTTAAATTTAAAAAAAACATATTATAAAAATATGTTTCTTTGGTTTTTATAAAATTTATATAATCCTTCAACCTTTAAAAGCATTGTCATTTGCAAGTTTTTCTGCAAAAATTTTGATATGCTCATAGGTTAGTCCACCCTGAAAATAAGCAATATAAGGTGCTCTTATTGGACTATCACAAGAAAGTTCTATTGACGCCCCACCGACGAAAGTCCCTGCTGCCATAATCACTTCATCTTTATAGCCAGGCATCTCCCAAGGCATTGGCAAAACATAACCATCCACTGGAGATACTGTTTGAACAAGTTGAACAAACTTTATAAGTTCTTCCTTGGTATCAAATATTATTGATTTAATTATATCTTGAGGTTGTTCATCATTTGCTGGAACAATTTGATAACCTTTATCTTCCATAACTTGACCAACTAAAAGACTTCCTTTAAGTGCTTGTGCCACAACATGAGGAGATAAGAACAAACCTTGATAATAAAGTCGATATCCAAGTTCATAAGAGCCTATATCAAGTTTTATAGAAGGATTTGTAAATCTTGTTGAAATCATATCAACAGCTTTATCACTTCCCACAATATATCCACCGGTTGGGGCAATTCCACCACCAGGATTTTTGATGAGTGAGCCCATTATCACATCAGCTCCGACATCTGTTGGCTCAACCTTATCAACAAATTCTCCATAACAATTATCAACAACAATAAAGCTGTCAGGTGAAATCTTTTTAATTTCATCAAATAGAGGTTTCATTTCAAATGGCGAAATTGCCTTTCTGTCGCTATATCCCCTAGACCTTTGAAGATAAACCATTTTAGGTTTTAATTCTTTGACAGCTTGGCAAATTCTATCAAAATCAAGTTCACCGCCATTTATCAAATCAATCTGCTTATATTTCACCCCAAATTCTTCAAGTGAGCCATTATTTTTGCCAAAAATAGTATCATAAATTGTGTCATATGGAAGCCCTGTAACAGACAACATAACATCGCCATTTCTTAAAAGACCATACAAAACGGTAGAAATAGCATGAGTTCCGCAGGTAATAAGTGGTGAAATTATTGCATTTTCTCCACCAAAAACTTTGGCATAAAGTTTTGCCAAGGTTTCTCTTCCAATATCACCATGGCCATAACCTGTGCTGCCACTAAAACATTGTGAAGAAATTTTTAAGTCAATAAAGGCATCAAGCACCTTCTTTTGATTATGTAAAGCTATATCATCAATGCGACCAAACTGTTCTTTTAATTTTTCTTCCGCTTTTGCGATTAAATTTTCAACCATTTCTTAATTTCTTCCTCCATTTTATTCAAATACCCTTCTTCTTCAACATCAAAATATTCGATATTTTGCATACCACGCATTAAGGTAAGTTGCCTTTTTGCATAATTTCTTGTATGCTGAGCTATCAATTCCACCATTTCTATCTCAGATATTTCGCCATTTAAATATGGCAAGACTTCTTTATATCCAATTGCACGCATAGGTTGACATTCGCCATATTTAACATACAAATTTTTAGTTTCTTCTATAAGTCCTTGTTCTATCATTTTTTTGCATCTTAAATTAATTCTTTCATAAAGCCTTTCTCTTTGCATAGAAAGTGCCATAAGCTTAAAATCAAATTCTGTTGGAGTATTTTCCAATTTTTCATCGCCATAAGTAGCGATTTCTAATGCCCTTATCAACCTGACTTTATTATTTCTATCAGTTTTATTTGCAAGTTCTCTCGACAATGTATAAAGTTTGTTATAAAGACTTTCTAGCCCTTCTTTTGCAGCTAAATTTTCAAGTTCATTGCGAAATTCACAATGTTTTTGTGTTCCGCCAAAATTAAAACCACCAATAAGTGCTTTTATATATAAAGCTGTCCCACCACAAATCAATGGCGTCTTCCCTTTTTCCATTATTTCTTCGATTTTGTCTTTAGTAAATTTGACAAAATCACTTACAGTAAATTCATTTTCTGCAGAAAGAATGTCAATCCCATGATGAACAATGCCCTGCATTTCTTCTTTTGTAATTTTGGCAGAGCCGATGTCAAATTCCTTAAAAATTTGCACCGAGTCAGCTGAAATTATTTCCATATTAAATTTTTGTGCAAGTTTAATTGCTGTTGCGCTTTTGCCTATCCCTGTCGGTCCCATAAGCACCAATACTTTCCCTTTCATTTCAAACAATCCTTTTAAACATCTTTTCAAATTCTCGTTTTGAAATGACTAAGGTAATTGGTCTGCCATGAGGACAAAGCATCACACCCTTTCTGACTTCTTCTATGATATAGGCACATTCATTCTTGTCAATTGTATCACCTGCTTTAATAGCGTGTTTGCAGGCAGACTGGCATAATTTTGAATGTATAAAATCACTAGGTTTTCTTTCAAGATTTAAGCTTTCAGCAACTAATTCATCAACAAATTTTGCAAGGTCTATATATGATAAAATATAAGGCAGGCTTACGATTGTCAAAGTATTGCCATCTTTATTTATCTCAAAACCCAATTTCTCGAGATTTGGCATAAGCATTTCTAAAGATTGTGATTCTTTTGCACCAACAGTAAAAGTATATGGCGCCAAAAGTTGTTGCTTTGCCTTTGTTTGGGCATCTGCACCTTTGACAAGTTTGTCATACAATAATCTTTCATGGGCTGCGTGCTGGTCAATAAAATAAATGGCATCTTGATATTCTATTGCAATATAAGTTTTAAAAATTGTGCCCAAGATTTGCATTTCATCTTTTACATTTGCTTTCAAGAAATTTTGAGTTTCATTTTCAATAACTCTATTAAATTTTTCTCCATTTTGGTCAAAGAAAAATATAGAATTATTTTTTGAAGATACAACAGTGTCCTTTAAAGACATATTTTCAAGGTCTTCAATGTCCTTATCTTTTGGTTTTTGCGACTCAGAAATGTCAAGCTCAACCTCTTTTATTTCATCACCAGAAGAATTTATATTAAAGCTCTTGCCTTCAAAGGCAGGTATTTTTAAATTATCATCCTTTTCTGGTTCATTTATAATTTCTGGTTTTTTCTCACTAATTAAACTAAAAAAGTCATCGGTATTTTCTTGAGGTTTTGCAACCATAAACTCATCTGCAATTATATGTTGATTTTCAGAATTTGTAAATTTATCTCTTCCCAAGAAATTTTGAATTTGGTCAATAGACAACAAAGCACCTTCAACTGCACGTCGGACAATGCTGTATATCATATTTGGATTTTCAAACTTAACCTCTCTTTTTGATGGATGAACATTTACATCAACATTTTCAGGAGGCACAGAAATTGAAATTACATAAACTGGAAATCTACCCTTCATTAAAAATGAGGAATAGATATTTGAAATACATGCTGATACCAAAGGATTTTCAACATATCGATTATTTACAAAAAGTGTCTGATAAGTCCTGTTACTTTTTGAAATTTTTGGCTTTGTTATAAAGCCATTTATTTTAAATCCATTTTCTTCAAAATTGATTTCAACTAAATTGTTGTAAATCTCATTTCCATATATTGTATATATTATGTCAGACATACTACAAGATGATGTATTATATACCTGTTTTCCGTCAACATAATATTGAAAAGCAATATTGCTGAAAGACAGCATAAATCTTTCAACAAGGTGTGTAATTTCAGATTCCTCTGTTTTTGGTTTTCTTAAAAATTTTGCTCTGACTGGAGTATTGAAAAATAAATTGCTGCAACTTATTGTTGTCCCATTCGTCCTTGCCAATTCTTCAACCTGCCCAAACTCACCGCCTTCAACTCTTATACTATGACCAATATTTCCATCAATAGTTTTTGAAGAAAGTTTTACCTGACAAACTGAAGCTATACTTGCAAGCGCTTCACCTCTAAAACCCAAGCTTAAAATGCTATCTAAATCATTTGCATATTTTATTTTGCTTGTCGCATGAGGAAGAAAGGCAATCATAATATCTTCTTTATCAATGCCACAGCCATCGTCAGAGATGGTAATATTTTTTATTCCACCACCTTCAATGTCTATTCTTATATTTTTTGCACCTGCATCAATGCTATTTTCAACAAGTTCTTTTACGATTGAAGCTGGCTTTTCAACAACTTCTCCTGCAGAGATTCTATTGAAAACACTGGGCTCTAAAATATTTATTTTCATCTTCTATTCCTCCTCAACCCTTTTTACAAGGTCATTTAGAATTTCAAAAGCATACATAGGTGAAATTCTATTTATATCTATATCTTTAATAGTCGACAAAATGCTTAGAGCAAGTTTTGTTTTATCTTCTGCTTGAACTTTACGTTCTTTAAATATATTCATATCAAGTTTTTGATTTACAGCCTCAAGATTTTCTGAGATTTCCTTTGCCCTGTCAAGAACATCTTTTGGAACTCCTGCAAGCCTTGCAACTTCTATACCGAAACTTTTATTTGCCCCACCGCGGACAATTTTTCTTAAAAATACAACTTTATCATCAATTTCTTTTACTGCAATTTTATAGTTTTTCACCCCTTCAAGCACACCTTCTAGCTCTGTAAGCTCGTGATAATGTGTTGCAAAAAGTGTTTTTGCCTTATATTTAGATGAAAGGTTTTCTACAACCGACCATGCAATACTAAGACCATCAAAAGTTGACGTTCCTCTTCCTATTTCATCAAGCACAACAAGACTTTTATCTGTTGCATTTGCAAGAATAAGAGCAACCTCACTCATTTCAACCATAAAAGTGCTTTGACCAAAGGCTAGGTCATCACTTGCACCAACTCTTGTAAAAATTCGGTCTGTAATTGGAATAATCGCCTCTTTGGCAGGGACGAAACTTCCAACATGGGCAAGTAAGGTGATAATCGCAACCTGTCGCATATAGGTGCTTTTACCAGCCATATTAGGACCAGTAATTATCATTATTCGATTTTTATCATCATCAAGCAATGTATCATTGGCAACAAACTGCCCTTGTGAAATAAATTGCTCAACAACAGGATGTCTGCCGTCAATAATTTTCAATTCTTTCACATTAGAATTTATTGTTGGCCTGCAATAATTGTTTTTGACTGCAACTTCCGCCAAGGAAAGCAAGGCATCAAGGGAAGCGACGGCAGAAGCAATTTGTTGAAAGGAATTTATATATTTTAATAATATCTTTTTTATTTGAATAAAGATGTCATTTTCAAGCTGAATAGCTTTTTCTTCAGAGCCCAAAACCTTTTCTTCTAAAACTTTCAAATCTTCAGTTATATATCTTTCATTATTAGCAACAGTTTGTTTTCTTATATATCGAACAGGGACTTTATCAATCTGACTTTTATTAACTTCAATAAAATAACCAAATATCTTATTAAAGCTTATCTTCAAGCCTTTGATATCGGTGGCTTCGGCCTCCTTTTTTTCAAGTTCTTTTATCCAAATCTTGCCATCATCTTTGGCTGCCCTATATTCATCAAGCTCTTTATTAAAACCAGTTTTGATATAATTCCCACCTTTCATAACAACTGAAGCATTTTCATCAATTGCACGAACAAGTAAATCGGTGATATTACCCACATCAACAATATTTTCACGAATATCAATTAAAATTTTACTTTTTGCTGATGCAAGTTCATTTTTTATTGATGGAAGAAATGAAAGCGAAACTCCAAAATTGTATAAATCCTTTGGCGAAACTCTATCATAAGCAACCTTACTTGAAAGCCTTTCAATATCATAAATTTTTGATAAAAGTTCTGACAATCTATCACGTAAAATTAATTTCTGAATAAGTTCATCAACGCCATCAAGTCTTGCATTTATCAAGCTGCTATCTTGCAAAGGTTGGTCAATCATCTTTCTTAATGCTCTTGCACCCATACTTGATTTAGTTTTATCAAGCACCCAAAGAATTGAACCATATTTCTTTCGTTCTCTATTGGTTTCATCAATTTCAAGATTTCTTCTTGTATTCAAATCTATAGTCATATAATTTGCATTTCTTACAACGGTGATTTTATTGATATTTGCAAGAAGAGTTTTCTGAGTTTCTTTTAAATATTGAAGCAGAGCTCCAGCACTGCAAATAATGCCTTCATTGCCCTTTATATCAAAAATTTTATCAAAGTTTTCACCAAATTGTTGCGCCAAAAAATCTTTTGCAGTTTTCTTGTCATAAGCCCATTCATAAAACTTATTTAATTTTTGAATACTGCCAAGTTTCATTATATTAAAGTTGTTATAAAAAGAAAAGCTTTCTTCATTGCCAATAACTTCAGATGGCAATATACGAGAAACTAGGTCACTAATTTCTCCTTCTGGTTTATCTTTTCCAATCGGCATAACATTAAATTCGCCGGTTGAAATATCTACAAAACTGACACCATATTTATCACCATTTTTATATACCGACAGCAAATAATTGTTTCTCTTTTGTTCAAGCATTTCTTCTTCAATAATTGTGCCTGGAGTAATTACCCTGACAACATCGCGCTCTAACATGACATTTTTGCCAGGCTGAGGCTGTGTCAATTGTTCACATATAGCAACTTTATGGCCATTTGCAACAAGCCTTGCAATATATGTCTGAGCAGCATGATATGGCATACCGCACATAGGCGCTTTTTCTGGCAGACCGCAATTTTTAGATGTCAAAACAAGGTCCAGTTCTCTCGAAGCAAGCACTGCATCTTCATAAAACATTTCATAAAAATCACCCATTCTATTCAAAAGTATACAATCACTATATTTTTCTTTAACATTAAAATATTGACGCATACCAGGAGAAGCTAAATTCTTATCTATTATCATTTTTTATCTGACTCCCTTTGCAACTTTTTTTCCAAAGCAAGTAGTTTATTCACCCTCTTATTCTTCACATCTTGGTCAATCTGCTCTTCCATTTTGCTGGCAACAGTTCCTTCACGAGGAGAATACATGAAAGCAAAAATGCTATCATATTTCACCTTTTCAACCAAAGACATTGTATCTTCAAATTCCTCTTCAGTTTCTGAAGGAAATCCAACAATAAAATCTGAAGTTATGCGGCAATCAGGAATTTTCTTGCGGATTTTGTCAATAATTTCAAGATACTTTTCTCTTGTATAACTTCTGTTCATCATTTTTAATATTCTGTTGTTTCCGCTTTGTGCAGGAAGGTGTATGTATTTTTCTATCTTATCTTCACCTGCAATTACATCAATCACATCATCTGTCAAATCTTTTGGATGTGATGTCATAAAAGAAACCTTAAAATCACCTTCAATCTTGCAAATTTCTTTCAAAAGTTGGGCAAAAGAAAGGCCACCTTCAATATCCTTACCATAAGAATTTACATTTTGACCTAAAAGAGTTATTTTTTTATATTTGCCTGTTTCAACTGTTTCTTTAATCTCTTTTAAGATATTTTCAGCTTTTCGCGATTTTTCTCTGCCACGAACATAAGGAACAATGCAATATGTGCAAAAATTATTGCATCCTTGCATGATATTCACCCAAGCATTATCACCGCTTGTCCTTTTATATGGAAGAGTTTCGTCAATATCGCCTTCTTCCAGAATTTCAAGCTGTCTACCCTTTTTGACAGCTTCTATATAGAGACCAAGTTTTGGCAGATTGAAAGTCCCAATAACAATATCAACAAAAGGAAAGGTATTTAAAAGCTTTTGTGCTGTTTGACTTTTTTGAGTCATACAACCACAAACAACAATGATTAAATCCTTATTTTTTCTCTTTTGCTTTTTTAAATTGCCAACATTACCAAAAACTCTGTCCTCAGCACCTTCACGAATTGCACAAGTATTAAAAACGATTATGTCAGCTTCTTCTCTTGCCTGACAACATTCATAACCCATTTTTTCAAGTATACCTGCTATTTTTTCTGATTCGTGCACATTCATTTGGCATCCATAAGTAACAATAAAATATTTCATAAATTCCTCTATCCTTGGTATTTTTAATTTTTTTTAAACAAAACAAATAAAAACCTTATTTACTTTTTTTATAATAAATAAACCTTTTTTCTATTCCAAAAAGATTATACTATAAAATCGATAAATTTTCAATTAAAAATTTACAAAAATAGAAATATTTTGTGAAAAGTTATACATAATAACAAATGATGAAAAAATTTATAAAATGGTTTATGATTTTGATAATAATTTCTCTTGCACTGGCCCTCACCGGACTAGGCCTTTATATATCTTCAATATATGTAAATGCCAAGAGTATGGAAATAAATGAAGATGTGCTTACATCCTCAGCACTCACCTTAAACATCTTTGACCTTGATAATAGACCAATTAAAGAAGACAATGAAATAAATCATTCCTATGCCAAGATAGAAACTTTAAATCCTTACACTAAAGAGGCATTTATATCCATTGAAGACAAGGTCTTTTATCAGCATCATGGGGTAAACTATAAAAGAATTGCTAAAGCGGGTTTAAATAATTTAAAATCACACTCTTTAAAAGAAGGTGCTTCTACAATAACCCAACAGCTTATTAAAAACACACAATTATCAAGCGAAAAAACATATGATAGAAAGATAAAAGAAATTGCTCTTGCACAGAAAATTGAAAAGATGTATGACAAAGACCAAATTTTAGAATATTATCTCAATGTAATATATTTTGGCAATAATTGTTATGGTATTGAAAGTGCATCAAATTATTATTTTTCAAAAAGTGCAAAAGAGCTTTCATTGGATGAATCTTGTATCCTTGCGGGAATGATTAAGTCGCCTGCCAAATACTCTCCAATAAAAAACAGCGAAAATTGTCTAAAAAGACGAAATTTGGTTTTAAAAGAAATGAAAAAGGATGGCAAAATTACCATTGATGAATATACTTTAGCCAAAGAAAAAAAGCTTAATTTAAATTTAAATCAAGATAAAATTAATAGATTAAATTCTTATAGTCAGGCTTCGATTGATGAAGCGGAAAAAATTTTAGGAATACCTGCACGTCAAATAGCCTTAGCCGGATATAAAATTTATACATATCAAGACAAAGAAAAGCAGCAAGCTTTGCTTGACGCTATTCAAAGCCAAGAGATTTCCTCTGACAGCGCAGGTATTATAATTGATAATGAAAAAGGTGCAATAACCGCCTATGTTGGAGATAGTTGTTATAAAATTTTAGATGCAAAAAGACAACCTGGCTCTTGTATAAAACCAGTCTTAGTCTATGCTCCCGCATTAAATGAAGATATAATTTATCCATGCACACAAATTCTTGATGAGAAAATTACCATTTCTGACTACACACCAAAAAATGTTGGAAATCTCTATCGTGGTTATGTGAGCAGCAGAGAAGCCTTATCAAAATCAATAAATATTCCTGCAGTTAAAGTTCTTTCTTATGTTGGAATAGATAAAGCTAAAATTTATGCACAACAAATGGGGATAAATTTTGATGAAAAAGATGATAGTTACACCATCGCTCTTGGCGGTATGACATATGGGGTCAATCTTGCGGAACTTGCTGGTTCTTACACTACTTTTGCAAACAATGGATATTATAAACAACCCAAATTCATATCATTTATCACCGACAAAAACAACAAACTAGTTTACATAAACAAAACCCAGAGCGAAAAAATTTTAAGAGAGGATAGTGCCTATCTTCTCACAGATATGCTTAAAACTTGTGCCAAAAGCGGAACTGCCAAAAAATTGTCTGATTTAAACCTTGATATTGCATCTAAGACAGGGACTGTCGGCAAATCAAACAGCAAACTAAACCTTGATGCTTGGAACATATCTTATACAAAAGCCCAAACTGTTGGTATTTGGCTTGGAAATTTGGATAATACACCTATCTCTTATGCTGGCGGAAATCAACCTACTCAGATTGTAAAAAAATATTTTGAAATCATGCCTGACAACTCCACTTTTGATAGACCTAATAGCATTGTTGAAAAAAGAATTGATGCAATCACTCTTGATGAAACACACGTTGTGTCACTTGCAAATAGTTTCACACCAGATAGATATACCCAGACAGAACTTTTTTCAAGTTTCAACCTTCCGTCTGATGTTTCAAACAAATTTGTACAAGTAGAAAAAGTCAAAGTATCAAGCCATGTTGAAAAAGGTATGGCAATATTAGAATTTGACGCCAAAGATTATGAAAGTTATGACATAATCGTGCAAGGTCAAACCATCAATCAAATAATTGGAAAAAATGGAAAACAAACTTTGACCATACCACTCACGGATTCAAAACAAGATATTATAATAGAGAATTATTACACTCTTTCTCCTGAAAATAAAGAAAGCCAAAAATTAAGTTTTGTCAAAAAAGAAAAACAAAACACTTCAAACAAATGGTATATTTGAGATTAATCTATATAAATCAAAAATAAAAAAAACACTGAAAAAAAACAGTGTTTTTTATTTTGAAAGATAATACAAACAACGTGAATATTATCTTTAGGAACGCAAGATAGGAAATATATCTAGGAACACAAGATAGGAATCTATATTATTCTTCATCTTCGTCAGCAGCAGCTTTGCTAGAATCGCTGTATAAAGCTTTAACTTTAGCAAGAACTTCATCAAAAAATTCAGGATTATTTTCTAAATATGCCCTTACATTCTCTTTTCCTTGACCTATTTTTTCATCATTATATGAGAACCAAGAGCCAGATTTTTTGATTATATCACTATCAATTGCAAGGTCAAGCACGCAACCATATTTGCTTATTCCTTGACCATAGATTATATCAAATTCAGCTGTCCTAAATGGTGGTGCAAGTTTGTTTTTAACAACCTTAACAACTGTTCTGTTTCCAACAATCATTGCTCCATCTTTAATTGAATCTTTACGTCTGACATCAAGTCTTATACTTGAATAGAATTTAAGTGCCTTTCCACCTGTTGTTGTTTCAGGTGAGCCAAACATAACACCAACCTTTTCACGAAGCTGATTGATAAAAATTACACTTGTGTTGCTCTTATTTATCACACCTGTAAGCTTTCTAAGTGCCTGGCTCATCATTCTTGCTTGAAGGCCGACATGAGAATCACCCATTTCACCATCAATTTCTGCCTTTGGAGTAAGCGCTGCAACAGAGTCGATGACAACCAAATCAATTGAGCCTGATTTTACAAGCATCTCGCAGATATTTAAAGCTTGCTCTCCATTATCAGGTTGTGAGATGAATAAATCTTTAAGTTCAACCCCCAATTTTTCTGCATATGAAGGGTCAAGAGCGTGTTCTGCATCAATAAATGCACAAGTCCCACCCAATTTTTGAGCTTCTGCAATAATATGCAAAGAAACTGTTGTTTTACCAGATGATTCTGGACCATAAATTTCAATAACTCTACCTCTTGGAATACCTCCAATACCTAAAGCGATATCAAGAGTAAGGCACCCTGTTGGAATTACATCAATAGGCTCATTCACCCTATCACCAAGTTTCATAATAGCACCTTTTCCGTATTGCTTTTCTATCTGAAGCAATGCTTGGTCAAGTGCATCTTTTTTTGTATCTTTTAAATTTTTTGTTACTTCTTTTGCCATAATATCCTCAATTTAACTAAACTTTTTATTTTTTATCTTCAATTTTTTCTGTCTTTGTTTCTTTCTCAACATTCTCATTATTGTTTTTGGTGTCATCAATAGTTTCGATAGTTTCAGCTTCTGAATCTACTATTGTTTCTTCCTTTTCAATATTTTTATCATTAAAAACTTTGACGTTTCTAATGATATAGCTTGCACCAGAATATATTGTCAAGAAAGTTGTCGCAATCAAGAGTATCATCAAAACAAAGTTTGTTATTGAAATTGAAAGTGGTTTTGATGATGTTTGCATTAATAAATCTGATTCTACAAATGCCAAAACCATATATAATGTAATTACAACATATTGGGCAGTTGCTTTGACTTTTCCACCCATATCAGCAGCCAACACTACACCTTTTGCTGCAGCAAGTTGACGAAGAGCTGACACAATAAATTCTCTTGCTAAAATAATTATTGCACAAACAATGCCAAGCCAAGAAGGATAAACCACAGGGGCGATTCCTATAATTGGTGTTGCGATTATCAGAATAAGTCCTGTCATAACCAAAACTTTATCTGCAATTGCATCAAAAAATTTTCCAAGGGTTGTCACCTTATTATATTTTCTTGCAACGTATCCATCAAGAAAATCTGTAAGGCAGGCAATCAAAAACAAAACTGCTGCCACAAGTCTTCCGAAAGG
>CARUPR010000013.1 GCA_949077035.1 uncultured Eubacteriales bacterium
AAAATAAAAATAAAAAATAAAAATAAAAAATAAAAATAAAAAATAAAAATAAAAAATAATCAATTTTAAATAAACCAATATTATTCTTTAAATAAAACTATATACAATATAAATCAATAATGACATAAATTTTAAATTATGATATACTTTTTATACTTAAGAATAAGAGTTTAAAATGGGGTAAGAAATGTTGACAGAAAAAGAAAAGGCAATAAAAGAAGTAACAATTTTAGGATATAATTTAAAAAATCTTCCAGAAGAACTTCAAGATGACAAAGATGTTGTTCTGGCAGCAGTTCAACAAGATGGCGTCGCTCTTGGATTTGCTTCTGAAAGATTACAAAATGATAAGGATGTTGTTTTGGCTGCTGTTGCAGAAACAGGATATGCTCTTGCACTGGCATCAAAAGAGCTTCAAAATGACAGGCAGGTAGTTTTGACAGCGGTTATAAAAAGTTTTAATGCCATTCAGTTTGCATCAAAAGAGCTTCAAAACGATAGACAGATTGTTTTAACAGCAGTTCGACATCATGGCACTGCATTGCAATTTGTTCATGGAGAGCTGGCAGAGGATAAAGAAGTTGTTTTAAATGCAATTAATTAGGACAAAAGGGCAATTGATTATATTTCAAAAGCTGACTTATTGACCTATGTCCGTCTGTTTAATGAAAATGTTTTTGAAGACGTTTTATCTCTTTATGACAATATTGAAAACTTTGAGATGCTGCCAATTGCAATATTTAAAAATAGAAATAAAGATTTGCTTAAATTTGCTTTAAGCATTGTCCAAGACAAAATAAAAGCTCTTCCTTGCAATGATAAAAACAGGGTGTATAGAGATTATGTTTTTGAAATGATTAAAAAAACAATTTCTGATAAAACCAAACAGCTTGAAATTCAACCAAAAATAGACCAAGAAGAATTTGATAGTGAAACAGATAAGTTTTTTTATAATTTAGTTTAAAAATTCATGCCTAAAAGGCATGTTTTTTTGTATGAAAGGGTGTAACTAATTTGAATAAAGCGGTATTGACAAAGTCAAATTTATATATTATAATATGTGCATATATAATATTTTTAAGAGGTGAAACATGACTTATAAAAATAAAGATAAAATTAGAAAAAAACTTAAATATGATTATAAAGGTTGGGCTTTAAAAAAGGCGTCTGATGAAATAAAAAATGACAAATTGTTTATTATAGAAATACTTGCCAAGAATCCACTAGCTCTTGAATTTGTTTCTAAAGAGCTTCAAAATGATAAGAAGGTTGTTCTTGAAGCTATTAAGGCACATCCTGATGCCTTTCAATTTGCTTCAGAAGAACTTAAAAATGACAAAGAGTTTGTTTTAGAAGCGATTGAAATTAGTGACAGGATTATTAAATATGCATCATTCAATCTTCGAAATGATAAAGATGTTGCATTTAAAATTATTAAAAGAGGTGCTTATTCTATAAAGGATATGTCACACAGTATTTTGGCTGACAAAGATATCATTTTGCCTGCTGTGAAAGTGGGGCCATTGGTATATTATAGCGTGTCAAACGAACTTAAAAATGACAGAGAGGTGACTTTGGCTGCAATCAGAAGAAATGGCTATTTAATGGAGGCAATAACCAGTCAAGAATTTAAAAATGATAAAGAGATTGTTTTGGCTGCCATGATTGAAGTGGGAGATACAGGAAGTTCTTATGTGCTTCATTATGCATCGCCAGAATTGCGTAATAATCCTGTCTTTAAATTTAGAAATTATAGCACTCTTAAAGAGCTTTCAGTATTGATTGACAATGTTGAAAATTTTGAAAGACTTCCACTTAGATTTTTTGAATCAGGCAATTCTGATATACTTGAATTTGCAATTGATTTAGTAAGGGATAAATTGAAATGTCTTCCTGAAAGCGATGAAAATAAGAATTATGTCAAAGAAATTGCAAAGCTTATGAAAAATACCATTGAAAGAAATCATAAACAACTTGAAATTGATGCTCAACCAAAAAATGATAAAGAAAGATATGATAAATTGATTGATGATTCTTTTGATGAATTGAAATCTTTATAATAATTTGAAACTGATATAAATAATAAAAATTTTTAAAAAGCATATCAAAATGGTATGCTTTTTTGTTTTAAGAGCTAGGTGGATGGCGAAGCTTAATGATGTTTTTATATTAGTTAAAAAATATATGTGATTGTTTTTTTATATTAAAAAATTTTAGATTAAGTCTTGACAATTCCCCCCCCCATGTATAATTAGAGTATAGAAATATTGGAGGTGGGAAATGAACTTGGATGGTATTGAAAAGTTTTATAAAGAAAAATTTGAAGAAAAGTTGAAGGATAATAAAAATTATTCAAATGCAAAAAATTTGGTAGAGAAATATGCAAATTGTATTACTATAGAATGCAGTTTTGGCTCAAAATATATCAAGTTCGATACTGATTTTATTAGGACAAAACTTCAATTAGGAGAAATAGGAGATGGCTTTTTAGGAAAAAGTTTTATGTTGAAGCAAAAATCATATATAAACAATTGCGATAAACGTAAATTGAAATTGCAAAAAAAGTTGGCTAAAGTATCTGATAGTAGGAAAGGTAAGACTGAGCAAGAACTTGTGGATATTGAAAATGATAAAAACTATTCAAATGCAGTCAAATATTTGGAAGAATACAATTATTTTCAGCAGCTTTTTAAATCCGATAAGTCATGCATTGAGGATGCAGTAAAAGTCATGGATGAATGCGAGCAGCAAGTTGTCAATGATGTTATGTTTGAGAATTTAAACTCTGATGCTTCTAAAAGTGTGATAAATAATATTTTAGGCAATTATGATAAAGGATATCAAAATGTAAAATATTATATTTATGCTAGAAATTTTTTTGCTAAGCAACTTAATGATATGAATAAAGAAGAGCAAAAAGACAGAATTAAAAACATGAATGAAAAAATTTCAAATTACTTGAATAAAGTTAGTTCAAAAAATGCGGAAGAAGCTGAATTAAATTAATTAAATAAAATGAAAAAGAGGTTGGTCCTCTTTTTTGTTTTTTTAGTTTACTTTTTATTGTGGCTTTGATATAATTTAGATTATGAATTATGACATTAATCTTTTAAATGAAGAACAGCTTGCACCACTGAAACAGGTTGATGGTGCGATTTTAGTCACTGCAGGGGCAGGCTCTGGAAAAACCAGATTGCTTACTCATAGAGTGGCATATCTTATAGACAATTTGGGGGTTAGTCCCTATCAAATTCTTGCAATCACCTTTACAAACAAGGCGGCAGGCGAGATGGCATCTCGAATTTCGCAGATGGTTGAGGGGGCTGACAGGGTTTGGATTTCAACCTTTCACTCTATGTGTGCAAAAATATTGAGGATGGAAATTTCACATCTTCATCCTTTTACGCGTGATTTTTCTATTTACAGCGAAAGTGACAGTGACAAGGCTTTGAAAGAGGTGCTTGCCGGGCTTGGCGTAAGTGATGATAAAATCAAAAAGGCGGTCAGCTTTCATCTGTCAAATTGGAAAAATGGCGGGCAAAGTTTGAATGAATATCTTTTGACGCACAAAGATGAGTTTGATATGCAAAAAATTGGTGCCTGCATGAGGGGATATCAAGATAAACTTAAAAAGAACAATGCCCTTGACTTTGATGACCTTATCGCCAAGACGGTTGAACTTTTTAAGACCTGTCCTGAGGTTTTAAGCTATTATGCAAACAGGTTTAAATATATTCATGTTGATGAATTTCAAGATACAAACACCATTCAATATCTATTAGTCAAACTTTTATCTTCAGTGCATGGCAATGTTTTTGTTGTGGGCGATGAGGACCAATGTATCTATTCTTGGCGTGGGGCAAACTTTCAAAATATATTCAATTTTAAAAGAGATTTTGAGGGTGCAAAGGTTTTTAAACTTGAGCATAATTATCGTTCAAGTCCTGAGATTATCACCATTGCAAACAATGTCATTAAAAATAACACCTCTCGACTAAACAAAAATATGTATACAACAAAACCTGCAAACCAAAAGCCTGTCTTATTTAATGCCTATGACGAGCGGGATGAAGCCTTATTTGTTTCCAAGAATGTTCAAAAATTGGTGGCAGAAGGATATAATTATGACGATATTGCTGTGCTTATGCGTATCAATGCACTTTCAAGAAGTTTTGAAGAGGCCTTTCTTTCTTACAATATCCCGCATAGAATTTTTGGCGGCTTTAAGTTTTATGAGAGGGTTGAAATAAAAAATGTGATAGGTTATTTAAGGCTTTTTGTAAATCCTAAGGATGATATTTCTTTTGCAAGGGTTATCAATTTCCCAAAACGTGGAATTGGCGACGGGACGATTGCAAAACTTGCCGAGGTAGACTTTGAAAGCTCGCTTCTTGAAAACTGCCTATCTGACAAGCTTGAAAATTATGGGGCGCTTGCTAAAAAATTTGCACCATTTAAGGAAGCTTATTTAAAGGCAAAGGATTGTCAAAATGGCAAGATGTCAGAGTTTGTGGAAGAGGTCATCAAGGATTTTGGAATAAGAGGTGGATACAATCCTAAGGATGAAGATGATATGAACAGACTTTTAAATATCGAGCAGTTTGTTTTGTCGGTGAAAGAGTATGAAGCGCTCAATCCTCAGGCGACCTTGAATGATTTTCTTGAAAACATCACACTTTCTTCTGAAAATGATGAGATAGGTCAGGGCGGTGCTGTCACAATTGCAACCGTCCATGCTGTGAAGGGGCTTGAATTTAAGGTGGTGTTTATCATAGGAATTGAAGAGGGCATCTTTCCTATTTCAAGGGCTTTTAATTCAAATGGTGAGCTTGAAGAGGAGAGAAGGCTTATGTATGTGGCACTCACTCGTGCTGAAGAGAGGCTTATACTTTCACATTCCTCCAAGAGATACCTTCGTGGAAATAGTGATTATCAAACGCCAAGTCGTTTTTGTCGTGAATTTGGTCTTTTGGCTTTTGAAGAATCAAACAAATCACAGCAAGGATTCTCATCAAGAGGCTATGGCAGCGCTTACAGCAATTCGGGTAGTGGCGGTTATGGCGGCGGCTCTTATGGTGGTTATGGCAGCGGCAGTTCTTATGGCGGCTCTTATGGTGGCTCTTATAAAAATTCTTATTCTGCTTCCAATGGAAATAGTTATAAAAATTCTTTCAAAGATGTTTATTCGGGCGTAAGTAATGACAATAATTATGATAGGTTTTCAAAGATGCATACTTCAAATGAGGGCGTGAAAATTTTTAATCATTCCGATTTCATGAAAAAGGAAAAGAAAGAAGAAAAGCCGTTGAGAGATGTTTCTATGTTTAAGGTGGGTCAGACTGTGATTCATCCTAGATATGGAGAAGGTAATATCGTTGAAATTTCACTTGACGGGCTTGTTGGTGACATTGTTTTTGGTGTTGGCAAAAAGAGTTTGATGCTTGAGCTTGCGCCACTTGAAATAAAGAATAATTAATTTTTAAAAGTGAGTAAAGATGGACAAAGATATAGCTGAAAAAATGCAAGAGCTTATTAAGATAATTGATAGGCATAATCACAACTATTATGTGCTTGACAATCCAACCATATCTGACGGCGAATATGATAAGCTTTATTATTCTCTTGTTGACCTTGAGAAGCAGTCGGGAATAATTTTGCCAAACTCGCCAACGCAGAGGGTGGGTGACAGAGTTCTTGAAGGTTTTAATAAAAAACAGCATGAAATAAGTTTGCATTCTTTAAACAAAGTCAGAGATTATCAAGATTTGACAGATTGGGTCAATGATATGAAGTCGCAGGCGAATGGGACAGATTTTGCAGTTGAGTATAAGTTTGACGGGCTTACAATTGTTGTCCAATATGATAATGGGCTTTTTGTTGATGCGACTACAAGAGGGAATGGTATTATTGGTGAAGATGTTTCCTTGCAGGTTAAGACTATTCGTTCACTTCCGTTGTCAATTCCATACAAGGGCAGACTGATTGTCCGCGGTGAAGGCATGATGACAAATAAGGCCTTTGAAAAATATAATAAAACTGCACAAGAAAAACTAAAAAATCCTCGTAATGCGGTTGCGGGTGCGGTGCGTAATCTTGACCCACGAGAAACCGCTAAAAGAAAACTTGATTTTTTCTGTTATGACATTTTGCTTTGTCAGCAGCCAAACCTTGATAGTCAAGAAAAGATACATGAGTTTTTAAAGAGCCAAGGCTTTTTGACGGGTGATTATTTTAAGCTTTGTCAAGGCGCAAAGCAGATTATCGAATGTATAGAGGAAGTTGATAAGGTTAAGGGTAAACTGGATGTGCTTATTGACGGAATGGTTATTAAAATAAATGACATATCCTCTCGTGAGCAGATTGGTTTTACCGCCAAATTTCCACGCTGGGCAATGGCATATAAGTTTGAGGCGCAAGAGGTTACAACAGTCTTAAATGATGTCCAATGGCAGGTGGGAAGAAGTGGCAGAGTTACTCCAATAGCCATTTTGCAGCCGGTTGAACTTGCAGGGGCGACAGTTTCAAGAGCGACGCTTAATAATATTGAAGATATCAGAAAAAAGGATATTATGATTGATGCAAGAGTATTTGTTAGGCGAAGCAATGAAGTTATACCAGAAATTATGGGGCTTGCTGAAAAGGGTGAAAACTCAAAATACATTTCACAGCCCGATTGTTGTCCAAGCTGTGGTGAAAAGCTTTTGCAAAAAGGACCTTTGCTTTTCTGCACAAATCACTTGGGATGCAAAGAACAGGTGGTTGACAGGATAAGCCATTTTGCCTCTCGAAATGCTTTCAATATTGAAGGGCTTTCTGAAAAAACCGTCAAAGCATTTTATGAAAACTTAAATGTGCGAAAGATAAGTGACATTTTCTTTTTGACCAAAGAGCAACTTCTTAAGCTTGATAAGTTTAAAGATAAAAAGGCGGACAATATAATCAGGTCAATTGAAGAGAGCAAGCAGGTTGATTTCAGTCGATTCCTTTATTCGCTTGGTATTAATGAGGTTGGTGTTAAAACAGCAAGAGAACTTGCAAAGACATTTTTAAATTATGACAATATCAAAGTTGCAGAGATAGAAGAAATCGTTGCGATAAAGGATATTGGTGACATTATGGCACAGAGTATTTATAGCTTTTTTAGAGATGGATACAACCTATCTGAAATAGAAAGTTTATTTGATGCGGGTGTGAAGATAAAAGAGCAGCAGGTGGCGGCTGAAAGAAATGAAAATATTGCTGATAAGACTTTTGTAATCACAGGCACTTTATCAAAGCCACGTGAAGAGTTTGAAAAAATAATTGAAGAAAATGGTGGAAAGGTGACAGGCTCGGTTTCAAAAAAGACAGACTTTTTGCTTGTGGGCGAAAATGCGGGCTCTAAACTTGAAAAGGCGGAGAGTTTGGGAATAAAAATCTTGAATGAAAGCCAGTTTTTATCGCTTTGCCAAAAATAGAATAAAAATATTAAAATATAAGCAAAAAATTAATAAAACATAATTTAAAAAACATCTACAATATAGATGTTTTTTTTGTTTAATAGTTTTATCAATAAAAAATATAATTTTTAAATTTTAAGTAATTTACTTGCTTTTTTAATGTAAAATGATATAATTAAATAATAATTAAATTTAAAAATGGAATTGGGAATATTATGAAATATGATTATTTGATTGTTGGAGCAGGTTTTTTTGGCTCAATATTTGCTTATGAGGCCTCAAAAAGAGGCAAAAAGTGTTTAGTGATAGATAAAAGAAATCATATAGGTGGCAATTGCTATACTGAGTTGAAAGATGGAATAAATGTCCATAAATATGGAGCTCATATTTTTCATACATCTAATAAAAATATTTGGAATTATATTAATCAATTTACTGAATTTAACAATTATATAAATTCTCCAATAGCAATTTATAAAGATGAAATTTATAATTTACCTTTCAATATGAATACTTTTTCAAAAATGTGGGGGATTAAAACTCCTGAAGAAGCTTTAGCAATAATTGAAAATCAGAAAAAGGAATTTGATATAATTCAACCAAAAAATCTTGAAGAGCAAGCTTTAAGAATGGTTGGTAAAGATATTTATGAAAAATTAATAAAAGGTTACACGCAAAAACAATGGGGAAGACCTTGTAGTGAACTTCCTTCTTTTATTATAAAAAGACTTCCAATTAGATTTACTTACGACAATAATTATTTTAATGATAGATATCAAGGAATTCCTATTGGTGGTTATACAAAAATTTTTGATAAACTTTTAGCTAAATGTGATATATTATTAAATACTGACTATTTTGAATTTATTAAAGATAAAAAAGATGTTGCTTTGAAAACTATATATACGGGTGAAATTGATAAATTTTTTAATTTTCAATTTGGAGCTCTTGAATGGAGGGCTGTTAAGTTTGAAACTGAAACACTTGATATTGACAACTTTCAGGGAAATGCTGTAGTAAATTATACTTCTTTAGATGTTCCATATACTAGGATTATTGAGCATAAACATTTTGAAAAAGCCGATTCTAAAAATACTATTATAAGCAAAGAATATAGTAGCGAATGGAAATTGGGGGATGAGCCATATTATCCAATAAATAATGAAAAAAACAATGAACTTTATTTAAAATATCAATCAGTCGCAAAAAAACAAGATAAAATAATCTTTGGTGGAAGATTAGGTTCTTATAAATATTATGATATGGATAAAGTGATTGAAGAGGCTCTTATTGCAGTTCAAATAGAGTTTGGAGAATAAAGGAAGTGTTAAAAGATAAGATTAAGTTATAATCAAGTCCATTTCCCATGTGGAGAAAATGGAAAATTAAATGGTGTTGGCTTTATGTCTTCTACTTTGTTTGGTTATAATAATAGCAATAGAACTACAGTACTTGAAACTCCAGTAAGATTTAATGGTGGTAATTTTAATTTAGGTAAAATGGGTGCTTTTTCGTTTGTTCATTATGGGGCGCATATAAATGCACTATCTATTGCTCAATAGCTCCGAATGTAACAATAGGTATGGGTGGTCATTTGATGGATAATATTTCTTCTTCATTAGTATTTGAGTTGAGAAAAGGAGAACGATTTTTGCAGTTTAATCCTTTCAATAGAGAAGATGACTATGTAAATAACATGAGAAATAAACTCGCAGAAAAAATTAAAGATTCAAAAATTCAAAAGGTGTGATAATAGGAAATAATGTTTGGATTGGAACAGGTGCTATAATTTTAAGTGGGGTTAATATTGGCGATGGAGCCATAATCGCTGCTGGTGCCGTTGTAACAAAGGACGTTCAACTTTATACGATTGTATGAGGTGTTCCTGCAAATGTTATAAGAAAAAGATTTTCGGATGAAATAATTCAAGAACTTTTAAATATTAAATGGTGAAATTATGACTTAAATATTTTTAAAGATGTTGATTTTACTAATATTACCTTAGAAGATATAAATAAATAAAATAAAAAACAATATTTCTTCGGGGGGGGGGATTTTAAAGCCGGAAATTTTTAAAATAAATCCTGTAAAAAAGACTGTCAGTAAAATAATTGGTATTGATAAAAAAAATATCAATCAAGAGAAATAAAAGACTTTTTAAAAAAATGCTTATTTTAAAATAAGTATTTTTTAGTTTTATATTTGTTATAAAATTATATTTATTATTGACATTGTTAGATTTATAATGTATTATTAAAATGGTAGTTTAAGAAATAATTTGTAAACATGATTATATATACGGAGAAAAGAAATGACACGAATTGATAAGATATCAAAATATCATTGTTCGGGATGTGGGGCTTGTGAAAATATTTGCCCATTTAATGCTATAAAATTAATAAAATCTGAAGAAGGGTTTTTATATCCTGAAATTGATGAGGAAAAATGCACAAATTGTGGCTTATGTTATAAAAGATGTCCTGTAGTATGTTTTGAAAATAAAAATAATCCAAACCCAAAAGCTTATGCGATGATGGCATCTGATAAATTAAGAGAAAAATCGTCTTCAGGTGGAATGTTTTCTATTTTATCTGATTATGTATTAGAAAAAGATGGTTTAATCTGTGGTGTAAGATATGAAACACCAACAAAGCTAGTATTTGATTTTGCTAGTTCAAAGAAAGAATTAGAAGCATTGAAAGGTTCAAAATACTTTCAAGCTGAAGTTGGAGGAATTTATCGACAATTAAAGAAATATTTAGAAGAAGGTATAAATATTTTATTTTCAGCTTGTCCATGTCAAGTTGCAGGTTTTAAGAACTATTTAGGAAAAGATTATAATAATTTAATTACCTGTGATGTTATATGTCATGGGACACCTTCTCATAAAATGATAGAAAGTTATATTGAATCATTATGTGAGCTAAAAGATATAAAGTCATTAAACTTTAGAGACAAATCTAAATATTTGTGGTCAACAACTATAACTCTAGAAAAATTTGATGAATCAAAGATTCAGCTTAGTTATCAAGATGCAAAATTTTATCAGGCTTTTGGGAATGGGACTTGTATGAGAGAGAGTTGTTATAATTGCAAATTTGCCTCATTGCCAAGATGTGGTGATTTCACATTGGGTGATTATTGGCATATTACTGAGTTTGCTGGTGAAATGAATGATAATTATGGGACTTCTTGTGTTTTATTAAATAATTCAAAAGCTGAGAAACTTTATGCGAAACTTGAGTCAAAAATGAAAAAAAGCAAAGAAATGCCTCTTTCTACAGCTACTAAATATAATGAACAATTAAGGAAACCAATTATGAGGAATCCAAAACGAAATATTTTTTATAAACTTTTGGGGAAAAAGAAATTTAATGATGTTTTAAAAGAAACTGAAATGAAAAATCATTTTGATGTTGGAGTTATTGGTTATTGGTATGCTACAAATTATGGTAGTGTTTTGACATATTATTCTTTGTATAAATCTATAGAAGAGTTAGGTTATAATACTGTTTTGATTGATAGACCTGATAAAGAAAATGACAAAGAACCGCAAACGGTTTTTTCAAGAAAGTTTATGAATAAAATGGCAAATATCAGTCCAAGTTTTCATGCAAATGAATCAGATAAATTTAATGCATTATGTGATAAATTTGTTGTAGGTTCTGACCAAATGTGGACAAGGGATGCCATAATGATAAATGGATACAGATTTTTTTTAGATTTCGTAACTGATAATAAAATTAAAGTTGCCTACGCGCCATCTTTTGGAACTGATAAATTTAATGTTTTACCAGCAACAAATACTATCGTATCTTATTTGTTGAGTAGGTTTGATGCTATTTCAGTGCGTGAAGATACAGGTGTTGATATATGTAAAAATAATTTCGGATTAGATGTAAAACAAGTAGTTGACCCTATATTTTTACAAGATAGAGATTTTTATGAAAATATAGCAGAAATGTCAAATAAGAATGAAAAAGAACCTTTTATTTTATCTTATATTCTTGACCCTGATAATGAAAAGAGAAATATTTTAATAAATATTCAAAAGAAATTATCTAGTAAATTGATAAATATTTTAGATGGAAGATATAATACATTTGAAAAAAATAATCAAAAACTTAACTTGCCTAATACTTATAGTGATGTAAATATGGAAGATTGGGTAAAATATTTTATGGAAGCCAAATTTGTGGTTACAGATTCTCATCATGGTTTGGCAATGGCTGTTATTTTTAATAAACCTTTTATATGTATTATGAATAAATCACGTGGAGCAACCAGATTTACTTCATTGTTAGGTTGGCTTGGATTATTGGAACGTTTGGTAGACAAGAATGATGATTTTTCTTTAATAGAAAAATTATTATGCGATATAGATTATTTAGCAACCAACAAGATTATAAAAGATAAAAGAAAGGAGTCGCTAAGTTGGCTTAAAGATTCACTTAATCATCGACATGAAAATAATGTAGCTAGTCATTATGATTTTGTCAATGCTAGGTTGAACGAAATGTCAAATAGGCTTTGGTATTTAATGCAAGAAAATGTAGAATTGAAGAAAGAACTTAATGAATTAAAGAAGGTAAAAAATGATTAAAGTAAGTATAGTGGTGCCAGTATATAATGTTTCAAAGTTTTTGCCAGAATGTTTAAACAGTATAAAAAAACAGAAACTAAAAGAAATAGAAGTAATTATGGTTGATGATGGTTCGACAGATAATTCACTTCAAATTTTAAATGATTTTGCAAAAATAGATAAGAGATTTAAAGTTATTACTAAAAAGAATAGTGGATATGGCAACACAATGAATTTAGGTATGGCTATGGCATCAGGTGAATATGTTGGCATTGTTGAATCAGATGATTATGTTGATAAAAATATGTTTTTTAATTTGTATAAGACTGCAAAAAAATTTAACGCTGATGTTGTAAAATCAAATTATTATGAGTTTTCTACAAAAAATGGAAAAAAAAATCAATTATTCATAAAAGCAATTAACGATGATTCATTTTATGATAGACCATTTTGGAAATTTGAAAATGACAACATTTTTCATTTTCAAATGAATACTTGGACAGGTATTTATAGAACTGCATTTTTAAGAGAAAATAATATAAGACATAATGAAACTCCTGGTGCTTCATATCAAGACAATGGTTTTTTCTTTCAAACAGTTGCTTTGGCTAATCCTATTGTTTTTAGTAAAAAAGCTTATTATCACTATCGTCAAGATAATCCAAACTCTAGCATTAATAACAAGGGTAAAGTTTTTTGTATGTGTGATGAATATAAATTTATACGTGAATTTGTAGAAGCACACCCAGATATAAGCAGAAGATATTTTCATATATTTTTAATAAAAAAATATTTCAACTATTTTTATACTTATACAAGAATTGCTGATGAATATAAAATCTCATTTCTTGAAAGATTTGCAAAAGAATTTAAAGATTCTTATAAAAAAGGCGAGTTTGATGATTTTTTAATGGATTATTCAGAAATATCAAAACTAAAACGAATTATGGAAAATCCAAAACAATTTTATTATGATGATAAAATTTGGTGTTTAAATAATAAAGTATTAGAACTTGAAAATTATAAAAATTATTTAAAAACGGAGATGGTAACTAAAAATGAAAAATAAGCCAAAAATTTCTGTCATTATTCCAGTATACAATACAGAAAAATATTTGAGAACGTGTCTAGATAGTCTTATAATACAAGATTGTAAAGATGTAGAGTTTATTTTGATTAATGATGGTTCAACTGATGATTCATTTAATATTTGCAGAGAGTATCAATATAGAGATGCTCGATTTATAGCAGTTTCTAAAGAAAATGGTGGGCCATCAAGTGCGCGAAATTTAGGATTAAGTATGGCTAAAGGCGAGTATATTGCTTTTGTTGATTCAGATGATTTTGTTGAACCGGCAACTTATTCTAAACTATGCAAACTTGCAGAAAAAGAATGTGCAGATATTTATGTTTTTGGTGCTTCATTATTGCCAGAATCATCACCAAAATGGTTATGGGATTTGGTTACGACAAGAGATGTTGTCTATACAAGTTTTCAGCCAGAAATTATATTTGAAGAACCTGGTGCTAGACCATTTTTATGGCTGCAAATGATAAAGAAAAATATTATTACTGAAAATAATTTGAAGTTTGATGAAAGTATGAAATTGGGTGAGGACCAATTGTTTCAAACATGCTGCTTTCCATTTGCAAAAAAGATAGTTTTTACTTCTGAAAAATTTTATAATTATCGCGTTTTTAGAGAAAATTCTTTAATGAGTAAATTTTCTTCTGATATTAATAAAAAAGTAGAAGTTCATATTGATTTAATAGATAAAATGTTTAATGTGGTTTTCTCTAAGTTTGATGATGAAAATTTAAGAACTGTTCTTTTTAATTGGTCAATTTTTTTAATATGGCCAGATATTATTCAATTATTGGCAGAAAATCAAACAAATAGTGCTTTGAAATTAATAAAGGTTTGGAAAAAGTATAATTGTGAAAAGCTGTGCGATAGATTGGATATATGGGGACAATCTAGATGTAATCAAATTTTACTTATGGGTGAATGTGGACTGAATTTTGATAAAAAAATTGATAAATATAAAAAAGAAATTGACAGACTTGAAAATGAAATTTGTCAACTTGAAAAACAACCAAAATTAAAAAAGATTATCAAGAAAAACAAACGAAAACAAAATAGTCTTTTTGGGAAATTTTTTAAAAGCTTGCGTAAGTATGGCATAAAGAAAACATTAAAACTAGTTTTTCTAAAAATAACTAAAAAATTTTAATATTTTTTAATATCTCTATCTATTATACAGGTGGAGATATTTGTTTATGAGTTTGTTTTAGTTATAAAGAAATTAATTCTTGACTTTTTGGTTTGCTATGTTATACTTATTGTATAGGATATTTCGCTTAGGAGAAGGCAATTATGAGGCATGGACTGGAAGGAATTAATTTGTATAATCCAATTGAGGGCAAGCTTGACAAAATAATTGATTATTATGTTGACTTTTATGGCGAAAAATATCGTGATAGAATAAAAGACAGGCTGGAAAATTCTGTATTTATTTTTTCTGATACACTTGACTTGCAATCAACTCCTGTCAAACAATATTTTGAATATGCTAATAATATGATGATTGAAGCCTTTGAGCAAGCATTAAATAATGCAGGCATTGCGATTAAATTTGGCTCTGAAGATATCGCAGGGCAGATGCAAATTATGACCTCTTTGGCTGGAAAGGGTCTTAATGATTTAAATGCAAAGGATATTGAATTTTTAAAACAATTTAAAGCTTTAGCAAATAAGGATTTGACATGTTTTTTTGATGATAAGGCTAAAAAAGATGAATATTTAAATAAATTTCAAATAATTGATGATATTTTCAAGACAGGCTATGACGAGTTTATAGAAGGATGTAAAAGAGATAGTCAAAAACTTGATTATGTTGATAGTGAAGCTTTAAAAAAGAATGAATTAAATTATAAAACGCGATGTATAAAGTTGTTTGCAAGAGCAATTTCAAAAAATTTGAAGATTCCAACAAGTGAAGAAAATTTGAAAATTATTGCAAAATATACCCCTTATATTATCAAATATCTTTCAAAAGAAAGGGTGGATGTGAATATCTTTAAAGGATTATTAAAATTATCTGATAGATATAAAAATGCCCATGTTGATAATATTTTGGAAATATTTGATATGTGCAAGAGGTCTTGGCAAAAATATCAAGACGAGAAAAATTTTCAAGACTATATTGTAAAAGCAGATATTGGTGACAAACTATCTTTTATTAAAAACAAATTGTATTTGGGTGATGAAAAAGTTGAAAGTATAAAAGATTTTATACTTTTAAAGGACACAAAGATTAAAGGTTTTACGGTTGTTGGCAGCGAAATTGATAACCCGGATAAGGTGGCTTGCGTTGTTGTAAATAGGTCATATCTATTTCTTTATGATGATGTTGCTGTTCATGAAATGAATCATGCGATTATGACAAATTCAAAATATAAAGATGGAATATTGCAGCAAAAGATTGGCTTACACAAATATGATATCAATTTAATTGAAAATGAAACCCAATTTTATAATGGTTTTTATGTTGGCTTAAATGAAGTTATCAATGAATATATCTCTCAAAAAGTTGTCAAGAAAATGCATGAGGATAATTTTAGAATAGGCTATCTTAGGGACACAGATGTGATATATAGGTCTACTTTTCCTTTGGTGGGTGAGTTTATTGAAGAAAATATGGATGCTATTGTTGACATCTGCATGAGTGAAGATATCAATGTGATTGATAAATATTTTGTAAGAGAAGACTTTGATGATTTGGCAATGATTATAAAAGAGTTGCTTGATAAGTTTATATATGCAGAAAGAAATTCTTTTCAAAGTATGCAAAACGAGATTAAAACTTATGCGAAAAGTTTGAATCATGATATCTTTCAGCTTGCAACAAATCGCGATGAGAATTGGTCTAATTTGACAAATGATTATCTTGATTTTGCAACCAAAATTAAAGCTGTAATAGACAAGTTAAATCAGCACAAACTTGACTTAGATGATGAGTTTGAGCTTTGATAATAAAATATCAAAATATATATTTAATTTTAAAATAATTATAAAAAACAGTAAAAATAATGTAAAATTTAAACAATTAAAAGGTTTGAAATAAAATTATTTATTAAGGGAGTGGAAATGGATAAAGAGGAATATCAGAAAAACTATTCAATAATTAAAGATAAATTGCCTCAAATTTGCGAATTTTTTATTAAATATTATGGTGAAAACTATAGAGAGCATATCACTTCACGATTAAATAACACCACCTTTATTTTTCTGGATGAAAAGAAATCGGGAAAGGAAGATTATGCTTTGAAATTGATAGAACAAAGTTCTATAATCGACCTTGATGTAATTTACAATGATTTGGTGCTTTCTAATGATAATTTAACCAAGTTTGAAGGCTTTGCGTTTTTAAGTGCAAGAATTGATAATCTTGAGCAGGTTGCTGCTGCCTGCGTTTTGCCTCCAATTGAAAAATTGTCAGACCAGATTTTGTTTCATGAGCTTAACCATATAATTCATTCTGGTGTGAAATTTTTAAATAAAAATAATGAAAGCAGATTGATGGTAAGATATGGTCTTCTTAGGCAATATTATGATATTGATTTGGAGAATAAAACTGCAAATTTCAAAGTTTCTGACAAAGAGGCAGAAGATATGAAATTTTATGACGGTTTTAATGAGGTTGTCACCGAATGGACTTCTTTAAAGGTTTTAAAACTTGCCGAGGAGGCAGGGTTTAAGTGTGGCGGAGCAAAAAATGCAGATGCAATTTATTCGGTTGCTTTTCCTGTGGTTGGTGATTTTATTGAGGGTTTGATAAACACAATAAAAACAACTTTTTTAGAGGGGAATAAAAAAGAGCTTTTAAATTATATTACAAGTGATGAGTTTGATAAACTTTGCAAGGCAATAAATGCATTGATAGATTATGAATATCAGTATGCTGATGATATGCTTAAAAAATTGCGATATCGCAAAATATCTTATGAGCAACTTGCTGATATGCCTATAGAAAAAATACCATTTGATTTAAGAGGGTATGCAAATTTGTTTAAAGACATAAAAGTGCTGTTGGATGAATTGGAATGTGAAAGTAGTGCTGAGTAATAGAATGTTTTATTTAAACTGAGCAAATTTCAAAAAAAAGATATTAAAAATTCAATAAAAAATGATATAAAAAATAAAATAAAAAAATTTTAATAAAAAAATTTTAATAGAAAAAAAATAAAATAATTAATAAAAAATTGCTTGATTCCCCCCCCCATGTGTTATAATAGATATGTTTAAGGAGAATTTATGAAAAAAATATGTAATGGAATTACATTTAAAAAATAAGCTTAATAATTGTGTTGTGTTTTGCTATTTTGGCGACATCTTTATTGTTGGTAGGTTGCGGATGCAAACATAATAATTTATCGCCATATTTTTATGATTCAGAATATCATTGGCGAGTTTGTGAAGATTGCGATGATATTGTTGGGAAAGAAAAGCATGAGTTTGAAACTGAAATTATCGACGATAGCACTATGGTAAAGACTTGCAAGGTTTGTCATATGGAAGAGTCGAGTGAGTTGTCAGCAGCTGTGTTGCCAAATAATTTTTTAAGTATTCTTTCTGAAAGCGGAATTAATTTAAATTATATTGATAAACTTTCTTTTGACTTTAAAGCGACTTCTGATTTTAATAACACCGGCAAACTTATTGGCGATAAAATTCAAGTTTGGAGAAAGGGAAATGAGCTTTCTCTTGTTCATTCTGGCACAATTAAAGTGGAGAATTGTGTAGGACTATTTAAAGATAGTAATTTGCAAGAAATTGTGTTTAATAATTTTGATACATCAAATGTGACCGATATGAATTCTATGTTTTTTGATTGTTCAGAATTGACTACTCTTGACCTATCAGGTTTAAATACATCGAATGTGTCTGATATGCATTCTATGTTTACAGGCTGTTCAAAATTAAAAAATCTTAACCTGTCAAATTTTGACACATCAAATGTTATGAATATGAGTTATATGTTTCACGGCTGTCTTGAATTGACCAGTCTTAACTTATTAAATTTTGATACATCGAATGTGTCTAACATGCAAACCATGTTCTTAGACTGTTCAAAATTAAAAGAACTTAACCTGTCAAATTTTGATACATCGAATGTTACAAATATGAGCGGAATGTTCAATGGCTGTTCAAGTTTATCAGGATTTTTTAACATAAGAAGTTTTGATACATCAAATGTTACAAATATGAGTGCAATGTTTAAAAATTGTTCAAGTTTAGTATATCTTGACCTAACAAGTTTTGATACATCAAAAGTGGATAATATGTCTTCTATGTTTCAACATTGTCGAAACTTAGAAACAATATTAGTCAGTGAAAAATGGGTTATGGCACAAATTACGTTTGAAATGTTTAATGGAAGTCTTTGTAATGATGTAACAATTTACGTTTGAAATGTTTAATTGAAGCCTTTGTAAAAAAAGAAACAATAATTTAAATAAAAAGCATATCGCAAGATATGTTTTTTTGTGCCGGTTTGCTGTTTATAAAAAAAATCTTAAAAGTTTTATAAATTCATGATTAATTCATTTAATTCAAAAAGGGGGCAATAAAGAAGAGAAAGCTTTTTAAAATATTTTTTATCAATATTATTTTTAAAAATTGCTTTAAACTATATATGAAAAATGCTTGACAATGGGATATGGTTATGGTATAATTTTGCCGTATGCTTCGTTGTCGGAGGCAATGCTTTATTGCATAAGTAAGATTATGCTTCCTTTTAAAAAGGAATGGGCAGAAACAAACAGCAGGTGAGGGTATTATTCTTGCCGATTTGCCTCAATGCAAAGTTGCACAATTGTGCAATCGTGCTGTTCATGTTTTACAGAATAAAAGCATTTTTTATGCACGACAACATAGTCGTGCTTTTTTAAAGACAAATTTCTTTAGTAATAGAAATCTAAAGTTAAAAGGAGAAAATCATGCCTACATTTAATCAACTTGTAAGAAAAGGTCGTAAAGATGCGAAGAAGAAGTCAAAAGCTCCTATTCTTCAAGAATGTCCTCAAAAAAGAGGTGTTTGTCTTTCTGTTAAGACTGCAACTCCTAAGAAGCCAAACTCAGCTCTTCGTAAGATTGCCAGAGTAAAATTCTCAAATGGTTTTGAAGGAACTTGCTATATCCCTGGTGTTGGACACAACCTTCAAGAGCACAGCGTTGTTCTTGTTCGTGGCGGCAGAGTAAAAGACCTTCCTGGTGTTCGTTATCACATCATTCGTGGAAGTCTTGATACAGCTGGTGTTCAAAACAGAAAACAATCAAGATCTAAATACGGTGCTAAACGCCCAAAGAAATCTAAGTAATTTGATTTCATGTTGATGATTTTTCATCAATGATTTTAAAAATTTTTAAAAGGAGAAAAAAATATGCCAAGAAGAAATAGTGCCGTAAAAAGAGAAGTTCTTGCTGACCCTATTTATAAAAGCAAAGTTGTAACTAAGCTTATCAACCAAGTTATGGAGTCAGGAAAGAAAGGTCTTGCACAAAGAATTGTTTACGGTTCATTTGACATCATCAAAGAGAAGATGGACCTTGACCCAATCGAAGTTTTCACAACTGCTCTTGAAAATGTTAAGCCTGTTCTTGAAACTAAATCAAGAAGAGTTGGTGGTGCAACTTACCAAGTGCCAATGGAAATCAGACCTGAAAGACGTCAAACTCTTGCTATTCGCTGGATTGTAAGTTTTGCAAGAAAGAGAAGTGGTGAAAGAGGAATGGACGCTAAACTTGCAGGCGAAATCATGGACGCTTACAATAATGCAGGTGCTTCTATCAAAAGAAGAGATGAAATGCACAGAATGGCTGAAGCTAACAAGGCTTTTGCTCACTTTAAGTGGTAAAATTTATGAAAATAAACTTGGGTGGTGTTTGTAAGGGAAAGGATTGGAGAGATGAGTTTGTTGAAAAGATTGCTCGTCCTGATATTCAATTTTATAATCCCTTAAAAAAAGATTGGAAATGGACTGAAAATGAAAAACAGGAAAAATCTGAGAGGATAAAGGCTTGTGACTATTTAGTTTATTTCATAACCCCCGAAATTGAAGGCTTTTCATCAATTGCCAGTGCAGTTGACTATTCAAATAAATATCCAAAAAAACTATTGTTTTGCGCAGTGGAAAGATATAATGACAAATGTTTTACCTCTCATCAGTGGGAGAGTATGAAAGT
Source organism: uncultured Eubacteriales bacterium (assembly GCA_949077035.1). Lineage (GTDB taxonomy): Bacteria > Bacillota > Clostridia > Christensenellales > UBA1242 > Caccovivens. The sequence continues at coordinate 20,270 of CARUPR010000013.1, forward strand.
TGTCAGGGATATGGTAAAAGATAATGGTGGACTTGTGTTTGACAAACTTGATGAAATGGCTATGTATATTAAATTTAATATATGTTAATTAATTATTAATGTGGCTATGCCACAAAAGGAGAAATATATGTCAGAAAATCTAGAAATGACTAGAAATGTCGGTATCATGGCTCATATTGACGCTGGTAAGACTACTACCACAGAAAGAATTCTTTATTATACTGGTAAAAGTCACAAAATCGGCGAAGTTCATGACGGTGCTGCCACTATGGACTGGATGGCTCAAGAGCAAGAGCGTGGTATCACAATTACTTCTGCTTGTACTACTTGTAACTGGAAGGGACATAAAATCAACATCATCGACACCCCAGGACACGTTGACTTCACTATTGAAGTTGAACGTTCACTTAAGGTGCTTGATGGAACTGTTCTTGTATTGTCTGCTCGTGACAAGGTTCAACCTCAAACTGAAACAGTTTGGCGTCAGGCAACAAAATACAAAGTCCCTGCAATTATCTATGTAAACAAAATGGATAGAGATGCTGCTGACTTCTTTGCTTGCGTTGAGTCAATCGAGAGAAGACTTAAAACAAAAGCTCTTCCTATTCAAATGCCAATTGGCGAAGCAGATACATTCTCAGGAATTATCGACCTTCTTAATATGAAAGCTGAAATCTATAAGGATGATATGGGCACTCAGATTGAAATCACAGATATCCCTGCAGACCTTAAAGACAAAGCGGAAATTCTTAGAAGCGAACTTATTGAAAAAGTTGTTGAAACTGATGACAATCTTTTAGAGAGATATTTCGCAGGAGAAGAAATTTCTATTGAAGAACTTAAAAAAGCAATCAGAAAGGCAACAATTGCAAAAATATTCACACCTGTTCTTTGTGGTTCATCTTACAAAAACAAGGGTGTTCAGATGCTTCTTGATGCTATGGTTGAATATCTTCCATCACCACTTGATATCCCTGCAATTAAGGGTATCAATCCTGATAGCGAACAAGAAGAGGAAAGGAAGGCTGATGAAAAAGAACCTTTTGCAGGTCTTGCTTTCAAATTTATGACAGACCCATTCGTTGGCGGTCTTACATTCTTCAGAGTTTACTCTGGTAAACTTACTGCAGGAAGTTATGTTTACAACTCAAATACAGGAAAAACTGAAAGAGTTGGTCGTCTTATCCGTATGCACTCAAATAACAGAACTGAAATTACAGAGGTAGGTGCAGGAGATATTGCGGCAATCGTTGGACTTAAAGATACAATCACAGGACACACTCTTTGTGATGAAAAACATCCTATCCAACTTGAAAGTATGGAATTCCCAGAACCAGTTATCCAACTTGCTATCGAGCCTAAGACTAAAGATATGCAAGAAAAGATGGCACTTGCACTTGCAAAACTTATGAGAGAAGACCCATCATTCAGAGTTACTTCAAACATTGAAACTGGGCAAACTCTTATCGCTGGTATGGGCGAACTTCACCTTGAAATCATTGTTGACAGACTTTTAAGAGAATTTAAAGTTGAAGCGACTGTTGGTAAGCCTCAAGTTTCTTATCGTGAAGCTATCAAGAAAGCAGTTCGCTGCGAAGGTAAATTCATCCGTCAAAGTGGTGGTAAAGGTCAATATGGTCACTGTGTTATCGATATGGAACCATTACCTGCAGGTTCAGGTTATGAATTTATCGATAAAACTGTTGGTGGCTCTGTTCCTAAAGAATATATCCAACCAATCAATGTTGGTATTCAAGAAGCCCGCATGAATGGTGTTCTTGCTGGTTATGAAACTGTTGACTTTAGAGTTACTCTTGTTGATGGTTCTTACCACGAAGTTGACTCTTCTGAAATGGCCTTCAAAATTGCAGGCTCAATGGCATTCCAAGATGGATGCAAAAAAGCTGACGCAGTTATCTTAGAGCCAATCATGAAAGTTACTGTTGAAGTCCCTGATGAATACTTAGGCACTGTAATGGGCAACCTAACATCTCGTCGTGGTATGCTTACAGGAAATGAATCTTCTTCAGGAATTCAAATTGTAAATGCAGAAGTTCCACTTGCTGAAATGTTTGGTTATGCAACTGACCTTCGTTCACAAACTCAAGGAAGAGGCAATTATGTTATGGAGCCACTTAGATATCAAGAAGTTCCAAAATCAATTGCAAACACTATCATTGGCGAAAGAGCAAAAGCTTAATTGAAAATTTTTAGTTATTATTGCTTTTAAGGCCTAAAAAATTAAAATATATTTTTCCCTTCCTTCATTTTTAAGTGGGGGAAGGCGAAAGATAATATCGTTTTGTTGAAAATTTGACAAAAGGTAAAAAAATCTTGCAAAATCGTTTTGCAAAATAAAAAAATTGTGTTAAAATAACATTAGTAATTTAAAAAAGGAGATTATTAAATATGGCAGAAGCTTATGTTAGATC
>CARUPR010000014.1 GCA_949077035.1 uncultured Eubacteriales bacterium
AAAGAAAACTGCAATCATTTCATTATTAAAATTAAAACAATAAAAAAGAAGGCTTGATACTTTTCAGCCCTCTTTTATTTTTAATATTTCTTTGTGAAATAATCTTTACCTGCTTGCCATAAATAAATATCTAGTTGTCTTAAAGTAAAGTCGTTTAACTTATAAAATTCTCTAAATGCGTTTAAAATAGAATAGAACTTTTTGTAATCTCTACAATCTTCATAAGAGAATTTAAAAAACTTATCTTGCTTATTTAAGTGCATTAGCATTTTTGCCACATAACTATCAAATATAGGAAATTCATTGCCAAGATGATTAACACAATATTTGGTTGCAAAAGAGTATATATTCCTATTTATGCCGTTTTTTGTTTTGTCAGCAATATCATTTACAACAGACAAATCTTTTGCTTTTAATTTTTTATCTATGTTTAGCGAAACAATATACTCGGCTACCTTATATGTATTAAATATATTTGTGCTATAAAAGTCATTGAGTATATTAACCTTTAATAAAACTTCGCTAATATCATTATTGTTAGGGTAAAGGGCAAACAACTTTTTTAATGCCTTTTCTTGTTCTACATAGTTTGATTGCGTATCGCAAAGCATTAAATACTTTTCAACTTCTGCTTTGCATGGCTTTTTTATCTCCATATATACTCCTTTTATCTATTCAATCATAACATACAACTATATATTTTGTCAAACAAAACGAATAAGTGTTTACTATAAATAGATAAAAAATAAAAGTAAGTTGTTATACCTACTTTTATTTTGAGTTATTTTATGGCTAACTACATTAATTTTAGCCAAGATTATTTGTGTTTTAACAATATAATCATATTTAAGTATTATTTTGTTTATTATCTACCATTGCTATATTAGATGTTTAAAGCCTTTCAACTAGCCTTTGCATAAAATCTTTTTCACTAGGTAAATATATTTTATCCAAATAATATGTTAATTTATTATCATTATTTAAAAAGTAATGCCCATTTTCAAAAGTATTGTAGTCAAGTACACCAATATATTCTTTGTATTGCTCTTCTAAAATACTATATAATAAGTTGTCGTCAATCTCAAATGCTGGTACATCAATATTTTTAATTCCTTGACTTCAAGTTATTATTCTTGCACCTATGGGAAAATAGGTATAAAAGCGATTGCCTTGTTGGATTGTATCATCTTTATATTTGGTAATATATTTTATTAAGCCTTGTATATTATAGGCATTTTTAATATTGACAAATCCATAACCTCAAAACTTTTTAATATCATGATAACCTATTTTTAATTTTTCTTCATTCAATAATATTATATGTATGTGGAAAAAGTGGCTTGTGCCTTGCACTTCAATAGCCCTTATATATTTAATATTGTCGCCATAATTCCGCCTTATGCTTTTTATAAATTGTTTAAAGGCATTTAGGACTCTGTCAAACTCTATATAATGTTCAAAGGTAAGCGTAATTCATTTAGCAAAATAATTTGTCAAGTCCAGTTTATATAGTTCATATCTTTTGCGATTGATTGTTCTATTATAATCTTTTCTATCCATATTTAGTTTAGGCTTATCGCTACGCCTTAACCCATTTCACTTTTTATCTGCCTTTTCAGTATTAAATTTTTTTGAAACAATAATCATTCCGTTTGCAAATTCAATTTTGTACATTTTATATTCCTCCGTTTTGTTGAGCAATGCTCGTATATAGTTTAGCCTCGCAAGAACATTATTTAAAACTACTTTATATTAATAAAGATTTTAGGTGCTTGTTCTAAAAAATATATAATAATTTTTATAAAAATATTTTACTGAAATTGAGAAAATTTAAATTAAACTACAAATTTTAGAAATTTTATATAATTTACACAAGTTGCAACTCAAATTAGGAAAGTTACACAAGTTATTTTAAAAAACAAAAGTTAAAATTTCTAGATTAATTAATTAATAAAAAATATTAATTTAAACTCATATGCTACAACCAAATCTATCAATTTAAAAAAAAGACTTGACAATTACCCCCCCCGATTATAATAGAAGTATAGATAGGGAGGTAAAAATGGATTTAGAAAAGCAAAATCTAATAAAAAAGATAAATAATGGCTTAAGTTTAAAAGATGTTCCAGAAATATATAGAGATGATGATGAAGTGGTTGCAGCCGCCGTCATACTAAATGGAATGGAACTTCAATATGCCTCTGACAGGCTTAAAGATAATGGGGATATTGTTTTTAGCGCTGTTTTCAACAATGGTCTTGCTTTGCAATTTGCCTCTGAAAGACTTAGAAATTTAGATACTTTTGTTTCAACAGCTGTTGAAAACAATGGTTTGGCACTTGAATTTGCTTCTGATAAACTTAAAAATGACATAAACATTGTCTTGAATGCCGTCAACAACAATCCTGACGCACTTAAATTTGCTTCTGAAAAATGGCAGAAAAATCCAGTGCTTCAAAATGCAAACAAAGAAGTAATTGAAACTCTCAACAACCTTTCTTATGAACTTAAAAATTTTGAATATCTTCCATTAGAATATTTTGAAAAGGAAAATCAAGAAATATTAGATTTTGCAATGGATATTGTTGAAAATGTTTTGCAAAATAAACCTACCGATGCATTCCATATAGTTTATAGAAAAGAAATTTATGAATTGGTTGAAAAGACAATTCAAGACAAAACCAAAGAGCTTGAAGAAAACGCTAAGGCAAAAGACGATTTAAATATTGAAATGGCTTAATATTTTAAATATTGCAATTTAATTTTAAAAATAAAAATCAAAAAAGACATATAACTAAATATGTCTTTTTTTTAGAAAGGTAAGATAGGCATAAACATTAAAATACTTTATATCTATTTTTAATAAATATTAAAGACTTCAAAATTAATTTACATCAACAAATTACCATCATCTGTTTCAATGACCTTAAGCACATTTTCAAGATTGCCATCGGCAGCATTGAAATAGAAATAATATGTGCTGTTTTCATTGTCTGCCTCAACTTCAACGCATACAACTTCACGATTATAATCAAGCGGCGAAAGGACCACCCTTGCTTGAACAATCTCAAAGTTTGAAGGCACTTTGCCTTTAGCATCAGACAATGTCAAGCTGCCCTTTGATAGTTTTCTATCTGTATGGTTTGTAAAATATGTTGTAGCATCATAACCAACAATGGTGCCCGAAGTCATATTGACTTTGACTTTTACAAGGTCAGGATAAAGAATTATACCACCCACCTTTGGTGCAATATTGAGATATAAATCATTTTCAATACTGTCACTCCAAACAACTTCTGCATCTTCTATGCCGTTGTCGGTGGCAAACTTAATTGCAATATCTTTTGCACCATCTTTATCAATGCTGTTTGCACCATCCTTGCCAGTCCCGCTTATTGTCAATATGTTTCCGCCAATCTTGGTCACCTGAACAAACAATCTTTCGCTTTCTGAGTTTGTCACACGGAAGTTGAAAGTTTCAAATCTGCCATTTGTTTCACCTTCATAAGCTATGTCTGTTGCAACTTTAAAATGCTTTCTGACATTTTCACTAGCCTGCGATTTTGTAACCGCCTGCCCTGTAAGTCCCTTGACCTTGCTCTCAACAACCGAGTCAGAGAAAGGCCCATCATAAATCATAGTTGGATATTCTATATCATTATTTTTCAAGGAATTTAAACTTTTTGTAAAATCATTTACATCCTCTCGCACATCAAGACTTCTATCAAGAATTGAATAACCATTATTCAACTTGTTCTCAAAATCATTGAGCCTTAATTTCAAATCCATAACACTTTTATGTATTTTTTGAAGGGTATCAATTTCTCCCTGGCTGAGAGTTTCACCTCTTGCCATCTTTTCGGCCAAAGTGGATGTATAACCAGAAATTTGATTTACAAGCTTGGTTGTATCTTGAATTTCACTTTGAGAAAGAGGAAGCTGTGAAACAGAAATTTCTGCTTCGCTGGCATTTTTAGATGCCTCTAAAAGAAGTTTTCTTTGATAAACCGACCCACTTTGTGATGAAAGTGTCTTTGAAATTTTGTTTTCAAGATTATTGACACTGTCAAGAAGGTTATAGAAATTGTTATTGTAAACATTTTCAAGATTGGTCTTATAGTTCATTGCATTATGCTCACTTATCCCAACACCAATGCCAAGTCCAATTGTGGAAAGAGCAAGCACGCCTGTTGCAATTGACAGACCAATTATAGCACCATTTTTTCTTTTGTTTTTTCCCTTTTCATTTGCAAGAGCACTCTTTTTGCTCTCGCCTTTTTGATTCATTTCACTCATTTCTTGCTCCTTATATTACACTGCAAACACATGTTTGCCAATTGTAACAACAGTTTTTCTTGACCATATCCAAGAGCTTGTTGCAGTCCTTGGATTATAGTAATAAAGACAGCCATATGTTGGGTCCCAGCCATTAAGTGCGTCTTGTGCCGCCTTATATGCAGTTGAATTTGGTGCAAGGTTTATTTGACCATCGTCAACAGCAGTAAAAGCATAAGGCTGATAGATAACACCAGCGATTGTGTTTGGGAAAGATGAACTTCTCACCCTGTTTAAAATTACAGCCGCAACAGCAACTTGACCTGTATAAGGCTCACCTCTCGCTTCTGCATGAACACACTTTGCAAGAAGATGAAGGTCATTTGATGACTGAGAAGAACCAGTGCTTGACCCTTTTATTGTCATGCCAAGTGCGGCAGCAGTTTTTGGTCCCACAATACCATCGACAGTAAGACCATTTTTTCTTTGAAAGCTTTTTACAGCAGCCTTGGTCTTTGCACCATAAATGCCATCAACCGAACCTGTATAATAGCCCCATCGTTTAAGTTTTGTCTGAACAGTTTTGTTTTCAGCAGTGGTGAGCGCATCAAGCACCGCACTTTGCTGACTATTATCATTTGCATTTACAACATGAGAGGCTGTAAGACCAATCCCGGTAAATGTGACAGCAAAGATGAAAACAAGTGACAAAACGATAAAAAGTTTTTTCTTCATTATTTCCTCCTAGTATACACTTTTAATTTTTCCCAAATTTTCGAAATATATACTATATTGGCAGAATTTGACGAATTTGTGAAACAAAATGCAGGATAAACAAGGCACCACCAGTTGTCACCCTCACCACTTCCAAGTCTTAATATAAGTGCATCATAAAACCCCTCTTCAAGGGTAAGATTGTCATAAACTCTTGTTGGGAAATATTCATTATCAATTTGAGCTTTGCAGCCATAAGAATAACCATTTTTTTGTAAAACCTCATTTGCAACTTCTTCTATTAAACTAAAATTCTCGCTCATAACAATCTTTGCCTCTTCAAAATCATCAATGTCGGCAAGAAGAGGGATAAGAGCATCAACAACTGCATCTTTGACCTTATACTTGACATTTTGGTCGGCCTGCGAATTTGAATTTGCTCGAATATGTATTCTCAAATATTCAGTGCAAACAGAATTGTTTAAACCACCCATTGGACAAAATACCAAAATTAGCACAATTCCAATCACAGACAAAACGCCCAAAACATATTTCATTTCTCACCTACCTTGATTTAATTGTTGACATTAAAAAATATATAGAATAAGAAAAAGATACCATTTTCTTGCTTTTTTTGTCGATTGATAAACAAGGTAAAATATCAAATGCATAAATCATCATGCTATTTACACACTATTTTTCTTGGCAAATAAAAATAATATGACTAAATAAAATTAATCTTATATAATTTAAACTAAAAGTATCAAATAACTAAAAATTTAAACACGAAAATTTAAACACGAAAATTTAAACACGAAAATTTAAAAAATAAAAAAACCACCTGAAAAGATGGTTTTTATTTGTTTTAAATTTATTGAACTCTTTGATAGAACAATACAAGAGGAGTGTCATTTGAAACAGGGAAGGTTATTTCCGGATTTTGCAAGATAATTTGTTCTTCTTTCACCCTCGCAGCTTTGGCCACTTCCCAAAGTTCTTTGCCTGATGGTGCAAAAATGACTTCCATAGCATAGTCTTTTGATGGATATTCTTCAAGAAGACTTGCCTGACTGATAACACTTGAAACAAGTTCGGTTGAATAATTGACAGAGGCTTTAATCTTTGCGTCATAATAAATTTCGCGACCTTTTTTCACAACAACGTCAACATCATTTACAATGGCATCAACCGATAAAACGCCACCTTCTTCAACATTGAATTTATCAGATATTACAAAAGGCACATCAAGTTGAACGCTATGCAGCGAAGAGTCTTCATCATTAAGGTAAATTGCTGTTGTTTTTGCAATTCCCTCAATGACAACTTCGCCATCTTTAAGATAACTATTTGTCACAGCAACACTGTTTCCGCCGCTAAAGAGAAATTTATCAACTCTTGGCATATCATCTTCCAAGGTCAAAGACCCTTCAATCTTACCTTCAGCAATTCCCATAGGAGATATGGAAGCCATATTGAAAGAAGAAGTTGTGACGCCAATTTCATTTTTAGTGCTGTAAAGGTCATTAATCACACTGATTTTCCCTTCCTCAAAAGCACGCACATTAAGTGAAAGAGGCACCTTGACAAGAATCTTTCCACCCTTTTCATCTTGGATAATTTCGGTGACAACATTGTCAGATTTTACCGAAACGTCACCCTCAACAAAGCTTTCTCTGCTCACGCCAGCAAGCTCTATTTCCTCTTTAAATCCGTCATTGATATATCCGCTTTCAAATTTGTCATTTTCATTTAAATATAAAACTCTTGTGACAACATCGCCGCTGATAGTAACAAAGCCAGCACCCGCATCAACATTTTTTACACTTGCGTGGCTTTCTGTTAAAAGAATTTTTTTGATATTTTCACGCAGGTTGATTTCGCTTTCATTGACAACCTCAGCACTTGCAGAGCCTATATATTTGATGATTGAAATCTCATCTTTCTTATAGCAAACATCATCATCATGACAATCAATTGTGCCAACTTCATTATTAGCCAATGTGAAACCATTTTGCTCAAGCACAACAGCCACCTTAACCATGTCCCCGCCAATGCTTTCAACATTATAGTCAATTACCTTTACCTTAACAAAAACATCTTGACCGCCTTCAATTTCCTCGCTTTCAAAACGAGATGAGAAAGGACAGCTTGAACAAATGGTGTTGATTTCACCATCTTCAGCCATTATTACAAGTTTGGTGTCAACCGCACCTGAATAATTCACCACTCCATTTAAAGCTTCCTTACTGCTTACAAAACCATCTACCGCAAGCGATAGAACTTTTGAAACATTTGCCCCTGCAGAAATATTACATTCAACAGTTAAATCACTCTTAGATAGAATTGATTTTTTAGCAACATTAAAATTTTCTCTTTCAAATGCCATTTTACCCTCCAAACATTTACATGGTATATTACGAGCATCAGAAGAATAATATGACAAAAATGTTTAGAAATTTTAAATTATGTCAAAAATATTTTAAACCAACTTGCTTTGAAAGTTTTATTAAGTTTTTTAAGGTGTTTAAATTATTTAAATTATTCAAGTTGTTTTTTATTATAGGAGGTTTTTATATGAGAAAAGCAGGAATGGGAATTGATGAGGTAAAAGCAAAAATAATCTCTTTAAAGGGAAGAGAAGTTGAAATGAATGTCAATCGTGGTCGCAAAAAGTTTGATACGCTAAGCGGAACAATAAAGGATGTATACCCAAGTGTTTTTACGGTTGCCCTAGACGATAATAAATCACAATTACAAACCTTTTCATATTATGATGTTCTTTGTGGAAATGTTGTTTTTATGGATGATTAAAAAAGACATCTCAAACAAACCCAATTTTCGTATGCAAAAAAATAGTCCTTAAAATGGACTTTTTTTAATAAAATATATCATAGTTTATTTAAATTAATTTCAAAAATAAAATAAATTAATTTCAAAATTTAATATATTAATTTTATCTTTAAATCAAACAAATCAAAATTTTATTTAATTTCTAAATTTTTCAGGATTAATTATTCTTATCTTGCAATCGTTTGCAAGAGCATATTTAAGCGTTTTTTCAGTCCCGCTTGGTCTGCCATTAAAACAGGCAATACACAAACTGGCTCTATCAACCATATATTTATTTCTCTCAATCATACACTGAGAGGTATAATGTTGTGAAAGGACAATTTGCTGATTACACTCATCAATAAGTTTTTTATATCGCAATTGTTGTGATTTTTTCCATTTGATTTCCTGCCTTGCACAGGGAATAACTGCTATAATTGAAATATCTTTTTCCTCACGCAACTCTAAAAGGACTTCTGTTGCAATCATATCAAAACCTTCTGCCATACCAGTCATAAATATAGAAAATCCATCCTCAATCTCTTCGCAAAAAACATTTTTCAAACATTCTTTAAACTTTTGACAACTATTTTTGCTTTCATCATAACCCCAAGGCAGCAATCTCGGTCTATGACCAGTCAAGCAAACGGTTTTTTCTCTATCCATAAAATTCCTTTCAAAATGACTTAAAAGACATCTTTTACATATATTTATTTTAATATAGAATTTTCTATAAGTCAAGTATTAAAATAGAAAATTCTATAAAATAATTTTGGGGTGAAATTATGAATTTTGTTGAAATATTAAAAGATATCATGGTTGACATGAATTTAAACCAAACAGAACTTGCAGAAAAAGTTGGTGTAAAACAAAGTCAGGTAAGCGAATGGCTAAATGGAAAAAGCAAACCAGGTTATGATAGTTTAAAGGCAATTTGCAAAGGACTTGATATTTCAGGTGATGTTATATTAGGTCTGAAAGATTAAACAACACTTTGAAAAATTGAATAAAAAATAAGTTCACGAAAAAAAGACATAAAAATAAAAGCATTATATTGTCTTTTATTTCTATGTCCTATTAAAGAAATTATATTTTAAAAATTTCAAAAAACTCAATAATTTTAAAAACATTTTATCAAACTAATATCTCTAAAAAAATTATTTAAAACAAATAAGATAGCATCTCTTTGTTCTTGCCTATCTTGCGCCTAAAAAAACCACGATTTCCTCGTGGTTTTTAATTTTTTTTATCTTTTCAAAACAATTTGGTTTCTTCTTTCAATATCATAGAAGATTTTTTCAATATCAAGCTGTCTAGAAAGAGAAATAGGCATATCCTTTGATTTCTTTTCCATACATTTTGTTGCAAAGAAAGGTGTCATGACATCTTTCATAATAGACTTTCTGAAAATCTTAGCAATGATAGTCCAACGTTCAAGCTGACGAAGTTCTTGCTTATCAAGCAATGGTTTTCTTGTCCTTTGAGTAGAAATGGTGATGTTTTCACTTTGCATAACATCCTTTCCAGTCTGTCGAGAACGTGATGTTTCTTCATGGAATACTGTGGTTTCACCGCAGGCTTCTGAGAAAGCTTGAATAGTTGAAGGGTCTTCAGAACCTAAGAATACCTCCATCTGGAAGTTACCACGGATGTTCTGTGCTTCATCTGGACCATATTTAATATCAAGTTGTTTGTAAGATTGCAAGATAATTTCAAAGAAGATATTTCTTGAACGTGATACAGTAACCATAGTTCCAAAGTTTGGCACTGCAGGCATATTACCAAATTCATCAAGAATGAAGTAAACTGGACGCTCAAGTTTTCCACCCTTTCCTGTCTTAATATTGACAGTCTTGTTTGCAACGTCAACCAATACTTTATAAAGCTGACTTATACAAAGCACACCAAGTGGGTGTCTTTCAGTTTTGTGGTCAGGGATTCTGATAAAGAATGCAGTTGGCTGTTTTGGAATTTGAGTAAAGTCAATATCAGTTCCGCTAGTCAAGTATAAGATACCTTCATCACCAAGTGTTTTACCAACAGATGAAGACAAGGTTGAAAGGAATGACCTTTGAGTCACACCACTGGCAAGACAAACACCACTCATAAGTTGGTATACATTGCCTCTGACCTTATCACGGCCATCAGCATAAGCAGTAATAGTTTTTAATGCACTTTCTCTGTCACCTGCTGGGTCACGAGTCATACAGATTTTATAAAGGTTGAAGAAATTGAATTTGTCAATGGTCATGCCAAGTCTTGGGTCGCGAGAGTCTTCAAGCATAGCATACATAATACCAGTAATAAAGTCACGACAACCATTTGTCCATGTAGGGTCTTTGCTGTTTGGGTCATCAGGAATAAGAGAGAGACCGATATTTTTAATATCACTCTTTGCCTCTTCTTCAAGCTGAATACGCTTTGCATCAAGCTCTTGCTGCAAAATTTCCTTGTTTGGGAAAGCCTTTTTCTCAAAACCATACCAAACATTGCCATATTCAGCACCATGCAATAAGTCAGAATTAAATCTTACATGACCTACATCTTCAGGTTTAACATCGGTATATTTTTTTACCTCTTTTGCAAGATTACCCGCCCTTTCATAGGTCCTATAGGCAATTTCCATAGGATTCCACAAAGAAGATGCATATGGGTCATCAAGGTTTAAGACAATACATTTATAACCTTCCTCTTCAAGAACAGCTGCATTATCGGCATAAAGTTCTCCCTTAGGGTCGGTCATAACCATACTTGGCTTTTCAGCAGAATGTGCAAGAACTCTTATTGTTGGGTTTGCAAGAAGCTGGGTTTTACCAACACCGGTAGTTCCCAAAACAAGAGCGTGGGTTTCTGGTTTCATATTTACTTCAAAACCTGTCGCTGATTGCTTCATTCTAAAAAGAAAGCCTGTTTTTTTCAACGAAGGAAGATTCTTCCATGTAGAATAGATAAGCTCTTTATCATGTTTCATCTGCTCTGGAGTGATAAACTTTGAATCAAAGTTGATATCTGTATCTTCACCAGAAGTTGTTTGACCGGTATTGCTGCGATTAGGCGCTCTGTATCCAGAAAAAATACCCATACCAAGACCAATCAAAACACCAATCACTAAACCTACAATAGAATATGGGCTTTTAAGTGCTTCTATAAGCTCTTTACCCTCTGCAAGATATGAAACGATAAAACCAACGCCATATCCTACAGCACCGAGAATTAATGAACAAATCAAAGAAAGTTTTAATCTTCTTTTCATACACTCCCCCTAAATAAACTTTTATTTCAATATAATCTTAACATTTTTTAAAAACTTATGTCAAACAAGTTTTACAATTTTAAAAAAATAAATTTAAAAATGTTTTGCTTTCTTAATATATATCATATCTTAATTTATCAATAATATTAAATAAATCATACAAAAATGTAAATAAAAATATAACCAACAATATAGCCAACAAAAAAGCCACGAGTTTATCGTGGTTTTTA
>CARUPR010000015.1 GCA_949077035.1 uncultured Eubacteriales bacterium
GCCACAAGTCTTCCGAAAGGAATAAACTCTGCCAAATAGAAAAATATAATTAAAGGTATCATCACAAGCCTTGATAATGTGATTAAATTTGGTAAATTCATATTATTTCTCCTTTAAAATCATTTCCGTCAAAGTCATAAATTTTCACTTTTACAAAATCACCATTCTTTACTTTATTATTATCTATAAAACGCACACCAAAGTCAACTGTTGGCGAAAGATTTTTGCTATGGGCACAATATTCGCCCGTCATTTCGTCAAAATAGTCTACCAAAACTTCAATTTCTTGATTTATCATTGCTTTTGCTTTGTTGGTCATAATTTTTTCTTGAATTGAGATAATTTTTTTAAGTCTCGATTTTTTTGTAAATCTATTAAGATGTTTCTTTATATAAAAACTTGCTGTGTTAGGTTCTTTTGAATATGCAAAAAATCCTGCATAATCAAATTTTTCTTCTTCAATAAACCTGCAAAGTTTCTTAAATTTTGCCTTGGTTTCACCAGGATAGCCAACCATAAAAGTTGTTCTAATAGCGATTTCTGGATATGAGGTATGTATCTTTTCAATTAAAGCTCTTGTCCCCTCTTCGCCAACACGTCTTCTCATTGAAGATAAAATTTCATCATCTATATGTTGCAGCGGAATATCTATATACTTGCACATTTTATTGTTTGAAGCAATATATTTCAAAAGTTCATCAGTCACACATTCTGGATATGCATAATGAAGTCTTATCCATTTTATGCCATCAATCTTTGATAACTTATCACACAATTTTATAAGACTGTTTTCGCCATATAAATCTTCACCATATCTGGTTGTATCTTGTGCGACTAAAATCAATTCTTTTACACCACGGCTAGCCAGATTTTTTGCTTCTTCAACAAGGTCTGCAATAGGAAAACTTCTGTATCTGCCTCTAATTCTTGGAATTGTGCAGTAAGAACAAACATTATTACATCCATCTGAGATTTTAAGATATGCATAACTTGGTTGGTTTGTCAAAACCCTTTCAAAATTTTTTGCAGGTTTTGCGTGTGCAACCTCATATAAATCTTCAATAATTTCACAAATCTTGTCGTTTTCACTAAGTTTTAAAAAGGCATCTATGTCTGGGAAATTTTCCTTCATTTGATTATAGTTTCTTTCAGGAAAACACCCAGTCACAATTATCTTTTCAATCATACCTTTTTCTTTGTATCCTTCAACTTCAAGGATGTTTGAAATTGCCTCTTCCTGTGCTTGTTGAATAAAAGCACAAGTGTTGACAATGACAATATCAGCATTTTCAACATCACCTGAAATGGTAAATCCATAAGCTTTAAGTCTTCCAAGCATATTTTCAAGGTCGACTTTATTTTTATCACAGCCCAAACTTATAGCGGAAACAACTTTGTTTTTAAGTTCTTCATTAGTCATAAATATCTCCAAATATTGTATAGAATTCCTCTATTGAAATATAAACCGCCCTTTGTTTTGAGCCCTCGGCACTTGCAATATATCCTCTCTCTTCCATTTGGTCAACAATTCTTGCCGCCCTTGGATAACCAATAGAAAGCTTACGTTGAACCATTGTTGTTGAAGCAACGCCATTATCAATACAAATCTTCAAAGCTTGAGGAAGAAGTGGGTCAACACCATTGTTATCATTTCCTCCATTGCCATTTGTTGGTTTATTTGGATTGTTTATAGCATTAAATGCCTCTTCATCAAAGATTTCTTCATTGTTTTCAATGATATAATTTACGATATCCTTGGTTTCTTGTGTTTCTATCAAGCAACCTTGCAATCTTTGAGGTGAAGAATCTGCAGGTTTATATAGCATATCACCATAACCTAAAAGTTTTTCTGCACCAGGGGCACCCATAATAACTTCACTATCAACCCTACCCGCAACTTTAAAGGCAATTCTTGCTGGCAAGTTTGCTTTAAGAGTGCCTGTAACAACATCTGTTGAAGGTCTTTGAGTAGCCAAAATAAGATGAATACCGGCAGCTCTGGCCTTTCCTGCAAGACGGCGAATCTTATCTTCAATTTCATTTTTAGCAACAGCCATAAAATCGGCAAATTCATCAAAAATCACAACAATATATGGCATTTTTCTAACTTTATTTTGCAAAACTCTGTCAATTTTGTTGTATTCATCGATATTTCTGACTCTTTCCTCAGAAATAAGTTTAAATCTTCTTTCCATTTCATCAACAGCCCATTGCAATGCATTTACCGCTTTATTTGGGTCTGTGATTACTTTAGGCACAACCATATGTGGAAGCCCCTCATACATCGAAAGTTCTACCTGTTTTGGGTCAATCATGATAAATTTAACTTCATCAGGTGATGATTTATATAATAATGAGGTTATAATAGTATTCAAACATACACTCTTACCAGAGCCGGTAGTTCCTGCAACCAAAAGATGTGGCATCTTTTGAAGATTGCATACCTTTACATTTCCTGTAATATCCTTACCCAATGCAAAAGTCAATGCTGAAGGACTTAATGAAAATTCCTTTGATTGAAGAATGTCTTTTACACTCACCTTTGCAACTTTTGAGTTTGGCACTTCTATTCCGACCATGCTTCTGCCAGGAATTGGTGCTTCAATTCTTATCTGACCATTTGCAGAAAGAGCATAAGCAATATCGGCATCAAGGGAAAGAATTTTCTTAACTGAAATACCTTCAGGCATCTCTATTTCATATCTTGTAACTGTTGGGCCAACAACTACATTTTGCACCTTTGCAGGCACGCCAAAATTTTCAAGAACATTTTCAAGTGCTACCCTTTTCATTGGCATATCTTGATTAAAAGTTGCAGGGTCATCAGAAACGGTTGTAAGAAGGTCAAGGGATGGTCTTTTGTATTTATAAGGCACAATTTTTTCTGGTTTTTTGTTGTCGTCATCAAGCGAAACAAAACGTTTTCTTCTTTCCATTTCATCAACAACTTTTTCCCTGCCACCAAATCTATTATTCTGTTCTTGTGCAGGTTCAAGCCTGTTATGAGAACCGCCAAAATCACTTCTTCTTAAAACCTCTCTTGAATTGTCATTTAAGGCTCTTGAAGCTTCTCTTGAAGGCAACTCATCATTATCCTCATCATCTCTTACAAAGCTGTTTCTTGACATTCTTTGACTTGATAAATCTTGACTTTGATTTTCTATAAGTTCTTCATTTCTTGAAATATTGCCTTTTAAATCTTCTCTGTTATAAATTTCTGTTGATGGTTTTTCACTCACACTTTCAACTTCAATTTCATCAAAATTTATGAAATCTTTGTCTTCAAGTTTTTCTTGATTTTCGCGTTCCATCTTCTCTTGCATAACAACTGAGCGGATAATATCTTCAGCTTCATTTGTTATCTCTTCTGGCTTAACATCAGGAAGATTGCTTTGCACGACAGGCTCTGAAGAAACAGGTTCTGAAACAATAGGCTCTGGAATTATAATTTCCTCTTGTTTAAGCTCTTCTATATTTCTGCTTATTTCGTTTGAAGTGAGATTTTCTCTGTTTCTTCTATTTAAAATATTGTTTTCTGTATTTGATGCAAATGATTGATTTTCATATCTTGAAATTCTTGAACGTGACTGCTCTCTAAATTTATCAAGGTCAACTTTTGGTGGTGACAACAGATATTCTCTCATACTCATACCAGCAGGCACCTTTTCTTCAGGTTTTTCTTCTGGCAATTTTATCTCTTGAGGCATATATGGTTGTCCAATACGTTGTTTATAACCCCCGACAAGCCCCAACTTTTCACGAGCTGTCAGTTCTCGTTTTTCCTCTTCCCTTGCATTGCCATCATACATTACATTGACTTCTTCTCTGTTTTTTGCAACAACAGGGTTTGTGTCCACCTGTTTCTCGCGAGGATTTACAGGTTTGTTTTTCACTTCTTCTTTTATTTGAAGTTTTATTGGTTTTTCAGCTTGTGTGGTTTTTCTTAAAGAAATCACCGCCTCTACAAAGAAGGCAACACATACAGCAAAGGCAATCGCAAGCAAAATGTATGTTGCAGGAAGCCCCATAAGTGAAGCCATACTTGTTGGCAAAAATCCGATAAGCATACCACCTGCTGTGATTTGTTTTGTATAATTAAGTGCAACAAATTCACCATAAGTAAGACCTTTTGGTGAGCCTACAATGATGAGTTGAATTATTGATAAAAATAAAAATAAACTGAGTGATAAAAATATAGCATATTTTTTAGGCATAACATATTTTTTATCATTTAAAAGAGCAAGCGCGATTATAAAACCTAAGATAGTAAGCGGATAAACAAATATTCCAAACACGCCTAAAAAGAAAAATTGAAGAAATGGAAGAATTTTTGTAGCAGAAAACAAAAATACAAAGGTTGAAGCAGCAAGCAAAACCCAACCAAAAATCAATTTTAAATTTTTACTGGTTTTATTTTTATTTTTTTTAGATACCTGAAATGTAGCCATAAAATTCCTTTTAAAAATTATTTATAATCAATTTTAAATTAATTTTATTTACAAAAATAAAGTATAAATCAAAATTTATCAATCATAAAAAAGATAAAATCAAATATACATTTCTATTCTAGCACAAATAAAAAATATTCTCAAGTAACTTATTAAAATTTTGAGAATATTTTTGTCTTTTAATGGAATTTTTATGTTCAGCCAACCACACCTTCAATTGTGTCGCTTACAGTTGTGACGACTAAATTTTTATTTTTCAATTCATCTATGATTTTAGGCAAAGCTTTTACTGTGCTTTCTGTTGGATGCATTAATACAAGGTCTCCACCTGCCGCATCTTTAACCGCCCTTTTAAAAATTAGTTCGCTGTCATGGTCACGCCAGTCAATAGTATCTCTAGTCCACATAATAGTCTTATATCCAAGAGCTTTTGCCCCTTCAACAGTTGTTTTATTATAAGCACCACTTGGTGGAGCAAAAAGATTCATTTCAATGCCTAAAAGTTCTTTAATTATTGTATGAGTGTTTTTAATTTGATTGATATTTTCTTCTTTGCTTATTTTATCATGATTTTTATGGTGATAACCATGATTTCCAATTTCATGCCCCCTATCTTTTATCTTTTTTAGATAGTTTTCATTCAAAACAGCCCATGTTCCACCAATAAAAAATGTTGTTTTAGCTTCTTTTTCATCCAAAATATCCAAAATCTGGTCAATATATTCAGTCCCCCAATAAACATTTATCATAAGGGAAACTTTATTGCTTGTTTTATCACCACTATAATAGGCGCCATTTACGACCGATGATGCCGGTGTTGTATTTCTCACACCTGCAAAAATAGCAAATCCACCAACAACCAACAATACAAAAACGATGGCAAGATTTGTGACAACTTTATTTAATTTTACAACTTTAAAATGAATTTTTTTCATACTACATATTATGATTAATATTATTTAAATAGAACAATAAAATAAAAAATATAAACAAATCGCAAAAAAAAGCAGAGAAATCTCTGCTTCAATAATTGAAATTTTTATTTCTTAAAATGAAGATAATTATTCAACTACATTTCAATTTCTTCTTCATTTTCCTTTTTATCATCTTCAAATCTAGTTTTATCTTTTTTTACATCTGCTTTTTTTCTTGTTTTTGCAAACTCTTTTACATCTAAAGGCAAATCTTTTGCATCAAGCTCAGTTATTGCACCGCAACATGGACATATTATATTATAATCATAAACAGTATCTTCTTGCCAAAAGTCATGTTTTTCTGTAAAAATATCTCTTGCATTTATCTCAAGTTTTGCACCGCAAGGTATAACATTATTTTGTGCATTTTCGATTTCATTTTTTTACCAGAACATTCAACCTTCTTTCTCCAAACACCTTTCTTACTGCCTTTTTCTAAAACTTTCATATTCGTCCTCCGATATTATTCTATACACTATATTATACCAGAATTTGGATAATTGTCAATACACTTCTTGACATTAAATTATCAAAATTTAATTTATTTCTTATTAATTTTTTTTCTAAAACTTAAAAAACTCTCAACTGATTTTATATTAAATTATATTATATATAATCTTTTATTATTAAATTAAAATTTGTCTTGACAAATTCCCCCCCCGATTATAATTATAGTATAAATAAATTGGGGAGGATAATATGGCACTAAGCGAAAATGAGCAAAAGCTCGCAAATAATTTAATAGGAAAAATTGTATACAACAAACCATATAATTTGATTGATACAGATGCAAAATTGGTTTTTACTATTAATGATAAAGGGATGATTCTTTCATCAGATTATTTAAATCATATTAATGTAATTTCAAGAAATGATTTCTTTTATAGTAGATATTATGAAAAAGAAGTTTTGGAAGATAATCTTAATGAGTTTAAACCTAGTTTTAAATTCAAAACATATGCTTACTATAATGCTCCATTTATAGAATTATATCAAAATGATAATACTTCATTAATTTATGAAATTGAATCAAACAAAATAAAATTATCAAAAAATGACAATTTTAAAGAATTATATGACGATGAAATTAAAGATATAAATCTCTCTACTGAAGCAATGGATAAAATCGAAAAATATCAAGAATCAATAAATGCTGTTGTTGAAGATTTACATAACCAAATTTCCAACAAACAAAATTTGTTAGAAAATATTAGAAATCAATATGCATATGATATGGTTAAATATGAAACAAGCGAATCTGATTATCAATCACGAGAAGCAAGTGAAGAATTATCTATTATAAAAGAATTTTATGATGAACTCAAATCAGGTCTTTCAACCGAAGAAATAGAAGAAGAAAATAGACTATTTAATGAAGCCTTCAATGAAAAAACAAAAAAACGACAAATTGAAATCAATGAAAGCAAACAATTACAATTAAAAAATCTTGAAATAGAAAAAAATGAAGTTAAAGAAAAATTAAAATATCTAGATAAAATTAAGAAATTTGAAAATAAAATTTATATCAACAATTTAAAAGAGGTATCAAAACTTTTATATGCCGATGAAAATGGTATTGTAAAGTCAACAGATAATTCAATTCGCTTTTTAAATTTCTCACACTCTTTTGTTGAGCCAGCCAGCTTTGAATTACTTACTGAAGCATTTTCGCAAAAAAATTATGTAGGTGAAATATTAAAACCAAATTCAGGTTATGAATTCGGAACTGATTTTGTTCTCTTTAAAAATGACAAAAATGCTCTCGTTTTAAGCATTAATAGTGGTGACTATTATTTACATTTACTAAAAAACGATGACTATTATAAAAACAACTATAAGGAATATCCAATTGACGAAACAACAGCCCAAGGACATATTGATATTTTAAATCAATTTTCTGACATTCATAATGTTGAAGCATATTTTAATGATAGATTTAGTAAACAAACTACAAAAGATAAAATTGAAAGTTCACTAATAACAAATTTGGCTATTGAAATTTGCGAAAAACAAGGCAAAAAAGATGATATAGGTTTTAATTCTTCTTACTGTAAAGAACTTGACAGCAAATTGATACAATCTTTCACTGAAAATTGGATAAAAAAGAACAATATGTCCAATGAAGATATTGATAATTTTTATAAAAACGTAGAAGCTGATGCTAAATACAGAATGTATAGTTATGATGAACGACAAAAAAATAATGAACAACAACGCAAAAATAAAAAAATAAAAGATGAACAAGAAATTGCTAAAGTTGTTGCTAAAAAACTAGGCTTAACTCCTACAAAAGAATTTGACATTTTTAAGTTCCCTGATGTTTTAAATTTTAATGATAATACCAAGCCAGAAACACAAAAAATAATTTCTCATAGAAGAGGTTTAGAGATTACAGACACTCCTATAATTATTTCCACTAAGTTAAGTGAAGGGAATATGGGTGCTTTAAATGTTATCATGAAAATTTTGAATATGAATATGGAAAAAAATATGACTCCTAAGCAACAACAAGATATTATATCTCAAAATATAATAAAATTATTAACACTAGACGATATGAATATTCGTGGTTCTCAAATTTGGATACTTTATAAACATATTTATAATATTGATTGTGATAGATTCAATGAAGAAGATAAAGCTAATTTTGCCACTCTTACAGAAAAAATCTTAAATCGTGACAAAGAAGTTGTCGAAAAACTTAATGATTATTCTAAAAAGCATCACTTAAAAGATAAAGCTGTTATTTCAGGTGCAAGTTTCATTATTGCAGATAGAAAAGATGCTTCATCACTTTATTTTGATGAAAGCGAATTTGAACCTATCGTAAAATCTAAACAAGAAAATATAAAAATGGCAAAACCTAAACTATCACTTATAGAAAAACTTAACAAATTATTTAGAAAAAATAAAATAAATAAAGACAAAGAAAACGATAATAGTTTTGAAGATGATAATGAAAGATGCTAATGCCTAAAAAAGATTGACTTAAAGTCAGTCTTTTTTATTGTTATATTTTTCTCGCTTTGTCTTTGATTTTATAAAATCAGCCCCCTTTCTCAAAACTTTCTTAAAAAAGGCAAAATAAAAACCCAATAAATATAATAAAAGAAACAAATAAAAAGAAAAAACTTAAA
>CARUPR010000016.1 GCA_949077035.1 uncultured Eubacteriales bacterium
AGCAAAGGACTGAAAATCCTTGTGTCGGTGGTTCGATTCCACCTTAGGGCACCAATGTGCATTTTGAATTATCGATATGCACTTCAGTGACCTTTGTGGAAATTTTCATATCGTCACTATGCTGGTGTGGCTCAATGGTAGAGCAGCTGACTTGTAATCAGCAGGTTGAAGGTTCGATTCCTTTCACCAGCTCCAAATAAAGCACCTTAATTGGTGCTTTAAATTTATGGGTAGGTTGCAGAGCGGCCAAATGCAACGGACTGTAAATCCGTCGTCTACGACTTCGATGGTTCGAATCCATCCCTGCCCACCATCTAAAACCTAAAACGAGCCACTAATTAAAGTGTTCGGTTTAGGTTTTTTTTGCCTTTTTTGTTCTTCATTGTGCCATATAATGACACCATATCGCCGCTGTTACGCTTTTCGGGTATTATATCGGCTTTCTTGTTACGTTCTTATAGCCGTAAGGTATTTTTTTTTGCTAATTCAAGCAGTCTTTAGTAAATCATTTAATAAAATACTTTTCGTTCTTCTTCCGTAAGTTCGGCAATGCTTGGTGTGCCATAAGTCCGTTTTTGCATATCTAATAATCTTGACAAAAGCGTCAATTTATTATATAATATCAAAAGTAAAAAAGGTAATATAAAAATGCAAATAGAAAAAATAGTTAAAAACAATATAGAAATCGCTCATATTGTCGCAAAAGAAATTGTTATCACTGATTTACAAAGTGCCATTGATTTAATGATGACTGTTAAATATGAAACGGGAATTAAAAATATAGCCATATCTAAAAATTTGATTACTGATGAATTCTTTATATTGAGTAGCGGTCTTGCTGGCGAAATTTTGCAAAAATTTATAAATTATCAATTCCGCATTGCAATATACGGCGATTATACAAAATATACAAGCAAACCATTAAAAGATTTTATTTATGAAAGCAATAATGGGCACGATATATTTTTTGTTGATAATATAGAAACAGCCATAAAATATTGGGCTGAAAAATAAAATTCGTTTTAGGTTATCTATCACCGCTTCACCATCAATCGCTATAGACCTTTAAAATAGGGGGATAGCGATTTTTATGTTTTAAATTTTGCCAAAAAATACCTCAAAATTGTGAAATCCGTCGACCTCAAAAATGCTCATTTTCGGTTCAATTTGGTCTGTTTCGTGTCCACTTTTGTCCACTTTTTGGTAATAATGTGTCCATATAAAAATAATAAGGAGGTATAAAACCTTCTTTTTTTTAATTATTACAATTTATTAAATTATTAATAAAAATAAGAAAATAAAAAAGACTTTGTCCATGTCTTTCAAACAAAGTCTTTAAATGGGAGAGCTGACTTTTTCCGCCAGCCTCTTATAGTATAGTTTAAATAATATAATAAGTCAACAAATTATGTAAAATATTTTACAAAATTTTTAAATATTTTTAAAAAAGACAATGAACTGCTCCTAATCAATGCATTGTCTTTTCCGATAAGATGATTTTTGAAAAAACATCTTAAAAATAATATATCACAAAAGTCGAATTTTATCAAGCGAATTAATCAATTTTAAATAAATAATATACTAAAATGACAAAGCTAAAAAATCTCTCTAATAATTAGAGAGATTTTTAATTCATTAAAGCTAAAAGCATTTATTTAAAATCAAAATATATAATTTCAAATTATTATAATTCGTTTTCATTTTCCTCATCTTTTTTAGTATTATCATTTGTTTTAAATAAACTATCATAATATTCTCTTATAGTTATGTTTGCATCAGCCAAATTTCTAACCATTTGATAAGGCAATCCTGCATAACAACCAGAAGAATAACGTTGATTTGTATGTTCTTCTGTATAAGGAGGGGTTATTCCATACTTGCCAATTTCCTTAAATTTTGAAGTATCAACTCCATATTTTTCTGCTATATCGCGTCCTTCTGTAAATCTTCCTGAATAGATAAAATCTAACAACATAGCATCTTGTAATTCATCTACTACTCCATTTTTTCCTAAATATTTATCGTCAAGTTTTATTACGATAATAGTTCCAAATGCACTTGCCATTTCTTTACTCCTTTTGATTTTAAGTATTATATCATATTAATTTTATATTTTCAATACCAAATAAAAAAAATTGAAATATTTTTAATCTCTTTTGATAGGTTATATTATATAAAACAAATTATGTATTTTTTCTTAACATATTAAAATCATCACTATAATTTAAACTTTTTTAAGAATAAATAAAAGCACTCGCATTGTTGAATATCTCGTGTCTCTAAAAAAAGACTTTGCCCATGTCTTCAAGCAAAGTCTTATTTTAGGAGAACTGACTACTTTCTAGCCAGTCTCTATTATTATATTTTAAATTGTATAATATGTCAAGAGATTTTATAAAATATTTTACAAAATTCTTATCTTTTTTTAATAAAATGGATTATAAATAACATCTAAACAATAAATATTATTTAAATTAGGTGTTTCTGGGAGTATCTAATCAGAAACAATAATTTCTATTAAGTGAAGAAAAACAAAATTGCAAAACCTTTTGTTGGCAAATAAAAAAGTTGTTTGGATGCAAGCATATTTAACATGAACTGAGAAATATATGCAAGAAATTAAAAAGGTAAGGTATGCGACAAT
The DNA here is from genome assembly GCA_949077035.1 of uncultured Eubacteriales bacterium. GTDB lineage: Bacteria > Bacillota > Clostridia > Christensenellales > UBA1242 > Caccovivens. The sequence continues at coordinate 2,645 of CARUPR010000016.1, forward strand.
CAGTTTGGAAAGTTTAAGAGATGATAAAAAAGACATGATTTTCATTTGTAATTTCATTATTATGGCATTATAAATTTGTCATTAAAAATTTGATAGTTTGTTTAGTAAGAAAGATAAAAAAAGAAAAAAGGCTTAGTTTAAAAGGATAAACAAAGCCTTAATTTAGGAGAACTGCTGTCTTTTAAAGCAGCCTCTTTTATTATATATTAATGTAAGTATAAATGTCAATAATTTTTTACAATATTTTTACAAAAATATTATTTTTTTTATTTTATAAAAAACTTTTCTGAAAAATTGTAAAATTATGTGGGAAAAAATTAATTATTGATTATAAAAAGTAGATAAAAAATATTTGCATTTCAAACAATAAAGTTGTAAAATAAAACAATAAGGAGATAGGATGATTAAAAAAACAGCACTTATTGTTGGTGCTTCTTCGGGTATTGGAAAAGAGATAGTTAATGAATTTGCAAAGTCGGGTTATAATGTTGTTGCAACCTATAATAGTGGCGATTTTGTTGAGATTGAAAATATTTGCAAAAAAAATAATTCAAATCTTTTTAATTATAATTTAAATGTTAAAAATGCCGATGATATGGCAAATTTGTTTAAATTTATTGAAAAAGAGGTAGATTTTCTTGATTGTGCGGTTTTTTGTCCGGGAGTTTCTTTGGATGAAAAGTTGCTGTTTGACTTTGATGTAAATGAAATAAATGAAATTATTGATGTAAACTTAAAAGGTGCTATATTCTTTGGAAGCGAAGCTATGAAGTATTTTTGCAAACGTCAACATGGCTCTATTATTTTTATATCTTCAATATACGGCATTTATGGTGGTGCTTGTGAGAGTGTTTATTCGGCTTCAAAGGGTGGTGTAATAGCTCTTACCAAGGCAATGGCTTTAGAATGTGGAAGCTTTAATGTAAGAGTCAATTGTGTTGCGCCAGGTTTTATACAAACAAAAATGACTGATAAATTTAATGAAGAGGAAAGAGAAAATATAAAATTGAATACTCCACTTAATAGGCTGGGCAGACCTGAGGATGTTGCAGGTGTGGTAGCTTTTCTTGCAAATGACAAGGCAGCTTTTATGACAGGTGAAATTATTGAGGTTGCTGGCGGTGCTTGCAAGTTTTAGGTTCTTATAAATTTAATTGATTTAAGAAAAGGATTTTTACCTTTTCTTTTTTTTAAGAAAAGTAAGATAGGATGGAGAGCGTAAGTTCTTTCTTTAGGAATGTAAGATAGGAAGAAACAATGTGAGTTCTATCTTTAGGAACGCAAGATAGGAACGAACAACGTGAGTTCTATCTTATTTCCCTTTTTTCGGCTAAATCATCTATTTTTTGCAAAAATTGATATGTTAATATAGGCTTAAAGAAGAAAAGTTGTAGGAAGGAGGAAAAAATGCATATAAAAAATAAGGTTTATAATGGCACTATGTATGTTGTGCTTTGCGGCGAGTTGGATGAACACTCTGCAAGCCATACTAGGATTGTGCTTGATGATATATTTGCAGGAGGAGATTTTAATCAAATTATTATTGATTTATCTGAGCTTGAATTTATGGACAGCACAGGAATAGGGGTTTTGATTGGTAGATATAAAAAGATGAAAACAAGAAATATCCCAATTTTTATCTGTAATCCTTCAAAACACGCAGAAAAAATATTTAAGATGACTGGGCTATATGAAATTATGCCTAAAATTGTCTAATTGAAAAGGTAAAGGAGTTATGTATGTTTAATTCAAATTTTATGGAAGTAAATTTTAAAGCATTATCAATTAATGAAGGTTTTGCTCGTATCTGTGTGGCAGGTTTTTGTGTGCAACTTAACCCGTCAATTGATGAGATTAATGATATAAAGACCGCTGTTTCTGAAGCTGTAACCAATTGTGTTGTTCATGCTTATCCAGAGCAGAAGGGAATAATCACTCTTAGATGTGAAATTGAAGGCGATGGCGTCAAGATAATTGTAAGTGATTATGGTGTGGGCATAAAAGATATAGAAAGAGCAAGAGAACCTTTTTTTACTACAAAGCCTAGTGAAGAGCGAAGTGGTATGGGCTTTGCTGTCATGGAAAGTTTTATGGACAAAGTCGACGTTGAAAAAAATGAAAAGGGAGGCACAACTGTCACTATGTTTAAGCAGGTGAGTTCTGCTTTGCAGGTGGGCAATGCTTGATAACACCATTATTTTGCAGTTGGTCGAAAAGGCTCAACAGGGTGACCAAAATGCAAAATCGGTGCTTATAGAAGAAAATTCACCGCTCATAAAAAGTGTGATTAAACGCTTTAGAGATAAGGGTGTTGAGTATGATGATTTATATCAAATAGGTTGTATGGGATTTTTAAAGGCGATAAAAAATTTCAATCCTGAATTTGGTGTAAAATTCTCAACTTATGTTGTGCCTATGGTGATTGGAGAGGTTAAAAGATTTATGCGTGATGATGGCTCGATAAAGGTTTCACGTGCATTAAAATCTTTAAATTTGCAGATAAATCGTTTTATAGAAAGTTTTTGTCATGATAAACAGCGTTCGCCAACTATTGAAGAAATTGCATCTCATTTTCAGATTGAACAGCAAGAGATTATTCTTGCTATGGATTCTGCCAAAATGCCACTTTCTTTATACACACCAATAGAAGATGATTCAGAAAGTTTGACATTGATTGATAGAATAGAATCACAAGAAGATGAAAATGGAAAGATTCTTGATAATATTGCTTTAAATGAACTTGTCAAAAAATTGGATATTCGTGATAGAAAAATTATAATGCTTAGGTATTATTTTGATAAAACGCAAAGTGAAATAGCTAAAGAATTGAATATATCTCAGGTGCAGGTTTCAAGACTTGAAAATAAAATTCTCAGCACACTTAGAAGCAAACTTAGTTTATAATAAGGGCGATTTAAAAGATATTCTTTCAAAAAAATAAAAACAATATTAAGGACATATTATGTCCTTTTTTTGTTATATTTAAATATAAAATTATATAGAAACTTAACAAAAGCAATATTCGACAAAATATGACAAAATTATATTTGATATTCCAATATTTGCACCCTTATTTAAAACAGCAGTAAATTTGCTTGACTTTTTGCGGGGGGGGGTAAAATATATTATATATTTTTACTAGCATTGTTTTAGCTCTTTTTAGGAGGAAAAATGAAAAGAACTAAAATTAATATAACTTTATGCGTGGTGATATTATCATTAATAATGCTTTTATTTGGCATTATGATGGTATATTTTTTTAATAAAGATGAGCAAAATGCAGTTGCAAAAGATTTTTATCATGTTGATACACATTATGTTGAAGCAATTGTCTATAGAGATTCTGCTAGGTCATCTGAGATGGGAAGAAATATAAAATATACCAGTCCTGGTAATAGTAGTAAAGCAGCTGAAGTGGGTTCTACTAAGATTTCAACTACTAAAGGAAACACCTATGGATTGAATGGCACTTTTGTTGTGGGCGGTGATAGTGGCTATAAAAATGTATCTTCAGGAAAACCAAGCAGTTATGGTAAAGTCAGTATTTCAGGCTTGAGTTTGCCATTAGCAAGAGGTATGGAATTTAAGTGGTATGTTTATGGTAGTGCTAATAGCGGGTTTAGTAGAATATATGTAACTGATGATGTTGGTGATGGTTATGTAGAATGTTCAAATTCTCGACCTCAACTTTCTACTTCTGCAACACATTATGTAGGTTTTTATCCAAATGCATATACCGATACATATGACGCAAATGGTGGTAAGATTGGAAGCGCAAGCAGTGTAACAAGAAATACTGACTATTACAATTCATATAATACTCCAACTCCAACTCGTGCAGGACATAATTTTGTGGGTTGGTATACAGCGGCAAGTGGCGGAACAAGAATTGATTTAGCTGGGGTAATAAAAGAGCATGCGGGTGGTCAAAACTTTTATGCACATTGGGAGCCAATTACATATAAGATTCAATTTGATGGCAATGGGGCAGATAGAGGAAGTATGCAAGAACAGGTTTTTCGATTTGGCACAAATCAGCGTCTTTCACGAAATCAGTTTACCAGAACAGGGTATACTTTTGTTGGTTGGGAATGTAATAGGGTCACTTATTCTGATGAAGATTGGATTTTAAATTTGACAACAACAGATGATAAAACTTTTATTTTTAAGGCTCAGTGGGAGCCAATTTCATACACAGTTCGATTTGATGGTAATGGGGCAACATCTGGCTCTATGGATAACCAATATTTTCATTATGATACATCCCAAAATCTTAAAACCAATACTTTTACTAAAACTGGACATATATTCACTGGTTGGGAATGTAATGGAGTGAGATATTCTGATGGTCAATTGGTAAATAATTTGTCTACTACTAATGGCGCTGTTTTAACCTTTGTTGCTGTGTGGGAAGAACATAAATATAACATATATTTCAACAATGGTGATTTAACTATTGCTGAAACAAGCACTAAATTTAATGCCACAATACCTTTACCACAAGAAGGTGATGAAAAATATCCTTTATTAAATAAAACTGGGTATACATTTGTGGGATGGTTAAATGGAGCAACTGGTAAGCTTTTGACAGGAACTACATATTTGGTTGAAGTTTTAGAAAATAATTATCGACCTGGCACAACCTATACTATTATATTTACCGCACAATGGAAACCCAATACATATACTGTAAAGTTTAATGGTGGTGGT
>CARUPR010000017.1 GCA_949077035.1 uncultured Eubacteriales bacterium
ATGATATTTTAAATTAAAGTTAGTATTTCACAATCCTTTTTATTCTTTGCGTATAGAAATGTGTTTTGCTTTTCTTTATTGTCTGTATTTAAAGATGTGAAAATAATAAAATTGCAATTATCTATTATGTATTTATTTTTTGCTAATAAATACTTGTTTATAAAGGTATGCTCATAAACTAATATTTCAAAGTCATTTTTATTATTTTTAGTTATAATATTATAATTATTTTCTATCAATGTGGTTTCTATATCATCAAATTTTACCATATATTTCTTTAATAATGTTAGGCAATATTCAGAATAATAATTTCTTTCATTAAAATAAAAATTTCGGACATTGTTTTTTGTTATTAAAGTTTCTAATATAAATTTTAAATTGTTTGCTATGTTTGCACATATTATTGTGTCATTATCACAAAATATATAACATGATTTTCCTTGCATTACTCAACTCCGTAATTATTTTATAAAAAAAACAATTAAAAAGTCAATGGTTTTACGGAATTCCGTAAGACTTATTTTTTATTTTACTATAAAATCTTTACGGAATTAAGTATTAAGAGGGGAATTATGACTTTAAATGAGGCGATTAAAAAGAGATTGGATGAATTAATTAAAGAAAAAGATATCAAAATGGCAAAATTAAGTTTAAATTCTGGCTTAACACCATCTACTATATTTGATTTTCTTTATGGCAAAACAAAATATCCAAAGATTATTACTTTGTATAAAATTTGTTTAGGTGCAGATATTACGCTTAATGAGTTTTTTGATAAGGATTATTTTAATGATATAGAGGAATAATACCTTGTATAAATATTGTTTAAAATTACGATATTCCGTAAGACTTGTAGAAAAAATATTTTTATAATTATTTATAAAATTGAGGTTTAAAATGAATATGTCGGAAGCAACGCGTATAAGAATACAAGAACTGATTGACGAAAGAGGAACAAATGTTTCAGATTTAAGTTTGAAAAGCAATTTAACTCCTTCTGTTTTATACGATTTTATGAAAGGAAAAACAAAAACATTAAATTCATTTACATTAAAAAAGATTTGTTATGGGGCGGGCATAACATTGAAAGAATTTTATGATAGAGAATATTTTAACAATTTTGATGATGTTGTTAAGTAAGAAAGCTCTACGTTGTTAATTTCTATCTTGCGTTTCTAAAAAACGACCTAAATGATTAGGTCTTTTTTTATTGGATTTCCATTTCATTTTTAGACTCATCAATAATAGATGAATCAACATAGCCTACTATTTTACGTGGATTTCTTATTCTTATTAAAGCAAATAGTTTGAGAATCGGTTTTGCATCTTTAACAATATGAATTCTATCATTTTCATCTTTATAATAATATTCATTATGTGCAGACTTGTAGTTTAACTGATTAGAGTGATTTATAGCACTTTGCATTCCAATAGGCATATAATCCCAATCATAAGCACCATAATTAGGACTGCTGTTTAAGAATTTTCCATACTTTAAAATTTTCATACATAACTCCTATTTTCCTATATTATATTTCATAAAGGCAATTTTGTCAATATTAATTTAAATTTATGTTTTATATTAACTTATTTTACTTTAAATAAATCAGTGAAAAAAAGACCTAATGTTTAGGTCTTTTTTTGGAACGAGAGGGAATCCCGAGTAAATATTTCTTATTCTGATTTTAGGGTGAGGAATGCCTTATAACATTTGTAAGCTTCATAAATATCTGCCTTTGAAGAAATTTCCCATGGTGCGTGCATATTTAGAAGAGGGCAGCCGCAATCTATTACGTTCATGCCATAATTTGCGGTGATATAGGCTATTGTTCCGCCTCCGCCTTGGTCTATCTTTCCCATTTCGGTAAGTTGATATTTTATACCTTCTTTATCAAGCAGGTCGCGAAGTTTTGCGATATATTCTGGGCTTGCATCATTTGCTCCGCTTTTTCCACGAGAGCCGGTATATTTATTGAAAGATATTCCTCTGCCGAGATAGGCGTCATTGTTTACATCAAATGCTGCGGCATAGTTAGGGTCAAAGCCTGCTGTAACATCGCTTGAAAGCATATAAGAGTTTCTTAATGCTCTTCTCAGGGCGAGAGGGGAAGTTTCGCCAATAAGTGCAGCAATTTCTGCAATCATATCTTCAAAGAAAAGGCTTTGCATACCACTTGCACCTTGAGAGCCTACCTCTTCTTTATCGACAAACATTCCGGCAATGGTGTAATCATCTGTTTTAGCGTCAAATATTGCCTTAAGAGAGGTGTAAGCACAAATTCTGTCATCTTGGCCGTATCCAAGCACGAAGCTGCGGTCAAGCCCCATATCGCGAGCCCTTCCTGCAGGGACAATTTCAATTTCTGCTGAGATAAAATCTTCTGGGTCTATATTATAATCTTTTAAGATGTTTAAAATATTTTCCTTTACAAGTGAAGATTTTTTTATTGAATAGTCTTTAAGAAGATGCAAAATTTTGGCATCATACTCATCGTTTTTGCTGTCTGCAGGGATGCCACCAATTATGACATTAAGGTTTTCTCCCACAATTTTGTCTTCTGCAGCTTTTGACCTGTTTCTATCAAGATGTGGTAGGAGGTCTGTTATACAAAATACAGGGTCTTGTTCTTTTTCACCTATATTTAGATGTATGGTTGAACCATCTTTTTTGCAAACAATGCCATGAATGGCAAGAGGAAGAGCTGTCCATTGATAGTGTTTTATGCCTCCATAATAATGCGTGTCGAGAAGTGCAATTTTTGAAGCACTTTCTTCATATAGAGGGTTTGGTTTTAGGTCAAGTCTTGGACTGTCAATATGAGCGCCTAAAATTCTCATACCATCAGAAATTGGTCTATTGCCAATCTTGAAAAGAAAGATGCATTTGTCAAGATTTGTTGCATAAATTTTATCGCCAGCTTTAAGCATAGAGCCAGACTTTATAATTTCCTTTAAATCTTGATAGCCCTCTTTTTTTGCCATCTCTCTGATAGAGATTACACATTCGCGTTCGGTCTTGTTTTGAGATATAAAATCTTTATAACCTTCACAGAAATCAAAAATTTCCTTACTGTTTATATTATTCGATAATTTGTCCATAAAAACTCCTTTAAATTATTATATCAATTTTATTGCAATAAATAAAATAAAATCGGATATTTTTTCCGATTTTAATTATTTTTATGTTTAAAGTTCTTTTGATAAGTCTTTCTTAGGTAGTAAGCTTTTATTTGTCATTTGCATCTTCTATTAAAACATGACTTTTTTTAAAAAAAATTACAAAAAATTTAAGAAATCAATATGCATTTTTTTATTGTCGTGCTTATTTTAAGATAAAAAAGGAAGATAAAAAATACAATATTTTACAAAATATGACAAAATTATATTTGATATTTCAAAATTTGCACACTTATTTAAAACAGCAGTAAATTTGCTTGACTTTTTGCGGGGGGGGGTAAAATATATTATATATTTTTACTAGCATTGTTTTAGCTCTTTTTAGGAGGAAAAATGAAACATGAAAAAATAAATTATATCTTGTTTACAATTATTATTTCATGTCTGATTTTAATAACAACCGGTTTATTTGTTTGTTTTTTTAATAACAACGATTATGTGGCTCATGCTTGGTATCATAATGAAAATATAGTAGCAACATCTGAAGTTTATGAAAAATCTGGTTATTCAACAAAGAGGGGCGATAATATTTCTTATACAAGCCCTGGGAATACTTCTAAATCAATAAATGTTGGAAGTGTGGATATAACAGTGACAAAAGGCAAAGTTTATGGCGCAACTGATAAAACGACTGTTTCGAGTTGTGGATATAAAAATGTTAATAGTGGGCAGGCTGTTGCTTCAGCATATTTATTGGCAAATGTATGTGCACTTCCAAGAGGTATGGAATACAGCTTTAGTGTCAGTGTTTCATGCACAGCAGGATTTACATATGAAATTGTTGGTGGTGCTGATGGGTCAGGTTATTTGGAAGTTCATAATGGCACATGGAAATATGATAAAAATACACAAAAAGATAAAACAGTCAAATTTTGTCCAGTATCTTATACCGATACATATGACGCAAATGGTGGTAAGATTGGAAGCGCAAGCAGTGTAACAAGAAATACTGACTATTACAATTCATATAATACTCCAACTCCAACTCGCACTGGATACAAGTTCTTAGGTTGGTATACAGCAGCAAGTGGCGGAACAAGAATTGATTCAGCTGGGGTAATAAAAGAGCATGCGGGTGGTCAAAACTTTTATGTACATTGGGATAAGATTTCATATAAAGTTCATTTTGATGGCAACGGGGGAACTGGGTCTATGGCTGACCAAGACTTTAGATATGACACCGCACAAAATCTTAGGTCAAATGCTTTTTCTAAAACCGGATATATTTTTACAGGCTGGAAATACAATGGAGTGACATATACTAATGGGCAATCGGTAAACAATTTGACTAGTACTGACAATGCTGTTTTAACCTTTGTTGCTCAGTGGAGACCTACAAAATACAGAGTAACTTTTGATGGAGAGCTTATTGTTGGAGGCGTAGATAGTTTTGATATAGAATATGACCAATCTTTTTCTTATTATCCAACTTCAACTTTAAAAAAGACAGGGCATTATTTTGCAGGATGGAAATGTATAGATTCAGATAAAATATATGAAGCTGGAAAGACAACTGATGGAGTAACAGTTGGGATTGATGGTTCATTTTCTACAAATGCATGGAATATTTTGGGCTCATATTATATGACTATTAAAGCAGTTTGGGAAAAAGAGGCATATCAGATAAATTTTAAAAATGGAAATTCAAGTATTGCTACAAGATATGCCAAATATGATGACTTAATACCTTTACCACAAGAAGGTGATGAAGATTACCCTGAATTAAATAAAACTGGATATACATTAGAAGGATGGATAAATGGAACAACTGGGGAGCTTTTGACAAGAACTACATATTTGGTTAAAGATTTGGGAGATTATAGGCCTGAGTCTGGGAATAATGTAGTTGTAACATTTACCGCACAATGGAAACCCAATACATATACTGTAAAGTTTAATGGTGGTGGT